>CANJNI010000038.1 GCA_947475995.1 Beijerinckiaceae bacterium | reverse complement strand
TCAATCCACGATTCTGAATTTTGGAATCGTGAAGCCTTCGTTGGGGTGGTCTTCGTAGACGACTTCGACCTTCTGGCCGATATCGTAGATATTCTTGGGGCGCTTGTCGCCGATGAGGGTGGAGGAGACCAGTGGGCCCTCATCCAGTTCGACCAGCGCGTAGTAATACGGCACTTCTTCCTTGAAGCCCGGATTGAACGCCGTGTGGTGGATGTTGAAGGCGTAGATCTTGCCCGTGCCCTTGGCTTCCGCCCAGTCCATGTTGGACGCATAGGGTTCGTTGTCGTGGTTCTGGCAATAGGCCTTGGGCCAGTAGCTCGTCCCGCAGGTCTTGCACTTCCACACAAGGAACTTGTGCTGCTTCAGCCCTTCAAAGAACGCCTCGTTGTCGTGGTCGATCGACGGACGCGGCTTCTTCCATTCGGTGGTGACGGTGATGACGTTTGAAGCGCTCACGGATTGGCTCCCAGAATCGTGCAGGTATGGATCGAGCACATGCCGGGGGAAACCAGTTCCCCGCCGTGCCCGGTGGTCATGACGAACTCGCAGTCCTTCACCTGACGCGGGCCGCAATCGCCGCGGATCTGCCGCACGCTTTCGGCAAGGCCCGTCAGGTCGCCAAGGTGGTAGCAGGACAGAAGGCCGCCCGACGTGTTGATCGGAACCTTGCCACCCGGCGCCATGTTGCCGGCCTCGACCCAGGCCCCGCCCTCGCCCTTCGCGCAGAAGCCGTAATCCTCGATCTGGAACAGGACCTCCGCCGTGAAGCAGTCGTAGAACTGCACGCAGTCGATGTCCTTCAGGTCAATGCCCGCCTGCCCGAAGGCCTGCTTCTTGGCCGGCTCCACCGCCATATGGGTGAAGTTCTTCTTGTCCCACCAGACGGTGGACGACACTTCGCCAAAGCCCTGGCCCATCACATAGGCGGGCTTGGACTTCAGGTCGCGGGCGCGCTCGGCCGTGGTCAGGATGAACGCCACCGCGCCGTCCGACACCAGCGACATGTCGAGCATGTGGTAGGGCTCGGCCAGAAGCGGCGAGTTCTGGTGGTCTTCAATCGTCAGCGGACGGCCATACATCTTGGCTTCCGGGTTCAGCTGCGCCCATTCGCGCTGCGAGACCGCAATCGCCCCGAGCTGGCGGCTGGTGGTGCCGTAGACCGCCATGTGGCGGGCCGCCATCCACGAATGGTGGCTCACCGCCACCGAGTCGCCGACGAACTTGCCCCAGTAGCCGCGCTTCTCGGTGTGGGCCATCCCCCGATAGCCCTTCTTCTTGCTCTCCTGCGCCTGCGACCAGTCGGTCACAGCGCCCATGAGGCAGACGTAGTCCGAGATGCCGCGGTCGATGAACGACATGGCGGTCGCCATGCCCAGACCCGCCAGAGCGCCGCCGCGCCCGTTCGTGTAGTAATAATTGTTGTTCAGGCCCAGAACGCGCGTGAAGGCGTCCGAGTAGGAGGCGCGGTCGCCGCCGCCGCCCGAGCGGCGCAGGTCCACCGCGCCGGTGATGTCCTGACGGGTCAGGCCCGCGTCTTCAATCGCCAGGCGCGCGGCTTCCGCCGCAATCATGCGCTCCGACTTGTCGGGCTGCTGCCCGGCGACGACGCCGAGGCCCACGATGGCATATTTGCCGGATGAGGGGTGCTTGGGCACTGTGCTCGATCTCCTTGGGTTTGGTTTATGGTTCGGGTTTGCGGGTGATGTGGCGGCGGCAACCTGCGTTACTTGCTGGCTCGCCGCCTTACTTCTTGACCGGCCGGACGCCCGAGCCCGGGCCTTCGGGCAGCTTCAGGACGCCGTCCTGGATCTCGATGCCCTCGAAAGGATCGTCCAGCAGGCGGTCGAACTCGCCCAGTTCGCAGGCGTAATCCACGCCCGGCAGCGCGCAGGCCAGATGCACCGCATGGGCGCTCATCAGCCGCGATCCCACCGCCGCCCCGAACCGGTACTTGATGCCGCCCGCCTCGCAGATGCGGGCCGCCGCCACCGTGTTGCGCAGGCCGCCCAGCTTGGGGATCTTCAGGCTCACCGCATCCACCGTGCGGCGCGACACCAGATCGTAGACCTCGCGCAGCGAACCCGCCGCCTCGTCGGCCTCCACGGTCACCGGCACCATCTTCGTCACCAGCGCCAGACCTTCGCGGTCGTCCACATGAACCGGCTGCTCGGCCAGATCGAGGCCGAACTCGCTCATCCGGGAGATCGCCGTCACGGCGTCCTTCACCGTATAGGCCTGGTTGGCGTCGATGGTCAGATGCGCGCCCGGCCCCACCTGCTGGCGGATCGCCTTCACGCGCGCCACATCCTCATCCACCTCGCCGTGGACCTTGATCTTGAAATAGCGGTAGCCCTTGTCGAAGAGCTTCTGCGCCTGCGCGGCCATCTCGGCCGGCGTCTTGATCGCCAGAATGCGCAGGATCGGCACTTCCGTGCGCACAACGCCGCCGAACAGACGGTTCAGCGGAACCCCCAGCGCATTGGCCTGCAGATCATACAAGGCGCAGTCAATCGCCGCCTTCGCCTGCTGGGACCCGCGCAACGCACGGTCCAGACCCGCCAGAATCGCCTCGAGATTCCACGCATCCTTCCCGACAAGATGCGGACGAAACAAATCAAGCTCCGCAGCCAACGTCGTCATCGACGAACCCATGTGGGGCACGGCCGATGCGTAACCGTAGCCGGCATGTCCGTCTTCGGTGGTTATCTTGAGAATCAGCCCCTCGACCTGCGATGTCGCCGCAAGAGCAAATTTCCACGTCGGATCGTCCTTCGGCATGACGCTGTGCGTCGCCTGAAGATCGCGAATGATCACTCCGTTTCCTCCATATGTCCCGGACTGCGCCGGATTTGGCGCGACAGGCGTCGCGCGTCGTCCGATTGTGCGTGATCCGCGCTTGGCGCGTCAACCTTGGCGGAGCTGAAAAGCTGCGCCCTCAGGTCGCAACCACCGCCCTGCCCGGCCGGGGGATTGGCTGCTAAAAGGCGCAGTGACAGGATGCGCCAGCAACGCGGGACGGAATCGCATGGACAAGCACGTCGTAGCCACGACCGAGGATATTCCGCCCGGCAGCCACAAGAAGGTCACCGTGAAGGGCCGCGATATCGCGGTCTTCAACCTCAACGGCTCCTACTATGCGCTCGGCGACCGATGCCCGCATGAATCCGGTTCGCTGTCGACCGGGAAGGTCTGCGGCCTCGTGGAATCCGACGCGCCGGGCCAGTACCGCATCTCGCGTCCGGGCGAATTTGTAAAATGTCCCTGGCACGGATGGGAATTTGATATCCGCACCGGCCAATCGTGGTGCGATCCAAAGACGGTGCGGGTGCGGATGTACCAGGCCGGCGTCGAAAACGGCGAGGACCTCACGCGCGGGCCCTATGTGGCCGAGACGTTCCGGGTCACGGTTGAAGAGCAATATGTGGTGATCGAGCTCTAGCGCAGGACGCGGTCGATCATCGGCAGCCGCAGCGCGTCGAGAGGCGCAAAGCTCAGGAACTTGCCCGGAATCGGCGGGATCGCGCCCTTCATCAGATCCGGCGGGTGCAGTTCCAGCGGCAGTTCCACCCGGGCGACCTGAACGGTGTGGACCGGACGGCGGGGCGGCAGCGGGATCTCGATTTCGGCTGCAAGGTCCGGACGCGGAGGCGGCAGCACGTTTGGCGCGGCGGGCCCGGCCGGGCGGGCGGCGGCGACCTTGACGGGCGCGAGGCCCTGCGCCGTCGCCGACTCATTGGGCGTCAGGAACGCCGTCACCAGGCTGCCCATGGCCTGCGCGATGCCGGTCTGGCGCTCGGCGGTCGGCGTATTCTTGGCCACCATGATGGTGCGCTTTTCGCTGCAGTCGCGGATGCCCAGTTCGATCAGTTCCGCGCCGCGCAGGACCCGGTACTGACGGGTGAGATTGCCGAGCCTCGCCCGCACGGCGGGCGGATAGGCGTTGAACAGCTCCGCCGAAACGCCCTCGTCGGCCTGATTGGTGTTGACGTTATAGGCCTTGTGGAACTTCAGGATGCTGTCGGGGTAAACACAAACATTGGGCAGGCTGAGCGCGAGGGTGCAGGCAGAGCGGCACTCGTGCAGGCGCACTTCGCGGTCCTCGCGCCTGTAGCGCTCGGTCTGATCGCGATACTTGTCCACAAAGCCGCCGACATCCTTGACCACCACGACGGGGGCCGGCGCCGGAGGCGGGTCCAGATAGGCCACGCACTCGCCCTGAATTTCACGCAACGACCTTGGGTACCCACCTTATGGTGAATGCAGGGTTAATTGCGTGGAAATGGAAGATGCGTCCTCACACCATTCCACCATGGCGGGAAAATGGCGATTGCTCAGAAACGATACCAGACCGCCGCCAGCGCACCGCGCTCGGCCAGAATGCTGCGCCCCGCTACATTGCCGAAAACGCCAAGCTGCGCCGACCACGAGGCATTGAAATCGTAGACGCCGCTCAGTTGCAGCTTGTGCTGACGCATGGCGGGTTCAACCACCGAATTCGCCGATTGCGATACGGTATTGAAGGATTGCAGCATGAACAGCAGCCACGGAACGGGCCGCGTGCCTATGGTGGCGTCCACCCGCCATTGGTCCGGACCGCCCGAGCGCCAGCGATAGCCGACCTGCAGGTCCACGAAGGACTTCCAGGAGCCGAGATCGAAGGCATGGCCGACCAGCAGGCGGACGTCCTCTTCGCTGCGGGTAGCGCCGGTGAGCAGCGGATTGGTCCGGTTTGTGGAGCCCGGAAGCCGCAGGGTTCCCTGCAGGGCCACAACTGTGGAATCGAACTGCAACAACCGGGCCTGCAATCCGGCTTCCGTCATCCCGAGTCCCGTATAGGTCGCGCCCGGGGGTCCCCTGGTGGCCATGTCGGTGATGGCCGGCTTGACGATGGCTTGCAGCCAGTCGGTCAGGCCGTATTCCAGCAGAACGGTCGTTTCAAACTTGCGAAAGTGCGATGAGGGCAAAAGCTTGCCGCTCGGCGCGAAAGAATCGTCGGCGGTCGAAAAGTTCGACGTGACGATCACCTGGCCCTTGCGGGCTTCCTGATTGAAGGCTCCGGCATGGGACGCCGTTGAGCAGGCGCATGTCGCCGCAACCGCCCATGCGGCGGCGAACAACCGTGAAGGAAAAATCCGCACCTTCATCACGACTCATCCACGCTTACGATACGATTGCCGCCTTCGGCCGCTGCCTGTTCGGCAGCCCTGATGGCGTCGGGCAACAATTGCGAGACCTTATCACGGCCCGCCCGTCGCCCAACCGATACGCCGATGCTGACGCTCAAAAAGTCGCGCAGCGCCGTCTCGAAATGCGGAATTCGCAAGTCCGCAATGCGGCGACGCAGTCGCTCGGCGCGCGGAAACATTTCATCCGATGCGTGCGTCACCAGAGCAAAACTTCCGGTGTCGAACGCCACGAGCCGGTCGTCGAGGCGCGCGGGTTCGCCTGCGAGCGCCTGCGCCACACGGCGGAGCATCGCGGCGGCGGAATCAGCGCCATAAAGATGGCGGTAACTCGTCAGCGCATCGACCTGCGCCACCAGAACCGCGATACGGACATTGTCCTCCTGCTGGCCGTGCCACATGAGGGTTTCGGTCAATGTCTGGCGGCCCAGAAGCCCGGTGTCCGCGTCCACAATGGGGCCTTCGTGCGATCGCCAGATGGTCCCCGGACGACGAAATCGCTGAAGCTCGCGTTCGAAGCCGCGGCGCCGGTCGGACTGCAGCTTGTGGCGCGCGATGGATCGCATGCGAGCGACGAGCTCGATGTCATGGAACGGCTTGAACAGATAGTCGCTGGCCCCCGCCACGAATGACTGCGACAGCGTCTGCACATCTCCGGGCGCAGCCAGCACCACGATGGGCGTGTCGCGGTGCCTGGGTTGCAGGCGGATGGTCGCGCAGGTTTCGATGCCATCGGCGTCGGGCTGCGCCATGTCCAGCACGACAGCGTCTGCGCCCGCGCCGCCCTGCGGCTGTTCGAGAATCTGGATCGTATCGGCGGAACTCGCCGTTTCCAGGATGTCCTCGAATCCGCCGAAGGAAAGCGCGCGGCGCGCCTCCTGCCGCTCGTTCGGGGATGGAATGGCGAGAAGAATCCGCACGGTCAGTTCCACGCCAGTGCGGCGGGATTGCGCTGGTAGATGCGCCATCCCAGATGATCGTAGATGCGCACGTAGCCGGGCATTCCATCCGCGTAAAGCTTCGGGAAGATGGCGTGCACGCCGTCGTTCTCGCGGTGCGCGCCGCCGGAACTGCGCACGGCGAGATAGCGGGACGTGGCGCGGCGCGACATGCGCGTCAGTTCGAAATTCGGACTGAGGGGCGGCACCAGACCGCTCGCAGAACGGCGCCCGGCGATGACGGCGGGTGCGCTCGTGCTGTCGATGAGGACATCCTGTCGTCCCGCCAGAGCCGCGCCGACGGCGCGATCCGCTTCCGACGCGGCCATGATCGTTTGCCCCGCCATGGCTCGGGTCCAGCCGGCGCTTTCCGCATTTCCGGCCAGGCCCATGGTCCAGCCGCCGCCAATGGCCCCGGCCGCCACGAGCAGCAGGGCGATGACCGGTCGTTGCTCCTCGATCGGGAAGACCGCAACGCTTGCGGCGGCGAAGCCGACGAGCGGCGCGACGAGCAGCAGGGGCGGCGAGCCCAGACCGAGCGCATCGCCCATCAGGGCCGCAATCGGCATGCAGAGAGCGAAGGCGAGCATCGGCATCATGCGCGGCAGGCGACGCCGCACCGCCGCCATTCCGCCAATCAGGATCGGCGCATTCAGCACGACCAGAAGAGCGTAAGCAGCAGCCGCGAGCAGAGGCTGGTGCACGATTGACCCCATGACGGATGTTTCACTGTCAAACTGCGCATCCGCCGATTGGGCCGAAAGCGTGCGCAGGATGCTGAGCGGTTCGCCGGTAAATATCCAGGAAACATACAGCGCGCCGCCGCAAACCAGCAGAACCGGAAAAAGCGCCGTCAGATAAGCGCCAATCGTGGATTCGGATGTCACCTGCGGCGGCAGGATCAGGATCAGCAAAGGCGTGAGGCCGAGCGCGATCATTGCACCGAGCGGATGGCACAGGGCCAGAAATGCGAGCGCAGCCGAAAAGCCCATCAGATCGACGATGTTGGAGCGCGCGCGCAACCTGAAGGCCGCTGTCGCCACCAGCCATGCGCCCAGACACAGCAGCAGCGCAGACGGACCCGTGGAGGCCAGAAACAGCATGGCGGGGTTCGCCAGCAGCATGATCGAAATGGCGAGCGCCGTCGGCCAGCGATAGCCAACCGCCACGAGGCTTCGCAAGATGACGACGAGCAGGCCTGCAGCCAGAAAGGCGGTGAGCAGGGACCCGCCGGTGATCAAACCTTGCGGCAGCACCTGCTGCAAGGCTGCGGACAGCAGATAGGGCGCAGGCGGAAAAGCCAGAACGATTTCCCGCAACGTCACTGCGCCGTCCCGCAAGGCGATGGCGCGGCCCGCGAGAGCCGCCGTCTCGCTGCCTTCAAATCCGTGCAGGGCCAGCCAGGCCGACAGGGCAAAGAAGGCCGCGAAGGACGCGGCCCCCATGCTGGCGAACGGAAGGAAACGCATCATCGGGCCGCCGGCATGACCGCTCCCTCGTCGCGCATCCGGTCGGCTGCTTCCGCATTCACCAGTTCGGCCGCAGTCTGGCGGGACAGGCCATGCGTGGTCTTCTCCCAATAGAAGGGATTGAACACGAGCTGCGCGAGCGCCTTGTAGGCGGCGACGGACATCATGGCCCAATAGCCGATCACGGTGAGCGACCATGGCGCAAGGCCGGTCCAGCGCCGCCTGAAGGGCGCAATCATCATCAGGTAGATGAAGAGCCCGTTTCCGGCGATGAGGTTGAACAGGCTGAAGTAAAGCAGCACCGGCGGGAACAGGGGCGAGAACTGCGTCGTCGATGTCAGCAGCCAGCCAAGGAAGACGATCCAGCAGAGCGGGTTCAACAGGCCGGACAGCGCCGTGCCGCCGATGAAGAACACGAAGCTTGTCACGCCCAGCGGCCCGACGGCGCGCCAGAGCTGCACCGGCCGGCGCGAATGGACCAGAAAGGTCTGCATGTAACCCTTGATCCAGCGCGATCTCTGACGAATCCAGTTGCCCGGATTGCAATTGGCTTCCTCGAACGTCGTCGAGTCGATCACGCCGATCTTGTAGCCGCGCTGTGCGAGACGGATGCCGAGATCTGCGTCCTCGGTCACATTGAACGGGTCCCACGCGCGCAGTTCGCGCAGCACCGAAATGCGGAAATGGTTCGACGTGCCGCCGAGCGGAATGGGCGCGCCGAGCTTCTGCAGCCCCGGCAGCATGAGATCGAACCACAACGAGTAATCGAGCGTGAACATGCGCGTCAGCCAGTTTTCACGCGCATTGAAGTAGTTCAGGCGGCACTGGATGCATGCCGTGCCTTCGGGCAGACGGCGGAAAGCCGCCACCACCTTGCGCAACTGATCGCGCTCCGGCTTGTCTTCCGCATCATAGATGACGAGGAAGTCGCCACGCGCGAACCGCAACGCATAATTGCAGGCCTTCGGCTTGGTCTGCGGCAAGGATGGCGGAACCAGAATGATTTCGAATACGGGCTCAAGCCGCAGGGCCCGGACAGCCTCGATCGTTTCATGATCGCCTTCTTCCAGCACGATCTTGATGTCGAGCTTGGCGAGCGGGTAGTCGAGATTCCTCAGCGCCCGCACCAGGATCGGCAAAACCGCAGGTTCGCGAAACATCGGAACCATGATGGTGAACACCGGCAGGTCTTCGTCGCGCAACTGCCGCACCTCGGCGTCGATGGCGCGGCTTGATGCGATCTGCCCGAGGCCTCCGGCCCACACGAGCACGCCCTTGAACAGAAAGCTGCCGAGATAAAAGGTCGTCATCAGCGCATTGAGGGCGATGACGGTCATCAGGGGTTCGAGCGCCAGCCCCGCAAGGACAAGGCTGACCATTCCATACAGCCAGACAGCCTGTCGCTTCGACAGGACGCGACGCGCCGACATTTGCGGATCGGACTCGGCCAGATCGTCGACCGCGAGCCGGGTCAGTTCGTCGGCGAAGCGCGCCTGTACGGTTGCGATAATGTCGAATTTGGAGACGACCACGAAGTCGATGGCCCCGCCCCAACGGGCGCGGGCCTTCAGCAGCATCTTCGGGCCGGGTGCGTTGACGGCCAGCAGCAGGCGGCCGTTTTCGCGCCGCCACGGCACGACCAGGTTTTGCAGATAGAAGTCCATGTCCGCCGCCTCCAGCAGGGACATGTCGGCGGCTTCCTCGCGCATGCGCACGAAGCGCAGCCCGTGACAGGCGGCGCCTGCGCGGCTGAAGACTTCTGCGCGCAGCCAGCCGCGCGACATCAGGACATCGCTGATGGACGTGCGCCACTGCGTCGCCAGTTCGAGCGCCTCCTCGAACTGCCGCGTGCTGATCGCCCCATGGCGGACCAGCAGGTCCCCTATTGCGAGATCCGACTCCGAATGGGTCTGCGACATTGGTCTGTCCTGAACGGAGCCGGTCAGGCCGCCTTGCCGCCCCGGCCGCGCGCGTAGAAGCGATGAACGCTCATGACGACCAGCAGGCTGAACGCGAGCCACAAGGCGCCCACGACCCAGGGGCGATAGGCATTGGCGATATCGGCCAGCGACAGGCGATCCGGATAGACCACCTCGATCAACCGGTCGCGCTCCGTCGAGAAGGCGAACGCCACGCCGTTCTTGTCGAGAATGGCGACATTGCCGCGATCCAGTTGCAGTTGCGAAGGCGGCACGAGATCTTCCTCGGCGGCCGCAGTCCTGATCCACAGGCCCTGGTTGAGGCCGGCGCGCACAAGCTGCGCCACAGTCGCGTTCTTCAATCCGCCGAGATCCGCGATGGTGCGCCCTTCAGGCCCCTTGATGACCGCCCGGCCCTGATCAAACCGTACCGCAGGTTCGGCATTTTCGGGCGCACGGGCGCTGATGGCCATGAACGGGCCTGCGCTCTGGGCCGCCGCATCTTCGTCCAGAAAGCGGACCGAAACCGGCGCGCGGGCCGGGACGAGATTGCCGGCCAGTTCCGTCAGCATGGCCAGATGCCCGCGTTGCTGGAAGGCGTTGCGCGATTCGACGAACAGCGTCACCCCATCGCGGAAATGACTCGCCATTTCGAAGAAGTCGCGCGGGGCTTCCGCCGCCGGCGTGGTGATGATTTCGCTGCTGCCGAGCAACTGGGCCGGGAAGCCGAGCGGCATGGTCGCACATTCGCCGCCCTGCGGCTGGCGCTGCACCACAAGACGCAGCGAATTGTTCAGGCCTGCGAGACCTTCGGGAATGTCGAAGGCGAGTTGCGCGCGCATGTCGCTGGGCGTGGCGACCGCCTGCATCATGCGCTCGTTGAAGAAGGCCGTTACGACGGCGTTCTTGTTGGCTTCATCCGGGGCGACCGCCACATGCAGGCGCAGGCCCGAGAGTTTGCGCTGGACCGGAAGGTCCTTCGAGGCAATCGTGATGGACCATTGCGCGCGGTCGACCACGTCGCGCGGAGTCAGATCGGTGCGCAAGCGGTCGAACGTGAACCGCCCCTCGTCGCGCGACTGCCATGCCTCGGCGCCGGACGATACGGTCGACTTGACGGCGGCAGCCTGCCACGCGGAACCGATCAGTCGCGCTGCGCTTTGCGGGTCCGGCCCGGACACCAGAATAGCCGGCCCGGCGCCGAAATTGATCAGCGACAGGCTCGATGCGGATGTGTCCGGCTTGCCGCCGGAGCGGAAGAGCGGCGCCCTGGAGTTGGCGGCGAGCAATTCGAGATCTTCACGCGAGGCGATCAGAACTGCGCCCTGAGCCCAGTTGGCCGGCCCGTCCGTTTGCGTGGCGAAAGGAACCTGGCCGCGCGGCATGAAGGCAAGCGTTGCGGCGGAGGGAAGCATGTTGCCGTTGCTGAATTTCGCAGTCGCGTCGGCGCCCGGCATGGTGTCGAATTTCACGCGGCGACCGGATTCGCGCAGGGCGCGGGCGGCTTCGAGCGCGGCGGCGAATTCGCGGCTGTCGAGTTCGCGGCCGGGCAGATAGACGGTGACGTCGCGCGGCATCAATGTCAGGGCCGAGGCGACGCTCTCGATCGCCGATTTGTCGAACGCGAGTTCGAGCGACGTTTCCGGCATGATCGTCAGATGATCGCCTGCAAAGCGGATGTCGACGCAGCGATTGTCCGGAAGGACATGCCCATAGCGGACGCTGATCTTGGCGAAGCCGCTCGACGTATCGAGCCCCTCGAGCGGAAGCCGGATCGTCTGGCGCTCCGGCGTCGCCGAAAGCTGCTTCAGCAGGATGCTGCGCTCGCCCGACAGGACTTCGATGCTGCGGCGGCTTTCCAGCGAAGTTGCGGTTTCATAGGTGAGGACGAGCGACGCCTTGTATTTGAGGCCGCGCGGCAGCGGGAAATAGAATTCCCGAGAGGCGCCCAGTCCCTGCAGACGCGCACCGTCGTTCAGGCCGATCTCGCGCAAGGGAATCGAGCGCGTCAGGCTCCGGGCCGACAAGGACTCGATGGCGGAATTTTCGATGGTCGAAAAGGAAGGCTCGGTCTGGGCGGTGGCCATCAACGTGCTTGCCGCAACGGCTGTCAGGGCAATCGCGCAACGCGCGGCAGTCGCGGAAAGCGAGAAATGATCCAGCATGAACAAAATCATACGCAACGAACAACCCTTGCGGGCGACACAACCGCAGCAACTTTTAACGAAACGGTAAGGTTTACTGCCGTTACGGCAGATCATGCCTGTCGATGGTTAAGTTTGTATGCAACTTGCTTACGCTTCATTTGCAACCGATCTTGCGGCGATTGCAGCAAAGCAGAGCCAAGCCGGGCGCATCGTCCAACCGCAAGGGTTTGCGAGCGAGTCAAGCCGGCCGCGCTCGCCCGGCCGGTCCATCGCCGGGGCCGCCGCCGCCCGCCCGTCTTCGGGCGGTTCGGCAGTGAAGCATTCGGGCAACGCTGCGCGGAGTTGTGATCCGGCAGGGTCGGTCATCACCCATGTTTGGTTGAAAAAGTCTTGCGGCCCAGCCCGGGCAATGACATTACGAATCGTTACATTTCCCTCACTGATTTGGCGGCTGACATCGACCATGAGCATCGATTCTCGAAACAGTGGTGATTCGCTACTCAACTCCCCGTCCCGCCGCCTCGTGCTGGCGGGCCTCATGCTCACCCCGGCCGGTTGCAACGCCCCCGGCGGCTACGGCTCCTACGAGCAGATCACAGACCGGTCGCAGGTCATTCCTGCCCTGCCGGAGCGCGATCCGTCGCTGAACCGTCAGGAAGTTGCATTCAACAAGCCCTAAAAGCCCGGCTCGATCGTCGTCAGCATTCCCGAGCGCCGGCTTTATCTGGTGCAGGGCGGTGGCCGCGCGATCCGTTACGCGGTAGGCGTGGGACGCAGCGAGGCACTCAATTTCCGGGGCTCGGCCACCATCGGACGCAAGGCAGAATGGCCGCACTGGACGCCGACAGCCAGCATGATTCGCGCCATTCCGCGCTATGCGGCCTATGCGGGCGGCATGCCGGGCGGCATCGAGAATCCGCTCGGCGCGCGCGCGCTCTATCTCTATCGCGGCGGCCAGGACACGTTCTTCCGGCTGCACGGAACGACGGAGCCCGAAACCATCGGCACGGCGGTTTCCAGCGGCTGCATCCGTCTGGTCAACCACGACATCATCGACCTCTACAACCGTGTGCCGCTCGGCACGACCGTCACGGTTCTGCAGGCCTGATCTCTTCGAGGGCCGCACCTGCGCAAGGCGTCAGGCTGCGGCTCCCGTCCGGGCGGCAGTCGCGCGCGCGGTCGCGATGCCGACCCTGATGATCATCTCGCCCGCTTCGTCGCTGACCTCGATATGGGCCCCGGCCTCGGGCACACGCCACGAGAGCAGGACCAACTCGCACCAGACCGCCGGCATGTCCGCCAGATGGCGGTCATGCTCGGCCAGCACGGCGCGTTCCGTTGAAATGATCCTGAACCTGTAAGTCGACACGCGGCGCTTCCCGGCCCTGCAAAGACTGCTTGTTGCCTATCAGTCCTGCGTAACGGTTCCATGACCGCGCGCAATCGCAAAGCTGCGTCGGCGAATGTGGTGAAGGTCCGGTAAGCACAATGGCTAAAGTGCACGCTTCAGCCGCCAGGCAATTTCTCCGACGATGCCGCGCCGGAAAACCAGAACGCAGATCATGAAGATGATCCCGTGCAGCACCGTCACCCACTGGCCGAATTGCGCCAGATATTGCTGCATGGCGACCAGCATGAAGGCTCCCAGAACCGGCCCCAGCATGGTGCCCATGCCGCCCAGCAAGGCCATCAGGATGACCTCGCCCGACATGGACCAATGAACGTCCGTCAGCGTCGCGTTCTGGCTGACGATCGCCTTGATCGCGCCAGCAAGTCCGCACAGCGCGGCGGACAGGATGAAAACGATGAGCTTGTGATCGTCAGGACGGTAGCCCAGCGACATGGCGCGCGGCTCATTCTCCCTGATTGCCCGCAACACCGCCCCGAATGGCGAATGGACGATGCGATGAACGGCCAGCAAGGCGAAGACGAAGATCGCCAGCACAACATAGTAGAGCGTCGTGTCGCTTCGCAGATCCAGAAGACCCAGCAGCATTCCGCGCGGGACGGACTGGATGCCGTCCTCGCCCCGCGTGAAGGGCGCCTGCAGATAGAAGAAATAGACCATCTGGGCCAGAGCCAGCGTGGTCATCGAGAAGTAGATGCCCTGCCGACGGATGGCGATTGCCCCGGAAGCCGCGCCGAGCGCCGCAGCGGCCGCGACGCCGAGTAAAATTGCGGCTTCGGGCGGGAGGCCCCACATCTTCGCGACATGCGCGCAGACATAGCCGCCGGTGCCGAGGAACATGGCCTGCCCGAACGGCAGCAAGCCGCCAAATCCCGCCAGCAGGTTGAACGCGCTTGCGAAGATCGCAAAGCACATCGCCTGCATAATGAAGAACGGATAGACGAGCCCGGTCCAGGGCGCGACGGCAAGGACCATCGCCACGCAGGCGATCCCGGCAAATGCGCTCGACCGGTCTCCGGCTGTCATCGCGCCGCCTTGCCGAAAAAGCCGTTGGGGCGCAGCGCCAGAACCAGAACCATCACGACAAAGATGACCGTGCTGGACGCCTCGGGATAGAAATATTTCGTCAGTCCCTCGACGACGCCAAGCAAAAATCCGGTCACGACGGAGCCCATGATCGAGCCCATTCCGCCGATCACCACGACCGCAAAGACGACAATGATGAAGTCCGCCCCCATGAGCGGCCGAACCTGACTGATCGGCGCGGCCAGAACGCCGGCTAGCGCTGCGAGGCCGACCCCGAAACCATAGGTCAAGGTCACCATCAGCCGGACATTGACCCCGAAGGCTTTCAGCAGGGCCGGATTTTCAGTTGCGGCGCGCAGATAGGCGCCCAGCCGCGTGCGTTCGATCGCAAACCACGTCAGGAGGCAGACGATCAGCGAGAAGAGGATCACCCAGGCGCGATAATTGGGAAGAAACATGAAGCCCAGATTGCGTCCGCCCTGCAGCGCCTCCGGCACCGGATAGGGAATGCCGGCCGATCCGAAGCTGATCTGAAAAAGACCCTGCAGCGCAAGCGCAAAACCGAAGGTCAGCAACATGCCGTAGAGATGGTCAAGCCCCGCCAGCAAGCGCAGCAAGGTCCGTTCAAACGCCATGCCGACCAAGGCGAGCGCAACGGGCGCCAGAACAAGCGCGCCCCAGTATCCGATGCCGAACCGGTCGAGGAGGAACCACGCCCCGAATGCGCCCATCATGTAGAAGGCGCCGTGAGCGAAGTTCACAACGTTGAGCATTCCGAAAATGACGGCCAGCCCGAGGCTCAGAAGCGCATAGAACGCGCCGTTGATGAGGCCCAGCAGCAACTGGCCGTAAAGCGCCTGCATGTCGGAGTCCGGTTCCCCTTGGCAGCGCGTCGATCCGCCTCGCGCGACGACCGGAAGCTATCCAAGCGGCGGGTTTGCGGCAAGGCGCTCGGATCTCATCGTCTCCCCGGCAGGCTTCCCGCCCTGCGCCCATGAGGCGCGGCGCGTGTCGATGATGCGCCGCAGGTGATCGATCGAAATGGACAGGGCGCCGAGCTGGGCATCCTCCAGCGTGTTGCGTTCCGCCTTGCTGAGAACGACCACGAAGATCTCGTTCAGTTCGAGTTCGCATGCGGCCAGTTCTTCTTCCGACTGGACGGTCTTCACCTTCTCGATGATCGCGCGGAGCTTGCGAAACAGTTCCTCGTCGCGAACGCCGCCAGCCGGCGCCGCGAACCGCCGCAGGCTCGCAAGAGCCGACGCAAGAACGCCCCCGCCGAAAAGGGCAAGATAGAACCAGTCCGAAAGCTGATCGAACATGCTCTCTTCTTCACCGTCGAAATAGGCGGCGGCGCCCGGGTGTACGGGGACGATGGCGTCCTTTTCGGTTTCCGGCGCCTCAATCCGGTTGGCGGCTGGAAGCGACATGGCGAGGCCCGGCCGCAGATAGAAGATGTTCCGGGCGATCTCGCCGGCCAGACGATCATGCATGCTGGACCCGGCGAGGAGAAAGGTCGTGAATTGCAATGTCGAGAAGGCCTTCGCGGGGCGCGGCGGATTGCCGCCGAACGAGCCGACGCCGATCTCGACGGCCTCGAAATGCGGGGCGCGGCGGGCAATGGCGTCGGCATTGTCGAACGGAATGAAGACGAGTTCGCCCGCATGGTCGCGCGACAATTGGGCGATGACTTCCGTGGTGGCCCGGCCGGTGATCGGACCGGCAATGAGCACGGCCGCAATCGCGCGCGTCGCCAGAGCATCCGCCACATCGGTCGGCGGAACGGCCACCACGGTCACGTCGGTCTTTTTCACATTGTAATAGGGAAGAATCTCGCCAAGCAGCTCGCGGTTGAGGTCGTTGCGCCCGACTGCGGCGATCGACTTGCCGACGAGATCGGTCAGCTTCTTCACGCCACTCCCCTCAAGCGTGACAATGACGATCGGATTGCGATGCAGGATGGCGAGCGCCTGACCGTTTTTCGGAAGCGGCTGGTCGTTGCGGACGACCGCCATGTCGACGTCGCCGCGCTCAAGCATGGCGCCGGCCTCGCCGGGCGAATTGACGAGCGTGGCGCGGAACCGGAACGGCGCATCCTCGGATACGAGCCCGCGCGCCAGACCTGCAATCAGTTGCGCGTCGTCCGTGCTCTGGGGCCCGGCGACCGCGAGCGTCAGGCTGCGCGGCTTGTAAAAAAAAAGCAGTCCGCCCGCGATGACGATCGCCGCCGCCACGGCGATCAGCATCATGGACACCCAATCGCGCCTGAATTTCATCCGCAGGTTCACTCCGATGGGACTGAAGCTTTCCGAAACGTAGCGCTTCGGCGGGCGTTCCGGCCAGCCATCTCTTTACTATAGGTTCAATAGCCTGCGGCACAACGGCCCGTTCCGGCCGGGTTGTGGGGACATGGCAGTATCCGCTATCTGTGGACCAACCGAGAATGAACCATCCGGAGGAAGAGCATGAGATACCGTTCCGTCGCGGCCAGTTTCGGCCTTGCATTCGCCATCGCGGCCGCCCCCGCCGCTGCGCAGGACTGGCAGAAGGAATGGGCCGATACGCTGGCACGGGCCAAGGGCCAGCCGCTCAATCTGGCCGTGCATTCCTACGAGGCCCATGAAGCGGTCGCGCGCGAGTTCCAGAAGAAATTTCCGGACATCAAGGTGAATGTGACGGCGTCAACGCCCTCCACCTTCGCGCCGCGCGTCGTCACCGAGCAGCGCAACGGCGTCTTCGCCTGGGATTCGTGGTGGGCCTCGACGGCCAACATGAACAACATCGTCCTGCCGCTGAACGGTTTCGACAAGATCACCGACTATTTCATCCTGCCCGAGGTGAAGGACCCGGAAAACTGGCGCCGCCCGGACATGATGTACACGTCCGACAAGGGACCGTTCATCTTCATGGCGTCGCAATATGCGGAGGGCACCGCCTTCTTCAACAAGGGCGTCGTCAAGAATTTCGAGATGAAAAGCGAGGATGATCTTCTCAATCCGAAGCTGAAGGGCCTCATCGCCACTGAAGACGCCACGCGACCCAATGCAGGGACCTATGTGCTGTCGAGCCTCGCCAAAGCCAAGGGCGAAGGCTACATGCGCAAGCTTCTCGGGGACATGAACCCCACCTACATCGCCAACCAGCGCCAGCTGGCCGATACGCTGATGCGCGGCGATGCAGCGGTCATGATCGGCGGCAGCCCGGAATTCATCGCCCAGTGCTGGAAGGCGGGCGGCTGCAAGGACATCGTCCGCCTGCCGATCAAGCCCTATCTGCTGGGGCGCGGCGTTGCGGTGATGAAGAACGCTCCCAACAAGGACGCCACGAAAATCTGGATCAACTGGCTCCTGAGCAAGGAAGGCCAGCAGACCTATGTGCAGCTCTGGGCCAAGACGAACGAAACCGGCGCTGTGAGCATGCGCAAGGACGTGGAACCCGACCCGCATCACCGCGACAGCGCGCCGGATTACGCCAACATGCAGGATCTTTTCCGGCCCTCGACGGACGCCGGCACCGAGTCCATGAATCTCGTGGCGCGCATCTATAAAGAGATCAACGACAAGAAGTAACGGCCGTCAGGGAGGGATACATGAAGGTTCATTCGGGAACGGCTGCACTGGCTCTTGCGATCAGCCTGTGCACATCGGCTGCGGTCGCGCAGGACTGGCAGAAGGAATGGGCGGACGCGCTCGCGCAATCGAAAGGCCAGAACCTCAATCTGGCCGTTCACAGCTACGAGGCCCATGAAGCCGTTGCGCGGGACTTCCAGAAGAAGTTCCCCGACATCAAGGTAAATGTAACTGCCTCGACGCCGTCCAGCATGGCGCCCCGCATCGTCACCGAGCAGAAAAACAAGATCTACAACTGGGATTCGTGGTGGGCTTCGACGTCCAACATGAACAATATCGTCCTGCCCGCTGACGGTTTCGACAAGATCACCGACTATCTGATCCTGCCCGAGGTGAAGGAGCCGAAGAACTGGCAGCGGCCCGACATGCTTTATACGTCGGAGCGCGGGCCGTTCATTCTGGTGCACTCCTATTATTACGAGGGCACCGGCTTCTGGAATGCGGCTGCGGTGAAGGGCTACAAGCTGGAAAATGCCGACTCGCTGCTCGATCCGCGCATCGTCGGCAAGATCGTCATCGAAGACCCGCGACGCCCCAACGGCGGCTCGAACGCCCTGGCGGCGCTGCTCAAGCTAAAGGGCTCTGACTTCGTCGAAACGTTAATGACGAAAATGCAGCCAACCTTCATGAACATCACACGGCAGGTCACCGATTCCGTGACGCGCGCAGACGCGGCCATCGGCTTCGGGGGCAATCCGGAGGCTGTGTACCAGTGCTGGAACGCGGGGGGCTGCAAGGATGTCGCACGCATCAAGCAGTTCAACTATGTGCTGGCGCGCGGCGTCGCAGTGCTGAAGAACGCGCCGAACAAGGCCGCCACGAAAGTCTGGATCAACTGGCTGCTGAGCCGGGAAGGCCAGGAGAGCTATGTGCAGAACTGGGCCAAAACCAACCAGTCGGGCGCCGTGAGCCTGCGCGCCGATGTCGCGCCGGACCCCAAGCACATGGACTCGGTTCCCGATTATACTCGTCTCGATCAATTCGTGAGCGTTGCGACCGACTCCGGTACGCCCGTCATGGAAGAAGTCTATCGCCTGTTCAACAAGGTGCAGAGCCGCTGACCGGCAGCACAGGGAAGAAACATGCTGAAACCTGAAGACAATGAACGCCTCGTCCGCGTCGGCCCGGGAACGCCCGCCGGCGAATTGTTCCGCCGTTACTGGCAGCCCGCCCTGCTCTCGACAGAAGCGCCGGAAAACGACGGCGCGCCCGTGCGGGTGCGGCTGCTGGGCGAAGACCTGATCGCCTTCCGCGATACGACCGGACGGGTCGGACTCGTCGACGCCTATTGCCCGCATCGCCGCGCGCCGATGTTCTTCGGCCGCAACGAGGAATGCGGATTGCGCTGCGTCTATCACGGCTGGAAGTTCGACGTGAACGGCGACTGTGTGGATATGCCATCGGAGCCCGCCGGGACGCCGCTGCAGGCGAAAGTGAAGATCAAGTCCTACCCGACCTTCGAGAAAGGCGGCATCGTCTGGGCCTATCTGGGCCCGCGCGACAAGATGCCCGAGCCGCCGGACTTCGAATGGCTGCGCGCGCCCGAAACGCATCGCTACGTGTCTAAGACGCACGAACATTGCAATTATCTGCAAGGCCTCGAAGGCGGCCTCGACACTGCGCATGTGTCCTTCCTGCATCGCAACAACATGCAGGACAAGAACTGGCTGGGCGCGAAGGATGGCGCGCCGCAGATCGATGTCGAGATGACCGACTACGGCTATTACTACGTCTCAACGCGCCGCAGCGGACCGGACAGTCGCTATGTGCGCGTCTATCAGTACATCATGCCGTTCCAGCAAATCCGCAGCAATGTGCTGGGTTATGCGGGCAAGCGGCCGGAGATCCCGAAGTACGACGGCCATCTCTGGGTGCCGATCGACGACCAGAACACCAACATCTACAACTTCATGTATTCCTACACGCCGGATATTCCGCTGACGCGCGAGTTCGCGCTGAAATACGAGAAGGCGTCCGGGCGCGGCGAGGACGATCTCATTCCGGGCACGTTCAAGCTGAAGCGCAACCTCTCGAACGATTACATGATCGACCGGGAAGAGCAGAAGAACCGCACATTCACGGGCATCACGGGCGTCAACACGCAGGACATGGCCCTGCAGGAAGGCATGGGCCCCATCGTGGATCGCTCGAAGGAGTTTCTGGGCACGTCAGACCGCGCCATCGTGGCGATGCGCCGTCTGCTGCTGGAAGCCACCCAGCAGGTTGCGCGCGGCGAAACTCCGAAAGGCGCGGACCCGGCGAAACACTGCAACGCGCGCGCCTATGACGACATCATCAATGGCGATCAGCCGTGGCAGAGCGCTTTCGCGGAGAGTCTCAAGGCGAAGTATTGAGGCGCTAAGCTCGAAATCTTCCCTCGTGCTTCGAGACGCCGCTCTGCAGCTCCTCAGCATGAGGGAAGATGTTTCAGCCCTACAAAAAGGCCTCATCCTGAGGAGACGCCAAAGGCGTCGTCTCGAAGGACGAGGCTGCCGTGGAGGTCTTGACCCCCACGCCCGCCTCTTCGGCAAGTCCTTCCAGCAGAACCACCACGCGCACGGCGCTCGCCAGCCATTCGGCGATGCGGATGTAATTGTCGAACAGCCAGTTGAAGGCGAGCTGAGTCTGGGTGAAGGCTGCGCCTAGCTGCACCAGCGCACCGAGCGTCATCGTGCCGGCCAGAAATTTCGGGGCGCCCGCCAGCAGCGGTACGATGGGCATGAAGGTATTGTTGGCGCTGACGATGCCGGCGACCTTGCTCTGATGTAGCGCCACCGCCCGCCATCTGGCGAAAAGACCTGCGAGGTCGCGCGCCGCCGACTTCGAATCCTGCACCGTATCGGCGATCATGCCCCTGTCGGAATGTTCGGACAGCAGCACGAGATCGCCGCGCAAGGCGGCCTCCATGGCGTTCTTGCGCTCATTGGAGCGAATGAGCGGGCGTCCGATCAGCGTCACAAGCCCCGACGCCACGAAGGCATAAAGCACCGCGAGCCAGACCATGTAGCCGGGGATTTCGAAGCTTTCGCCGAGCGTGATGCTGCCGCCGACCGTCCAGAGGATCGACACGAAAGCAACCGCCGTCACGATGCAATAGACGAGGCTGGTGGCGAAATCGACCAGAGGGTCGATGCAGGCGCGCACGTCCTCGGTGATGCGGAACTCGGGAGAATCGACATTTCCCCACGGGACGATGATCATGTGGTGGTTGCCGACCGCTGTCCATCGGGCCAGCAATTCGCGCGTCAGGCACTCGCGCCAGGCAATCTGCAGGCGCTGGCGAATCCAGTTCCACAGGCCCGCGCAGACAGCCACGACCAGACCGTAAACCGCGATGGATTGCAGGCCCGTCCAGATCGAATCCGAGTCCCTCGCCTCGATCGAGTTGAAGAACACCGCCATCCATCTGTTGATCGCGACCGTGCCGGCGACCATCACGAGCGTGACGACGACGATCGAGATGCTGAGTCCCCAGGCCTGACGCGCCAGCGGGCCCCACCAGAAACGCCCGCTGAAGCGCAGGAATGTAGTAGCGACGATCCAGTTGGACCTATTCTGCGAAAACCGCACTCCGCCGGGCATGCTTTTCGCCTCCCGCTTCGTTCCGCTCAGGGCCACCGCCATTGCAGTGCCCCGACCAACCATTGCGGCCAGTCGCGCAGGCTTTCAACGTAACCAGCATCCAGCGAAAGCACCAGCGCGCCGCAGAGTGACACAACGGTTCCGACGACGACCTTTGGCGAGAACACCTCGTGCTCGCGGTTCAGCATCCAGCCGAAATAAATGCGGAAAATCGAGCTTAATCGCGAAATCGGCTGCACCACCGTCACCGGCGCCACCGCCAGAGCCATGTAGCGCACCATCTGGGAGATCGCGACAAATAGCCCCGCCACGGCGAACCAGCGCGCCGTGCTCCATTGAAGCTTTCGCACATCCTTCGCATTCCCGGGAATGAACATCGCCAGGACGACGACTGCCGTCGCGGCGCAATAGGACACGAAACTTCCGGCCACGCTTGCGCCGATATCGCTCGTCAGCAGACCCTGGCGGACCAGAATGGGGCTGGTACCGTAGCAGACGCCAGAAAGGAAGCCGAACAGGTAGCCTTCCGCATAGACGGGCGTGAAGGTCGATTTCTTCGCCTCCTGCTTTTTCGGTTTGCCGGGCTTGTTGAGCACGATGACCGGGCCGAACATCACAAGCACGAAACCGATCACCTTCAGCACGGTGATCTTTTCGCCGAGGATCAGGACCGCCATCGCCAGTGAATAGATGATGTTGAGATCCTGCAGGGGCCCCACGAGGTTCGCCCCGATGGCCTTTGTCGCCCTGTAATTGCAGTAGCGGCCCATGCAGAAGTGCACGATGCCCGCCGCCGCCAGCCACAGGAGCGAGGCTGTCGAGAAGCCCGCAATGGCCGGCAGTCCGCCGCAAATCCACGTGGCGACGAACAGGAAGGGCACGCCGAAGGGCACCGAGACAGCCAGCGCCTGCATGACGCTTCCGGTCAGAACGCCGCGCCGCGCAAAAGCGTTGTTCAACGCAAACGTCAAGGCCGCCAACAGCGACAGCAAACCGCCCAGCACGCATTTCCTCCGTGGTTGCGCCCGCTTTAGGGCGAACCCACCGCAGATGCAAACGCCATGGCCGGACTTGCCGCCGCGCGCAGGGCGAACGATATTGACCGGACAGGGAGTTCCGAATGTCTTCCACGCCCGACTGGCAAGCGCCGAAGGCTGCGCAACCCAAGCCCGAGAATTACGATTACGATCTGGAACAGGCGCTCGGGGCGATGGTGGCCCTGCGCTCTACCGTTCCGCCGGAGGCATTTTCCGCCGAAACGCTGGGGACGGAGCGACAGGGCAACGCGGTTCACATCGGCAACGGTCAGGTGCTGACCATCGGCTACCTGATCAACGAGGCGGACACGATCTGGCTGCGTTTTTCCGACGGCTCGGTGCAGCAGGGCACGGTGCTGGGCTACGACCACGAAACAGGCTTTGCGATCGTGCAGACGCTCGGGCAGGTGAAGGTTCCGGCGCTTGAATTCGGCGATTCCTCCGCCATCCGGATCGGCGACGCCGTGGTCGTCGCCGGTGCGGGCGGGCGGCGGCGTTCCGTGGCGGCGGAAGTGACAGGCCGGCAGGAATTTGCCGGCTATTGGGAATATCTGGTCGAGGACGCGATCTTCACGGCGCCGTCCCATCCCAACTGGGGCGGAACGGCGCTGCTCGGGGCAGGCGGCGACCTTGTGGGGATCGGCTCTCTCCAGCTCGAACGGGCGCGCGAGGGCGCGGAGGCCGAGCCTATCAACATGTTTGTCCCGACCGACCTGCTGAAGCCCGTCATCAAGGACCTGCGGATGCACGGGCGGCCCAACCGCCCTGCCCGGCCGTGGATCGGGGCCCATGCGGCCGAGATTGATGGCAATCTGGTGGTCATCGGCCGCGCCAAGCACGGCCCGGCCCGGGCGGCGGGGTTGCAGCGCGGCGACCTCATCATCGGCGTCGCCGGAGAGCATGTGCAGGATCTGGGCGGCTTCTACCGCCGGATATGGTCCCTCGGGAAGGCTGGCGTCGAGGTGCCGCTCCTGGTGGTGCGCGACGGCAAGAAGGTCGAAGTCCGGATCATTTCCGGAGACCGGTCGCAAATGGCAAAAGCGCCCAGACTGCATTGAGCAGCCGGGCGCTTCGGCGGAAAAACCGCTGAAAATTCAGCGCATCGGCAGGTTGAGGACCGGCTGGCGGAAGCGCGAGGGACGGCGCTCGACCACGACAGCGCGTTCCAGGCCGGAGCGCTGCGAGACAAACACCTGATTGATCTTCGGCGACTTGAGCGAGAGGCGGCCGGACGCATTGCGCTTGGCTTCGAGGGCCTTCTGCTCCTCGAGCATGACGAGGATCTCGGCAGCCGGAACGTTCATCAGGTCGGAGGCGATCTGCGCCTGCGATTCGATGTCGTCGGCCAGACCCTGGGCGGCAAAAATCGCCTCTTCCAGAGTCGGCGGGAGATATTTCACCCGAACCGGCGGAAGATCCTTCTTCTTCGCCTTGGAGCCTGTCTGCTTTTGAAAGGAGCCCATCTGAGCCTCGCTGCGATCCTGTTTCATATTCTGGTTCCAGACTAAACTATTTTGCGCGTCGCAGCAATACGCTTTGTGCAACGCACTATCGCTCTTCTGACATGCCTTCTAGTTGATTCCTCCCCGGCCGGAACCGGAAAAGAGCGAGTCATTGCGACGCACCCGTGACGTATCCCTATGTTGGAAGCGCCACGCTTTGCGACAAGTCAGTTTCATTCATTTTTCAGCCGCGACGCCCGGTTTTGTTTTGAGCGCCAGTTCGGGCAAACGCAGCGCCGCAAGCAGCGCCAGGAAGGTTGTGATGATCCCCAGGCCGAAAGCCGAGGCGATGGAATGGCGGTAGATCGCCGCGACCGTCTCGAGGGCCGCAGGCGGCAGCGCCATCACCTGAACGATCCCGCCCTTGAGGAGTTCCGCGCCGTTCGTTCCATCCGGCAACTGGATGGCGGTAAGTTGTGCGGCAAGCTGCCCGGTGAAGATGGCCCCGCAGGCGGCGACGCCCGTCACACCGCCGAGCGACCGGAAATAGCTGGTCGCAGCGGTGGAAGCGCCCATGTGCCTAGGATCGACGGAGTTTTGCACCGCCACGACCATGTTCGGATTGACGAGGCCGAAGCAAAGGCCGACGCCCGCGACGAAGATCTCGATCACCCAGATCGGCGCGCCTGTGACGGCGCTCAGGGTCAGGCCGGCGAACACGAAGATCGAGCAGACCAGTCCGAGGATCTGGGCCTTCTTGTACTTGCCGGTCCTGAAAACGAAGCGCCCGTTGAGCCGCGCTGAAATGACCAGCCCGAAGACCATCGGGGCCGTAAGCCATCCTGAATTGGCCAGTTTCACCCCGTAGGCGAACTGAAAGAACATCGGCAGATAGACGCTGACGCCCTGCGAACTCATGAAGGTGAGGCAGATCACCACGATCGCAATGGCGAAAACCCTGTTCTTGAACAGCCACATGGGCATGATCGGCTCGGCCGCGCGCCTTTCGCGCCAGATGAACAGCCCCACTATGCCGAGAGTTGCGGCCGCCAGCGTCAGCAATTCGGGCGACAGCCACTCGAATGTGCGCCCGCCAAGGCCCAGCACGAGCAGAAGTCCGCATGTGGCAAGCGTCAGCAGCGCCGCGCCCGAATAATCGATTTCGCGCTTCGTCACCTTGTGGGCGCGCCGCATGGTCAGGCCGATCATGATCAACGCCACGATCCCGATGGGCAGATTGACCAGGAAGATCCAGTGCCACGACAGCGCATCGGTGATGATCCCGCCGAGGGCCGGCCCGCCAAGCGTTGCGGCGGCGAAGACAATTCCGATATTGCCCTGATACTGACCGCGTTCGCGCGGCGGCACGAGATCGCCGATGATGATCTGCGACAGCGGCATGAGGCCGCCCGCCCCCAACCCCTGAATGACGCGGTAGATGATGAGTTGCGTCATCGACGTCGCGGTCGCGCTCAGCAGTGAGCCGATGAGGAAAATCGACACGGCCGCGTAGACAAGCGGCCTGCGCCCGTAGAGATCGCTGAGCTTTCCGTAAAGCGGCATCACGCTGGTCGAAGCCAGCACATAGGCGGTCACGACCCACGACAGGTAAGCGACGCCGCCGAGATCGCTGACGATGCGCGGGAGCGCGGTCGCCACGACGCTCTGGTCCATGGCGGCGAGCGCCATGACGACCATGAAGCCCGCATAGACGACGTTGATCTCGCGCTTGGTGACCGGAGCGTCGGCTGGAATTTCGGCGCGCTTGAAAAAGCGCCACGCTTTCGTGGCTGGTTCCGCTGGCCGATCCGTCATGATCCTCGCGACCTATTGGGTCGGGGCGGTCACGTCAAGAATGCAGAATGCATGGCCGCCAAGCCCGCGGCGTTCCCATGCAAGAACCGGTTCACCTTCGGGCGACGCGCCAGATCGTTCCGCCGTCGTCATCGCTGAAGATGAGCGACCCGTCGTCCAGAAATGCGACGCCGACCGGGCGGCCCCAGACATCGCGATCTCCAAGAACGAAACCTGTGACGAAATCCTCATATTCCCCCGTCGGCTTTCCGTCGCGGAACGGCAGACGCACGACCTTGTAACCCGTTCTCTGGCCGCGATTCCATGATCCGTGCATCGCCACGAAAGCATCGCCCTTCCAGGCATCCGGAAAGTTTCCACCCGGATTGAACGCGAGATTGAGTGGCGCCGAATGCGGCTGGAACAGCACATCGGGTACGATGACCTCGTCCTTGAGATCAGGTCGCGCGCCCGCGTGACGCGGGTCCTGATTGCCGCCGATGTAATACCAGGGCCAGCCGTAGAATCCGCCCTGCTTGACGCTCGTCACGTAGTCGGGCGGAAGGTTGTCGCCGAGATTGTCGCGTTCGTTCGTGGCGCAAAAGGGCACGCCGGTGCCGGGCTGCACGGCCAGACCCGCGCAATTGCGGATGCCGCTGGCGAAGACGCGACGGTTCTTTCCGTCAGGATCGAAGGCCAGCACGCTGGCGCGCCATTCTTCGGAACCCCAGCTTGCGCCGACGCCATGCGTCTTCTCGAACTGCGCAATGTCGGTGGTCCGCCCCATGCCTTCTGCGACATTGGATTGAGAGCCGACGGCCACATACATGGTCTTTCCGTCGGGCGAGAAAGCGACGTCTCGCGTCCAGTGCCCGCCGCCGGGAACGCCGGACGCCGCCACCTGCGGCGCCGCAGATGCTTTCATATCGCCGACCTTGTACGCGAAGCGCACAACGCGGGTCGGCTCCCCGACATAGACCCACTGGGGGTTGGGACCGGGCGGATAGAAGGCGATGCCGTACGGAAGGGACAATTGCGATGCGAAGGTTTCAGTCCGCTCGACCTTGCTGCGATCCTTTGACAGGCGCAGGACCGTTACGCGGCCGCCCTCGCTTTGCGCAGTGAAAATATCGCCATTCGGGGCGACCCGCACGGTGCGCGCGCCCGGAACCTTGCCGGTCAGGAGCGTTGCGGAAAAGCCCGGCGGAACTTTCAGGCTTCTGTCGGCAGAGGCTACGAAACGCGCGCCGCTGGCGGCTGCGGCTGTTGCGCCCGGGCGCGGCATATCCTGCGGCCGGATGTGACGCATGACGCCGGGTGCGTCTGCGCGCCAATCGCCGTAAGCGCTCTCGCCGCTGCGAACGGCGTCAGCCTTCTGCGCGTGCGATGCACACGGCGCGAGGAGCGCCAGACACAGAACGGTTCCCGAACGCAGATTCATCGCAATCCCCTTCTGGCCGTCGCGCCTTCGATTCTCGGCGCAATCATCCTATATGGAGAACAATATCGCACTGTGGCCGGTTTCCTACCGGCGCTGTCACGAACCCGCGAGGCCGTTTTGTCGAACAAAGATCCCTTTTCGCAGGATTCCACGCGGCCCTTCGGGCTGCCGCCTTTCGACGAAATCACGCCGGAGCATTACCGCCCGGCCTTCGATCGCGGAATCGCGGCGCATCTGGCGGAGATCGACGCGATCGCCAACAATCCGGTGCCGCCGACCTTTCAGAATACGATCGAGGCCCTGGAGCGCGCCGGACGCGACCTCAGACGTGTCGGTCGCGTCTTCTGGAACCTCGCTGGCTCGAACACGAGTCCGGAGCTTCAGGCGATCGAACGCGACATGTCGCCCATCCTGGCGCGTCACTACAGTTCGATTTACATGAATCCGGCGCTGTTCGCCCGCGTGGACCTTCTTTGGCGGGACCGCGCCGAACAGCGCCTCGACGACGAGCAGATGCGGGTCCTCGAACTCACACATCGCGGCTTCGTGCGCTCGGGCGCAAAACTGAACGAAGACGACAAGAAGCGCCTGGCCGCCATCGTGGAACGGCTTGCGACGCTCGGAACAAAGTTCTCCCAGAATGTTCTGGCGGACGAATCCTCGTGGACGCTGCCGCTCGCAACGGACGACGACATGGCGGGAATGTCCGAGGCCATGCGGGCCGATGCGGCGCGCGCCGCCGCCGACCGCAGCAAGGAAGGCGGCCATCTGGTGACTCTCTCGCGCTCAAGCGTCGAGCCGTTCCTGCAATTTTCGGCGCGGCGAGACCTGCGCAAGACGGCCTTCGAAGCCTGGACAAAGCGTGGTGAAAATGGCGGCGAGACGGACAATCGCGCCATCATCGCCGAAACCGTGCGTCTGCGGGCAGAGCGCGCCCGGCTGCTGGGCTACGAGACGTTCGCGCATTTCAAGCTCGACGACACGATGGCGAAGACGCCGGAGAACGTTCGTCAATTGCTTGAATCCGTATGGAGTCCGGCGCGCGCCCGCGCAGCCCGGGAGCGCGACGCCCTGCAGGCGCTGGCCCGGCGCGAGGGATCGAACGCCGACATCGAGGCGCACGACTGGCGCCACTATTCGGAGAAGCTCCGCAAGGCCCAGTACGACATCGACGATGCCGAACTGAAGCCGTATCTGAGCCTCGACAGCATGATCGAGGCGGCGTTTTACACCGCAGGCCGCCTGTTCGATCTGGAATTCATCGAGAACAAGAAGCTGACGCTCTACCATCCGGATGCGCGCGCGTTCGAGGTGCGCGACCGTTCGGGCAAACATGTGGCGCTGTTCATCGGCGACTATTACGCCCGCCCCTCCAAGCGCAGCGGCGCGTGGATGTCGAACTTCCGCGAACAGCATCGGCTCGACGGCGAGGTGCGGCCCATCATCGTGAACGTCATGAACTTCGCGAAGCCGCAGGCCGGACGCCCTGCCCTGCTGAGCCTCGATGACGCCCGCACCCTGTTCCATGAATTCGGGCATGCGCTGCACGGGATGCTGTCGGACGTCACCTATCCGCGCATCTCGGGCACCAGCGTGTCGCGAGACTTCGTCGAACTTCCATCGCAGCTGTTCGAACACTGGCTGATGCAGCCCGAGGTGCTCCGCAAGTTCGCCCGCCATACGCAAACGGGCCAACCCATCCCGGACGATCTCATCGCCCGCGTGCAGGCGGCGCGCGCCTTCAATCAGGGCTTTGCGACGGTGGAATATACGTCCTCGGCCATCGTGGACCTCGATTTCCATCTGCTCGGGGCGGATGCGGATATCGACGTAACGTCATTCGAGCGCGAGACGCTGGAGCGGATCGGCATGCCGAAGGAAATCGTCATGCGCCACCGCAGTCCGCATTTCACCCATGTGTTCTCGGGCGACGGCTATTCGGCCGGCTATTACTCCTACCTGTGGTCGGAGGTGCTGGACGCGGACGCCTTCGAGGCGTTCGAGGAGACGGGCGACTGTTTCAATCCCGATGTCGCCAGACGATTGAAGGAACACATCTACGCATCGGGCGGACGGCACGAACCCGATGAGGCCTATCGGGCGTTCAGGGGCCGTCTGCCTTCCACCGAGCCATTGCTGCGCAAGCGCGGCCTGCTGAACGCAACCTGACATCCCGCATGTTCCGCAACACATCGGCAAACGCTTCCCGGCCCGCCTTCGGCAAGGCGCTGGCCGGATTGCGTGCGTCCTGTGTGCTGGCCGGCGGGCTTCTGGCGCTCGCGTTGGCTGCTCCGCGTCTGGCGCCCGCAGCGCGCGCGCAGGCGCAGGCGACGCCGCCCGCCAATGTGCCGCTGCCTCCTCGACGCCCTGCGGAGATGCCCGCCCTTGCTGCGCCGGAAGGCGCGCAGACCCCCGCAGCGCCTGTTCAGCAACAGCCCGGCGCGACAGCCAGTCCGGAAGACATGAGCGGTCCGCCCGCCACGCGCGCGCAGCTTCGCGCCTGCAGTCTCGAATGGCAGAAGATGAAGAAAAGCGGCGAAGCCTACGGGATCATCTGGCGCGACTTCGCCAGGACGTGCATTCCCCGTCAAGAGCCGTGAGCAACGCCCGCAGGCGCGCGAACTTTCAGCCAAGTGCCTGAAAGAAAAAGCCACCACCTGTTGCCGGTCGCTGTACCCGCTTGAAGCGGAGTCGGCCTGGCAAGAGATGGTGGCTCGTGAATGAACTGATGGTCGAAACCGATGCCATCAGCAAACTCATCGAAGCCGACTGGAGCGCGGGACCGGCGTTGTGCTGATCCCGCATCCATCCGGGGACGAAGCGGTAGGCTTACGGGGTTTCCGGAGCCGGAGCCGGGGCAGCCTTCGCCTTGCGCGGTGCGCGGGTCTTCTTGGCAGCCTTCTTCTTCGTGGCCTTCTTGGCGGCCTTCTTGGTGGCCTTCTTGACGGCCTTCTTGGCTACCTTCTTCTTGGCAACCTTCTTGGTGGCCTTCTTGGCGACTTTCTTCTTCGTCGCCTTCTTGGCTACCTTCTTGCGAGCGACCTTCTTGGCGCCGCTCTTCTTCACGCTCTTCTTCGCGGCCTTCTTGGCCGGTTTCCGCTTAACTGCCTTCGCCATCTGAGGTCCCCTCTAAGTTGGGTGTCGGCGCGATGAATAAAAGATTGCCGACAACAGGCGTATTTAAGATACCGTGGTTAATGACTCTTGCAATACGCACTGCCGCTCGCGCGTGCATGTTGAGCCCTTTCAGACGCCACTGACGCCTCGGCAGACCACTTTTGCGCCTTCCGAAAGAGCCTCTCGTGCAGGCGTAACGCATCGGCGCATCGGGTTCGCCGGACGCTGCGCGGCTTCATGCGAGAGGCTGCGCAAGGAGCGCGGCCGCGCTCCGGAAGCCGCATCGCTGCGACCTTGCGACTGTCATGCGTTTGCAAAAAACATTTGCAAGATAGTTGTATTTTGAAAACGCAACGAATGATCGGCATGAAGAGCCGGACGTTCGCAGCGCTGGAGCCGGCAACGCCCTTCGGCCCGCTTCAGGCGTCCGTGCGGTGATTGCAATCATCCGGGAATGAAGGTTCAGGATGGGCATCTACGAACGTCCGAACAGCTTCGACGCACCCTGAAAAAAAATTTTCAAAGCAACAAAAAAATTTGCCTCCCGATGCAAAATTTTGCTTCGGGAGGCAGATCGAAAAACGCAAATCGCGCAACGCGGCTCGAATCAGCTCGCGGCGATTCGCAGATTCAGATGCCGAGTTTGGATTTCAGCACATCGTTCACGGCCTGCGGATTGGCCTTGCCGCCGGTCTGCTTCATCACCTGACCGACGAACCAACCGAGCATGGTGGGCTTTGCCTGCGCCTGCGCGACCTTGTCCGGATTGGCGGCGATGATGGCGTCCACCGCAGCTTCGATCGCGCCGGTATCGGTAACCTGCTTCATGCCGCGCTGTTCGACGAGGGCCCGCGGATCGCCGCCTTCGCTCCAGACGATCTCGAAAAGATCCTTGGCGATCTTGCCGCTGATCACGCCTTCGCTGATGAGATCGACGATGCCGCCGAGCTGATCGGCGCTCACTGGCGAGGTCTCGATCGACTTGCCTTCCTTGTTGAGGCGGCCGAACAGTTCGTTGATCACCCAGTTCGCGGCGGCCTTTGCGTCGCGTCCTTTCGCGACCTTTTCGTAATAGTCGGCGGAAGCGCGCTCCATCACCAGGACGCCCGCGTCATAGGACGCGAGGCCGTAGTCCTTCATGAAACGCGCCTTCTTGGCGTCCGGAAGTTCCGGCAGATGCGAGGCCAGTTCGTCCACCCAGGACTGCTCGAATTCGAGCGGCAGCAGATCGGGATCCGGGAAGTAGCGGTAATCGTGCGCTTCTTCCTTCGACCGCATCGAACGCGTCTCGCCCTTGCCGGGATCGAACAGGCGCGTCTCCTGATTGATCTTGCCGCCGTCTTCCAGAATGCCGATCTGGCGGCGCGCTTCAACCTCGACAGCCTGACCGATGAAGCGGATCGAGTTCACGTTCTTGATTTCGCAGCGTGTTCCGAGCGGTTCGCCCGGACGGCGCACGGACACGTTGACGTCGGCGCGAAGGCTGCCCTTCTCCATGTCGCCGTCGCACGTGCCGAGGTAGCGCAGGATGGTGCGCAGCTTCGTCACATAGGCGCGCGCCTCGTCGGCGGAGCGGATGTCGGGACGCGACACGATCTCCATCAGGGCGACGCCGGAGCGGTTCAGATCGACAAAGCTCTCGGTCGGCGACTGGTCGTGCAGCGACTTGCCCGCGTCCTGTTCCAGATGCAGACGCTCGACGCCCACCGTAATCTGCTCGGTCGCCGTCACGTCGACGATCACTTCGCCCTCGCCCACGATGGGGCTCTTGTACTGGCTGATCTGATAGCCCTGCGGCAGGTCGGGGTAGAAATAGTTCTTCCGGTCGAACACCGAGCGCGTGTTGATCTGCGCCTTCAGGCCAAGGCCGGTGCGGATCGCCTGTGCGACGCATTCGCGATTGATGACCGGCAACATGCCCGGCATGGCGGCGTCCACCAGCGACACATGCGCGTTTGGGTCGCCGCCGAATTCCGTCGAGGCGCCGGAAAAGAGCTTCGAGTTCGACGACACCTGCGCGTGGATTTCCATACCGACGACGATTTCCCAGTCGCCGGTCGCGCCCTTGATCAGCTTGGAAGGCTTGGCGTGCGTGTTCATCTCATTGTCCGTTCGGTCAATGTCCGGCGAGACGCCGGAGCGAGGTCAAGGTTCAGTCGGGGCGACGGCCGCGCAGCATGCGCGTCGCCAGCCCGCAGACAATTCCGGTTGTCAGGAGACCGCCCGCCAGCATCGCATGTGTGACCGGCATGGCGTTCTGGTCCTGACGAAGATGCTGCACGAGAATGAGCGCAGCCACGAGCAGTGCGGTTCCCCATGCGAGCCAGCGCAGGGCGTCGAGGCACCCCAGGAGGATGGCGAAGGAGAAGCCGCCCATCGATCAGTTCCACCAGGGCTTCGGCAGCGTGACGCGGCCGGCGGCCTGCTCGATCACTTCGGCGATCGAGAACAGGCTTTCCTCCTCGAACGGCCGGCCGATCAGTTGCAGGCCGAGCGGCAGACCATCGGCAGTGTAACCGGCCGGCACCGCAATGCCCGGCAGTCCTGCCATGTTCACCGTCACGGTGAAGACGTCGTTGAGATACATCTCGACCGGGTCTGCCGAACCCTTTTCGCCGATGCCGAAAGCCGCAGAGGGCGTGGCGGGCGTCAGGATCGCGTCGACGCCCTGCGCGTAGACGTTTTCGAAATCGCGCTTGATGAGCGTGCGGATCTTCTGCGCCCGCACATAATAAGCGTCGTAATATCCGGCCGAGAGAACGTAAGTGCCGATCATGATGCGGCGCCGCACTTCCTTGCCGAAGCCCTTGGCGCGGGTCTGCTCGTACATGTCGCTGATGTCGCGACCGGGAACGCGCAGGCCGTAACGCACGCCGTCGTAACGGGCGAGGTTGGAGGAAGCTTCGGCCGGCGCGACGATGTAATAAGCCGGCAACGCGGTCTTGGTGTGCGGCAGGGAAATTTCGACGATCTCCGCGCCCGCAGCCTTCAGCCAGGCGATGCCCTGCTGCCACAGACGATCAATCTCGGCCGGCATGCCGTCTATCCGGTATTCCTTCGGAATGCCGATCTTCTTGCCTCGGATGGAAGCCCCGATGGCCTTCTCGTAATCGGGCACGGGCGCATCGACCGAGGTCGTGTCCTTCGGATCATGTCCGGCCATGGAGCGCAGCATGATGGCGCAGTCGCGCACCGTGCGGGCGATGGGTCCCGCCTGATCGAGCGATGACGCGAACGCCACCATGCCCCAGCGGGAGCATCGTCCATAGGTCGGCTTGATCCCGACTGTTCCGGTGAAAGCCGCAGGCTGGCGGATCGACCCGCCAGTATCGGACGCAGTTGCGCCGAGGCACAAACGCGCCGCAACCGCAGAGGCGGAACCGCCCGACGATCCGCCCGGAACAAGCAGGCCGCGCTTGTCGCCCTTCAGCGCCGCACGCGCCTTGTCTTCCGTCCAGTTGGGCGGCAACCACGGCGAAGCGACGGGACCATAATAGGATGTCTCATTCGACGAACCCATGGCGAACTCGTCCATGTTCAGCTTGCCGAGCATGACGGCTCCGTCGCGCCAAAGCTGAGAGGTGACGGTGGATTCGTAGTCCGGCTTGAAATTGTCGAGGATGTGACTGCACGCCTGCGTGTGGACGCCCCTTGTGGCGTAGAGATCCTTGATGCCGAGCGGAATGCCTTCGAGCGGGCCGGCTTCGCCCTTGGCGAGTTTCGCGTCGGAAGCCGCCGCCATCGCCAAAGCCTGCTCGGGCGTCTCGGCCACATAGGCGTTGAGGCCGCGCGCCTTTTCGATGGCGTCGACATGCGCCCTGGTGAGTTCGACAGCGGAAATCTTCTTGGACTTCAGCGCCTCCCGCGCATCGGCCAGCGTCAGATCGGTCGGATGGGTCATTTGGTCTTCTTTATATAGAGAGTGATCGCGTGGCCGGAGGCTTACTCGACGACCTTCGGAACCATGAAGAAATTGTCTTCGCTGGTGGGCGCGTTGCGGACGATGACTTGCGGGCCCGCGTGATCTGTCACGACATCCTCGCGCATCTTCATCTTCATCGGGATGACGGACGTCATCGGCTCGACGCCATCGACGTTCACCGCGCTTAGCTCCTCCACAAAGGACAGCATCGCGTTGAGCTCCTGCTCCAGATGCGGCACTTCATCGTCCTTGACGGCGATGCGCGCCAGATGCGCGATGCGGCGAACATTGGCCTGATCGACCGACATGGGGGCTCCAAGTTCCTGAAAATGAGGCCGTGGCTATAGCATCCGACGGAAGACCTGCGCAATCGGACGGGATTCGAACCCCGGGACCGATGACTTTCGCAGCCTCGCATGTTAGGGCCGCTCATGGCCGCCGAAATCCTGACGCTCGAACAATTGCGCCCGCTGCTCCAGCGTCATGCGCGGCTGATCGGCGTGGACCTTGGCACAAAGACCATCGGGCTGGCGCTGTCGGATGTGGAGCGGCGGATTGCGACGCCGCTGGAAACCATCCGCCGCGTGAAATTCCAGCAGGATGCAGCGCGCCTGATCGAGCTTGTTCGAAAGCATGAAGTCGCCGCGCTTGTGGTCGGATTTCCGCTGAACATGGACGGAACCGAAGGCCCGCGCGTGCAGTCGACGAAAGCCTTCCTGAACAATCTTGGAAAGCTGATCCCGCTTCCTGCTGTTTTCTGGGACGAGCGGCTTTCGACCGCTTTTGTGCAGCGCTCGCTGATCGAACAGGACGTTTCACGCGCCAAGCGCGCCGAAGTCGTCGATCGCATGGCGGCGGCTTACATCCTGCAGGGCGCGCTCGACCGGCTGGCGCGGATGAACGCCGCAGGGTCCTGAATCAAAAAGCCCTTCCGGTTTCCCGGAAGGGCCTTCGCTTTCGAAGGGCTTCTGACGCAACGCGCCCTGCGAAACCTTACTGGGATTCACGGTCGCGGCGATCGCGTTCCAGCTGCTGCCAGTACGTGCCGTCGTTGCGATGGCGCGGATAGGCATATGGTTGCGGTTCGTAATAATACGGCTGCTGCGCATAGGCAGGAGCGTAATTGTAGCCATAGGCCGGATAGCTCTCGTAGTAGGTCTCGCGCTGGCTATTGGCGATGGCCGCCCCGATGCCCAGCGCAAACAGACCCATCACGGCTGCAGCTCCGGCGCCATTGCCGCCCCCGCGCGCGACGCGGCGATGGACCGAACGAACTTCTGTGATCTGCGATTTCAGACCAAGGTCGGCGGAGGGCGTCGCCATCATCGGACCCGCGACCGCCTGCGAGGCGACAGCGAGGGACAGAAGCGATCCGGCAACGGCGGCGGTGAAAGAACGACGGGCCAAGAAAGACATGGTGGTGCTCCTGAATGACCGCTTCTTGCGAACCGGTCGGCGAATTGTGCAGAACCTCTGCGACCAATTCTCAACAAGACATTAGAAGGCTGCAGCTGAACCGCGCCTGAACGATCTCTTCAGGAACGCGGAGAGGCCGGTTCGGTTCAAAATTCCGTTGATTTGTCAGTTTGCAACCCATGGTTGTTTTTTATATTTTCAATTCTTTATTTTGTTGTATTGTAGTCAAGCTGGCTGCGATTCCGGCGGCGGCGCAAAGCGGTAGGGGCGAGGCTATGGGCGTACGTAAAATGGTCGGCGTTGAGGAGCGGCAAGCGGACGGAGATCGGACCGGCCGGATCAATTACGCGGAATCGGTCGTCTACAAGCAGGAATCGCCGCGCGATCCCGACGTCAGCCGCGCCGAAATCGCCGGCTACATCGCCCAGATGGCCACGGAATTGAAACAGATGGCGGGAGCCGCGCGGCTGGATATCCTGGCCTATCTGCTGTCGCTTGCGGCCGAGGAAGCCAATGCGGCGACGCGCCAGCGGAGCGCCGGGCGGCACGGCGCCTGACCATTCAGCCTTTGCGGGCGTCGATGAGCGACACGAGATTACCGCCGTGCCGCTCGATCCTGCCCGCGAGTTCGAGGTCGAGCAAAGCGACCTGCACCTCTCCGGGAGGCGCGCCCGAGGTGCGGACGATTTCATCCACCGATACGGGCGAAGGTCCGAGAAGTTGCTCGACGCGGCGTGCAATGTCGGCTGCATCAAGCCGCGTTCCCCCATCCGCATAGGCGCGCGCCGGCAATGGTTCGTCGAGTTCGAGCCCGGCTGTCGTCAGCGGCGCGGGCTGCGTGCCGAACAGATCGAGTTCATCCCCCAGGTGTTCGGCGGCGGGCGTGAGGGATTCTTCTTCCTCGAACAGGCGCGGCTGGCGCACGAGGCCTTTTTCGATCAGCGGCGCGAGCGCGTCGATCACATCCGACGCGCGCGTGCAGATCGTCGCACCCTGGCGCAGCAGATCATTGGCGCCTTCGGCGCGCGGATCGAGGGGCGAGCCGGGCACGGCGAATACTTCCCGGCCCTGCTCGTTGGCGAAGCCCGCCGTGATGAGCGATCCCGATTTCCGGGCGGCTTCCACGACGATCGTCGCAAGCGCGATGCCCGACACGATGCGATTGCGGCGCGGAAAATCGAGCCCGCGCGGCTCCCAGCCCATCGGCATTTCGGTCATCACCGCGCCTTGCCCGGTGATCTGCTCGGCGAGCGGCGCATGTTCGGACGGATAAATCTTGTCGAGACCGCCAGCCAGCACGGCGATTGTGCCGGTCGCGAGCGTTGCGCGGTGGCAGCGCGCATCAATGCCGCGCGCGAGGCCCGAGACAATCACATAACCGGCTTCTGCGAGGTCGTGCGCCATGCGCTCGGCAAAGGCGAGACCTGCCGCCGAAGCGTTGCGCGATCCCACGATGGCCGCGATGGGACGAGAAAAAACCGACACGTCGCCGCGCGCAATGATGAGCGGCGGCGGGGAATCGATCTCCCGCAGGGTGGCTGGATACTCGGGTTCGCCCAGCGCGATGAGTTGCGCCCCGGCCCGCACGATGGCCTTCAGTTCGCGCTCGCAATCCGCAGCGTCGGCGATCCTGATCTGCCGCCCGCCGCCCTTGCGGCGAATGAGATCCGGCAAGGCTTCCAGCGCCGCTCCTGCGCCGCCGAACTGATTGATCAGCGCACGGAAAGTGCGCGGACCGATGTTCTCCGAGCGGATGAGACGGAGCCAGTCGAGGCGCTGGGCATCGGTGAGATGTGCGCCCGCGCCTTTCATTTTGCGCCGATCTTGCCTTCGGTTCCGGCCATCAGCCGCTCGATGTTGGGGCGATGCTTCAGCCACAACAAGAGCGCGAGCGCAACGAAGAGTTCAGCTTCCAGATGATGTCCGAACATCCACAACATGATCGGCGTCGTGACGCTGGCGGCGAGCGCGGCTGCCGACGAATAGCGTGTCGCATAGGCGACCGAGAGCCAAACCGCCCCGAAGCCGAGCGCCGCCGGCCACCACAATCCGACAAGGCATCCGAGATAGGTTGCGACGCCCTTCCCGCCGTTGAACCTCAGCCACACCGGATAAAGATGGCCGATGAAGGCCCCGAGCCCCGCCGCAATGCCCACCGGCATCCCCCAGCGCGAGGCGATCAGAACCGCCGCGGTTCCTTTCAGCGCATCAAGCAGCAGGGTCGCAGCCGCCAGCCCCTTGCGGCCGGTGCGCAGCACATTGGTGGCTCCGATATTGCCTGAACCGATCTGGCGAATGTCGCCCGCGCCCGCGAGCTTTGTCAGGATCAACCCGAACGGAATCGCCCCCAGAAGGTAACCGAACGCGAAAGCGAACAGCGAATTGATGTCGGAAATGTAACTCATGCCGCGCCCCGCGCGATGAACCGCGCAGCCTGACCCTATTCGTGGACGATGCGTCCCGCAACCATGGTCAGCTTCACGACGCCTTCCATACGGGCTTCATCGAACGGCGTGTTCTTGCTGCGCGAATGAAGCTTTTGCCGATCAACCACATAGGGCTCGTCCGGGTCGAAACGGATGAGGTCCGCCGGAGCGCCGGGCGCAAGGCGTCCCTGCGGAAGCCCGAGAATTTCAGCCGGCCGCGACGACAGGGACGCCAGCAGACGCGGCAATGTAATCGTTCCGGCCCGCACCAGACGCAGGCCCGCCGACAGCATTGTCTCAAGCCCGATCGCGCCGTCTTCGGCCTCGGCGAAGGGAAGGCGCTTGGTTTCCACATCCTGCGGGTTGTGGTCGGAAACGATCACGTCGATCAGGCCGGAGGCCAGGGCTTCGACAAGCTTCTGCCGCTCGTCCTCCTGCCGCAGCGGCGGCGAGAGCTTCAGAAAGGTGCGGTAATCGCCGATGTCGTTTTCGTTCAGCGTCAGATGATTGATAGAGACGCCACAGGTGACGCGCAGGCCATTCTGCTTGGCGCGCTGGATGCTTTCGAGCGATTGCACATTCGACACGAGCGCGGCGTGGTAGCGCCCGCGCGTCAGGGCCGCGAGTCGCAGGTCGCGGTCTATTATAATGGACTCGGCTTCCGGCGGGACGCCGCCGAGGCCGAGGCGGCTGGCGAACTCGCCCTCGTTCATGACGCCCGAAGACGCGAGATTTCGATCCTCCGCATAATGCATGACCAGCGCATCGAAATCGCGGGCGTAGGTCAGTACGCGGCGCATCACCTTGGAATTCTGGATCGAATGCGCGCCGTCCGTAAACGCCACCGCGCCTGCTTCCTGCAAAAGGCCGATCTCGGCGAGTTCTTCGCCCTTGAGGCCCTTGGTCATGGCGGCCGAAGGCAGGACGCGGACGCGCGCCGTATCGCGGGCGCGGCGCAACAGGAAGTCAACAACCGCCGGATCGTCCATGGGCGGATTGGTGTCAGGCGTCGCCACGATGGTGGTGACGCCGCCAGACGCTGCAGCGCGGCTCGCGGTCGCAATCGTCTCGCGATATTCCGCGCCCGGCTCGCCCACGAAGACCCGCATGTCGACGAGGCCCGGACAGACAATGTCCCCGCCGCAATCGACAATTTGCGCATCGGCCGAAACGGAGGCCCTTGTGATGGCGGCGCCGACGCCGCGGATTTCACCGTTTTCCACGAGGACGCCGCCGCGCGTTTCGGTTCCGGCAACAGGGTCGATCAGCCGTGCGTTGATGAGCGCGATCGGGCGCGAGGGATTGTTCATCGTCTCACCCGTTCGGCAAATGCTGCGACAGCGCTTCAAGCACCGCCATGCGAACCGCAACGCCCATCTCGACCTGTTCGTTGATGAGCGAGCGCGCGCCGTCCGCGACTTCTGAATCGATTTCGACGCCGCGATTGATCGGGCCCGGATGCATGACGAGCGCGTCGTCCTTCGCGTGTTTCAGCCGCTCCGCGTCGAGACCGAAAAAGCGGAAGAATTCGCGCGTGGAGGGGATGAATGCGCCATCCATGCGCTCGCGCTGGACGCGCAGCATCATCACGATGTCGGCGTCCCTGATGCCGGATTCCATTGTACGGTGAACCTCGACGCCCATGCGGTCGATGCCGGAAGGCAGCAGGGTCGAGGGCGCAACCATGCGGACGCGCGCGCCGAGCGCCGTCAGAAGGATCATGTTGGACCGTGCGACGCGCGAGTGCATGACGTCGCCGCAGATCGCGACTGTCAGACCCTCGATGCGACCTTTACGCCGGCGGATCGTGAGTGCGTCGAGCAGGGCCTGCGTCGGGTGTTCGTGCGAGCCGTCGCCGGCGTTGATGACCGAGCAATCCACCTTGCGGGACAGGAGATCGACAGCGCCGGAACAATAATGTCGCACGACGATGATGTCCGGCCGCATGGCGTTCAGGGTCGCAGCCGTATCAACCAGCGTCTCGCCCTTCTTCACCGAAGAATTGGCGACCGCCATGTTCATCACGTCAGCCCCGAGGCGCTTGCCGGCGAGTTCGAAGGACGCCTGCGTGCGGGTGGAGGCTTCGAAGAAGAGATTGATCAGCGTCCGGCCGCGCAGGACGGTCTTCTTCTTCTCGACCTGCCGGGAGACTTCGATCGCCTGTTCGGCGAGATCCAGAAGGTTCTCGATTTCGGGTCGCGTCAGACCCTGGATTCCGAGCAGGTGGCGGTGCGTAAAGCGGGTGGGATCAGCTTCGGCCATGCGGCTCTATTGAAGCATTCCGACTTTCGAGACAAGCTGACCGGATGGTTACGCACCGGTTTCGCACGGCGCGCCGGAACTAACCTCCGCCGGACCCGAGCGGTCCGGAAATCAGCACCTTGGTCCAGACGCCCGCCGCCCCGCCGAGCAGCATCAGAAGGGCGTTGCCGATCGTCCCGAGGCCCCGGTCGCGCAGAATAGCGTTGGTGACCGCGCCCAGCAGCAGCAACAGGGCGCCAAGGAACACGCAAACCGCGAATATTTCGCCGAAAGACAAATTCCTGGTGAGTTCGCCCATCCCGTGTCCCCGGCTGAAGTCAGCGCTGACCACATGTTCTAGCCGCCCGCCTTGAAAGAAGCGTTAAGCGCGGCTGGGCGGCATATGCAATCAATACATTTACGTTTGTAAGCGAGACTGCGCGCGTTTCGTGTTGCGGAGCCGCGTTTGTATTTCCCGGTGCAGGCCAAGGCAGCCCTGTTTCTTCTGGCGTCGAGCTTTTTCGGCGGGTTTTTCGTCGCCACGAAAATCAACCAGTACATGTTCGAAAAGTCGAAGGGCAAGGGCGGCGGCGGCGAGGAAAAGGATCGCGAGGGCAACGAGGGCAAGAAGAAAAAAGGCCAGATCGCCCAGGAGGAAAAGGAAGAAAAGCAAGGCCAGGAAGGCGAAGGTCAGGAAGAAGAGGAGCAGGGCGAGGAAGGCGACGGCGAGGGCCTCAAGTCCGGAGCCGAACTGAAGGGCCGCTCGGCCATGCGTTTTCTGGCCGGCAAGTCGGTGCGCCGTAATCCCGGACCGAACGATCCCGACTACGCTTACTATGTCACGCGCGGCATCATGGGCGAAGGCAAGGCCGCCCGCTTCGCGGTTCGGGCCTGGTTCCTGCGCAAGGGCGAACTCTGCGTCACCAACGGCCAGGGCGTGGCCGACTGCATGGAATTCCGGATCATCACGGGGGTCCCGATCGAGGGCGGACCCGACATCGAGCTCAGTCCCGCGCAGGTGAAAAAAATCGTCCAGCAGGCGGACTGGAAGGCCAAGCTGGCCCGCCAGAAGGCTCGCGCGAAGGCGCGTGCAGAAGCCGAGGCCAAGGGTATCCCCTACAAGGAAACGGGCGAGCCCGAGGACATGACGCTCGTCGACGTCGAAGATCCGACGATGCGTCCGGCGGTCACTGGCGAGCCGGTCGGCCTCATGGTCGTCGGGGATCGCGCCCTGCCGATCATCAAGGGCAATCTCATCAACTTTCCACCTTTCGTCCCCACGGTGGACGATCCGCGCCTCTCCAGAACCGCCGAACTCGCGCAGGGCGCTCCTGTCGAGGAGAAGCCCCCGGAAGCCCCGAAGCCCGCGCCGCCCAAAGTGGCGGCCAAGGCCGAGCGTCAGCCCAAGGGTTTCGCGGCCCCGACCGGCAGGACCTCCAGCTTCGAAACTCCGAAAGCGGCCGACAGGAACGCCGTCCAGAAGACCGCCGTGAAGGAAGAGGAAGCCAAACCGGTTCCCGTCACGGAGCCGCCCGTCCAGGGCGCCGAAGCCTGGAGCAGGATGCTCGCCAAGCCGCTCGCCCCGGCCGGGGCGCAACCCGGCAAGTCGCAGCCATTCCTCGCCTATCTGGATTCCGAGGGGCGCTTCATGCAGCTCGTTCGCGTGGGAACAGCGCCGTTCGAGGTGACTCTGACCATGTCCACCTGGTCATGGCGGGACGAGCGCATCTGCATCAACGGACTGCAGGAAACACGCGGGGCGACAGCCGGCCGGCGCGCAGCGGAGCGGCCGGTCACGGTCGAGAAGGTCGTCACAAACTGCTTCGTGCCGAGCGTTGCCGGTCAGGCCAGCAATCTGCTGAATTTTCGCAATGAAAAGCTGAACGTAGTCGGGCCGGAATTCCTCAATCCCCCGCCCCCGCCGGTTCTGGAACCATATGGTCCCTATCGGCCCGCCGCCTTCACGGGCGTCGCGTCTGAAGTGACAAGCAGCGGCGTGGCGCCTCTGGCGGCGGCCGCCAGCGGCAAGATCGCCCCTGTGGTTTCAAAGCAGAAGGGCGAAGGGGTCACGCCCGTTGTGGCGAAGCAGAACGGTCCGGGCGTCACGTCACTAGCACTACTTTGGCAGATTTTTGAGGTGCATGACATTTTTGGGATTCCCGAAATTCATATTGCGTGATTCATGGGTGGTCGGCATCGCGGAGGGCCGGCCATGGATCAGACTTGGAAATCCGATCTTGATCGGTGGCTCGCACCTT
>CANJNI010000037.1 GCA_947475995.1 Beijerinckiaceae bacterium | reverse complement strand
GTGAAGGGCGCTCGCAGTTGGCGTCCGATGTGACTCTGACCCATCCACCAGACACAGACCGGACACGCGACAAATCAGGCAGATCTAAGCCTTTGATTTTATTGGCGCGCCCAAGGGGAATCGAACCCCTGTTTTCGCCGTGAAAGGGCGACGTCCTAGACCGCTAGACGATGGGCGCGGGTCGCGGCTGTCTTGCAGCGCGGACGGGCGGACGTATAGAGGCATGAGGTGCTTTGCGCAAGGCGCAACCGGCCCTTTTGGCCTGTGAATTTGCGGCCTGGCCTTGCGCCTGTCAGGCGCGCTCGCCGCCGGGCTTCGCCATGTCGAGAACGCGCATCTGCACGCGCTCTGCGCCGCCCCAGCGGTCAATGGAAAGCGTGCCCGCCAGATGCACGGCCTCGCCGCGCGCCTTCATCAGAGCCTGCCCGAGGGGCTGCCCCGCAGCCCGGAAGGCGATTCCCCCGATGCTGCGATTGTCGCCGGAGCGGGCCGTGATTCGGATATGCCCGGTCCCGACTTCCGACGCATCCGCCAGACGGTGCGCCGGCAAGACGAAGACCGGCTCCGGATTGCCCGCCCCGAACGGCCCTGCACGGTCGATCTCGTGCAGCAGGTCGGGACGCGCTCCCCCTGCGGTGATGGCGGCGTCAATGTAAAGCGCATCCCCGACACGCGCCTGCTGGACCGCGAAGGAGAGCCGCTCTTCCAGAAAGGCGCGGAAATCGCCCAGCCGCGCCTTGTGGATCGTGACGCCTGCCGCCATGGCGTGGCCGCCGCCCTTGACGAGGATTTCGGCCTCGACGGCCGCCCGCACCACGCGGCCCAGATCGACGCCCGGAATCGAGCGGCCCGAGCCGGTGCCGACGTCGCCGTTGAAGTGGATCGCGAAGGCAGGGCGACGGAAACGCTCCTTCAGGCGCGAGGCCACAAGGCCCACGACGCCCGGATGCCACCGGTCGGAGGCGGTGACGATCGCCGACCCCTCGTCCGCAAGCCCCACTGCGGCAAGCGCCTCCGCATGCGCCTCCTCCGCGGCCTGCACCTCGATGATCTGCCGCTCGCGGTTGAGCCGGTCGAGCTCCGTGGCGATGCGGATCGCCTCCGCCTCATCCTGCATGAGCAGCAGCTTGGCCCCCAGCGCCGCGTCGCCGATGCGCCCGCCCGCATTGATGCGCGGACCGAGCAGAAACCCCAGGTGATAGGGGCGCGGCGGCCCGTCAGCCCCTGCCCCGTCCATCAGGGCCCGAAGTCCGGCGCGGCCGCGCGCGCGCATCACCGCCAGCCCCTTGCTGACGAAGGCGCGGTTGAGGCCCGTCAGCGGAACCACGTCGGCGACCGTCGCCAGCGCCACGATGTCGAGCGCCGCCAGCAGGTCGGGCGGCTTGCGGCCGTTCCAGAACCCGTCGTTGCGCAACCGCCGATTCAGCCCGACCAGCGCCATATAGGCCACGCCCGTGGCGCAGAGCGATCCAAGGCCGGACAGATCGTCCTGCCGGTTGGGGTTCACGAGCGCCGCGACGGGCGGCAGATCGACCGGCGCCTGGTGGTGGTCGAGCACCACCACGTCCATCCCGAGCCGGGCGCCCTCGGCGAAAGGCTCGAAGCTGACTGTGCCGCAATCGACCGTGACGAGCAGGCTTGCCCCCTGCCCGGCCAGCGCCCGGATCGCCTCGCTGTTCGGCCCGTAGCCTTCGAAGATCCGGTCCGGAATATGGATGATGAAGGGCGTCCCGCAGGCTTCCAGAAAGCCGCCGACGAGCGCCGACGAGCATGCCCCGTCCACATCGTAGTCGCCGAAGATCGCGACCGTCTCGCCCTTGTGGATGGCGCGGGCGAGCCGGTCCACAGCCGCATCCATGTCCCGCAGCACGTCCGGATCGGGCATCAGGTCGCGGATCGCGGGATTCAGAAAAGCTTCGGCCGTTTGGGGCTCGACGCCGCGTCCGGCCAGGATGCGGGCCAGAATGTCCGGGCGGCCGTCCAGTTGGACCATGGCCTGCGCGCGCCCCTGCGCGGCAAGATCCAGCCTGTCACGCCACGGCCGCCCGAGGACCGAGCGGTCGACATCCAGAAAAAGCCGGTTGGGGACGACGTTCATGCGACTGTGTTAGCGCCGGCGCGGCCATGCGGCAAACGCAAACGCCGGGACGGAAAGGGACTCGCTTATGCGTCCATTTTCAGCGCGGCGATGAAGGCTTCCTGCGGGATTTCCACCTTGCCGAACTGGCGCATGCGCTTCTTGCCCTCTTTCTGCTTTTCGAGGAGCTTGCGCTTGCGGGTGGCGTCGCCGCCGTAACATTTCGCAGTCACGTCCTTGCGGAGCGCCCGGACGGTCTCGCGGGCGATGATCTTGCCGCCCAGCGCCGCCTGAATGGGGATCTGGAACATGTGCGGCGGGATGAGATCCTTCAGCTTCTCCACCATGCCGCGTCCGCGCATGTCGGCGCGCGTGCGATGCACGAGCATGGACAGGGCGTCCACCGGCTCGTTGTTGACGAGGATCGACATCTTGACGAGATCGCCCGCCTTGTAGTCGGTGATCGTGTAATCGAAGCTCGCGTAGCCCTTCGAGATCGACTTGAGGCGATCGTAGAAATCGAACACCACTTCGTTCAGCGGCAGTTCGTAGATCACCATGGCGCGCTTGCCGACATAGTTGAGATCGACCTGCACGCCGCGCCGCTCCTGACACAGCTTCAGCACGGCGCCGAGATATTCGTCGGGCGTCAGGATCGTGGCCTTGATCCACGGTTCCTTGATTTCCTCGATGGCCATCACGTCCGGCATGTCGGCCGGATTGTGCAGCTCGATCTCCTCGCCGTCGCGCAATGCGATGCGATAGATGACGGAGGGCGCGGTGGCGATGAGATCGAGATTGAACTCGCGGTGCAGCCGCTCCTGAATGATTTCCAGATGCAGCAGGCCCAGGAAGCCGCAGCGGAAACCGAAGCCCAGCGCGGCGGACGATTCCATCTCGAAAGAGAAACTGGCGTCGTTCAGCCGCAGCTTGCCCATCGCGGCGCGCAGGTCGTCGAAGTCCGCGGCATCGACCGGAAAGAGGCCGCAGAACACCACGGGCTGCGCGGGCTTGAAGCCGGGCAGAACGTCGGCGCAAGGACGCTTCTCGTCGGTGATCGTGTCGCCGACGCGCGTGTCCGCGACCTGCTTGATCTGCGCGGTGATGAAACCCACTTCGCCGGGGCCGAGCTTTTCCACGTCGAGCATCTTGGGCTTGAAGACGCCGATCTTCTCGATCTCGTAATGGGCGTCGGTGCCGATCATCTTGATGCGCTGGTGGCGGCGCATGGAGCCGTCCACGATGCGCACCAGCACGACGACGCCGAGGTATGCGTCGTACCAGCTGTCGACCAGCAGCGCCTTGAGTGGCGCGGTCTCGTCGCCCTTGGGGGGCGGCAGGCGGGTCACGATGGCTTCGAGGACCAGATCAATGTTCAGGCCGGTCTTGGCCGAGATCGGCACCGCGTCCGAGGCGTCGAGGCCGATCACGTCCTCGATCTGCTGCTTGATGCGGTCCGGCTCTGCGGCCGGCAGGTCGATCTTGTTCAGCACCGGGACGATGTCGTGGCCGGCGTCCAGCGCGTGATAGACGTTCGCGAGCGTCTGGGCTTCCACGCCCTGCGAGGCGTCCACGACCAGCAACGAGCCTTCGCAGGCGGCCAGCGAGCGCGAGACTTCGTAGGCGAAGTCGACGTGGCCGGGCGTGTCCATCAGGTTCAGGATGTAATCCTTGCCGTCCTTGGCCCGATAGTCGAGCCGCACGGTCTGCGCCTTGATGGTGATGCCGCGCTCGCGCTCGATATCCATGGAATCGAGCATCTGCTCCTCCATGTCGCGCGCCGCCACCGTGCCGGTCTGCTGGATCAGACGGTCGGCGAGCGTGGACTTGCCGTGGTCGATATGGGCCACGATGGAGAAGTTGCGGATGTTGTCGATCGAGTGCGTCGTCATGGGGGCGAGATAGCATTGGCGGATGGTTAATCAAAGCGCCCATTGAACTGCGGGCGCATCAAATCCGCCCGGAAGGATCGGATTCCACCCCACGCCTGAACAGCCGACCCAACCCGGAGTTAACCCCCCATCAGGCGTGCAGCGAGGCTCAAGGCGCTCGCGGACGTCCCAAACAGGAGGGGTCCATGAGCAGATATCCGCTTACCATCAAGGCCGGCGCGGCGCTGGCGGCTCTGACATTCGGCCTGACTCTGGCCAACACGGCTTTCAGCCAGCGGACCCTCTTGATTCCCGCCCAGCCTCGTGTCGCAGCGCCCGCGCCGGGCGTCTATCCCAGTCCGCTGCATGTGTCGCCCGGCCCCTACGAAAAGACCGACAACGTCGAATATTACCTTTCGCTGGTGGCCCAGTCGAAGGCCCGCCCCATCCCGCAACGGATCTCCGGCACCTGCGCAAAAGCGTGTACGATTCGGCTGGCGATTCGGGGAGCCTGCGTGGAGCCCGACGCGGAACTCTGGTTCCTGCCCGCCCTGAGCAAGGCCGGCATCATCCAGACCGGCCGGACCCTGGCGATGTTCTCCGCCCTGCCCGGCTCTCTCGGCCCCTGGGCGGCGCAGGCGACGAATGCGGATACGAATTATGACCCGCTGCGCAACAATGTCAGCATCTTCTCGCCCGCCTATGGTTACACGGCCTATGCGGGCAAGCGCGGACCCCATTACGCGGTGCTTTCAGGCGCGCAGGCCGCCGCCATGGGCGCGCCTCTCTGCCGCAGCTAGGTCGCCTCGATAAATTTTCGCTGACTCGTCTTATTATCTTTGATAAGTTCCTCCGCGAAAGTGGAGGAACTTCATGCGTCCCGACGAAAACGCCACGCTCGGCCTGCTGGTGCGCCTGCTGGACCTGAAACTGGCCCGCGCCTCGGCGGCGATGCTGGCCGAATCCAGCGTATCCCTGGCCGAAATGTCGGCCCTGCGGATGATCGCCGACCAGCCCGGCATACGTCCCGGCGCCATCGCCGAAGCGCTGGCCATCAAGCCTCCCAATCTCACGCGCCTCATCAATCGTCTCGAACTGGCGGGCCTGTGCCGCCGCTCGGGCGGCGACGGGGATGACGAACGCGCCGTTCTGCTGCGCCTGACCCCGCAAGGCGACAAGATCGTCGCGCTGGGCCGCAAGGTCGCCGACCAGGTCGAAGCCCGGGCGCTCTCCAGACTGCCTGCGGAAACGCGCGGCATCTTTCTCCAGTGCCTGAGAACCATTCTGGCCGAACCGGAAGGTTCGGACGAAGCCGGAATCCCCGCCCTGCGGACGGACCGGTCCACGCGCTCAAGACAGCAAGGCCGCTAGGGCGGCTCAATCCATCAGGAGGACGCAATGCTTTCCGAACACGACAACGAGCGCCTGACCCGCGTCGGCCCCGGCGCCCCCATGGGCGAACTGATGCGCGAAGTCTGGCATCCAGCCATTCGCTCCGAAAGCATTGTGCCCGGTGGTGCGCCGAAATCCATTCGCCTGCTGGGCGAGGATCTCGTAGCCTTTCGGAACGCCGACGGAACGCCCGGCTTCATGCAGCGCGCCTGCCCGCACCGCCGCGCATCTCTTGCGCTCGCCCGCAATGAAGGCGACGGCCTGCGCTGCATCTTCCACGGCTGGAAGTTCAATTCCGACGGCAAGACCGTCGATGTGCCGACCGAACCGAAGGAGCGCTGCGAGGCTTTCGCAGCGCGCGTGCCGATCAAAACCTATCCGGCGAAGGAAGCAGGCGGAATCGTGTGGATCTACATGGGCCGCCGCGAGACCCCGCCCGAGGTGTTTGATTTCGAATTCCATCACCAGCCCGCGTCATCGCTGGTCCGGTGCGCCATCGTGCATGGAAACTGGCTGCAGGGATTTGAAGGCCAGCTCGATTCCGCGCACCTGAACTTCCTCCATGCGAGCAGCATTCCGCAGGGCCCGAAATCGACGAGCACGATGGTTTCGTCCGATTCCGCCCCTGTGTTCGAAATTGTCGAGAAGCCCTACGGTTTCCGCGAAGCCGCCTTGCGCAAGCAGCCTGACGGCTCGACCTATGCGCGCATTCGCGAAGTCGTTTTGCCCTACTGGTCGCTCATTCCGGGCAATCACGGCGATCCGCGACTTGTCGTGGTCGTCGTGCCGATCGACGATGAATGGAGCGCGCACTGGTACTATTACATGAACCCGTTCGGCCCCGTGCCGCAGTGGTATATTGACGGCGCTATGCGCGGGTCGGGCGAGGATCACGACGACTTCGCAGCCGACCGCGGCGATGCGAGCAACAACTGGCATCAGGACCGCGCCGCCATGGCCAAGGGCCATTTCAGCGGAATTCTGAAGAATTTCGTCTACGAGGATTTCATCATCGAGGAATCCATGGGGCCGATCATGGATCGCTCCAAGGAGTTTCTCGGCAGCAGCGATGCTGTGATCGTGCGCACGCGGCGCCTGCTGCTCCAGGCGCTCGACGAACATGCGCAGGGCAAGTTGCCGTTCGGCCTCGATCAGAAAGTGGATTATCGCAGCATTCGCACGTTGGCGGTGCGCTTTCCGGCCGGCATGGACTGGAAGGACATCGACCTTCGCAACCCGGGCGAATTCGCGTTCGAGCTTTCCGACAATGCGCCGGTGCCGACCGCGCCCTGATCACACAGCCAGAATCAAAAAGGCGGGCGCTGGAAACAGCGCCCGCCTTCCTGATTCAAGAGCGTCCTATTTCCATTCGAGGAGATTGAGCACGAACCCTTCCGGCTTGCGCGTGCCGGTGGCCGGAATCTTCAAATCCTTCGAATGCGCCAGCACCGACGGGATCGGGGTGATGGGCATCGAGTAACGCTCCTCGTTCGCCTTGTTGAAGATCTGGCGGTAGGTTTCCTCGCGCTTCTTCGGGTCGAGTTCGGCCTGTCCCTTCTCCATCAGCGACGCAAGTTCCTTGTCGCCGTTGTAGTTCCGGTCGCCCGGCTCGTAGAAGAAACTCACCGACGATTCCACATCCGGCGCGCCGCTGCCATTGTCCCACAACACCAGATAGGCTTGCAGTTCGCCAGCCTGACGCTTGGCGATGAAGGCGTTCACCGTGAGGCCCTCCACCGAAGTGGTGACTCCGACACGGCGCAATTGGCCGGTGACGGCTTCCGCAACCGCGCGACTCGGCCCCCACGAGGCGATGTTGAACTTGAGGTCCTTCACGCCCGCGGCTTCGAGCAGCTTGCGTGCTTCGTCCGGATTATAGGACGGCGCATCGACCGTCGTCGAACACGCGATATGCCATTCGTGGCACATGCCGCGCTGAAGCGGCATCTTCGCAATTTCCGCCGGCAACAGCGCGTTCGCGATGGCCTGCCGGTCGATGGCGCGCAGGATTGCTTCGCGCACGCGCTTGTCCTTGAACGGCGTCGTAGCGGTGCGGCCCATCGAGTCGAACATGATGTAGGTGAACTGGATCGACGGACGCACTTCGACATCCAGCGAGGGATTCGACTTCAGGAAGCCCGCCACATCGGTGGCGATGTCATACATGAGGTCCTGCTCGCCGACCATCATGCGGGCGACCTGCGTCTGCGCATCCGGGATCGGTTCAAGCAGGATCGTGCCTATCTTGGCGGCTGGCTGGCCGACATTGCCGTGCTTGAAATCCGGGTTCTTGACGAGCGTGACGCCCTTGTTCGAGTCCACCACGGTGGCCTTGTACGGGCCGGTCCCGATCGGATTGCGTCCGAAGGCAGCCTTGTCGGCGAGCTTGCCGTGAACCTTCGCGGGGAAGATCGAAAGCTGCGTGGTCAGGCGGGCCAGAAAGGCCGCGACCGGCACTTTCGTTTTCAGCCGCACCGTATACTGGTCGATCTTCTCGACGCCCGCGAAATGCCCGAAGCGCTGCTCCTTGAACCGGAAGCGCGCCTCCGGGTCCATGACGTACTTGGCCGAATAGACCACGTCATCGGCGTCGAAATCATCGCCGTTGTGAAATTTCACGCCCTTGCGAAGCTTGAATTCATAAGTGAGCGGATCGATCTGCGTCCACGATTCCGCAAGCGCCGGAACGATCTCCTTCTTCTCGACATCGAAGCCGACTAGCGTGTCGAACACGACGCGATTCATCAGATCGGTTTGCGGCTGGGGGTCGAACAGGGGATCAATGATCGCGATGGGCTGATAGACGCCGATCCGCAGCGTATCCTTCGCCTTCTGCGCCATGGCGGGCGATGCCATCGCCAGCCCGAGCGCGGCCGCGCCCATGAACTTTCCAATGCGCGAATTCATGTATCCCTCCCGTCGGCCTGATCGGCCCTGGGAGAATGTTATCATTGAGAATAACACGACCGCAATCGCGAAGTTCGGCGCTGAACTACCGCTGGCGGACGATCTCCGACACCACCTTGGCGGTGTAATCGACCATCGGGACGATGCGGGCATAGTTGAGCCGCGTCGGCCCGATGACGCCCAGAACGCCGACGATGTTCTCGCCGCTGCCCCTGAAGGGCGCGGCGATCATGGATGAACCCGACAGCGAGAACAGCTTGTTCTCGGAGCCGATAAAAATCCGGACTCCCTCGCCGGTCTCGGCGCGGGAGAGGATGTCGATCACATCCTTCTTGGTCTCCAGATCGGCGAACAGCAGCCGGATGCGCTCCAGATCCTCGATGGCTGTCAGGTCTTCCAGCAGGTTCGCCTGCCCCCGCACGATGAGTTGGGGCGATTGCGTCTGCACGCCGGCCCAGCTCGCCAGCCCGGCGTCAACAAGGCGCTGGGTGAGGTCGTCCAGTTCCGCCTGCGTGGCTGAGCGGGCGTTCTCGATCTCGCTGCGCACATCCTGCAGGGTTCGGCCCCGGATGCGGGCGTTGAGGTAATTCGCCGCCTCGACAAGCGACGACGCCGGCAGGTCGAAGGGAATCTTCAGAATGCGGTTTTCGACCGTGCCGTCCTCGGCCACCAGAACCGCCAGCGCCCTCTCGGCCTCCAGCCGGACAAATTCGATCTGCTTCAGACGGGCGTTTTCCTTGGACGACAGAACCACCGCCGCCCCGCGCGTGAGGCCGGAAAGAAGCTGCGTCGCTTCCTGCAACACGCCGTCCAGCGTCTTGCCGGTGGAGGCGGCCTTGACCTGCGACTCGATGCGGGCGCGCTCGTCGCCGCTCAGGTTGCCGACTTCCAGCAGGGCGTCGACGAAGAACCGCAGGCCGCCCTCGGTAGGAATGCGCCCGGCGCTGGTGTGGGGCGCATAGACCAGACCCGCATCCTCCAGGTCCTGCATCACGTTACGGACCGAGGCAGGCGACAGGGTCATCGGCAGGAGCCGGGATATGTGGCGGGACCCGACCGGCTCGCCCGTGGCGAGATACGAATCGACGATGCGGCGGAAAATCTCCCGCGAGCGGTCGTTCAACTGCGCGAGGGAGGTGCGGTTGGGTCCGGGCGTCTCGAAATTGGCGGCCATGCCCCAAAGATGGCTGATGGCCCGGCTGCGTTCAAGTCTTAAGGTTGATCAGGCCCGCTCGAGCCGCCATACAGGAAGCCTGTCCGGAGAGGCCCATGTCCAGCCATTCGAAACCCGCCGCCGTCAACTGGGAAGACCCTTTCCTGCTGGAGGAGCAACTCACCGAAGACGAGCGGATGATCCGCGACATTGCCCGCCGCTATGCGCAGGACAAGCTCCTGCCGCGTGTGATGGACGCCTATGCGACCGAGAAGACGGACGTGGAGATCTTCCGCGAGATGGGCGCGCTGGGCCTGCTGGGCGTCACGCTGCCTGAACAATACGGCTGCGCTGGCGCGGGCTATGTGGCCTACGGCCTCGTGGCGCGCGAGATCGAGCGCGTGGATTCCGGCTACAGGTCGATGAATTCCGTTCAGTCCTCGCTCGTCATGTTCCCGATCTGGGCTTACGGGGACGAGGCGCAGAAGAACAAGTATCTGCCCAGGCTCGCCAGCGGCCAGTGGATCGGCTGCTTCGGCCTGACCGAACCTGACGCCGGCTCCGATCCGGGCTCGATGAAGACGCGCGCCGAAAAGATCGACGGCGGCTACCGGCTCACCGGCACGAAAATGTGGATCTCCAATTCGCCCATCGCAGACGTGTTTGTCGTCTGGGCGAAGTCGGACGCGCATGGCGGGCAGATCAAGGGCTTCATTCTCGAAAAGGGAATGAAGGGCCTCACCGCGCCGCAAATTCACGGCAAGCTGTCGCTGCGCGCCTCCATCACGGGCGAGATCGTCATGGACGGCGTGGAGGTTTCCGAAGACCAGATGCTGCCGAATGTGGCTGGCCTGAAAGGTCCGTTCGGCTGTCTCAACCGCGCCCGCTACGGCATTTCATGGGGCGTGATGGGCGCGGCGGAAGATTGCTGGCATCGCGCGCGTCAATACACGCTCGACCGCAAGCAGTTCGGCCGCCCGCTGGCGCAGACCCAGCTTGTGCAGAAGAAGCTCGCCGACATGCAGACCGAAATCACGCTCGGCCTGCAGGCCTCGCTGCGCGTCGGCCGCCTGCTCGATGAAGGCAAGGGCGCGCCGGAATCCATCTCGCTCATCAAGCGCAACAATTGCGGCAAGGCGCTCGACATAGCCCGCATGGCGCGCGACATGCACGGCGGCAACGGCATTCATCAGGAATACCATGTGATGCGCCACGCGCAGAATCTGGAAACGGTGAATACCTATGAGGGCACGCATGATGTGCATGCGTTGATATTGGGAAGGGCGCAGACAGGGTTGCAGGCGTTTTTCTAAAGCCCTGCCCGACGCGCAACAGGACACCCCATGCCCACCCCCCTCGCCAATATCCGCGTTCTTGAACTCGCCCGCATCCTCGCAGGCCCTTGGTGCGGGCAGTTGCTGGCCGACCTCGGCGCCGATGTGGTGAAGGTCGAGCGCGAAGGCGCGGGGGATGATACACGCCAGTGGGGTCCGCCGTTTGTGGAGGGCGTCGAGGGCGATCTGGGCGCGGCGTATTTTCATGGCTGCAATCGCGGCAAGCGATGCGTCACGGCGGATTTCGAGAGCGAGGAAGGCCGAGCGCGCGTGCGCAAGCTCGCCGCCCATGCGGATGTCATCATCGAGAATTTCAAGGTCGGCGGACTGGCGAAGTACGGGCTCGATTACGAGAGCCTGAAAGCCGTCAATCCCCGCGTCGTCTATTGCTCCATCACGGGCTTCGGCCAGACGGGGCCTTATGCGCCGCGCGCCGGATATGATTTTCTCGTGCAGGGCATGGGCGGCGCAATGTCCGTCACCGGGCAGCCCGATGGGCCGCCGACGAAATCGGGCGTCGCCATCGCGGACATTTTCACCGGGCTCTACGCCGCCAACGCCATTCAGGCCGCGCTGCTGCGGCGCGCCTCAACCGGCGAAGGCGCCTATATAGATTGCGCCTTGCTCGACACGCAGGTGGCAGTGCTGGGCTATCAGGCGCTGAATTATTTCGTATCGGGCAAGGATGCGCGCCGCATCGGCAACGGCCATCCCAACATCGTTCCCTACGATGTGTTTCCGGCAGCGGACGGCGACATCATCATCGCCACCGGCAATGACGGGCAATATCGCAAGCTCTGTGAGATCATTGGCGCGCCGGATCTCGGCACGGATGCGCGCTATGCACTCAGCAAGGATCGCGTCGCAAACCGCGCCGAACTGACGCAAAAGTTGCATGCATTGACGAAGCAATTCTCGCGCGCCGACCTGTTGCCGAAGCTCGATGCGGCAGGCGTTCCGGCAGGCCCGATCAATTCCATCGCGGAAGCATTCGCGGACGAGCAGATCGTGCATCGCGGGATGAAGATCGACATTCCAAATCCGGCCGCGAAAGCCGGAACGACGCCGGGCGTGCGCGCTCCCATCATGATCGACGGAAAGCCTGTCGCGGCGACGCGCCCCGCCCCGGCGCTCGGCGAGCACAATGAAGAAGTGCTCGGCGATCCGGCGTGGGGCGAATAATCAGGCTTTCGCCAGTTTGAAATCGTAGTCGAGCGTCGAATAGGCCTGCGCTTGCACCGACCCGTCCGGCGCCTTGCCGGGCGGATGTTTCGGGAATTCGCGGATCAGAGCCTCCTTCACGCCGAACACGGCGTCGGAGTCGAGGTACTTGTTGCCCTTCACGAAGAGATGCGTGACGAGCGTGCGATATCCCGGCGCGCCGACCATGAAATGCACATGCGCCGGACGCCACGGATGGCGGCCCTGTTCGGTGAGCATCTTGCCCACCGGACCGTCCGTCGGAATCGGATATTCGATCGGCTCGATGGTCCAGCAGGAGAAGCGGCCTTCCCCATCGGTATGCAGGCGCGCGCGGCCCGCAAGCCCGCCCACAACATCCATCTGCTGCACGTCGTAAAATCCGGCCTCGTCCGAGTGCCAGATATCGACGGCGGCGTTAGCGACAGGCTTGCCGTCAGCCGAAAGAACGCGGCCCGAAATGTAGAGCGGCTGGCCCTTCATCTTCCCGGCGATGTTGGCGCCGTTGGGATATTCCGTCGGATTCTGCACATAGAACGGGCCGAGCACTGTCGATTCAGTTTCGCCATGCTCGCAAGTGTTGTTGATCGCATCGACCAGCATGGAGACGCCGAGCGTATCGGACAGCAGGATAAATTCCTGCCGCACGTCGTCGCACATCTGGCCGGTCTTCGTCAGGAAGTCGATCGCCACGCCCCATTCGTCTTGCGTGGGCCGCACTTCGCGAACGAAATTGTGCAGGTGCCGCACGAGCGCCTCGCTCACCTGCCGCATGCGCGGATTGGGCGATTCATGAAAGCGCGCGATCACCGCATCGGTGATGGATTGCTCAATGGAATTCGCCACGCGCGCCTCCTAGCGGTCGAGCGGCTTGCCGGCGAGCCAGTTGGCGCCGCTGGCGTAAAGCTTCTCGACTTCCGGCCCGGTGATGCCCGGCATGTCGGTCTTCACCTTGTAGCCGATCTCGGACTGCAGATAAGCAAGGTGCCGGTAGCCGACCGGGAAGCGCGCCAGCAGATCCGGCTTGAGTTCAAGCCTTGCGGCCGGATCGACCGGGTCCATCCGGTCCTTCTCGTAGATCGGCTGGCGCAGCACCAGACCCCACTTGCCGCCCCGCTTTTCGAGGAAGTCGTAGAAGCGGCCTGTGCAGACCACGTCGACTGCCACGTCATGCACTTTCGCACGCTGCGAAATGGTCATCTTGGTCTGCGAGACGGCGCGGTCGCCGGCAAGATCGGACGAATGACCGCCGAGGAAATGCAGGATGCTGACGCCCTTGGCCCAGCCTTCCTTGCTCATGGCGATGAATTCGTCCGCCGTGCCCTGCGTCCAGGTCGCCATCATGCGTCCGTCATCGTGCCAGACGGTGCGGAAACGGTCCCAATGCCCGGCGTCGCGCCAGACGACCCAGTTTTCCACAAGCTGACGGATGGCGAGACGGTCCAGCAGTTCCTGATCCATGGGGCTCCCCGATAAAACTTATTCGTTGAAACGCGACGTTAGCGAGGCGCAGCGGTTTTCGCCAGCCGCTTTTGCCGTTCGGCGCATCGCGCCTGTTGGCGTGCGCCGGGTATCATTGTATTGCGAAAATTCGGCCCCGCACGGCGGCTTGATTCTCAGGAATGAAACGATGGGCGTTCCCGGCAAATCCTGCGGTCCCTGCACCATGTGCTGCAAGGTTCTGGTCATAGACCATTTCAAGAAGGACGCCGGAATCCTCTGCACCCATTGCATCGTGAAGGGCGGTTGCTCGATCTACGAGAAGCGGCCGCAGATCTGCCAGGACTTCGAATGCGACTGGATGATGGAACGCTCCATCCCGCAGACGCTGCGGCCCGACAAGGTCGGCACCCTGCTGATGGAGGACGAGGATTCGGGCGAATACCACGCCGTGGTCGACCCCTCGACGCCTTTTGCGTGGCGCCACCCGCTGATGTTCAAGTTCCTCGTCGCCAAGGCCAAGGAAGGCACCACCGTGGTGGCCAAGGCCGGGCTCAAGGCCTGGCGGATCTATCCGAGCGGCGAATGGGCCCCCTGGTCCTGAGTCGCGGACTCCATCGCATTAAGAAATTGCTAACCAGTTTCGGGTTAGGGTCTTGAAATGCGGGATGGGGAAACTCATCTTCACATCAATGGTTGAGCGCAAGCCCAACCTGTACGGTCACGATGAAATGGCAACGCCGGATGTACGCGTGCTGTTTCTCTCGTGGCCGTTGTCGTTTCCGGGCTAGAGCCTGCGCGCAAACCGCCAGAGCGCCCACTGCCGGCGCCATTGCGGAAGCTCGACCGGATCGCGGAACGGATCGAAGCCGCCCCGCTCCATCAATCGCAGATAAGGCTCCACAAGCCCCAGCGGCATGAGCGCCGGGCGCGCGCTTTCGGTCATCAGAGGCGCGGACTTAAGGGCCGCGACCACATGGCGGCGCGCAATGGCGCGCATGTCTGCAATTGCCGCCGCAAGGCCCGGCGTCAGCCTGCCAGCCGCCAGTTCTGCCGGGGACGCCCCATGTCGGGCAAGCAAGTCCGCCGGAAGATAGGCCTGCCCGCGGGCCGCGTGCCAGGGCAATGCGCGCAACAGTCCGGTCAACGCATAGGCGACGCCCGCATGGCCTGCCGCATCGGCTCCGCCCGGCTCCTCGTTCCCGCCGAGGATCAGCGACGCCAGCCGTATCAGGGCCGAACTTGTCTCGCCGCAATAACCTTCCAGATCGTTCAGCGACGGCATCGGATCATTGTAGAGATCGAACGCGCGCGCATCGATCAGGGCCAGAAAGGCCGGACGCGGCAAGCTGAACCGCCCCATCGTGTCGAGCAGCGCCAGCGCCGCCGGGTGCCCGCCCACGTCGCCGCGCGCCTCCCCGGCGATCACATCGCGCCACCATTGCAGGCGGATTTCGCCGAGGCGCGGTTCGGAGACCAGGTCGCGCGCACGGGCGATCTCGAAACTGAAAGCGTAGATCGCGTGCAGATAGCGGCGCTTGTCGGCGGGCGCGAACAGGCAGGCAAGCCAGCGGTCACGATCATGTTCGCGCAATTCGCTGTCGCACTGGGCGTAGGCCGCGTCGAGCCGGGCCTCGCTCACGGCGCGCCTATGAGGGCAGCCGCGACCGGCCGCCTTTCGCCCAGCATGATGTTGTAGGTGGACACCGCATGGCCGGTCGCCATCGCGTCGACCCCGATTCCTGCGGCGCGCAGGCGTTGGCGCAGGGCGGACGGAATGGGCCGCATCACGGCGCCGGTCCCGATCAGCAGAAACTGGACGGCCCCGGCAGGCTCTTCAAAAAGCGGTTCGAGCGAATCTTCGGCGAGGCGCGAGACGTCGTCCACCGTCCAGATGCGCACACCCGAAGGCAGCGCGAGGATCGACCCGCGATGCGACATCTCGCCGAACCGGAACCCGCCCGACCCATAGGCCTCTATGGCGTGCTGGCCCGGCAGAAATCCCTCGTACTTGCGTTCCGCCATGCGGCGCTCGCGGTCAGCTTGCCTCGGTGGCGACGGTTTTGGCGCCGGCCTTGGCTTCACCCTCGTTGCGGATGCCCAGATAGATCAGGATCGGCGAACAGATGAAGATGGCCGAATAGGTGGAGACGAACACGCCCCACATCATGGCCAGCGAGAACGACCGGATGACGTGGCCGCCGAAGATCACCAGCGCCAGCAGCGCGAGAAACACGGTCGTGGCCGTCATGATCGTGCGGGGCAGCACCGCGTTCACGGACAGGTCGATCATGTCCGGAATGCTCATGCGCTTGTATTTTTTCATCATCTCTCGAATACGGTCGAGCACCACCACCGTTTCGTTGAGCGAATAACCCACGATGGTCAGAATGGCCGCGATGGAGGTCGTGTTGAACTCAAGCTGCGTGACGCAGAAGAACCCGACCGTCAGCAGCAAGTCGTGCATCGTGCCGATGACCGCCCCGATGGCGAACTGCCATTCGAACCGGAACCACAGATAGGTCAGCACCGCGACGATCGAGATCACGACGCCCAGAGTGCCGGACTGAACCAGTTCGCCCGAGACGCGCGGGCCGACGACCTCGATGCGGCGGTATTCGTAAGTCGTGCCGATGGCGGCCTTCACCTTTTCGACCGCCGCCTGCTGGGCTGCGTCGCCGCCCGGCTGCAGGCGCAGGCGCAGCGTCACGTCGCTCTCGTTGCCAAAGCCCTGCACTTCCACTTCACCAAGGCCGAGATTATCGGCCGTAGAGCGCAAGGCCGCGATATCGGCCTTGCCGGAAGACGCGCGCAATTCGAGCAGCGTGCCGCCCGCAAAGTCGATGCCGAAGTTCATGCCGAACAGCAGGAACGTCGCCACCGCAACAATCGACATGAGCGCCGAGAACGGATAGCTGATGCGCCGGAAGCGCATGAAGCCGAAGTTTGTTTGCTCGGGAGCGAGCCGCAGGAGCTTCATCTTCGTATCCGATCAGATCGGCAGACGCGTCGGGCGCGCCCAGCGATACCACAGCGAGATCATCATGCGCGTCATGGTCACGGCGGTGATGATGGTCGTCAGAATGCCAAGGCCGAGCGAGACGGCGAAACCGCGCACCGGGCCCGAGCCGAGGAAGTAGAGAATGATCGCCGCCACCATCATGGTGGCGTTCGAGTCCACGATGGTCGCAAAGGCGCGCGTGAAGCCCGCATCCAGAGCCGAAATGATCGACCGGCCCATCTTGGCCTCTTCACGAATGCGCTCGTAGATCAGCACGTTCGAATCCACCGCCATGCCGATGGTGAAGATGATGCCCGCGATGCCCGGCAGGGTCAGGGTCGCCTGCAACAGGATGATCGACGCGAAGATCATCGCGACATGGATGAGCAGCGCCAGGTCGGCGAAGATGCCGAACACCCCGTAGGTCATCAGCATGTAGGCCACGACCAGCGCCGCCGCCACATAGGCAGCCTTCTTGCCGGCGTCGATGGAGTCCTGACCGAGGCCCGGACCGACGGTGCGCTCTTCAATCACGGTCAGCTTCGCCGGCAGCGCGCCGGCGCGCAGCAGGATGGAGAGATTGTTCGCCTGTTCGACCGTGAAGCGGCCCGAAATCTGGCCCGAACCGCCGGTGATCGGCCCCAGAATGCGCGGGGCGGAAATCACCTTCGCGTCGAGCACGATGGCGAAAGGCTTGCCGACATTGGCGCTGGTGACTTCACCGAAGCGCTGGCCACCGCGAATGTTGAAGCGGAAATTCACGACCGGCTCGCTGGTGCGCTGGTCGAAGCCCGGCTGCGCGTCTGTCAGGTCTTCGCCCTGCACCATCACCTGCCGCTCGACGGGCAGAAGCCCCGGCTGGTCGGTCTGCGGCAGCATTTCGACATCGGCGGGATTGAAGCCCGTATCGGCCACGAGGCGGAACTCCAGCTTCGCGGTCGTGCCGAGAATTTCCATCAGGCGCTTGGTGTCCTGCAGGCCCGGCACCTGAACCAGAATGCGGTCGTTGCCCTGCCGCTGGATGTTCGGCTCGGTCGTGCCGAGCGCATCGACGCGGCGGCGCAGCACTTCGATCGACTGCTCCACAGCGCGGCGGATCTTGTTGAGCGTCTCCTGCTCGGTGACAGTCAGGCGGATTGTGCCGTCGGGCTGTTCGGTAATATCGAAGACCGGCGCCTGCACGACGCCGAGCGCCGAAATGCCGCCCGGCGAAGCCTGCTGACGCAGCTTGACGAGCACCTTCTGACGGTCGTTCGCATCGGTCAGCCGGAACTGCACGGTGCGGTTGCCCTGGATGCCGATGCCGCCCGCAAGACTGCGGACCGTTTCATCACGCAGGATGCGGCGCACGTCGTCGCGCAGATTCGCTGCCTGCGTACGCACCACGTCGGCGCTGTCGACTTCCATCAGGATATGCGCGCCGCCCTGCAGGTCGAGGCCGAGCACGATCTGCTCGACGGGCAGCCATTTCGGCACAGAAGACTTCAGCGCCTTGAAATGGGCGTCCGACAGCATGCTCGGCACGATGAGCAACAGCGCAAGCGCCGTCATCAGCAGGATCGAGACGACTTTCCAGGTTGCGTAGCGAAGCATGGCTCTCGGGTCTGTTGCGGCGCGGGCCGGACGGGTGAGCGGAAACGCCGCTTATTCCTTGACGGGTTCGCCCTTCGAGCGGACGTCGCTGATCATCGGACGCAACTGGCGGATGCGCACGTTGGGGGCGATCTCGATCTCGACCTCGGAATCGTCCACGACCTTGACGACCTTGCCGATGAGCCCGCCCGAGGTGACGACGGTATCGCCCCGCCGCACGTTCTTGATCATCTCCTGATGGGTCTTCTGGCGCTTCTGCTGCGGACGCAGGATCATGAAATACATGATCACCAGAATAATCGCGAAGGGGACGATCTGCATCAGGACTTCGCTGCCGCTGCCGGGCGCTCCGGCGGCCTGCGCGAAGGCGGGCGAGATGAAATTCATAAGCTTACCGGCTCCACTTCCGGACGGAGGAGCCTCCCCCCGTCCCCAAAATCGCGCCGGACTATACCGTTCACGGCCTGTAAAGCAATGGCGCGGCAACGGCGAAAACCGCTCTCCGGCCCTCGCGTCGGCACTTTCCGCAGCCAAATGCGGCCACAATGCGTCGGTGGACGCGGTGTGCCGAACGCGATAAAGCGCGACCGGTGTTTCCAGCTAACGGTGCGGCCAGAATGGCGAAAAAAGCGACTCCGAAATCCAGAGCCAGGGCGACAGCCGCGCCGGACGATACGGCCGCGCTTCTGGCCCGCATCGCGACCGCGCTAGAGCGTCTGTCCCCCTCCGGGCCGCCCGCGCCTGATTTCGCCGCCGCCGACGCCTTCGTCTGGCGCGCTGATTCCGGCGTTCTGGCTCCTGTCCCGAAGGTGAACCGCGTCGACATCGGGCTTTTGCGCGGCATCGACCGGGTGCGCGACCTCCTGTTCGACAATACGGAGCGGTTCGCGCGCGGCCATTCGGCCAATAACGCCCTGCTGTGGGGCGCGCGCGGCATGGGCAAGTCCTCGCTGGTGAAGGCCGTCCACGCCCAGATCAATCGCGAACGGCCCAGGAAGGCGCCGGCGCTGAAGCTGGTCGAAATCCACCGCGAGGATATCGACGGCCTGCCGACGCTGATGAACCTCGTGCGCGGCGCCCCCTACCCGTTCATCATCTTCTGCGACGACCTCTCCTTCGACGCCGAAGACACCGCCTACAAGTCGCTCAAGGCGGTGCTGGAAGGCGGCATTGAGGGACGGCCCGAAAACGTCGTCTTCTACGCGACCTCCAACCGCCGCCATCTGCTGCCGCGCGACATGATGGAGAACGAGAAATCGACCGCCATCAATCCGGGCGAGGCGGTGGAGGAAAAGGTCTCGCTTTCGGATCGTTTCGGCCTGTGGCTCGGCTTCCACAAATGCAGCCAGGACGATTATCTCGCCATGGTGTTCGGCTACTGCAAGCACTTCGGCCTCACCGGCGACCCCGAAAAGATACGGGCGGATTCGCTCGAATGGGCGACGACGCGCGGCGCAAGATCTGGCCGCACCGCATGGCAATATGTGCAGGATCTGGCGGGCAGGTCGGGCAAGCGGATCGGCTGAGCGACATGCATATTGGGAACCCTCAACCTTCGAGACGCAGCCTTTGGCGGCTTCTGGGGGCTAGGGTTTCTTTCCTGCTCCTTCCAGTAACCCTCCTGCCGGGGAGCGCTGCAAGGCACGGCATTTGGAAGCACGAAGGCAGCCTGCGCAACGCCTTGTGCGCCGCCTTCCTTTTCGCAACTCTCACTTCACCGGCCCTTGCCCAGTCCCCGCCGAACGCATCCGCCATCCTTTCGCGTTTTCCGCTGCCCGGCCTCGACGACGGCTTCGTCCCTCAAGGCCTGACAGTCACAGGCGGCGACATTCTGCTCGGCGGCTATCTGTGGCCCCTGCCCGGCCCGCAGGCCTGCCGCGTCTATCGCCTCTCTCCCGCCGGCGAGACGAAGGCCTCGCGTGACATTGACGCGCCCTGCTCCCATGCGGGCGGACTAGCGAGCGCGTCCGGACGCCTGTTCATCGCCGACACGAAACGCCTGATCGAACTCGATGCGCAGAAACTCGATACGAAACGGGTGTGGCCCCTGGCGAAGCCGCTCGTCGGCTCTTTCCTCGCTGGCCGCGACGGTGAAATCTGGATCGGCGATTATCTCACCAGGGGGGAAGCTAAAATCTACCGCATCCGCCTCGCGGATCTCGACAAGGCTGAGAAGACGCTCGCTGCAAGCGCCGCCAGCGCCACGCTGCCGATTCCACATAAGACGCAGGGCGCAGCCTTCGCCCCCGACGGCAGTCTCTGGCTGTCGCAAAGCGGTCAGACATTCGGAAGCATCACGCATCACGACGGCGCTACGGGAACGCTGCTCGCCACATACCCGGCCCCCACCGGCATCGAGGACATCGGCTTCGACGCGGCGGGCCTCCTGTGGGCTTCGAGCGAAACAGGCTCGCGGCGCTGGAACAAGGCAAAAGCCCCCTTCCCGTTCGTTTATTCGATCGACACGCGAAAGCTGCGCCCATGAGCGTCGCACAGGCGCTCGTCGCCTACATCATCGCCGCGACCGTGCTGACAATAACGCCCGGACCTGATTCCGGCCTCGTCCTCCGCACGGCCATCGTGGATGGCGCGAAACAGGCCGCGCGGGCCTCGCTGGGCATCGTAACAGGGCTGAGCGTCTGGGGCGTTGCTGTCGCGGTCGGTCTCGGCGCGCTCATGGCGGCTTCCGAGGCGGCGTTTCGCATTCTGCAATGGGCGGGCGCGATCTATCTCGTCTGGTTCGGGCTGCGGTTGATGGTGAAGCCCCGCAAGCATCTCGACGAGACGCCCGCCCTTGCGCAGACGCAGGCTTTCCGCAGCGGCCTGCTGCAAAATCTGCTTAATCCGAAGATCTGCGTCTTCTACGTTTCCTTCCTGCCGCAATTCGTGCCCGCCGGCGGCGAGGTCCTGATATGGACGCCGATCCTCGCTTCAGTCCACATCGGGCTGACGCTGATCTGGTTCGCGGCGCTTGTCTTGGCCACGCGGCCGCTGGCCGATATGCTGCGCAAGCCGAATGTGCTGTCGCGGATCGACCGTTTCACCGGCGCTGTCTTCATGGCGTCCGGCGCGCAACTCGGCCTGTCGCGCCTCTAGCGGAAGTTATCATGCCAATGTCTGCTCCGCGCATCGCCTTGATGATTATGGCCCTCGGCTTGATCGCATTCTGTGCGCCCTCGCTGACGCGAGCGCTCGAAGGCAAGTGCGCCACCTGCGACATCAAGGCGAAGACGCCTGTCGACGGAAAGCCCGGCCAGTACGATTTCGAAATGGCCTGCGCCTTCGACATCACCAGCGAGGAAAAGCCGTTCCACGTCTTCGCGAAGGATGAGGACGAGGCACGGTTGAAATCGCAGACCGAAGCGCCGGGCGATTGTTGGTGAGCCGCACCGAAAAGCAAAAGATGCTCGCAGGCGAATTTTATCTCGCCTCCGATCCTGAGCTTCTGGCGGACCGCCGCCGCGCGGCCGAATGGATGCGACGTTACAATGCGGGCGGCGCGGAAATTTTCGACAATGGCCTCGCCCTGCTGCACGAATTGCTCGGCTCAGCGGGCAATGACGTGATGGTGCGCGCGCCGTTCCATTGCGACTATGGCTACAACATCGCCCTTGGGACCGGCGTCTTTCTGAATTTCAATTGCGTGGTGCTCGATGTGGCGCGCGTCACTATTGGAGACGGAACGCAGATCGGCCCCAACGTGCAGATCCTCACCGCCGATCACCCGCGCGAAGCGGAGGCGCGGCGCGCTGGTCTCGAATGCGGCAAGACGGTCAGCATCGGACGAAACGTCTGGATCGGCGGCGGCGCGATCATCTTGCCGGGCGTCACGATCGGCGACGACGCCATTATCGGCGCGGGCAGCGTAGTGACGCGCGATGTGCCTGCAGGCGCGACAGTCGCCGGCAATCCGGCGCGTCTCATTACAAAATAAAAAGGGCGGCGGGCCTGTCTTTGGACCCGCCGCCCTGTGCATTCGGCTTTCGTGTCTCGCGGAAGCCGAAACTCTTTGATTTGGCCCGCCGTCAGAGACCCGCGAGGTAGCCGGTCGGATCGACAGGCGTCGAACCCTTGCGCAGTTCGAAGTGCAACTGCGGCGCCGACACATTGCCCGACTGGCCGGACTTGGCGATCGTCTGGCCGCGCTTCACGGTGTCGCCGCGCTTCACTTCGATTTCGCCGTTGTGAGCGTAGGCCGACACGAAGCCGTTCGGATGCCGGATGAGCACGAGGTTGCCGTAGCCCTTCAGTTCGCTGCCCGCATAGGCGACGACGCCCGATTCTGCAGCCTTCACCGAAGTGCCTTCCGGCACGGAGATGTTGATGCCGTCGTTCGACCCGGCCTTGAAGCCCTGGATCACACGGCCGCGCGCGGGCCAGCGGAACTCGGGCGTATCGGAGGCGGAAGCAACTTCTTCCTTCTCTTTCGCGACTTCCTTGGCCTGCTCTTTCGGCAGGGTGGCGGTCGGGGTCGGATCGGTTTTGACGGGCTTTTTGGTCTCGACCGGAGCAGCCTCGACCTTGGCGGTCTTCAGCTTGTCGGCCTTTTCCTTCGCGACCTTGTCGGCGGCGATCTTGGCGTCCTTCGCGGCCTTTTCCTTGGCGAGCTTTTCCTGCGCGAGCTTGTCCTTCGCGGCCTGTTCGGCCTTGACGTCGACCTTCTTCACCTCGGCCTTGGGCTCGGCTTTCCTGGCCTCGACCTTTGCGACTTCCTTCTTCGCATCGGGCTTGCCGAGAGCGGCCTTGGCGGCCGGGATCTTCGCGGGTTCGACAGCCGGCTTTTTGGCTTCGACCTTCGCGACCTCTTTCTTCACTTCAGTTTTCGCGGCAGCGGATTCCGCGCCGCGCGTGAAGCGCAGGGATTCCTTCGCCGTCTTGGCGGCTTCGACCTTCGGCTCGACCTTCGCGACATGACGGACAGGCTCGACCACTTTCGGAGTCTCGACCTTCGCGATGGTCTGGCGCACCGGAGAGGCGGTGGCGGCGCCCGCCGTGCTGTAAACCGGGATCACCATGCGGGTTCCGGGCTGAACCTGCGAGGTCGTGAGACCGTTAGTCTTCAGCAGCACATCCTGCGGCACGCCGTAGCGATCGGACAATGTGGCGAGCGACTCGCCCTTGGCGACCACGACCGGCGTTCCGCCGATGGCGGACCAGTTTCCGGCTGTCGCGCCGGCGCGATTCTGGATCGTGCTGGTAGCCTCGCCGACGCGGGTCGTCGTCTTGGCGACCGGCGCGGAGGTCGGCAGCGATGGGTTCGGCGTGGAACGAACCGCATAGGAAGGATTGGGCGCCGGGAGCGGCGAACTCTGGATGCCAGAGCTGCGGATCGGCGAGGACGGGATCAGCGGCCGCGACGGCGCGGACTGGAAAGTATCCTGCCCGACCGGTGCGGACGGAATCAGCGCTGTGCCCGTGGGCGTTGGATCAACCCCTGAAGGCCCTTCGGCGAACCGGGTGACCTCGCTTGAGCAACCGGCAAGGAAACCGGCCGTCGCTCCGAGAAGAGCAATTCGCGTCAACTGACGCACATTCATTACACGGAGCTTGAAACTCATGACTCGACCCGCACTTCACGCTTGTTCCACGGGCCAATAAAACGCCTTCAAGGTTAAGACGCGGTTTATGATGAACAAATTGTCAGCTTCCGTTTCAGGAATTTCGCGCAATGCGTCCTGATCCGCCCTAAAGGACTGCCGCCAGACCCGGAATGAGACGCTGGAGCCTGCCTTCGCAGATGGAATCCTGCATCAATCCGTCCGGTGCGTGCCGCCAGCGCACGATGCGGGGCGCGCCTTCGCTCATCAGCCCGGCCACCACGCACCCCTCTTCGGCCAGCAGGCAAATGAGAGAATCAGGCAATGTATCGAGCCGTCCATGAACCAGAATGCGGTCGAACGGACCCATGTCGGGCGGCAGGGCCAGCCCGTCCGCATGGATCACGGTCACATTTGCAATGCCCAGCGCGTCGAGCCGGGTGCGCGCAGCCGTCACCAGACTCTGGAAACGCTCCACGGACGTCACACCCTGCGTGAGACGCGCCAGGACGGCGCTCGCATAGCCAGAGCCCGCGCCGATTTCGAGAACCTTCTGGCCCTGCTCCACCCGCAGCGCCTCGATCATCCGGGCGACCAGCAGCGGCTCCTGCATCATCTGCCCGCAGGCGATCGGCAGCGCCACGTCACGCAGCGCCAGATCGCGATAGCGATGCGGCGCGAAGGATTCGCGCGGAATGATTTCGAGCGCGCGCAGCACGTTCACATCCGAAATGCCACGCGCCCGCAGACGAAGCACGAATTCCATCTTGGCCTGCGCGGCTTCGGCTTGCACAGCGGGAGTCTCGTCCGTCATCAGCGCCGATCTGGCGACCGCAGCCGCCGGTTCCGTCCTGAACAGGCTGAACAGCGGCAGCGCCGCGAGGCTCGCGCTTTTGCCCATCGTCAGCCGAGCGCCCTTGCGTAGCGGGTCACGGTCGGTTCATCCGTGAGATCGAGCCGCAGCGGCGTCACCGAAATCTTGTGCTCCAGCATTGCGGCCAAATCGGTGCCGGGCGCGGGCGGTTTCTTGCCGCGCGAAAAGCCGATCCAGTAATAAGGAATGTGCCGGCCGTCGTGGCGCTCCTCGATCTTGAGCACAGCCTGATCGCGCCGTCCCTGCACGGAAACCGCCACGCCTTTCACCTGATCGGGCGGCACTGCGGGAAAATTCACGTTGACCAGAATGCCCTCCGGAATGCCCTCCGCGAGAATTTTGCGAACGAGGCCCGGTCCATGCGCCTCCGCGCAGTCCCACATCGTCATTTCACGTCCGCCCGGCGGATAGCCCTGCGACAGCGCGATGGACGGAATGCCCAGCAGCGTGCCTTCCATGGCGGCCGCGATGGTGCCCGAATAAGTGACGTCTTCGGCGAGATTATGCCCGCGGTTGACGCCCGACAGGATCAGGTCCGGCTTCTGCGCCATGACCTTGTTGACGGCCATGATGACGCAATCGGTCGGCGTGCCCTTCACGGCGAACCGTTTCGGGCCAATTTCGCGCAGCCGCAGCGGATCGTTCAGCGACAGCGAATGCGCCACGCCCGACTGGTCATATTCCGGCGCCACAATGGTCACATCATCCGACAGCGCAGCCGCAATGCGCTCCAGCACCGCCAGCCCCTCGGCATGGATGCCGTCGTCGTTCGTGATGAGAATGCGCATCGGGGTCGGGGTGCTTTCGGCTGTGGCGTGCGGGGAAAGTAGAGAAGCGGGGCGATTCGGGCGAGTCGGCCGGGAGGTTGCCCCTCCCTAACCCTCCCGGCGATCTACGATCGCCCGACTTCGCGGGGAGGGAACAGTTGCGTGGTGAAAGTGCGTTTCCCGGAAATTTCCAAATTTGTAAAAACGCAGATCACACGAGCTCGAACTGTCCCCTCCCCGCTTGTCGGGCGATCGCAGATCGCCGGGAGGGCTAGGGAGGGGCCCTCAAACGCAACTCCTCCAGCTTCCGCCAGATCGTCTCCAGCACGCCATCAAAATTCTCGTAAATCTCTCCATTGCCGAATCGCAAAATCGTATTGCCTGCAGCCATCAACGCCGCATCGCGCCTTCGATCATACGCAACTTCTTCATCCGTTGAATGCGTGGCGCCGTCGACTTCGATGATCAGCCGCATATCAAAACACGCAAAGTCCACGATGTAGCCGAGCAGCGGAACCTGTCTGCGAAAACGGTGGCCGCTCATGCTTTTTCGGCGAAGCGCCTGCCAGAGTTTCTGTTCGGCGGGCGTCTGGTTCTTGCGGAGTTTGCGCGCGAGGGGTGTGAGGTTGCGCGGCATGAAATTGCCCCTCCCTTAATCCCTCCCCGACAAGCGGGGAGGGAAACAGCTGCGTGTTGAAATAAAGTTGGAGTGAAATTTTCGGAATAAAAACGCCGAAATGGCAAGCTCAAACCATCCCCTCCCCGCTTGTCGGGGAGGGCCAGGGAGGGGCCGCGCCCCGCCCCTATTTCTTGCCGAACGGGTTCTGCCCCGGCGTCGTCTTGATCTGCGACTGCTTGTAGTCGGAGACGCTGGTCTTCTGGGCCTTGTCGGCCTTCGGCTTCTTGGTTTCCTTGTTGCCCTTCAACTGCCCTTTGGCCATGACTCCGCCTCCTCCTGTGATGAGACAGGCAGCCTGCGCCTTGCAGGGCGCAATGTCGATGACAATCAGCGCCGCAATCAGCCGATCTTGCTGAGGCCGCCCATGTAGCCGCGCAGGGCTTCCGGCACCGTCACGCTGCCGTCCGGGTTCTGGTAGTTTTCCAGCACCGCCACGAGCGCGCGGCCGACCGCAACGCCCGAGCCGTTGAGCGTGTGGACGAAGCGCGTGCCTTTTGAATCCGCGGGGCGATAACGCGCCTGCATCCGGCGCGCCTGAAACTCGCCGCAGACCGAGCAGGACGAGATTTCGCGGAAACGGTCCTGCCCCGGCAGCCAGACCTCGATGTCGTAAGTCTTCTGCGACGCAAAGCCCATGTCGCCGGTGCACAGAGTGACGACGCGGTAATGCAGCCCGAGACGCTTCAGCACTTCTTCGGCAGCGCCCGTCATGCGCTCGTGTTCTTCGAGCGATTTTTCCGGCGTGGTGATGGAGACGAGTTCGACTTTCGAGAACTGGTGCTGGCGGATCATGCCGCGTGTGTCGCGGCCTGCGGAGCCCGCCTCGGCGCGGAAACACGGAGTCAGCGCCGTCATGCGCATCGGCAGGTTTTTCTCGTCGAGGATTTGTTCGCGCACGAGATTTGTGAGCGGGACTTCAGCGGTGGGGATGAGCCAGAATTTGTTCTGGCTTTTAAAAGCAGCTTGTTGAGCTTGCTCGGCTGTTTCCAGCACCGCCTCCCGATATTCAACCGAATCCATTTCATTTGGCGTCGCAAAATGCGCTTTCATGCGATCATAAAACGCATTGGACACTGCCGGTGTGCCAACAATTTCCTTTGCGAGCGTTCCAATAGTAGCAGCGCCGAATTGGTCATCCGCGAACTTCGGCAACTGCGCGGTGCCATACATCGCCTCATCCTTCACGAGGATCGGCGGATTCACTTCCGTGTAACCACCAACATCTTTCGGTAGAATAAGGGTTGGGTTGCCAGCGTCGTCCAGCTTTTTAGAGTCAAACGCCTCAACGCCCTTGTGTTCCTTACCCGTATGCAGGTCGAGCATGAACTGGCCGAGAGCGCGCTCCAGCCGCGCCAACTGGCCTTTCAGCACCACGAAGCGCGCGCCTGACATGCGGGCCGCCGCTTCGAAATCCATCATCCCGAGCTTCTCGCCGATCTCGAAATGTTCGAGCGGCTTGAAGCCTTCCGGAAATGACGGCTTCGCGCCGACGACGCGCTGCTCGATATTGTCATGCTCGTCCGCGCCTTTCGGCACTTCGGCGAGTGGCACGTTCGGCAGTTCGAGCAATTCCTTTTCGAGCGCCGCCACAGCCTGCTTTTCGGCCATTTCCGCGCCCTGCAAATCGTCCTTCAGTTGCGCCACGCGCGCCTTGAGGGCTTCCGCCAGAGCCGGATCGGATTTCATCGCCGCGCCGATCTGCTTGGACAGGCTGTTGCGCTCTTCCTGCCCCTTCTGGGCCATCGCGATGCAATTGCGGCGCTCGTCATCAAGATCGAAAATGCGCGCGACCGTCTCCTCGACCTTGATGCCTTCCCAGTTGCGCGAGCGCAGCGCCTCTTTGAGCGCTTCGGCGTTGTCGCGAATCCACTTGATGTCGTGCATGTCGGGTCCAGTCGGGGTCAGGCGGGCCGCCGCAGACGCGGCCCGAATACGTTCCAGCTCAGGCCCGCCAATACCAGACCCGCGCCCATCCACTCAACCGCGCTGGCGCGCTCGCCGAAAACAATCGCCGAACTGGCCATGCCGAACACCGGCACCAGCAGCGCGAAGGGCGTCACCTCCGCCGCCGGGTGGCGGCTGAGCAGCTTGGCCCATGTGGCATAGCCGAACAGGGTCGCCAGATAGGCCAGATAGGCAATCACCCCGACCAGCGACCATGTGGGCGACAGGAGCGAGGCGAAACCCGCCCTGCCCTCGATCATCAGCGACAGGCCGAACAGCGGCAGCGGCGCGGCCAGCGACGACCAGACCGTGAAGCCGGTCATGTCCACCCGGCCCGCCTTCTTGCCCAGAATATTGCCGACCCCCCAGGAGGCCGCGCAGCCGACCACCATCAAAAACGGGACAAGCTCAGCGCCCGCCGTGCGCTCGCTGGCGATCAGCGCCACGCCCGCAAACGCGATGCCGCCGCCGATCATCTGCGCCAGTGTCGGGCGCTGCCCCATGGCGAGCCACGCGAAGGCCACGGTGAAGAAAACCTGCGCCTGCGCAATCAGCGATGACAGGCCGGGCGGCATCCCCATGCGGATCGCCGCAAACAACAGGCCGAACTGGAAGACCCCGATCGCCAGCCCGTAGCCGATGACGATCCACGCGGGCGCGCGCGGCGGACGAAAGAACAGGATCGCCGGAAACGCCACCGCCACGAACCGCAGGCCAGCCAGCAGCAGCGGCGGCGTATCGTCCACCCCCCAGCGGATCGCGATGAAACTGAGGCCCCACACAATCGCAATGCCGACCGCGACCAGCTGGTCGCGCCAGCTCATCGGGCTGAAACTGTTGGGGCTTGCGCTGGCGGGTCCGGCGCCGGAACTCACGTCCCGGCGGCTTCGCGCGCCTTCTGTTCCTCGTCGCGCTTCTTTTCGATGAAGCTGACGGACAAGATCGAAAGCTCGTAGAGCAGCAATCCCGGCACGGCGAGCGCCAGCTGCGAGAACACGTCAGGCGGCGTCAGGATCGCCGCCACGATGAAAACCAGCACGATCGCGTAACGGCGCTTTTCGCGCAGGAAGGTTGAATCGATGATCCCGATCCGCCCCAGCAGCGTCAGCACCACCGGCATCTGGAACACGATGCCGAAGGCGAAGATCAGCGTCATGATCAGCGACAGATATTCGGACACGCGCGGCAGAAGGTCGATCTGCGCCTTGCCGGGCTCCTTGGACTGCTGCATGGCGAGGAAGAAGTGCAGCAAGTTCGGCATCACGAGGTAATAAACCAGCAGCGTGCCGAGCGCGAAAAAAACCGGCGTCGCAATCAGGTACGGCACGAAGGCGTTGCGTTCATGCTTGTAGAGGCCGGGCGCCACGAAGGCATAGATCTGGCCCATGATGACCGGACAGGCCGCAAAGGCGGCCGCGAACATGGCCACCTTGATCTGCGTGAAGAAGAATTCCTGCGGCGCGGTGTAGATCAGCCGCACATTCTCGTTCGGACCGGCGGCGATCTCGAACGGAATGACGAGGATGTTGTAAATCTCCTTCGCGAAATAGAAGAAGATAATGAACATCAGCACGAAGGCCAGCACGGCCTTGATGAGCCGCGAGCGCAGCTCGATCAGATGTTCCATCAGGGGCGCCTTGGACGCCTCGATGTGCTTTTCGTCGTCGTCGATCACGGTCGTCATGCGGATCAGGCCTCGCCTGACTTGGCCGCCGGACGGGGCGCGGGATCGGCGGGTTCGGGCAGGATGATGGATTCGACCGGCTTCGCAGCCGCAACATCGACAGGTTCAGGAAGCACGACCGGCGCAGCCGGTTCGATCAGCGGCAGGGTCGCGGCGGTGCTGTTGCGGTCATGTAGAAACACGCCGTCCGGATCGTCGCGCAGCGAAGCGTCGAGGGCGGGGTCGGATTTGCGGTCTTCGAGAGCGTTCTTGATGTCGGTCTCGACATTCTTCACTTCGTTGAAGTTCAGATCAACCTTCGTGGCGTTCGCCAGCTTGTCGGCCTCCTTGCGGAGATCGTCCAGCTCGGCGTCCTTCATGGCGTCCATGAACTGCGTCTGGAACTCGCCCGCCATGCGCCGGAGCTTGCCGATCGCCTGGCCGACCTGGCGCAGCACGCGCGGCAATTCCTTCGGGCCGATCACGATCAACGCGACGACGCCGATGACAAGTAGCTTACCCGCGTCGAAATCGAACATCGGACTGATTCAATCCCCTGCACCGGCGCGATTCTCCGCGCCGGGCCCTTTGCGACCGTAACGGTCAGCCGACCTTGCGGGCTTCCGGCGCCTTGTCGGCGGCAGCGGCAGTCGCCGCAGGAGCGACCGGCGCAACCGGCGTCTGCTCGATGGTCTTTGCCGGCTCGGCGGGGGCCGCAGTCTTCTCGTCATCGTCAGAAAGGCCCTTCTTGAAGGATTTGATGCCCTTCGCGAAGTCGCCCATGATGTCGGAGATCTTGCCCTTGCCGCCGAACACCAGCAGCACGACGACGCCGACGATCAGCCAGTGCCAGATTGAAAAGCTACCCATTTTACCCTCCGCATGCGGCGACCGACCGGGCTGCCGGCTTGCTCCCTCATCTGAGCGAACCTATGCAAGCCGCGCGGCAAAAACAAGGACAAGCAGCGCGCCGCGCAAATTGTTATCGCCACGGTCGCCTGTTTGACCCGGCCGCTACTTGGCCAGAATTTCCTGCATCTTCTTCACAGTGTCAGGCGACACGTTCGCGGTGTCGGCAATCAGCTTCTGCATCTCTTCGCCCGACGCGGGATCGAATTCGACGCCAAGCTTCTCGACCTCGCCGAGGAATTCGGGGTCCTTCAGCATCGCATCGAAGGCGCGGCGAAGCACGTTCACGCGGTCAGCCGGAACGCCCGGAGGGGCGAAAACCGAGCGGCCAACCGCCGCGCCGCTCGCGTAGAACGCCAGAATCGCCTTGGCTTCCGGCGTCTGGCCCAGTTCGACCACAGCCGGGATGTCCTTGAGGTCGGGGCTGCGCGTCAACGCATACTGGACCAGGACGTGAATCTTGCCTTCCTTCAGCGGCTCGCTGCGCGTGCGCTTCAGGGTGTTCCACGAGGTCAGGGCGCCATCGACCTCGCCCTTTTCCATGGCGAACATGCCCTCGTTCGAGCCCTGATAGCCGGTGATGACCTTGAACTTGGTCCCGTAAAGCGCGTTCATCAGGCGCGGAAAGCCCTCGGACGGCGAGCCGTTGCCGGTGCCGGCCACGGGCGTCTCGAACTGCTTGGCGAGGTCGATATTGGTCGCCTTGGCCTTCTCGCCGGTCAGCGTCACTTCCAGAATCGCGGTGGCGCGGCCGATCCAGTTGAACTGGGCGGACTTGTAATTGGCGCCTGGCGTCTTGAGCGCCTCCTCGACCGCGATGGTCTGGGTCACGACGCCGAGCGCCGTGCCATCCTTCGGGGCCGCCGCGAACAGGAAGTTCGCCGCCGTGAAGCTGCCGGCGCCGGGCATGTTCTGCGCAACGACATTCGGATTTCCGGGGATGTGCTTGCCCAGATGCCGGGCGACCAGACGGCCATAATAATCGTAGCCGCCGCCCGGCGCGAAGCCGATGTAGACGCTGACGTTCTTGCCCTTGAAGAATTCCGCCTGCTGGGCGGCCGCAGGAGCGGAGACAGCGGTTGCGATTGCGCCCGCCAGAAGCGCGCGGCGATTGAAGGTGATGTCCATCGTTTCCTCCAGTGGCAAGACGTTCCTTGCAGTCCCAAGATATGGGACGCGTCGGCAAAGCTCCTAGCGCATCGACGGAAAAAAAGCGCGCGGATTCGCCAAAAGCCGACGAAAGAATGCACAGCTTGACGGGAGACCCGCGCGACGCCGGCTGGACCCGTCGGGCCGTCTCTAGGCCGCTTCCGATCCCTCGTCGGGAATCACAACGGCGGAATCATCAAACAGATCGACATCGCCGCCTTCCAGCGGGTCCTCGTCATCGGTGAGCGCCGGATCGTCCTTGGGGGTCGGCACGCCGAAGCCCTGCGGCAGTCGGCCATCGAACATGCCGGCCGACTTCAACTCGTCGAGACCCGGCAGATCGCCGATGCTCTCCAGACTGAAGTGCAGCAGGAACGTGTCGGTCGTCCCGTAAGTCACCGGACGGCCCGGAGCCTTCCGGCGTCCGCGCAGGCGAATCCATCCGGCTTCCATCAGCACGTCGATCGAGCCCCGCGAAATGGCGACGCCGCGAATGTCCTCGATCTCGGCGCGCGTCACCGGCTGGTGATAGGCGATGATCGCCAGCGTTTCGAGCGCGGCGCGGGACATCTTCTTAGGCTCATGCGACTCGCGCGAGAGCAGCCAGCTCAGATCGGCGGCGGTCCGGAAAGCCCACTTCTTGTTGATGCGGAACAGGTTGATGCCGCGCTGCTCGTATTGCTGGCGCAGGGTCTCCAGCACCACCGCAGCCTTCACCCCGTCGGGCATCCGCTTGGCGACTTCGGCCTCATCGAGCGGTTCGGAGGCGGCGAACAGCAGCGCCTCCGCCATCCGGCAGGCCTCGCGAAGCTGGTCGGCCTTGCGGGCTTCCGCTTCGGATTCTTCCGCGAACGCCAGTCGGGCGGTGTCGGCCATGGATGTTCCTTCCAGCGCTGCGCCTTCCAAACGACTCGTACCTTCCACGATCGGCCTGCTTTCCTGTCCCTGGGTCGCCTTCAGGCGGCCTGATGTTCAACCGGTGGCGACGGCGATTCGGACACCGGCTTGCTGCGCGCCCATATCGGGGCGAACACGCCGTCCTGCCGGATTTCGATCTTGCCCTCGCGCACCATTTCGAGGGTCGCCGAGAAGGTGGACGCCCGCACGGTCTTCCGCGTCTCGGGCGTCGTCAGATAATCGGTGAGATAGGAATCCAGCGTCGTCCACTCGGAGATCGCCCCCACCAGCCGCTCCAGCGCATCGCGCGCCTCGGCAAGCGACCAGACGACGCGCTGCTTCAGCGTCACATGCGACAGAGCCGCCTTCTGGCGCTGTTTCGCATAGGCATCGAGCAGGTCATAGATATTGGCCTGCCACTCGGGGCGCTTGAGGACCGCCAGCCCTTCGGGCGAACCGCGCATGAAGACGTCGCGGCCAAGGCGCGGACGATTGACGAGCTTTTCGGCGGCGGCCCGGATGGCTTCGAGGCGGCGCAGGCGATTGGCGAGCGCGGCGGCAAGATCGGCGGCGGCTGGTTCGTTGCTGTGCTTGGGCGGTTCCGGCAGCAGCAGCCGCGACTTGAGATAGGCGAGCCATGCCGCCATCACGAGATAATCGGCCGCCAGTTCGAGCCGGACCCGGCGGGCTTCCTCGATGAAGGCGAGGTACTGGTTGGCAAGCGCCAGAACCGAAATCTTGGCGAGATCGACCTTCTGGCGGCGCGCAAGGTCGAGCAGCAGATCCAGCGGACCTTCGAACCCGTCGAGGTCGACGAGGAACGACGGCTCGGAATCGGCCTTGTCAATCTCGCTCTCGAATGGCAGTTCCGCCGCCACGAATCACTCTCCACGCCAGTACACGGGCGGGAGACTAGTCGGCTAGGCGGTCATCGCAAGGACGGATTCGACCCGACGCAAGGCGTCCACAGGATCCATGGGCTCGACCGGCCTCCGGAGCAACCCGAGCGCCCGTTCTGCCCGCTCCAGCCGTTTTCCGTCCAGAACCGGCGAAGCTCCCGCCACCTCGATCCCCTCGCGCAGGTCGCCGTTACAATGAAGCGCCACGTCGACGCCCGCCGCGAAGGCCGCCCCGGTGCGCTCCGCAAAGGTCCCGCCGAGCGCCTTCATGGACAGATCGTCCGTCATCAGCAGGCCGTCGAACCCGATATGGCCGCGAATAATGTCGTTGACGATCACCGGCGAAGTCGTGCCCGGACGCTTCGGGTCGATGGCCGAATAGACCACATGGGCGGACATTCCCATCGGCAGGTCGGCCAGCGCCCGGAAGGGGGCGAAGTCGCTTTCCTCCAGCGAGCGCCTGTCGGCATCGACCACCGGCAGTTCGTGATGGCTGTCGGCGCGCGCCCGACCATGCCCCGGAATATGCTTCATCACCGGCAGGACGCCCCCGGCCATGACGCCTTCAGCCACCGCGCGCCCGAACCGAGCCACAAGCGCCGGATCGTCCGAATAGGCGCGGTCGCCTATTACATTGTGGCTGCCGGGAGCCGGGACGTCCAGGACCGGCAGGCAGTCCACCGTGACCCCGACCGGACGCAGATCCTCCGCCATCCGCCGCGCCCCGAGGCGGGCCAGCCGCAGACGTTCTTCAAGTGATAATTTAAGAAGCCGGCCATAGGCCGTTGCCGAAGGATATTTCGGCCAGACCGGCGCGGTCATGCGCTGCACCCGGCCGCCTTCCTGATCGATCAGCACAGGCGCATCAGGCCGCCCAACAATTTCTCGAAATTGATATGTCAGATCAGTTATTTGCTGAACATTCTCGACATTCCGCCTGAACAGGATGAGGCCCCACGGGCGGTAGCGCTCGATGAAGGCGCGCTCATCCGCACTCAGGGCGGCGCCGGCGCATCCGCAGATGAAGGCTCGTGTCGGCTTGCTCATGCGACCCTCTGCAAGGAACCGGAATCGAATCGGGCGCGGCCTTGGCGGCTGCGCCCGATGTTAAACCAGAGCTTGAACCGGCGTCAGTTCTTGGCGACGAAGCAGGCGCCGCCCGACGACTGGATCGAGCTGCACAGCTTCCCGGCGTCATCCTTCGACAGGCCGCTCACGCGGACGCGGTAGATGGACTTTTCCCCGACCGTCGCCTTGACGATTCCGGGACGGCGGCCGCCGAGCTCGCCGGCATATTTCGTCTGAAGGCGGGAGATGGCCGACTTGGCCTCCGCCTCGGAAGGCGGAGCCGCGAGCTGGACCGCATATCCGCCTGTTCCGCCCGACGTCGTCGCCGCAGCAGGCGTGGCGGTCGGAGCGGCGGAGGGCCGAGCAGCCGAGGTGCGGATCGACGGCGCCGCGGGCGTTCCGGCGGCGGCGTCCCCGTCCTGCGGGGCGTTGTTGGCGACGCGGGTCGTCGCCTTGGGCGTCGCGACCGGGGCGGCCGCGACGGGCTTGGGGGCCGGCGGGGTCGCAGCGGGACGAGCCGCAGAAGGATTGGGCGGAACCGACGCAATGGACGGACGCGCCGGAACCGGAGCAGTCGGCGCAGTCGCACCGTCCGGGGAGATCACCGTGCCGTCAGGACGGACCGAGACGGTCTTCACGCGCTTGGGCTCGGGAAAGCCGCTGGCTGTCCCCGATGTCGGCGCCGCAATGGGCGCGCCGGTGTTGAAGGGCTGGTCCGGACGCGCCATCGGCACGACCGGCTGAGGCCGCGCGGGCGCCGGAGGCGCAGTCGCGAGATCGACAGGCTGCTCTTCGCGGCTGACGACCTTGCTGGCCCCGATACGGTCGACCTGGCTCTTGTCGAGAACGGAACTCGGCTGGGTCGCAACATTCGACCCGCCCGGATTGGCGGGTTGAACCTTTACGGGCCCTGTGGCGGCCAGAATGGTCGGCGGCTCGCCGCCCGTCTTGGCGCCGCCGCGCATCACGAGGCCGATGGCCACAACTCCGGCCACCGTCAAAAGGCCGGCTGTCGCCAGAAGCATCACGCGACGCGGCTTGCGCGGCTGCGTTTCTTCCTCGGACAGAAAGACCGGCGGCGGCGCGATGGCGTCATCGTCCATCTGCGGGATGGATTCGCGGGCCGCAGTCTGATTGAGCGGGGGAAATTCCTGATCCCAATGGGGCTGACCGGACTGGGAACGGGCATAGGTCGGCTGCTCGGCGACGGGCTCCGCAAAGCGCTGCAAGTCCTGTTCAAGCTGGCCGAAATCGACCGGAGGCTCCTGGACGGAGCCGCGAAGCTCGGGACCTGCCTCGAAATAGGGTTCGCTCGGCGGACGCACCGGGATCGGCGGCTCTTCGAAAGCCTGCGGCTGCGGGACGCGAGCCTGTTCCTCGAATTCGGGTTCGGGCAAGGCCTGTTCGACCACGCGCAATTGCGGCGCAGGCGGCGCGGGAGGCTCGACCGCAGGCGCATTGCGAGCCTGGCCGAAGGGACTGCCCATGTTCACCAGCCGGGCAAGTTCGGCCAGCGGGTCATCATCGGAACGGGCTGCCGGAGAGGGGCCGCGAAGACGACGCTCGAACTCGTCGAGGTCGATGGGTTGGCGCTTGGCCGCAGACTCACTCATGCTTCACCTCATCACGCACCGTCCGAATTGAAGCGCCAAACGGGCCGCAAATCAAACGTACTGGCGGAGCCCGCCAGTCTCCGTCCCGCCCGCGAAATCGGGAGAACGGCGGCGTGCTTCAGCGCATCTCATCCGGAGCCGAGACCCCCAAAAGGGCCAGCCCCGACGCAAGCACCAGCGTTAAAGAAACAACCAACGCCAGACGTGCGCAGGACAAATCTCTCTTTTCTTCATTAACAAAGCGTAATTGCGGCTGATCTTTGCCGCGATTCCAGTGCGAATGAAACGCGCTGGCGAGCTCGTGAATAAAAAACGCGATGCGATGAGGCTCATGCGCGGCGGCTGCAGCCTCGATCTGGCGCGGATACTGGGCGATGAGTTTGACGAGACTTTGTTCGCTCTCATCGGTCAGCAGCGAAAGATCGGCTTCAGCCAGCGCCGACGGCAAGACGCTGATGTTCGGGAAAGCCTTCAGGGCCTGCTTCACCACCGAGCGCCCGCGCGCGTGCGCGTATTGAACGTAAAAGACCGGATTGTCCTTCGATTGCTCGATGACCTTGGTGAGATCGAATTCCAGCGTCGCGTCATTCTTGCGGAACAGCATCATGAACCGCACCGCATCGACGCCCACTTCATCGACCACTTCGCGCAGCGTCACGAAATCGCCGGAGCGCTTCGACATCTTCACCGGCTCGCCATCGCGCATCAGCTTCACGAGCTGACACAGCTTCACGTCGAGAGACGCCCTGCCCCCTGACACCGCCTTCACGGCGGCCTGCATGCGCTTCACATAGCCGCCGTGGTCCGCGCCCCAGACGTCGATCATCGCCAGGAAGCCGCGGTCGATCTTCGACTTGTGGTACGCAATGTCGGATGCGAAATAGGTGTAGCCGCCGTCAGACTTGATCAGCGGGCGATCAATGTCGTCGCCGAAATCGGTGGAGCGGAAAAGCGTCTGTTCGCGGTCTTCCCAATCCTCCGGCAACTGGCCTTTCGGGGGCGGAAGACGACCCTGATAGATGATGCCGCGCGCTTCCAGATCGTTGATGACGGCACGCACGGCGTCGACGCCGTTCTGCTTCACGGTGAGCGAACGCTCCGAGAAGAAAACCTCGTGCTTGATGTTCAGGGCGGCCAGATCCTCACGGATCATGTCCATCATGGCGTCGATGGCGAACTTGCGCACCAGCGGCAGCCATTCTGCTTCAGGCTTGTCGAGCAGCGCCTTGCCGTGCGTCGCGGCGAGCGACGCCCCGACCGGCTTCAGATAATCGCCCGGATAAAGCCCCTCGGGAATTTCGCCGATGTTTTCGCCAAGCGCCTCGCGGTAGCGCATGAAGGCCGAGCGGGCCAGCACATCCACCTGCGCGCCCGCATCGTTGATGTAATATTCGCGCGCGACCTTCTTGCCCGCGAAAGCCAGCAGACCGGCCAGCGCATCGCCGAACACGGCCCCGCGCCCGTGGCCCACATGCATCGGGCCGGTCGGGTTGGCCGATACATATTCGACGTTGATTGCCTCGCCCGAAGGATTGGCGGGTTTGCCGAAATCAGGGCCATTCAGCAGCGCCTCGCGCAGCACGCGCCCGAACACTTCCGGCTTGAGGCGAATGTTGATGAAGCCCGGCCCGGCGACTTCCGCCTCCGCCACATCGGCGTCCTGCGCCAGCGCCCAGGAAATCTCGGTCGCCAGCTGGCGCGGATTGGCGAAGCCCGGCTTGGCCTCCTTGGCGTAAACCATGGCCGCATTGGTGGCCAGATCGCCGTGGGACGGATCGCGCGGCGGCTCGACCACAAATCGCGACAGGTCCAGATCGGCCGGCAGCCGCTCGGCGGCGATGAAACCCGACAGGATGAGGGCGATACGGGTCTGGAACTCGGCGAAAAGATTCATCGGAACGGGGATCTCGGGTACGGGGACGCTTGGGCCGTAGCCGAAATGGGGGGCGGCGTCAAAAGGCGGGAGAGCTTGGAGCTATCGGCCCCACATGGTAGTTTTGTTCATCGGAGCGCACATGGCCCCCAACCGAACTCTCAACATCTCGATTTCGCCGGAGCTTGAAAGACGTCTCCGTGAGAAGGTCGCGTCCGGGGCTTATGCGGACGAGAGCGAATTCATCAGCGAAAGCATTCGCAACCAGCTTGACCGCGATGAAGAGATCGAAAGCTGGCTCCGGAACCAAGTCGTTCCCTCCATCGGAAAAATCGAACGCCGCGAGTCCAGTCTCCATACGCTCGATCAGGCCTTCGATGGGCTTGAAGAACGCTATCTGGCGCGTGCGGCAAAAGCCGGAAACTGATGCGCCGCTACACGGTCGTTTTCGGGCGATGAAGCCCTCGACGATCTGGAAGCGCTCCATGGCTGGATCCGAAGCCACGCGGGCGCGAAGGTCGCAACAGACTATACGGACCGTCTGAAGCGTTATTGCGCCCGGCTGCGTGATTTTCCCGAGCGAGGAACAAGGCGGCACGACTTGCATGCCCAGCTTCGCCTGATGGGCTTTGAACGGCGGGTCAGCATCGCGTTCATTGTTCGGGAGTCCGACGTTGTGATCGTCCGCCTGTTCTACGGCGGTCGTCAGATCGACGCGGACGATTTCCGGCTACCCTGACCCCTCACCGCATCGGCCCGCTCACCAGCCGCAGCACAAACGGCACAGCCGCCAGCAACATCGCCGTGAAACCCGCCGCCTGCATGCCGAACATCTCGATCAGCGGGCCCGTGGTGAAAGCCGCGAACACCGTCACCCCGGCCGCAAAGCTGTCATTGACCCCGATGGCGCGACCGCGCACTTCGGTCGGCGCGTGGTCGGCGATGAAGGCCGTGGCGGCGACGTTGGCGGCCGCCCAGCCGATGCCGACCAGAAACGTGCCGAGCGTCACCGTCAGAATGTCGGACGTAAAGGCCACAAACCCCGCGCCCATCAGCGACACGGCGACGCCCGGGAACATCACGTTGGAGCGTCCGAAACGGTCGGCCAGCCGCCCGAGCGGGATCGTGAAGGCGAACATGCCCGCCGAATGGAACGTGTGCGAAATCGCGATGGCGGTCAGCGAATGGCCGTGGTGGTGCAGCACCAGCGAGGTCAGCACCATGACGATCGACATATTGCCCGTCCCGGCGCAGTTCGACAGGATCGCGAGCCGCATCGACGGATTTTTCAAAAGCTCCATCGCGCTGAACTTGCCGCCCGCCGCCATCGTCTGCTTGCGCGCAAGGGGCTTGTAGTCGGGCCAGTATTTTTCGAGATTCATGCCGATCTCTTTCGGATCGGGGTTCACGAAACTGACCACCACCATGCCGAAGATGATCAGCACCGGCAGGAAGAACCACGGCAGGCCGAGCGGGTCCTGACCGATGCGCTGGCCGAGCCAGCCCGCCAGCGACACCATCGAGGGGCTGACCAGCAGGCCGAACAGGGAGCCCATCGCCAGATAGCCAAGGCTGCGGGCGCGCATCTGCGGCGGGAACATGTCGGTGACGCCGACGCGCATCTGCTGCGAGCCGTTCATCCCCATCCCGAACGCCAGAAGGCCCACCACGAACATCAGCGGGCTCATGAAGATCATTGAGAAGCCGAGCACGATGCAGCCCACCAGAGCCAGCGCCAGCCCGAGAAAGATGCCGGGCTTGCGGCCATAGCTGTCCGTCACCTTCCCCATCGGATAGGCGACCAGAAACCGGCTCAGGCCCACCAGCCCGACCGACAGGCCCGCCAGACTCGCCGAGCCCGTCAGGGCCATCACCATCAGCGGCCCGAACCCGTAGGAAAACTGCATCCCCGCGCCGGTAAACGATTGCGACAATGAGAACAGGGCCACATTGCGCTTGATGAGCGAGGGAACTTTCACGGCGATGTTTTCTCTTGGGCTGAATCGAAGGCTCGCGGCCTTCTAGACCTGGCCGCGCTCTTCCACAAATCGCAGGATGCGGGGCGCCAGCCAGCCCGACAGGCTGCCGGGCTCGTCCAGCGGGTCCGAGACGAAATAATGTCCGGCCCCCTGCACTATAAGCCGGCGCGTGAAGAACCCGGCCAGTTTCAACGCGACGTGGAAATCGTCCGTCTGCCGGCGATCCACCACATCGTCTTCCGTGCCGTGGACCAGCAGGAACGAGGTTCCGTTATTCCGCTTCGCTTCGACGTAACTGATCGGCGAAGCCTCGAAATAGGCCCGCCGGTCGTCAGAGAGCGCGCAGCCCATCAGCTTCTGGACGATGTGATCGCGCGGGCGGATCGGCTGGTCGTGCATCCATTGGGCAGCGAGATCGTAAACGCCGTAATTGCCGATCACGCAGCGAACTTTGGTGGAGATATGCCGATAGGGGTCGTCCGGGCAGGCGTCCGCGTAGGCAGGAACATCCCCCGCCAGCCCCACCAACGCCGCCAGATGCCCGCCGGCGGAATCGCCCATGATGGAGACGCGGTCCGGGTCGAGACCCAGTTCATCCGCCCTGCCCTTCAGGAACTGGACGGCGGCGCGCGCATCCAGAAAACACTCGGGCCATGCTTTCCGGACCGGGGTCGAGAACCGGTAGGCGGCCGCAAATACCGCCACGCCACGCGCGGCCAGCCAAGGCCCCAGATGCTGGAAATTGTCCGGCGAACCGGCCTGCCAGCCGCCTCCATGAAAGGCCACCAGCACCGGGTGACGCCCGGCGCCTGCGGGCTTCCACAGCCGCCCCGTCAGGTTTGCGCCATCATGATGCGCGTAGGTGAGATCGCTCCGGGCGATCGCCGAAAGGACGGATGAATGGACGGACGACTCCACGGACGCTCCTTCGTAGGCAGCATGTGATCCTGATCATCAGGCGCTGCGTCATACTGCCTCATAATGAGGCGTTATCTTCGCGCGGCCCTATCTCTGGTTACAACCTCATTGTTTAGCTGGGAACCCGCTTCGTGGTGGCCTGACCGCACAGTGTGTTGTAAGGATCGGGAAGCCGATTCCCAACTATTTGCAATATCAACGTTTTTTTGGGTCGGCGCATGAAAACAGAACTGCCGGCCGGCCAATCTAGAGCGTAAAACATGACAAAAACACCACGCCGCGGGGCGGCCCCTCGCCCGGACCTTCCTCCCCGTCCTGCCTCTCTTGCAGGCGACGCCATGCCCAGCCCGGGCGTACTGGTGAAAATTTCGCGCGGCTTTCATGTCACGGCGGCCGCCTTCGAAAAGCATGTCGGCCGTTCGCTCACCCAGTGGCGCATCCTTTACCTGCTGAGCCGTTGTGGTCCCTCGACCCAGAAGTTCCTCACCAGCGTCACCCGGGTCGATGCCGGGTCGATCACCCGCGCCTCTCAGGCGCTTGAGGAAGAAGGATTGCTGACGCGCATCCAGCATCCCACCGACAATCGCCTGCGCATCGCTGAACTGACCGACAAGGGCCGCGCGGAATTTCAGACGCTGCTCGAAAAGCGCAAGGCGCTGATGGACGTCATGATGGAAGGCGTCCAGCCCGAAGACCTCGTCGGTTTCGAGCGCGTTCTGGCGCGCATCGAGGCGAATCTGACCGACGCCCCGGGTCCCGGAGAGTAACCGGTTTGCGCTGACTTCCCGACCGCCCTAGAAAGCGACAGGTTCTGGGCTCGGGAGGTTGCATGGAGGCGAAAGCCCCGCGGGTGTCGCTTGCGGCGATCTATAGCTGCTTTTTCTGGATCGGGCTTTTCAGCTTCGGCGGCGGTCTTCTGCCGTGGATTCAGCGCGAAGTCGTCAATACGCGGAAATGGATGTCGGACGAGGAGTTCTTCCCCGGCGTCGCCCTGTCGCAAGTCCTGCCGGGCGTGAATTCCACCAATATTTCAATCTACGTCGGCCAGCATCTGCGCGGCGCAGCCGGTGCCGCCACGGCGCTGGGCGCGATGCTGACAGGCCCGTTCTTCATGGTCCTGCTGGCGGCGGCCTCCTACAAGATCGTGCTGGGCGTTCCGGCCATTCAGGCCGCCATGGCGGGCGTAGCGGCTGCGGCGATCGGCATGCTGCTCAAGACCGCCATGTCGGCCGTGCAGGCCGCCAGCAAGTCGCTGCCGCCGATCCTGATCATGGTGGCGACCTTCGCGGCGATCGAGTTCTTCAAGCTTTCACTGGTGACCACGGTGCTGCTGATGACGCCGGTCAGCGTCTTCCTCTGCTGGCCGAGGGAGAAGCCGGATGCGTGAGGAAAACCTCATCGGCCTGATCGCCGTCCTCGCGCCGCTGTCGCTCGCCAGCGTTGGCGGCGCCACCGCCATCTATGCGCCGCTCCAGCATGAAGCCGTGGAACTGCGCCAGTGGGTGACGCCGCAGGAATTTCTCGACTACTTCGCCATCATGCGCTTCATGCCCGGCCCCAGTTCGCTGCTCGGCGCGCTGATCGGCTGGAAGCTCGAAGGCGTCTGGGGGGCGCTGGTGGCGACGCTGTCGCTCTACATCCCCTCCTCGCTGGTCTGCTTTGCGGCGGCGCGCACATGGCACAGGTTTCGTGGCCGTCCCTGGCATACGGCGCTGGAGCGCGGACTGCTTCCGGTGGCGGCGGGCCTTGTATGCGCGGGCGTGCTGTCGCTGTTTCAGTTGAGCGGCGGCAGCCTGAAGGTCGGTGCAGTCATCGTCGGCGTCGCGGCGGCCCTGACCCTGTCGAAGAAGCTGCACCCGACCGGATTGCTGCTGGCGGGCGCAGTGATTTTCGAAATGGCCTGGCTGGCCGGATATTGAGGCGGCGCAGGCTGCGCCGCCCGTTGAGCGTCAATCCAGCTTCTTCAGGCTGCGGAAGATGCTGATGATGTCGTCCATGTTTTCCTTCTGGGCTTCCTCGGACGCCCAGCCGGTGATCAGCGCCGCGCGCGTCTCGGTCACATGCACGATGGTCAGGCTGATCTCGGTGGGACCATCGGTGTCGGTCGCATCCCACGAGAGTTCCACGGCGTCCATGCCGTCAACCTTGAGCGCCTTGCTGCGCTGGCTCTTCTCGTTGATCTTCACCTTCTTGCGCGTCAGCCAGTCGTGGTCTTGACCCCGAAAAGTGATCCTCCCTTAAGTATGGCTTTATGGCCTGATGGAGGACTACGAGATGCCGAGGAAAAGACACAAGGCGGAGGAGATCGTCACCAAGCTTCGGCAGGTGGAAGTGCTGACCGCACAGGGCAGATCGGTCGCCGAGGCGATCAGATCGATAGGGGTGAC
>CANJNI010000036.1 GCA_947475995.1 Beijerinckiaceae bacterium | reverse complement strand
GTCGACGCCACGCAGCATGCGATCACGAGCGTCGGCCGAAAAACGTACGTCTTTGGCTGCCATGTTTACTGACTCCTGAACCTGACTGGTTCGCTATGGGAAAAAACTGGAGGCGGAGGCTTACTTGCCGATCACGCCCATGATGTCGCTTTCCTTCATGATCAGAAGGTCAACGCCGTCGATCTTGACTTCGGTGCCGGACCACTTGCCGAACAGCACCTTGTCGCCCGCCTTCACGTCGAGGGGGACGAGCTTGCCGGCTTCATCGCGCGCGCCGGAGCCAACAGCAACGACTTCGCCTTCCTGCGGCTTTTCCTTGGCGGTATCGGGAATGATGATGCCGCCTTTGGTCTTCTCTTCGCCTTCGAGACGCTTGACGACCACGCGGTCGTGCAGGGGACGGAACTTCATGGATGACTTCCTCGGGTTTCGGGACACCGGCGAAAACCGCCGGTTCTTGAATAGGTTGGCGGATCAGCCGCCTTGTTAGCACTCACGTATGGCGAGTGCTAACAGCCCGTAGATATGAACCGGGGTCCGATCTGTCAAGGATCAGCCCGGTTGTGGCCGCCCGAATAGTTAAGACGGGCGGCCCAAGGACCGCCCGCCGGACGTTCGGAACAGAAGGAGCCGCAGTCAGAACGGAAAGAACCGGTCGTTCTCGACGTCCTCGCAGGTGTAGCCGATAAAGCACTGCGGATTGTCGGCGGTCCGCACCCAGGCCGGACGAGTGGTTTCCGAAGGGGTGCAGTATGGCTGGGAGCGAACGTAACGGTCGTAGGTGTTCGGTCCGGTGCTCATCACCACAGCCCCGCGCGCGGCCACCATGCGGGCGGCGGACTGACAGGTCATGCGGGGAGAATACGGCCGCGACTGGGCATAGGCGGCGCTGGCCAGCGCCGTGAAGGCGGCCGCAAGGGCCAGTCCGGGCAGGAGAGAAGACTTCGTCATGGAGCGCTCCGTGAAATGATCGCCGCGCCCCCGCCGGCCTTCCGGACTTATGCCGCCCGGGCGATCCTTCAAGTCCGCCCGGCTGCGTCTTCTCTCAGTCGTCGCTTCTGGCGAGGCCGGGATTGCGCCAGACGCGCAGCGCGACCAGGCTCATGCCGCAGAGCAGGACCGCCCCGATGATCAGAAAGCTTTCCGACAGACCGATGAAATGGGCGGTGTAGCCCATCACGATGGGGGTCAGCCCCGATGACAGGCGGTTCACAGTGGTGCGGAGCGCCGCCCCCATGCCGAGCGACCCTGCCCCGGATGCGTTCGCCAGAATCGACAGCATGAGGGGCTGGCTGATTCCCATGCAGACCCCGCGCAGCGCCGCGACCAGCGCCAGAGGCCAGAAGGAGGTCTGCAGCGCCGTGATCGAAACAAAGAAGATCGACCCGCAACTCATGATGATCAGCAGCCAGACCGGCGGAATGACGCGCGTCAGCGGCCCGCACAGGAATGAACTGAAGGCGGCTACGGCGGAGGACACCGTGATCAGCAGGCCGATATAGGTCGCGGAAAGCCCGATGCTTTGCAGATAGACCGGATAGAACGAGTCCTGGATGCTAGACGCCGAGACGCGCAGCACCGTCACGGTCAGCACCACGCTCATCACCGGAATATAGGCGAGCCTTATGGCGTCCTGGTAATCCCGCCAGCGCGGGATGAGGTCGCTCGGCCTCAGGGGCCGGTTTCCGCCCTTGCGGCTGCCGGGGATCTCGGGAAGCGCCACCGCACAGGCAAACGTTCCGAACGACCAGAGGGCGAAGCAGGCGAAACCGCCCCAGATGCCCAGATGGTCCCACGCCAGACCCGCGATGGGCGGCCCCACGAAACTGCCGATCCGCAGCCCGAAGGCGAATCGGCCCGCATAAACCGGATCGCTGCCCAGCAGCTTGCCGAAGGCCGCCTGCGAGCCGATCCAGCCCATTGCGAGGCCGTAGCCGTTGATCATCTGGACGATCACGATGAAGGGGATTGCGGTTTGCAGCGGCAGGGTGACGATCATCAGGCCGCTGATCAGCGTCGTGAAGGCCATGACGCGCCGCGCCCCCAGCCGGTCCATCAGGGCGCCGCCGTGAATGGCGAAAAAGAACGGCAGGATATGCCGCGCGCCGATGACGAGCCCGATGGTGGCCGGCGATGCGCCAAGTCCCGAGAGCCAGATCGGCAGAATGACTGAACCGACATCGCTCATGCTGTTGGAGAACATGCCCGCGCCATAGACGGGCGCCTGAATGCGCATGGGGACGTGCTGGCGCGCGGACAAAGGTGCTGTGCCTCCCGGATGGGTTGTTTCGCCCAAACTAGCAGATCGGACCGGGCGCGAAAGGCGGCGGGACGCAAGGCAGACCTTGTGTCGCGGCGGGCGACAAGCGTCGCCGTCTCCATTATGCAGGACCCATGCGTCCCGCCCTGATTCTGCTGCCCTTGCGGCTCCGGCGCGCCCTTGCGGGCGGGAAGAAGCGCGCATGAAGGTGCTGGCGGCCTTTCTGGTCAATACGGCCTTCAATTTCGCCATCGGGCTCCTGGTGGCGAAATTCCTCGGACCCGACCAGTTCGGGCGTTTCGCGCTCGCCATGGCGGTGGCGATGCTGATCCAGACCACCACGGTCGAATGGATCAGGCTGGTGGCGATCCGCTTCTATTCCCAGAAGAGCCGCGCCGAAGAACCCGCCCTGCGCGCGACGCTGGACGTGACCTTCGCGATCATCGCTGTCGTGCTGGCGGCCTGCGCGGTCGCCCTGATGCTGTCGGGCGTCACCTTCGTGCTTTCAAATGCGCTGATCGGCCTCGCGGTCGGCGTTTCCATCGCCAACGGCCTGTTCGACTATCACACAGCGCTGATCCGCGCGCGTTTCCTCGACAGCGTCTATGCGCGCATGATGCTGACGAAAAACGTGCTGGCGCTACTGCTGACCGTGGGGGGCGCGTGGATCGCCGGCTCGGCCCTGATGGCGCTCACGGGCGCGTGCCTGAGCATGGCGGGTTCGCTCATCTCGGCGCGGGCAGCGCTGTCCGACGAAGAGGCGAAGCCGCGTCTGGCGAGCCTCGAGCGCGCCCTCGAATATGCCCGCTACGCAATGCCCATCGTGGCCGCGAACATTCTCTATCTGGCCATCGCCTTCGCCAACCGGGCGATGGTGACGCATCAGTTCGGCTTTGCGGAGACGGGCCAGTTTTCGCTCGCCTTCGACATCGGCACGCGGCTCATCGCGGCGGTGGGGTCGGGTCTCGACGTGCTGCTGTTCCAGATCGCCGTGCGGGCGCAGGAGACGCATGGGTCCGAGAAAGCCCGCGAACAGGTCGCGACCAATATGGCGATCGTCTTCGCGATCCTTCTGCCGGCCGGGGTCGGCCTCTGGCTGACGCTGCCGAGCCTCGAACAACTCGTGGTGCCGCAGGAATTTCGCGGGCCTTTCGGGCATTATCTGGCGCTGATGCTGACCGGCATGTTCTGCTTCGGGCTGATGAACTACGCGATCAATCCGATCTTCCAGATCGCCAAGACCACGCGGCCCCTCATCGCCTGCGCGCTCGTCGCCTGCATCACGGAAGGCGTGCTGATCAACCTGCTGCCCGGCTCGCTCGACGCATCGCGTTTCGCCATCGCGCAGGCGGGCGCTTTCGCGGCTGCGATGATCGCTCTGCTGTTCTACGCCGCCACCCTGAAGCCCCGGTGGCCGCGCGGGCGCGATCTGCTGCTGACGGCGGGCGGCGCAATCCTGATGGCGGCGATCGTCTATCCCATGCGAGCCTGGACGCCGGGCGTCGTCACGCTCCTCGTGCAGGCGGCGGTCGGCGGAGCCATCTATCTCGGCGTCGTGATGGCGTTCGACATCGCCGGATTGCGCGGACAGGCGATGCGGCTGGTGAGGGGGCGGTGACTTTCAACAGGCCTTTGCGCGCGGGGGGTTGCAAAAGAACAAAAATGGAACGAAAATATCCAAAGACGTGTGTAGCGGGCGATTCGGAGTTACGATGCTCAAGGTGATAAGCCAGCCGCAGGGAACGCCCTTTCGCTTTATTGATCTTTTTGCGGGTATCGGCGGGCTCCGCCTTGGCTTCGAGAGCATCGGGGGCCATTGCGTCTTTACATCGGAATGGGACGTCAACTCCCGCAAGACCTATCAGAAGAATTTTCGGGACAACCACGAGCCGGGTGGCGACATCCGCGAGTTTTCGGAAAACCCTGAGTTGGTCCCCGAACACGATTTGCTTCTCGCGGGCTTCCCTTGCCAGCCATTCTCTATTGCCGGAGTGTCCAAGAAGAATGCTTTGGGGCGGCCACACGGGTTTCTGTGCGACACGCAGGGCACGTTGTTCTTCGACACCGCCCGGATTATCGCGCATCATCGGCCGGCGGTTTTCGTCCTGGAGAACGTCAAGAATCTTGTCCGCCATGACCAGGGCAAGACTTTTGCGACCATTCTTCACGTATTGCGTGAGGAACTCGGCTACCATGTTCAGTATCGTGTGTTGAGTTCCCAGCCCTGGGTCCCGCAGAAACGCGAACGTATTTTCATCGTTGGTTTTCGCGACCCAACCCTGTTCGATTTTGAAGGTCTCAAGGTTCCGGATGCGGAACACGGGCCCAAGCTGGGATCAATCCTGGAAGCGGAAGTCGATCCGAAATACACGCTCACACCCAAATTGTGGGCCTATCTGCAGGCTTACAAAGCAAAACACAGCGCAGCCGGAAACGGCTTCGGCTACGGGCTGTTCGGTCCCAATGATGTCGCACGAACGCTTTCCGCCCGCTATTATAAGGACGGGTCGGAAATCCTTGTCCGGCAGAAGAACAAGAGACCGCGTCGACTCACCCCGAAGGAGTGCGCCCGCCTTATGGGTTTCGACACACCTGAAAGGCCATTCGAGATTTGCGTTTCAGACACCCAAGCCTATCGCCAATTTGGCAATGCGGTTGTGGTGCCGGTGGTGAAGTTTGTGGCGAATGCTTTGCAACCGCATATTGCGCGGGCAGTCGCAACAACCAAAACCAGTGCGGAGCCGCCCCGGAAGGTCGTTTCCAAACCGGTCAGGCGACCTGCTCTCGCCGCACATGGCTGACGTCGTAACGCCCGAGGTGCGAAGCCGGATGATGTCCGGCATCCGCAGCAAGAACACACGTCCCGAATTGATATTGCGTTCCGGACTGCACAAGGCCGGATTCCGTTTCCGTCTTCACGAAAAGTCGTTGCCAGGAAAGCCGGACCTTGTGTTCCGGAAGTATAATGCCGTTGTCTTTGTTCATGGCTGCTTCTGGCACGGGCACAACTGTCATCTTTTCAAATTGCCTTCGACGCGCCGTGATTTCTGGACAGCAAAGATCTTGCGCAATCGCGAAGTCGACGAGAAGGCGTTGAGCGATTTGACGACTCTTGGCATGCGCGTCGGGGTGGTCTGGGAATGTGCCTTGAAGGGCCGCTCAAGACGGCCTGTTCCGGAAATTGTTTCAGCATTCACATTCTGGCTGCGCTCAACACAGCAAGGCCTGGAAATCAGGGGCACCGAATGACCGGATTTCGCCGCGGCCATCTGTCGGACTACTTCACCGGCGTCGTGGCAAAGACGCTGACCGTCGTGGAAACGGACAAAGCTCGCTCCAATCAGCACGAGTTTCAGGGGACCAGGCCCCTCCGTCGCCTTCTGGGCGATGAGCGCCGCCGGCAAATTCCCGCGAGGTTCATACGCTTGGGAGACGAGCAGGACACCATCAGCGAGGACGGGTTTCTAAGTTGGTCAAACGTACGGGAAGGAAGACCAAGGGCTCCCGAATATCACCTTTACTACTCCGACAATGCAGTCACAGGGCTTATGCGCGCCGGAGACATGCTTTTTCTCGCGGCGCGACCGGACAACTCTCTCGTTGTGATCATAGCACCGTCCGCAAGTACGACGCGGAGCCAGTTGCTGTGGTTGTTCGGCATGGACGACGAACCGGAGTTCGACCACTTCCGTTTCCAGGAGATCGAGCACCAACCAGCAAAGGTAAGTTTTGCCGTCCGTTATATTCTTGACGATCTCGGAATTGAGGTCGATACGGGCGAAGCCGATGAACTCGAAGAACTGATTGACAAATTTGGAACCGGATTTCCGCGCACCCGCGATTTTTCCTCTCTGGCGCGAACCTCGTTAAAAGACCTGTCGCCAATAGAAAGCCCGGACGAGACGCTGATTGCGTGGCTGGAACGGGAAGAACTACTCTTTCGCCTGCTCGAAAAGAAAGTCGTCGCCGAACGCCTCAAAGCTGGCTTTTTAACCGAAGGCGGCCATGCCGACGTGGATGGATTCCTGACTTTTTCGCTCAGTGTGCAGAACCGTCGCAAGGCGCGAGCCGGTCACAGCCTCGAAAATCACCTTGAAGCGTTGTTCCAATTTCACAGGCTTGCCTTCGCGAGAGGCGGCGAGACAGAAAACCGGAACAAGCCGGATTTCCTTTTCCCCGGCGTCGACCAGTATCGCGATGCGAATTTCGATCCAGCGCGGTTGACAATGCTCGGAGCCAAATCAACCTGCAAGGACCGCTGGCGGCAGGTGCTATCAGAAGCAGCAAGAATTGAAGGCAAGCATTTGCTGACGCTGGAACCCAGCATCTCGGAGAACCAGACGTCCGAGATGCGCGCCAAACAGTTACAACTCGTGCTTCCGAAGGCCCTGCACGAAACCTATCGCCCTGCTCAAAGAAGTTGGCTGATGTCTGTCGCGGACTTCATCAGCCTCGTTCGCGCACGCCAGTAGGCCGAACCTTTCACATCCCTTCCGGCCGACCCGCCACCGCCACCAGCAGCTTCTTGCCGTCGAACAGGCGTTTGGCGACGCGCCTGGTATCGTCCAGCGTCACGGCGTTGATGAGGGCGTTGCGCTCGTCGAGATATTCGACCGGGAAACCTTCGGTTTGCAGATGCACGAGCTGGTCGCAGATCTTGGTCGATGTGTCGAAGCGCAGCACGTAGGAGCCGGTGAGATATTTCTTGGCCTTGTCGAGTTCTTCCTCGGTCGGGCCATCGGCGGCGAGCTTGGCGATTTCTTCCTCGATCACCTGCAGGGATTCCGCAGCGCGCTCGTTCTTGGTGGATGTGCCGCCCGAGAACAGCGCCGCATGTTCCCAGTTCGCCAGTTGCGAGTGCACAGAATAGGCGAGGCCGCGCTTCTCGCGCACTTCCTTGAAGAGGCGGGCCGAGAACACGCCGCCGCCGAGAATGTGGTTCACCACGGTGGCGATCATGTAATCGGGGTCCTTGCGGACGATGCCCGGCAGACCGAAGCGGATGGTCGATTGCGGCACGTCCACATCGACGATTTTCCGCTCGCCCATGCCGGCGATCGGCGCGTCCGCGATAACCTTCAGGTCGCCGGTTGCGGGCAGCGGCGCAAACACGTGATCGATGAGCTTTGCGAGACGCGCAGCGTCAATGGCGCCCACGCAGGCGATCTTGATATCCCCGCGGGTCATGATGTTGCGGCGAAGCGCAACCAGATCCTCGCGCGTGATCTGCGCGACGCTCTCCAGCGTGCCGCGTCCGGCCCGGCCATAGGGATGGTTCGGAAAGACCGCTTCGCGGAACGCTTTTCCGGCCAAGGCGTCGGGGTCCTTCAGCTCGCGCTTGAGACCGGCGATCATCTGGCTGCGCACGCGCTCGATGGCGTCGACGTCGAGCCGTGCTTCGTTCACCGTGAGGCGCAACAGGTCGAAGGCGACGTCAATATGGCGCGTCAGGGTCTTCAGGCGGCCGTTGAAGAGATCGCGGTCGGCGCTGTAGGAAATCTCCACCGCCTTTTCATCGAGCGCGCGATGGAAGGCGTCGGCGTTCATGTCGCCTGCGCCCTCGTCGAGCAGCGCCGCCAGCATGGAGGTCGCGCCGTCGCGGCCTTGCGGGTCATGCGTGTTGCCGCCACGGAAGGCGAAATCGAACGCCACCAGCGGCACGGCGTAATCTTCCACCAGCCAGCATTCGAGCCCGGCGGGCGTGCGGAATTTCTGCACCGTCGAAGAACGCGATGCGGGCGGAAGCGTCGAGACTTTATCCATGGCGGTCATGTATTTCCCGTTTCTCGCAGCCTTGTTGCTTCTTGTTGAAACCGGCCGCGCCCGGCCGGGGGGTCATGCAAACCTGCCCCGGCGCTAGTGATTGCATTACCGGCTTCACGCCGCCTTCTGGGCCGGCAGCAGGAAGCCCGCCACGGAGCGCTTGCGCTCGAGATATTTGCGGGCGACGGCCTGCACGTCCTCGGGCTTCACGGCATCAATGCGGTTCGGCCACTCGCGAACATCCTGCACGGTTGCGCCCGACGCCAGCGCCGCCCCGTACCAGCGGGCCAGCGAGGTCTGGCTGTCCTGCGCATAGACGGCGTCGGCGATCAGCCGCGTCTTGGCGCGTTCCAGATCTTCCGGCTTCACGCCGTCGCGGATGATATCGGCGATCACGCCGCAGACCTGATCGTCGAGGTCTTCGAGCGTCACGCCGGGCGCGGGAATCGCATAGACCCAGAAGCGCGTCTGGTCGACGGAGGTGCCCATGTAGTAGGAGCCGGCCATGACGGCTGTCTTCCGATCCACCACGAGCGACTTGTAGAGCAGGCTCGTCTGGCCGCCGCCGAGCAGATGGCCCAGCAGTTCCAGCGCCTCGGCTTCGCCCGGCGCTGCGGTCGTGTAGGACGGCACCAGATAGACGCGCTGGTGGCTCGGCTGTTCGACCTTCTCGTCCGAGAGGGACACGAGGCGGTTGACGCGGGGCTCCGGCTCCTGCGGACGCTGGCGGCTCGGGCGCTGACCGCGCGCGGGAATCTTGCCGTAGGTCTTGTCGGCGAGTTCGCGCACCGTGTCGGCGTCGATATCGCCCGCGACGATCAGGATGGCGTTTTCCGGAGTGTAGAAGCGCCCGTAATAGTTCAGCGCATCCTGCCGGTCGAGGCTCTCGATCTCGTGCTGCCACCCGATGATCGGCTTGCCATAGGGATGATGGGTGAAGAGCGCCGCCTGCACGGCTTCGTTCAATTGGGAGGAAGGATCGGAATCGGTGCGCATGCGGCGCTCCTCCAGCACCACGTCCCGCTCCGGCGTCACGACTTCGTCGGTCAGGACCAGATTGGTCATCCGGTCCGCCTCGAAGTCCATCAGGACCGGCAGATGTTCCTTGGGCACGCGCTGGAAATAGGCCGTGTAGTCCTGCGACGTGAAGGCGTTTTCCTGCCCGCCGAGCGAGGCGACGATTTCGGAAAACTCGCCCTGCGCATGGTTGGACGTGCCCTTGAACATGAGATGTTCGAGGAAATGCGCGATGCCGGACTTGCCGATCGGATCATCGGCCGACCCGTTGCGATACCAGACCATGTGGGTGACGACGGGCGCGCGGTGATCGGGAATCACCACGACTTCCATCTCGTTGCCGAGCGTGAAATGGCTGATGTTCGGCCCTGCCGCGTGAGGTGCGTTCGCGGACTGGGGCGTCAGGGAAGCAATGGAAGCAACGGGTGTCTGTGACATGGGCATCCGGGTGTTCGAAACATATCTTCCGAATGCCCAATATAGGATGCGATTTGCCGCAGCGTCAGCCCCCAATTCGGGAAATGCGGCGCACCGGCGGGCGCAAGGCCCGCCCGGTCAGCACATATGGTTTACTGCTGGCCCCGACGAGCCGCTTCCGCCCGCACCTGAGCGGCCGGACTGCCGAGATTCTCCTCGTAGCTGCGGTCCTTCGGGTCGAAAGTAGCCTTGACCGACTTGGTCGGGCGGCGATAGCCGTTCGGCGGCTCGGTCAGGGTCGAACGCTTGGGCTCCTGACCCGCAACCAGATCCTTGCTGGTGTCCTGCGGACCGCGGATCGTGGCGATCTGGGTCCAGTATTCGTAAGGATTGCAGAGCTGGTCGCCATCGCGCGAACAGCCCTTCTGCTCGGGAACTGCCGGCCGCGGCTGGGCGGCGATGCGGCCCACGCGGGTCATTTCGCTGGGCGGGAACGGATCGGCGTCCACATTGTTGCCGCGCGGCTTTGCGGCCGCCGCGACGGCGGCGCGCTGCTTGGCGAGGTCCTGATCGACCGGCCAGGCGGCGTTGCGCTGGGCGACGGGAGCCATCGGCTCGCGCAATTGCATCTTGGGCGGCACCACGATCGGCGCGCGTTCCCGATAGTCGATCCGGGGCTTGGCGTCCTCGTCATCGGTGAAGCCGAGCAGCGACTTGCCGAGGCCCAGCACGCTGTCCAGAACGCTTTCCTGCCCGTCGTCGAGCGCCCGGGCCGGCGTGCCGCCCATCAACCCGAACGCAAACATGGCAGCGGCGGCCAGCAAAACCGGACGGCTGGTGCGGGAAATCTCATGAGCCATGGCAGAACCCTGTCTTTCGTGATTCCGGCTAGGAACCTGACGCAATACGCCCCGAGGATGCGGCAATTTCGGGGCAGGACCCGCAAAAACGCCGGAGTCCGGTTCAGCCCGCCTTTTCGGCCTGCTGCCCGGCATCCTTGATAAGAAAGGATTCATACAGCAGAAGCGCCACTCCGGCAACGATGGCCACATCGGCAATGTTAAAGACGTACCAATTGAGGCGGCCCCAGGTCTGCGTATCGACATGGAGCAGGAAAAAATCCGCCACCGCCCCATGCCAGAACCGGTCCCAGGCGTTGCCGAGCGCTCCGCCGACGATGAAGCCCAGGCCCCAGGCGGTCATGCGCTGATGGGTGCGCCACATCCAGACCCCCAGCGCAGCCGTGGCGACGAGCGCCATCGTCAGCAGGCCCCAGCGGCCCGCAGGGGTTTCAGCGCTCAGCAGCGAATAGGAAATGCCCGGATTCCAGGCCATCACCAGATCGAGAAACGGCCCGACCCGCACCGGCTCGCGCGCCGGTATGTCGTAGACGTAAAGCATCCAGTGCTTGTGGCCCTGATCGGCCACAAGCGTCACGAGCGCCAGAATGAGGCCCAGGATTCCCGGTTTCACCCGAGCTTCCCCGCCGCTTTCAGCTCACGCAGGGCGATGGCGTCGCGCGGCGTCACGTCCGGATAGTCCGGGCTCGCACTCGCGGGATCGAAGTATTTCCACGAGCGGGCGCATTTGACGCCCGGCGCGCGTTCGACAACGACCGCAACGCCCGCAACGCCCGGGATGCGGAACGCCTCCGCAGGCCCCTCGCCCGCCACGATGCGGATGGCCGACGTGATGCAAACCTCGTCGAACTCCACGCTCCCGATGAGAGCGCGCACTTCATCGCTCGCCACATGAACCACCGGGGCGGCTTCCAGCGACGAGCCGATGATCTTCTGCGTGCGGGCGATTTCGAGCGCGCCGGTGACGACGGAGCGCACGCGGCGGATTTCCGCCCATTTGTCGGCGAGTGCCTGATCGCGCCACGCGGACGGAACCTGCGGGAACGTTTCCAGATGCACCGAAGCCGCGCCCGGATAACGCGATAGCCACGTCTCCTCGCAGGTGAACGGCAGGATCGGCGCGAGCCACACGGTGACGGCGCGGAAAATATGCTCGATCACTTCCAGCGAGGCGCGGCGCTTCTGGCTCGACAGCGGATCGCAATAGAGCGCGTCCTTGCGAATGTCGAAATAGAAGGCCGACAGGTCGGTGTTCATGAAGGCGCTGAGGCGCGCGATCACGCGCTTGTAGTCAAAGTTCGCATAGGCGTCGCGAATGTCTTCATCGAGTTCGGCGAGGCGATGCAGCATCAGCCGGTCGAGTTCGCCAGCCTTGGCGAGATCGACCTTCTGACCGTCATAATGCGCCAGCGTGCCGAGCATCCAACGCAAGGTGTTGCGCAACTTGCGATAGGTTTCGATGAACGTGCCCAGCACATTCTTGCCGATGCGCAGATCGTCGGAATAATCAGACGCTGCGACCCACAGGCGCAGAATGTCTGCGCCGGAATCCTTGATGACCGTTTGCGGCGCGACGACGTTGCCGAGCGACTTCGACATCTTGCGGCCGTTCTCGTCGAGCACGAAGCCATGCGTCAGCACGACATCGAAGGGCGCGCGGCCGCGCGTGCCGCAGCTTTCCAGCAGCGAGGAATGGAACCAGCCGCGATGCTGGTCGGAGCCTTCGAGATACATCACCTCGTCGGGGCCGCCATCGACCTTGCGCGAAATGCCCGCGAGCCCGGGGAAGTGCTTGGCGTCTTCCAGCACGAAAGAATGCGTGGAGCCGGAATCGAACCAGACGTCGAGCACGTCGTCGATCTTCTCGTAATTCGCCGGATCATATTCGGGCGACAGGAAGCGCGCCGCAGAGCCTTCGGCGAACCACGCATCTGCGCCTTCGACTTCGAAGGCTTTGGCGATGCGCTCGTTGACGCGCTCGTCGACCAGCACGTCATGCGTGCCCTTCTTCACAAACACCGCAATCGGCACGCCCCACGCGCGCTGGCGCGACACGACCCAGTCGGGCCGGTTGGCGATCATGCCGGTGATGCGATTTTCGCCCGAGGCCGGAACCCAGCGGGTTTTGGCGATGGCGTCGAGGGCGATGTTGCGGAGTGTGGGCTGGTTCGACAACGAGCCCTCTCTCCCCCCTTGTGGGGGAGAGCCGGAGAGGGGGGACGCGCCGCTTGGTGAGGCCCCTCCCCTACCCTCCCCGACGAGCGGGGAGGGAGCCGCCTCGCCCATCCCCTTGTCCATCGCGATGAACCATTGCGGCGTATTGCGGAAGATCACCGGCTTCTTGGAACGCCACGAATGCGGATATTGATGCTTGAGTTTGCCACGCGCGATGAGCGCGCCGGCCTCGATCAAAGCCTTCATCACCACATCGTTGGCGTCGCCCTTCTTGCCCTTGTCGTCGATGACGCGATGCGGATTGCCGTTCGTGGCGGACGGCCCGAAGCCATAAGCGTCGTCAGTGTAAAAGCCGTCGGCGTCCACCGTGTAGGGAATGCGCGTGTCGATGTTGCGAGCAATAAGATCGCGGCCGGACGCCATCCAGATGTCAAAGTCCTCGCGGCCGTGGCCAGGCGCTGTGTGCACGAAGCCCGTGCCGGTGTCGTCAGTGACGTGATCGCCATCGAGGAGGGGAACATCGAATGTATAGCCGAGATGCGCGAGCGGGTGAGCGCAGGTCGCACCCTTTAGCTCGTCCCCACTTACTGGACGGATATATTCATAGCTCTCGACACGTGCAGTCTTAAAGACGTCGGCAGCAAGTTTTTCCGCGAGGACGAGCAGCGTTCCAGCCTTTAACCAGTTGTCGTCTGCGGCTTCACCTACGCGATAAAGGCCATACTGAATTTTGCTCGAGAAGCTGATCGCGCGGTTACCCGGCATCGTCCAGGGAGTGGTTGTCCAGATTACAACTCTGGCAGCGCTGATATCGGTTTCCAAAATCTTTACGCGGGCTTCAGCTTCATTCCATGAAAGTCCACGTTCGGAAGCCATTCCGGCAACAACACGGGGGAACCAGTCCATCTCCGATGAATAATTCCATGCTTTGACGATCGGAAACGCCACGAACACCGTATCGCTCGTGTAATCCTCATATTCCACTTCCGCCTCGGCCAGAGCGGTTTTCTCAACCACGCTCCACATCACCGGCTTGGAGCCGCGATACAGCAAGCCATTCGCGGCGAACTTCATGATCTCGCGGGCGATCTGGGCTTCCGCCGCAAACGTCATCGTCGAATAGGGGTTCGCCCAATCGCCCGTGACCCCGAGACGCTTGAATTCCTCGCGCTGGACGCCGAGCCAGTGGGTCGCGTAGGCGCGGCATTCCTGCCGGAAGGCGATCATGGCCTCCGCGTTGCTGAAATCAGGCTTCTGCTTGCCCTTGGAGCGGTAATTGTCTTCCTCGATCTTCCATTCGATCGGCAGGCCGTGGCAGTCCCAGCCCGGCACATAGTTGGAATCCTTGCCGAGCATCTGCTGGCTGCGCGTCACCATGTCCTTGAGGATCTTGTTGAGCGCGTGGCCGATGTGGATGTTGCCGTTGGCGTAGGGAGGGCCGTCGTGCAGCACAAATTTCGGGCGGCCTTCGCCCTGCCGGCGGAGCTTGCCGTAGAGGTCTTCCTTCTCCCAGCGGGCCAGAATCTCCGGCTCCTTCTGGGGCAGGCCGGCCCGCATGGGGAAATCCGTCTGGGGCAGGAAAAGCGTCTTGGAATAGTCGGGGCCTTTGGGGGCGTCGTCGGTCATGTGCGGTCTCGGAAAGCGAAGCGGCGGCGGCCGGCCTCGCGGAAAAGGGCGAAAAGGGGATTAGATGATTTGCGGCCAAAGCGCCAATGCGCAGCCAACCCGGACGCCGCGCGAGCCAGGGCTCAAGCGCGGTCCGGGCGGCTAATTCGTATGGAATGGCGCGGACGCATGGCGGGTTTGTAGCAAAGATCAGCCGCAGCCGGAAGCCTCAGCCCAGCAGCAAAGCCTTCGCCTCGACCACGTCGAGCTTGATCCTCTCGACCAGCGCCTCCACGCTGTCGAACTTTTCCTCGCCACGGATCCAGCCGACGAAAGCGACCTCGACCTGCTTGCCGTAAAGGTCGCCGGAAAAGTCGAAGATAAAGACTTCCAGCAGCGGCGGGCCGTTGTCGAAGGTCGGGCGGCGGCCGAAACTGGCGACGCCGTCGAGCGTCCGCCCGTCGATCCGTAGCCGCACCGCGTAAATTCCGTAAGCGAGGCGGCAGGAGGGGTCGAGGGCGATGTTGGCGGTCGGGAAACCGAGCGTCCGGCCCAGTTTCTGGCCGTGGACGACTTCGCCGGTGACGAACCACTCGTAGCCGAGCAGCCTGTTGGCGCGGGCCACGTCGCCCTTTTCAAGCGCCTCTCTTGTGGCGGCGGAATGGACGGCTTCGGACGAGCCGTCCGGGTCGGCCATGACCTTGCCGACGACTTCGACGGCGAAACCGTGGCGGCGTCCGGCATCTTCCAGAAAGGCCGGGGTTCCGGCGCGGGCCTTGCCGAAGTGGAAGTCGTAGCCGACCACCGCACCCGAAACCCCGAGGCGCTTCACCAGAATGTCGGTCACGAAGGATTCGGGGTCGCGTCCGGCGATCTCGGGCCCGAAGGTCAGCACCACCATGCCGTCAAGGCCGATGCGGGACAGCGCCTGCGCCTTGGCGGGTTCGGGCGTCAGGCGGAAGATTTTCGCCTGTCCGGCGAAATAATCCACCGGGTGGGGCTCGAAGGTCAGCATTGCGCAAGGTTTGCCGAGCCGGGCGGCGAGCGCCCGCGCCCGGTCGATCACGGCCCGGTGGCCGCGATGCACCCCGTCGAAATTGCCGATCACATAGACAGCCCCCTCCAGCCCAGCCGGGGGGCTCAGGGGGTCGCGGGCCAGAACGAAGGATGGCAGGGGCAGCAATGCGTTCATCAGCTTGGAGTCGGTTTCCGATGCGGATTGCGCGGGAACGGGGCGCAAACTGCATTCGGAGCCCATTAAGGTCAAGAATGGCGGATCGGAAAGGAATTGTGAATTTATTTCGGTTTCCGGCCGGGAACCATGACGACGGCCTCGCCCTCCAGCACCAGCTTGCCGTCCACCAGAGCCTCGCATTTCAGCTTGCAGCGGCGGCCTTCCGGCACGAGCTCCACGACCTCGACCAGAATGGAGACCACGTCGCCGATTTTCACGGGCGCGCGGAAATTGAGCGTCTGCGACAAATAGACTGCGCCCGGCCCCGGCAGCCGCATACCCAGCACGGCCGAAATCAGGCTGGCGGTGTAAAGTCCGTGGGCGATGCGCTGGCCGAAGCGGGTCTTGCGGGCGAAATGTTCGGAAAGATGGATGGGATTGTGGTCGCCCGTCAGGGTCGCGAAGCCCACCACGTCGTCCGCCATGACGGTTTTCATCAGCGCTTCGCGCTGCCCGATGTGCAAATCCTCGAAGAAATGTTCCTTGATGCCGTCGTGCGTGGCCATGCCGCTCCCCTTTTGGCCCACAATGACCGTCCCGCCCATCCGGGCGCAATCGGACATTTGGACTCAGGGCGCCCACAAATCTGAGATTGCCTAAAATTTTACAGACCGGGTTTAACCGGCTGGCAAGGCGGGCGGACTATGGTGCCTCAAGGTTCGGCCAGGGCAAGGAGCGGCTCAGGTCGAACACCCGATTTCCGCAGGGTCCGATTGGAGCAGACCATGAACGCCGATCCTCAAATGCCCATTCTGGTGGTCGATGACTACAACACCATGGTCAGGATCATCCGCAACCTTCTCAAGCAGATCGGTTTCGAGAACGTCGATGACGCCCCGAACGGCGCCGCCGCGCTCGAAAAGATCAAGGCCAAGCAGTACGGCCTCGTGATTTCCGACTGGAACATGGAGCCGATGACGGGCTTCGAACTGCTGACGCGCGTGCGCCGCGATCCGGCCAATGCCAGCCTGCCGTTCATCATGGTGACGGCGGAATCCAAGACCGACAACATCCTGCTGGCCCGCAACGCCGGCGTGAACAATTATCTGGTCAAGCCCTTCAACGCGCAGGCCCTCAAGGCGAAGATCGAACAGGTCTTCACCCCGGCCGAAGCCGCGTAACCAGCCTACCAGCTTAATTCCTGCATCACGGCGCGTGGGTTCAGTCCCGCCGCCGTGATTGCTTTTTGGTAGGCAGCCGCCGCGAACGGCCCCAGCTCCCTCGTGTCGGACGGGTGCAGTTCCGCCCGGTGAATGCCCTGCGTGACGAACAGCGCGTCCAGCCCCTGATCGGCAGCGCCCCTGATGTCGGTGCGCAGCGCGTCCCCGATGGCCAGCACACGCTTCTTGTCGAAAGGCTTGCCGCGGACTTCTGTCGCAATCGCCAGCGCACGCTCATAGATCGGCCCGAAGGGCTTGCCGGCCTGAATCACCCGACCGCCCATCTGCTCGTAGCGATGCGCCAGAGCGCCGGCGCAATACATCTCCTTGTCGCCCACATGGACGATCAGGTCCGGATTGGCGGAAATGAAATCCAGCTTGCGGCGCAGCATCACGTCGAAAGACGCCGCGTAGTGGTCCGGCGTCTCGTATTCGTCGTGGAAGAGCCCGGTGCAGATCACATAATCCGCATGTTCCAGATCGACGCGCGGTGGGTTCAGTCCGGTCTGGTCGGTGAGTATCTCGAAGAAGGCGAGGTCGCGCTCCGGGCCGATATGGTAAAGCGGCGCATTGCCGCGCTCCGCCAGGAAGCGCAGCGTCACATCGCCTGACGTCACCATGCGGTCGAAAGCCTCGGCCGGGACTTTCAGCAATTCGAGCTGTTTCAGGATCGGCGGGAACGGGCGCGGCGCATTGGTCACCAGCACCACCGTTCCGCCCATGCGGCGGAAACGCACGAGCGCATCGCAGGCGCGCGTATAAGCGGCCTTGCCGTTGTGGACGACCCCCCAGATGTCGCAGAGGATGACGTCATACTGGTCGGCGATGACCGACAGGCCCGGCAGAAAATGTTCGTTCGACATGAGCAAGGCCGCTAAGGCCCCCCTGCCCGCAAGTCAAGCAACAAGCCCGCCGGCAAGTTGACGACGATCATATGCGGAGGCCAGAGTTCTCGCCTAGGTTTCATCCAGCACACAAGGATTCCAATGCCCCGCTACCTCAATCCGCCGACCGTTCCGGGCACTGCCGGACGCTATTCGCAGGGCGTGCTGCTGGGTCCGCACGCAAAGCGCCTTATCATTTCCGGGCAGGTCGGGCGCTCTGCCGACGGGATCATCCCCGAAGGACTGGCGGCGCAGGCCGCGCAGGCCATCGACAATATTCTCGCCATCGTGCAGGCGGCCGGACTGGAGCCGACCGATATCGTCAAGCTCAACGTGTTCTGCACCCAGAAGGGCGGCGTCTCGACAATGCGCGAGGTGCGGCTCGAAAAGCTGGGCAGGCATGCGCCCGCCAGCACCTATGTGGAGGTTGCGGGCCTCGCCGACCCTTCCTATCTCGTAGAGATCGAAGGCGAAGCGGTGCGCGAAGCGGATCTGTAAACCGAAGCGGATTCGATCCGCCGAAAGGAAAGCCAATGAGCAAAGTCGTTCTCAACGTCACCGGCATGACCTGTCAGGGCTGCGTCAATTCGGTGGAGCGGCTCATCAAGCGCGCTGATCCGCAGGCGCAGGTGGCGATTGATCTCAAGTCGGGCCGCGTGGAAGCCAACACAAGCGCCGCCGCCGATGCGCTCACCAAGGCGATCAGCGCTGCGGGCTACGAGGCGAAGGTCGCGGCCTGACGCGGCTCAGCCTTTCGTTCGCACGTCCGTCGCGATGCGTCCGTCCACGATGTGAACGCGCCGGTCGGCGCGCGCCGCGAGGTCGAGATCGTGGGTGACGACAACGACTGCGCGGCCGCGCCCGTCGGCCGCTTTTGTGGCGACAAGATCGCGCAGGATGCCAAGCACCTGATCGCTTGAGGCCGTATCCAGATTTCCGGTCGGCTCGTCTGCCAGAATGACGCTCGGATCATTGGCGAGCGCGCGCGCAATCGCGACGCGCTGGCGCTGGCCGCCGGACAATTTGTCCGGCGTCTTGTGGGCATGGTCGGCGAGGCCCAGGGAAGCGAGCAGTTCGCGCCCCCTCGCCTTCATCTGCGCCTCGCTCAATTTGCGCGCGGCTCGCATGGGCAGCAGCACGTTTTCCAGCGCGGTAAATTCCGGCAGCAGGAAGTGGAACTGGAACACGAAGCCGAGCGTGGCGAGCCGCAGATCGGCGCGAGCATCTTCGGCCAGCTTGCTGGTCGGGCGACCCAGCACATGCACTTCGCCGGTGGTCGGCACGTCGAGCAGGCCGAGCAGATAAAGCAGCGAGGACTTGCCGGAGCCGGACGGACCAGTGATGGCCACGAACTCGCCCGGCGCGACTGCAAGATCGACGCCCGCAACCAGCGTGGTTTTCACTTCATCGCCGATGACGCGGGTGACGTTCTGCACGTCGAGCAAAGGCGCGTCGCTCACGATGCGCCCCGGATGATGTCGACGGGCTGCACGCTGGCGGCCTTGCGGGCCGGAAAGAAGCCCGCGATGACGGAGGCGATCAGCGCCACCACGCCTGCCAGCCCATAGTGCATCGGCGAAAAATAGATCGGCAGATGGGTGGAATCCATGAAGGGCGACTTGATCTCGATGAGCCCCATGCCGATGCTCAGCAGATAGCCGAGCACCCAGCCGATCAGCATTCCGGCCATACCGATTAGGACGGATTCCAGAACGAAAATCCGACGCACCGTGGAGGCGCGCAGCCCGAGCGATTTCATGATGGCGATGTCGCGCGTCTTTTCGTGCGTGATGGTCGAGATGATGTTGTAGGTGCCGAAACTGGCGACGAGCAGGATCGCCTCGACCACGGTGTACATGATGAAATTGCGGATCTCGAAAGCGGACAGAAGGTCCTGATGGGCCTCCTGCCATGACATGGACTTGTAGCCCGTCTCGGCCTCGATGCGAGCTGCGATGTCACGCGATTGGGTGGCGTCGCGTATCTTGACGCGGATTTCATTCACCAGCCCGGTCTGCCCGGCCAGAATCTGCGCGGTCTTGATGAGCGTGTAGGATTGCGTGTCGTCGATCTGGCTGACGCCCGAGTGAAACAGGGCCACGACGGTCGCCGAAATGGCCCGACCGTTGCCGGCTGTCACCGTAACCGAATTGCCCGGACGCGCGCCCATCTTCTTCGCAAGCCCGTCGCCCAGCACGATGGCGTTCGACGCCTTGTAGAGATTATCGAGATTGCCGCCGCGAATCTGCGTAGCGAGTTTCGATACATTCTGTTCGCGTCTTGCGTCGATGCCGACGACGCTCGCGGCTGTGTCGCGGCCGGAAAAGCGGATCACCGCTTTGGCCTGAACTGAAGGCGCTACCGCGCCCGGCACCCAACCTTCAAGACCGGCCATGATGGCGTAAGGATTCTTGATGCCCGGCCTCGTAGCGGGCGAGGTTTGGCCGCGAATCTCCGCTGCCTCATAGGCGATGGCGGCGGGCTGCATGGGCGGCGCGCGCCGGTCATCCGTCACCGATATGTGCGGCAGGCTGTCGACGAGCTGCGTAATGAAATCGCGCTGCGAGCCTTCCATGAGCGCAGCCATCATCACCGAAAAGCCGACGCCGGTCGCAACGCCCAGCACGCCGACGAGTGTCTGCCGCAGGCGCGAACTCACGTGTGTCCAGGCGATCAGGGCGACGAGGCTCATGTCGCGCCCGCAACGCGCGCGCGCGCCCCGTCGCGCAGATCCGACCGCGCCGGCGAGACGATGCGTTCGGTTTCGCTGACGCCAGAGACGACTTCAATCATCCGCGAGCCCCGGATGCCCGTGCGGATCGGCGCGCGGCGCAGGGTTTCGCCGTCGAGGACGAATACGGCATTGTCGATGACGGCCTCGGCAGGGACCAGCAGCGCATCGCCTTTTTCGCGCGTGACGATATTCGCCTCGACGCTCATGCCGATGCGGAGCGGCGTCGCATCCGGCAGATTGAGATAGACGCGGAACGTCTTCGTCGCCGGATCGCCTTTCGGCGTGATGTCTCCGACTGTGGCGTCGAGCGTGGCGTCCTTGAAGCCTTCACTGCGCAGGAGAACTTTCAGGCCGGTCCGGACACGCGGAATGTCCTCCTCGTTGACGTCCGCCAGAACCCGCAGGGGCCTCGGCTGGCCGACCCAGAACAGCACGTCGTTCGCGCCGGTTCCGGCGATCTCGCCAATCTCGCCATCGCGGCGCAGGACCACGCCATCCATGGGGGCGCGCAATTGCAGATCAGCTATGCGGTCCTTCTGGGCAGCGATGCGGGCGTCGAATTCCTGCAATTGGGTGACGGACTGGTCATAGGCTGTCTGTGTCGCTGCATTGCGCTCCAGCAGACCCTTGATGCGCTGGGTGTCGAGGTCGATGCGATTGCGCCGCGCCTCCATTTCGGCGAGCGCGGCGCGCTCCTCGTAATCGTCGAGTTTAGCCAGCACGTCGCCGGCCTTTACGGGCTTGCCCTCGCAATCGCAGAGATCAACGATGCGCTTGCGCTGCAGGGAAATCACCTTGGCCCAGCGCTGCGGTTCCACAACGCCGGTGGCGTATACCACTTCAGCGGCGCTGCCACGAGTCGGCGAGACGGTCGTCACCTCGACGCCGCGCCCCACTTTCATGTACCAGGCGCCTGCCGCCGCGCCGGTGAGCGCCAGAAATGTCACCACGACGGACGTCCGCATCTCGTTCTCCGCTTCAACCGTTCAGTGACAGGCGGGCCGCGCCGCCGCATTGCGCCTGCTCAATTGCGTCGCAGCCGCATCCCCGAGGGTTCCAATCAGCGGACCGCGTGCTAGTGTCCGGGCCATCGCAGTTTCCGGAGATGCTCATGAGCCTGTCCACGTCCGCCGCGCGCGCCGTCGCCCCGAATGATCTTGAAGCCTGGTGGATGCCGTTCACCGCCAACCGGGCCTTCAAGGCGAGTCCGCGCATGGTGTCCCGTTCCAAGGACATGTTCTACTACACGCCGGAGGGAAAGCAGATTCTCGACGGCACAGCGGGCCTCTGGTGCTGCAATGCCGGGCACAATCGCGAACCCATCGTGTCGGCGATCCAGAAACAGGCGGGCGAACTCGATTTCGCGCCCTCGTTCCAGTACGGCCACCCGCAGGGCTTCCAGCTTGCCACGCGCATCGCCGAGCTTGCGCCGGGCGATCTGGACCATGTCTTCTTCGCGAATTCGGGCTCTGAATCTGTTGATACGGCACTGAAGATTGCGCTTGCCTATCATTACACGCAGGGCAACGGAGCGCGTACGCGCCTCATCGGACGCTCGCGCGGCTACCACGGCGTCGGTTTCGGGGGCATTTCGGTCGGCGGCATGGTGGGCAACCGGAAGTTCTTCGGTTCGCTGCTGGCCGGCGTCGATCATCTGCCGACGACCTACAATCGCGAGATGCAGGCGTTTTCCAAGGGGGAACCCGAATGGGGCGCGCATCTGGCGGACGATCTGGAAAACATCGTCGGCCTCCACGACGCTTCCACCATTGCGGCGGTGATCGTCGAGCCGATGGCGGGCTCGACCGGCGCGCTTCCGCCGCCGAAAGGCTATCTGAAGCGGCTGCGTCAGATCTGCGACAAGTACGGCATCCTGCTGATTTTCGACGAGGTCATCACCGGCTTCGGGCGGCTCGGCTACGCTTTCGCTGCAGAGCGTTACGGCGTCGTGCCGGACATGATCTGCTTCGCCAAGGGCATCACGTCGGGCACGGTCCCGATGGGCGGCGTCGTGGTTCGCAAGGGCATCCATGACGCTTTCATGAAGGGCCCCGATCACGCTGTGGAGCTTTTCCACGGCTACACCTATTCGGCGCATCCGCTGGCTTGTGCGGCCGCTCTGGCGACGCTCGATCTTTATGCCAAGGAAGACCTGTTCGGGCGGGCGCGCGCGCTGGAGGCCAAGTGGGCCGATGCGATGCATGCGCTCAAGGGCCTGCCGAACGTGCTCGACATTCGCACCATCGGCCTTGTGGCGGCATTCGATCTGGCGTCGAAACCCGACGCGGTCGGCAAGCGCGGTTTCGACGGCATGGACCACGCCTTCCATCGCGAAGGACTGATGCTGCGCGTGGCGGGCGACACGCTGGTGGCCGCGCCGCCGCTGATCGTCAGCGAGGATCAGATCGGAGAGATCGCCGACAAGGTCGGCAAGGCCATTCGGGCGGTGGCTTAAGAGTCAGGCTGGAGAGCCCTCTCCTTCGAGACGCTTGCTGCGCAAGCTCCTCAGGATGAGGGCCTCCTCTAAGGCTTGATGCAAAGAGCCCTCATCCTGAGGAGGCCCGCAGGGCCGTCTCGAAGGAGAGGGCGACTGTTCGTAGCTCAGTACCGCCAGGCGAATCGGGTCGCACGGACGTCGATATGGATCAGCGTCGTGCGGCGGTACTGGCCGACGCCGTTGATGCCCGGCACGGTCTTGGCGTAGGCGGCCAGCACCGAAGGGGCGACGCCCGGAACCCGAATATCGGCGGCCCGGCACGAGCGATGCAACGAGCCGCGGCGGCCGTTGCCGCGGTAGCCGGAAATCACCATCACCTCGGACTTGAAGCGCTCGGCGATGACGTTCATCGCGCGCTTGAGATCTTCCGGGAAGCAATCGGCCTTCACATAGGAATAGGCGAGACGCCAGCGCTGGCCTTCCAGTGCGGGCTGCGGATCGAGCGGCGCATCGGGGTTTTCCGGACCCTCTTCGGCGAGTTCGACGTCCTGATAGGCGAGAAGAGTCCGGGAGTTCGGCGCAAAGGACAGGGCCGGGGCGGGCCGCTCGGGTTCAGGGGCGGGGTTGCCGGTCGTCTGGGCGACCTGTGTCGCCTCGTCGGGGGCGGCGGCCGCTATGGCGGTCTGCGCCGGGGTGGCCGGGACGGTCCGGGCGACGGCGTGATTGCGGTCGCCGAAATCCGGGCGGGCCATCGGGAACGGGACGGCAGCGGGCTCGACAAATGTGGACGGGATCGACGCTGTCGCCTGCGGCGCAGCCGGATTGAGACTGGCTGTCTCTTCCGAAATGCAGCCCGCAAGGGCCAGACAGGCAGGCGCGATCAGAAAGGCAAATCTCATGAAACCGTCCAGTCGGGGATTAACGAAACCCTAACCGGGCGGACTCGCGAGGTCAAATCCGGTAACCCTTGCGGATAAGGTATCGTTAACGGCCTGATGAGGCGGTCCGCGCCGATTCGCCAAATTCTGTAACGGTTTCAAATGTCCGTCCGTCGCCTCGATCCTGTTCTGGTAGACCGCATCGCGGCCGGCGAGGTCGTGGAGCGGCCAGCGTCCGCCGTGAAGGAACTGGTCGAGAACGCGCTCGACGCCGGCGCACGGCGCATCGACGTCGTCATCGAGGCGGGCGGCCGCAAGCTGATCCGGATCACCGACGACGGCGGCGGCATGAGCCCCGACGATCTCGAACTGGCGGTCGAGCGCCACGCAACCTCCAAACTGCCGGACGGAGACCTGACCGCCATCGCGACCCTCGGGTTCCGGGGCGAGGCGCTGCCGTCCATCGGGTCGGTGTCGCATCTGGAAATCCACACCCGCACCCGCTCGGCGGACCATGCGCATTCGATCCGGGTCGAACAGGGGCGCAAGCACGCCGTCGCGCCTGTCTCGCATCCGCACGGAACGCGGGTCGAGGTGCGCGATCTCTTCGTGGCGACGCCCGCGCGGCTGAAGTTCCTCAAGACCGACCGCGCCGAGGCGCAGGCGGTGGCGGACGTCATCCGGCGGCTCGCAATGGCAAATCCGCACGTGCGGTTCGGGCTGCAGGGCGACAACCTGACCGGCTTCGACTACGCCGCCTGCCCGCCCGGACCGGACGGGCTGCTGACCCGCATCTCGCAGGTGATGGGCGGCGAATTCCGCCAGAACGCCGTGCCGGTGGACGCCGAACGCGAAGGTGTCCGACTCTCGGGCTTCGCGGGCCTGCCGACTTTTCACCGCGCCAATTCCCTGTCGCAATATCTGTTCGTGAACGGGCGGCCGGTGCGGGACAAGCTACTGAGCGGCGCGGTGCGGGGCGCGTACATGGATTACATGCCGGGCGACCGGCATCCGGCTCTGGCCCTCTTCCTCAACTGCGATCCTCATTTCGTCGATGTGAACGTGCATCCGGCCAAGGCCGAAGTGCGTTTTCGCGATCCCGGACTTGTGCGGGGGCTGATCGTGGGCGCGCTCAAGCAGACGCTGGCGGGCGCGCTCCACCGTGCATCGACCACCGGCGGAACCCGCACGCTCGAAACGCTGGCGCGGCGCAATTTCGGCGGCTCCGCCTATCAAGCCCCGCCGCCCGCCAACTGGGATTGGCGGCAAAGCCCTGCATCGCCGGGCTTCGCGGAAAGCCAGCAATCATCCTTCGTGCATCAGACCGACCCGTCCGCTGATGCGCGGGCGCATCAGCAAGCGCCTGCTGCGGTCCATCTCGATGCGCCGCTGGGCGCTGCCCGCGCGCAGATCCACGACACTTACATTCTGGCGCAGACGCGCGACGGGCTCGTCATCGTCGATCAGCACGCCGCCCATGAGCGGCTTGTTTACGAGCGCATGAAGCGCGACCGCGAAGCATCCGGGATCGCCCGCCAGATGCTGCTCATCCCGCAGGTGGTGGAACTCGACAGCGCCGATGTGGAGCGGCTGTCGGACAATGCGGCCCTTCTGGATTCGCTCGGCCTGAAAGTGGAAGGTTTCGGCCCCGGCGCAGTCGCGGTGACGGAAGCCCCGGCCCTGCTGAAGGACGGCGATCTGCCGCGCCTTGTTCGCGATGTGGCAGATACGCTTGCGGAGGACGGAGCAACCACGCCGGTAGAGCGAAAGCTCGATCATGTGCTGGCCACGATGGCCTGCCACCATTCCGTGCGGGCCGGTCGTCGCCTGACGCCCGAGGAAATGAACGCCCTGCTGCGCGAAATGGAAGCGACGCCCGGCTCCGGCCAGTGCAACCACGGACGACCGACTTATGTTGAGCTGAAGCTGGCGGATGTGGAGCGGCTGTTCGGTCGGAAGTAAAGGCCGGTGAGCCCCACAGGCTACCGCCTTATGGCCCGAACCGCAGGAACATCACCTTCGTCTCGCCATACTCGCGCGTATCCAGCGTCTCGAAACCATCCGGCGCGATCAGTTCCGCTGCGCTGTTTTCCTCGACAATGCAAAGCGCGCCATCCGCCAGCCAGCCGCCGTCGCGCAGGGATTGCAAGGCCAGCGGCGCGAGGCCTTTTCCGTAAGGCGGATCGAGGAAGGCGAGCGTGAACTTGTCCTGCGGGGGCATGTCGCCGAGCTTTGTGGCGTCGCGGCGGAAGATTTTTGTGGAGCCGCCGAGCCCGAAAGCTTCGGTATTTTCGCGAATGAGCGCGCGGCCCTCGGGGCTGTCGTCCACGAAGAGCGCAAACGTCGCGCCGCGCGACATGGCCTCGATGCCGAGCGCGCCGGTTCCGGCGAAAAGGTCGATCACGCGAGCGCCGTCGGCCGCGTCGTCATGGGCGTGGGCGAGGATGTTGAACAGCGCTTCGCGCAGGCGGTCGGAGGTGGGCCGCACTGCCTGCGAGGACGGGCCTTTCAGGGTCCGGCCGCGAAATTTTCCGCCGACGACGCGCATATCGGTCAGTCGCGCCCGCGACCCGGCCTGCCGCCCGGCTTCGGCCCGCCGGGGCCACGGGAGCGGGGCTTGTCGCTGCCGCCGGGCTTGCGGCTGAACGGCTTGTCGCCACGCGAGGGACGTCCGGCGCCGCCTTCAGCGGAGCGCCCGCGCGGAGCGCCATCGCGATCGCCGCGGGGCGCCTGCGAGGAACGCGCCGCATAGCTCCTGGGACGATCGTCGTCGCGCGCAGGCCTGCCTTCGCCACGCGGGCGCTCGCCCTGTCCGCCGAAGCGATTGCTCTTGTTCTTGCGGTCAGGCCGCGGCCCGCGAAAATCCTCGCGGTCCTCGCGCGGCTTCTCGGAACGCGGGAAGCGCGAACCGGCGGGACGCTCGGTGCGCGTGCGGCCGTCGGGCTCGCCGCGTTCCTGCGAGAAACGCCGGCCGTTCCGGGTGTCCGGGCGCTCCTTGCCGGCGGGGGCCACGACGCGCTCGATCTTCACCGCGCGACCCTTGCGGTCGGCGGTTTCGCCGCGCTCGATCCGCTTGCGGCCTTCGGCGGCCTCGGCGCGGCGTTCGGCGCGAATGACCGAAATATGCTTGCGGGGACCGGGCTTGGGACGATCCTGACGGGGCTTCTGTTCTTCCTCGACGGGTTCGGGCGCCCTCGACCAGCCGGCGTCGCGGCGGGGCGGACGCTCCTGACGGTCCTCGCGGGGCGCGCGTTCCGCGCCTGAACCGCGGTCGGCGCGGCCGACCGGCCCGTCGAAATCGACACCCGCCTCGGCCGCCAAAGTCGGCCCCAACTGATCGCGAAGGATGCGGGTCGGGACTTCCTCGACTGCGCCCTCATCCAGTTCGAGCAACTGGAACGGCCCGAAGGAAATGCGGATCAGGCGGTTCACCTCCAGCCCGATATGTTCGAGGACGCGCTTCACCTCGCGGTTCTTGCCTTCACGCAGGCCCATGGTGAGCCAGACATTCGCGCCCTGCTCGCGGTCGAGACGCGCCTCGATGCCGGCATAGTCGATGCCGTCAATCGTGACGCCCTTGCTCAACTCGTCCAGCACCGCCTGATTGGTCGCGCCCTTGGCGCGGACGCGATAGCGGCGCAGCCATCCGGTGGACGGCAATTCGAGCATGCGGGCCAGGCCGCCGTCATTGGTGAGCAGCAGCAGGCCTTCGGTGTTGATGTCGAGGCGGCCAACCGTGACGACGCGCGGCAGCCCGTCGGGCAGAGCGTCGAAAATGGTCGCGCGGCCTTCGGGGTCGCGGTCTGTCGTCACGCAACCGCGCGGCTTGTGGAACAGGAACAGGCGCGTGCGCTCGGCCTGCGCCATTGGCTTGCCGTCGACTAGAACGACGTCTTCAGGCGTGACATTGAAAGCCGGGCTCGTCAGCGTCTCGCCATTGACGGACACGCGGCCCGCTTCGATCCATTGTTCGGCGTCGCGGCGCGAGCAGAGACCCGCGCGAGCCATCACCTTGGCGATGCGCTGGGCGCCGTCGTCGCGCTCCTTCGCGGCGGGGGCTGTCGCAGGCGCGTCGCTGCGGGGGCGAAACGTGCGCTCGCCCTCCTCGCGCTTGCGGAAGGGCTTGTCGCCATCGCGGCGTGGCGGACGGGAATCCCCCTCAGTGCGCGGGCGGAACGTGCGTTCGCCCTCCTCGCGCTTGCGGAAGGGCTTGTCGCCATCGCGGCGCGGCGGGCGGGAATCGCCGTCAGTGCGCGGGCGGAACGTGCGTTCGCCCTCCTCGCGCTTGCGGAAGGGCTTGTCCCCATCGCGGCGCGGCGGACGGGAATCGCCGTCGGGGCGCGGACGGAACGTGCGTTCGCCCTCCTCGCGCTTGCGGAAGGGTTTGTCGCCGGACGATGGCCGGTTGCCGGACGATGGCCGGTCGGACGAGCGGCCGCCGCCGGGCTTGCGCGGCCCGCGGCGATCATTGTTTCTGTTATCGGTCATGGCGACCTGATAGCAGAGAGCGGCTGGCCGCACCATGCCGAACCGGACCGATATGAGCGAGGCTTCCGAAAAGACCGATCCGATGGCCCTGGCCTTCGCGCAGGCCCATGCGGCGGGCGCACGCGACGAGGTGCCGATCGGGGCCGTAGTGGTGCTGGACGGGAAGGTGCTGGGCAAGGGCGGCAATCGCACGATCGCCGACCATGACCCCACCGCCCACGCCGAAGTTCTGGCGATCCGGGAGGCGTGCCGGGCCACCGGCTCGGAACGGCTGACCGGCTGCGATCTCTATGTGACGCTGGAGCCCTGCGCGATGTGCGCGGCGGCGATTTCCTTCGCGAGGATCAGGCGGGTCTATTATGCGGCGCCCGACCCCAAGGGCGGCGGCGTCGAACACGGCCCGCGCTTCTTCGCGCAGCCGACCTGCCATCATGCGCCGGAGGTGTACGGCGGAATCCGGGAGACGGAAGCCGCCGAAATGCTCCGTGATTTCTTCAGGGAGCGCCGGTCGTCGTCGTAGCCGGCGGGTCCTTCGTTTGCGCGCCCGGGGCGGCCACATTGGCCGTTGGAGCCTTTTCGGCAGGCTGGGTCCATGACGCCACCACGCGCCCGTTTTCCATGACGATCTCGCACGGATCCTCAGGCTTGTTGCAGGCGTTCAGCGCGGAATCGCGCACGCCCTCAACATTGCGGGCATTGTAGAAATAGCGCCTCGTTTCCCCGCTGGCGGAGCGCGCCATGGCCTTGAGGGTGGGCGCCGCCATGTAGCTTTCGACGAAGGAACGGTCGGTGTTCCTGAGTTTCAGCACGTTCATCAACCGCGCGACTTCGGAGTAATTCCATGTCGGCAGCCGATAGGCGCGCAGGAAGCCATCCGTTTCGGCCAGCCAAGAAAAGCGCCCGTCCGCCGTCGCGAAAATATCGTGACCATCGCGTCCCATATTGTCGAGGCGGATGATCTTCACATCCGCGCCCGCATCCAGCGCAGTCTCGTGCATACGATCGACCAGCGGAGGCCCGAACAGGCTGTCATTCGCCGCATAGATCCAGAGCTGCGGCACCTTGTTGCCGGCCGTGAAAGTCTTCACCGCATCAATCAGCACCTCTTCCTTCGGGCAGGCGAGCGACACGAGGCCGCCGGAAACATTGATCACCGCCTTGAGGCCGGCCGGATTGCGCGCCCCCAGCGCCATGACCGCCGGACCGCCCGCCGAAACCCCGACCGCAATGGCGGTCCCGGCATCCGCGTCGGGCCGCTTGGCGACAGCTTCGAGCGCGCCCTGCAGATCGTCCGCATCCGCATTGAAGCGGTTCGTGTAGCTTTTCACCGGACAGGTGGTGGGAGCCGGAAGCGGCCCGTCGGACGAGCCGAATCCCCGCCGCATGACGGCGACGGCCAGGTAGCCCCGCCAGGCGAAATCGCGGGCCTGCGGTTCGAGGGAACCAACGTGCTGGTTGAGACGTTGTGCGGGTGAGTCGGTCGAACCATGGGTGATGAGCGCGATCGGCAACCTGCCGCTAGCGTCGCTCCGCTTGGTGAAGCTCGCCTCCAGCCGCCAAGTGCGGCCATTGATCTGCACACGGAGGAAGCCTCTTTCCACCGTGTAATCTTCAGCGACAGCCGGGGCGGCACAGAGCAGCGCGACCGCAGCCAGCACGAAACGGACGAGTTTCATTGGCGAATTCCGCTATGGTGAGCGGAGTTTGGCCCGGAATCTACGACCTTTTCAAGATGTAACCGGGCAACAGTGCGCAAATTGCGCGGCTCAGCTTGTCAGGCTGCGATCTATCGCGCGCTTGAGCTGCTGCTTCGTTTGTTCGCGCACCGGCTCGCAGGCCGCGAAGATCTGCATGGCCTTGAAGAAATCGTGGACCCGAAAGGCGTCGACGTCAGGCTTCAGCAGGACATCGGGCTGGCTGACGCTCAGCATTTCGCGGGTGATGGACGCCATCATGATCTGCGCCGCGCCGAACATGGCCTCGAACGGCTTCGGGGCCGCCTTGCGGTCAGCCACCGGGCCGCCGGTCACGTCACAGGCGACGATCATTTCGGTCCGGCCGACCAGATGCCGGAACGGGAGCGGATCGACCACACCACCATCGACCAGCACAAGTCCATCCATCTCGACCGGCTTGATCAGCCCCGGGATCGCCATCGAGGCCGCGACGGCGGGCGCGAGCGGACCCGTGTCGAAGATCGCTGCGCGACGACCGACATAATCAGTCGCCACAGCCTCGAACGGAATCAAAAGTTGCTCGAAACGGTCCGGCACCTTGTCGGGCCAGAACATGTCGAGCAGCAGTTCGCCGTCGAGCATGATCGGATGGCCGACACCGTTAAACAGATCGACCAGCCGCCCCACTCGCGCCTTGAGCACCCGCGCCATCGCGGCGGGCTTGTCGCGCACGAGGCCCAGCACATGAGCGCGCAGATCACGGCCGCTGATCCCCGACGCATAGGCCGCGCCGACCACGGCCCCGATGGACGTGCCGACGATGCGGGCAGGCTTCAGACCCATTTCGTCCAGCGCTTCCAGCAGCACGATATGCGCAAGACCGCGCGCCCCGCCGCCGCCAAGCGCGAGACCGATGGAGGGTTGGCCGACGGGCTCGACGGCTTTCGCCATGTCAGAGTTCCAGCTTGAAGCCTTCGTGGGAATTCTTGAATCCGAGCTTCGCATAAAAGCGGTGGGCGTCCTTGCGGGCCTTGTTAGTGGTCAGTTCCAGCGCGCGCGCGCCGCCATCGCGCGAAAGACCGATAGCGTGCGCCAGCATCTGCGCGCCGATTCCGGTTCCGCGCAGGTCGCCGCGTGTGCGCACGCCCTCGATGATGGCTTTCCATGCGCCCTGATAGGACAGGCCCGGAATCAGAGTGAGCTGATAGCAGCCGGCGATCTCGCCGTCCCGTTCTGCGACGATGAGGCGCTGGCGCGGGTCTTCCCTGATGTCGTTGAAGGAATCGACATAGGAATCCGGCAGGGGCTCGGTGACGACTTCGCCGCGTTCGCCGCCCAGAAAATCATCCGCCAGCATGGTGACGATTGCGGCGAGATCGGCGCGGGTCGCATCGCGCATCACAACAGTGGTCATTTGAAAAAGGCCTTCAGGATCGCAATCGTGTCCTCGGCATTTTCCTCCGCCAGGAAATGTCCGGAGTCAATCATTCCACCCCTGGCGTCCGGCGCGAAGGTCCGCCGCCAGACTTCCAGCGGCGTCTCGACACCGCCGCGCGTCAGATAGAAATCGCCGTTGAGCACCAGCGTCGGACTGGAAATCGTTTTGTGCGCGGCGGCGTCCGCCGCATCGGCTTCAACCTCTGACGTTGCGCCCGCCCGGTAATCCTCGCACATGGCGTGGATGCGGGAAGGATCGCGCCAGGCGGCGCGATACATGGCGACGGCGCGGGCATCGAACGCGCGCAAGGATTGCTGCTGCGTCCATGTCGACAGCAACTTCTCGAAATAGGCGTCGGGGTCGCTGGCGATCGTCTGCTCAGGCTGCGGCGCGGGCTGCGACAAAAATTCCCAATGCGCGCCGGGCGCTGCGCCGGAGCGAATGTTCTTCCACACTTCAGCGGTGGGCAGAATGTCCAGCAATGCAAGACGGTCGACGCGGCCCGGATGATCGAGCGCAAGCCGATAGGCCACGCGCGCACCGCGATCATGGCCGACGACGTGAAAATGCACGTGGCCGAGCGATTCCATGACGGCGATCACATCCTCATACATGGCGCGCTTGGTATAAAACGCGCCGCCCTCGCTGCGCGGCGCAGAGGACCAGCCATAGCCGCGCAAGTCCATCGCGACGACAAAATGATTTTCGGCCAGCGCAGGCGCAACCCGATGCCACATCACGTGGCTTTCGGGAAAGCCGTGGAGCAGAACAACAGGCGTCCCCTGCCCGCCCGAGCGCGCAAAGATGCGACCGATGGATGTATCAACCCAGTGCGACTGGAAGCCCGGAAAGAGATCTGCGAGATCGGTCATGCCACGGGCTCCTGAACATGTCGTGTGAAACTAGTGCGACGCCTTCTCTCTTTCGACTGCGCGCCAGCCGATATCGCGGCGGTAGAAACCACCGGGCCAGTCGATCTGCGCCAGCGCCTCATAGGCGCGGGACTGCGCGGCCCGCACGCTGTCGCCCATCGCGGTGACGTTGAGCACGCGACCGCCATTGGCGAGCAACTTGCCGCCCTCGGCTTTGGTTCCCGCATGCGTGACCATCACGCCCGGCAGGCTTGCGGCCTTGTCGAGATTGCGGATCTCCGTGCCGCGTTCGGGATTGTCCGGATAGCCTTTCGCCGCATAGACGACGGTGAGGGCCGTCTGCGGCGAAAGATTCACGGGCTTGCCGGTCAGCGCGCCATCCGCGCAGGCGAGCAGCAGTTCCAGCAGGTCGTCCTGCACACGCGGCAACATGACCTGCGTTTCCGGATCGCCGAAGCGGGCATTGAACTCGATGAGTTGCGGGCCTTTCGGCCCAATCATCAGGCCGGCGAAGAGCACGCCCTTGTAGGGCGCGCCGCGCGCCTTCATGCCGCGCATCGTGGGCTCGATGATCTCGCGCATGACGCGCTCGGAGACTTCCGGCGTCATCACCGGCGCGGGCGAATAGGCTCCCATGCCGCCGGTGTTGGGACCGGTGTCGCCATCGCCGACGCGCTTGTGGTCCTGCGCTGAGGCAAATGCCAACGCGCGCTCGCCATCGCAGAGCGCAAAGAACGAGGCTTCCTCGCCTTCGAGAAAATCTTCCACCACGACTTCGGCGCCCGCCGCTCCGAAAGCGCCTCCGAAGATCGTATCGACCGCCGCCAGCGCCTCCTCGACGTTCATCGCCACGATGACGCCCTTGCCGGCCGCCAGCCCGTCGGCCTTCACGACGATCGGCGCGCCGCGCTTGCCAATATAGGCTTTGGCAGGTTCCGCCGCCGTGAAGCGCTCGTATGCGGCAGTAGGAATGTCGAAGTCGCGACAGAGGTCCTTGGTGAAGCCTTTGGAGCCTTCGAGTTGCGCGGCTGCTTTCGAGGGTCCGAAAGCCTTGATCCCGGCCTTGTCGAGATCGTCCACCAGACCGGCCACAAGCGGAGCCTCGGGACCGACCACCACGAAGCCGATGCTCATCAGGCGGCAGAAATTCACCACCGCCGCGTGGTCGCTCACATCGAGGGCGACGCATTCGACGTCTTTCATGCCGGGATTGCCGGGCGCGGCGAAAAGCTTCGTCAGGCGCGGTGATTTCGCCAGCGCATTGGCCAAAGCATGTTCGCGCCCGCCAGAGCCGATGAGGAGGATGTTCATCAGGTGTCCTTCTTTCGGCGTGGTTCTAGAGCATGTTCGGCAGGAATTGAACGACTTTTGCGGTCGGAACATGCTTCAAATTTTTGAAGGCGTGCGAAAGGTTTCGACCGCTACTTGACTAACAGCACAGCGCCCGGACAGACTGTGCCATAGCGTTCTCAATACATCCGCGATCAAGCATAGTCGCACAACTGTTTGAAAATCACCGATCCGTTCTTTCAAATCATTGATGAGGAGAGGTTCATGCCGAGCGGCAATTCCGACAACGAAATTATCGTTCACCCGCCCGAATGTCCGACGCCCCGGCGACAGGTGATTTCCGTCGGAGACGGAGAATTCGCGCAAGGCAAGCATTTCGATGTAGCAGTAAGCGGGAACGGCGTTCAAAACTCCGAAACCCCGCCTCTCCGGCGCGCGGAAAGCAAGGTCTTGTGGTTTGGCGCGGCGATTGCGGGCGACAAAGCCGACGCGAGTTGCAGCCATAACGGCGTAGCTCTCGCCGGATGCAGCAGTACGGCGAACACCGGCGACGGCGGGGTGGCGCGATCTTTTAACGATGGCTTTTCGTTGGGATACGTAAATTCTGTAGCTTTTACCCATAACCGCGGATGGGCGCTCACTTTCGACAAAGGCGTTTCAATCGCCAGGTCGGGATTTGCGGAAACTTTCCGGCAGGGCGTGGCGACAACCAATTCGGATGACGGAGACGGGATTGCTTCAGCGGGACCGGGCGGAATCGCCCTCGCGATGGTAAACCGCAATATCGTCTGCGTAGGTCCGGGCGGCGTATTGGCCGGATTCTGGCAAGACCAAGACGGCATGCCGCGAACAGCCTTTTGCCCGGTGGGGTGCGACGGAATCCACAAGCCCGATACGTTCTATCGTTTCGTCGACGGCCAATTTATCCCGCTGACGGATGCCGAGACCAAGGCAGCGAAACATAAAATAAACGAGTGCACCGCCCCCTGGAAGAAAAGCCCCCAATACGCCGAGTTTGAAGCGAGGGTCCGAAAAGAACGCGGGTGAGACGACCCGTTCACTCCGTCGGCCCATCAAACCGTTTCTGAGCGGCCAGCACGCCCGCAATATTCGCTTCCACCCAGCCATCCAGAGCCCGCACGGCTTGCGACAGGGATTGCCCCATCTCGGTCAGGCGGTATTCGACGCGCGGCGGGACTTCCGCAAAGGAATGGCGCACGACGAAACCGTTGCGTTCCAGCTTTCGCAGGGTCTGGATGAGCATTTTTTCGGAAATGCCGCCGATGTGTCGGCGCAAGTCGGACGTGCGGCGCGGTCCGCCGGCGAGCGTGTGGAGCAGCAGCAACGCCCATTTCTCCGCCAGCGTCTCCAGCACCAGACGGGAGGGGCAATCCTGCTTGAACACATCCGCCCGGCGGCAGTCGGGTGTTGGTCTGTCAATCATTGGAGCCTCATAACTAACCGGAAGGTAAGTACTTGCAATCTGGTTAGCAAGGGATCACTTCACAGGCGGGCGGCGATTGGCCGCCGAGGGAGATTTTTGATGAAGCTTTACTATTCGCCCGGCGCCTGTTCGTTGTCCCCCCATATCGTCGCGCTCGAAGCCGGCATTCCGATGCAGATCGAAAAGGTCGACCTGCGCGCCAAGAAGACCGAGAGCGGCGCGGATTTCTGGGCCGTGAACCCCAAGGGTTACGTGCCGGCGCTCGACCTCGGCAATGGTCAGGTGCTGACCGAAGGTCCGGCCATCGTCCAATATCTCGCCGACCAGAAGCCCGAGTCGAACCTGGCGCCCAGGAACGGCACCATGGAACGCTACCGCTTGCAGGAAGCGCTGAACTTCATCACCGCCGAACTGCACAAGTCGATCGGCTCGCTGTTCAACCCGGCCCAGCAGGGCGAGTGGAAGGACTTCACGCTCGGAATGATCGACAAGCGCCTAGGCGCGCTCGACAAGCAGCTTGAGGGCAAGCAGTACCTTCTGGGCGATTTCTCCGTGGCCGACGCCTATCTCTATACGGTTCTCAACTGGACCCGCATGCACAAGATCGACCTGTCGAAGTTCGCCAATGTGAGCGCCTATCTGGAGCGCGTCGGGGCGCGTCCGAAGGTGCAGGAAGCCATGAAGGCCGAAGGCCTGATCAAGTAAGGATCTCTGTCATCCCCGGGCCGTCAGCGGAACCGGGGTCACGGACCTTCGCAATTCATCCCGGATCGTCACCGCATCCGGGATGAATTCATCGCGGACAGGCGCCTCCCCCGCCTGCCGAATCCATGCCATTATGCGGGCATGTTACTGAACTTCTTCACGTCGCTCCGCGAAGCGCAGGTGCCGGTCACGCTGCGCGAATATCTGTCGCTGATGGAGGCGCTGGACGCCGGCCTCGGCGACATGTCGGTGGACAATTTCTACATTCTCGCCCGCACCATTCTGGTGAAGGACGAGCGCAATCTCGACAAGTTCGACCGCGTCTTCGCCACCATGTTCCGCGGGCTCGAAAGCCTGTTGCAGGCGATGAACAAGGCGGAAATTCCCGAAGAGTGGCTGCGCAAGCTGGCGGAAAAATATCTCACCGACGAGGAGAAGGCACAGATCGAGGCGCTCGGCTGGGACAAGCTGATGGAGACGCTGAAGAAGCGTCTCGAAGAACAGAAAGGCCGTCACGAAGGCGGCAACAAATGGATCGGCACCGCCGGCACCTCGCCCTTCGGGGCCAACGGCTACAATCCCGAAGGCGTGCGGATCGGTCAGGGCCAGAACCGTTCGGGCCGTGCGGCGAAAGTCTGGGACCAGCGGACCTACAAGGATCTGGACGGCGACGTGCAGCTCGGCATCCGCAATGTGAAGATCGCCCTGCGGCGTCTGCGCAAGTTCGCCCGCACCGGCGCGCCCGATGAACTCGATCTCGATTCCACCATCAAGGAAACCGCCAACAAGGGCTGGCTCGATGTGCATATGCGGCCAGAGCGCCGCAACGCCGTGAAGGTGCTGCTGTTCTTTGATATCGGCGGCTCGATGGACTGGCACATCAAGATGGTGGAGGAGCTTTTCTCGGCAGCGAAGACCGAGTTCAAGCACATGCAGCACTTCTATTTCCACAATTGCCTCTACGAGGGCGTGTGGAAATCGAATGTGCGGCGCTGGACCGACCGCACGATGACGTGGGACGTGCTGCACACCTACGGGAACGACTACAAGGTGATCTTCGTCGGCGACGCCTCGATGTCGCCCTACGAAATCACCGAACGCGGCGGCGCGGTCGAATATACCAACGAGGAATCCGGCCAGCTCTGGATGGAGCGCGTGACGCGCACCTGGCCGCATCTCGTCTGGCTCAATCCTGTGCCGGAGAACCAGTGGCGCTACACGGAATCGGTGGCGCTGATGAAACGTCTGGTGAGCGACCGGATGTATCCGCTCACCATGACGGGCCTCGAAGCCGCGATGCGGGAACTGGTGCGGTAACTATTCCCGCAGCACCAGCACCGAGCACTTGGCGTGGCGCACGATGGTCTTGGCGTTGGAGCCGAGCAGATAGGTCGACATGGCCGGACGGTGCGAGCCGATGACGATGAGGTCCGCGCCGAAATCCTCGGCCTCCTGCAAAATCTCGGGATAGATGCCCCCGATCCGCACCACGCTGCTGACGCGCCCGGCCGGCAACGGCAGCTTGGCGACCATTTCGGCCATGGCCTTTTCGGCCCATTCCTTCTGCTGGGCGTCGAAGTCCGACGGCACGTAATCCATGTAGGTGGCGGGCAGCAGCGGCTGCACATTCACGAGGCGGATGCTGGCGCCCGACCAGTCGGCCAGCGCAATGGCCTTGTCGATGGCGGGCTTGGCGACGTCGACTTCAGCAAGATCGACCGGAACCAGAATGGTCTTGAACATATGAGCTCTCCCGTTTGGCCGACATATAGGGTCGGGCAGAGCTTCGCACCTTGCGGCAGATCAAGCAATTCAGGTGTGGATGCCAGGTCCGATCATGCGAGCGACAAGGAAGCCGATGGTGGTGACGGCGCCGATCAGCGTCAGGCGGACCGAGAGATCGAAAGCGGCGGAAAGGGCGGTGCGGGTCATGGCGGGTCTCATCTGCGCCGGGCGGCGAATTGTGGTTCGATGAGCAGAATGTCCCACAAGGCGTCTGCGGCGCATGTGCGGACGCGCACCCGGATCAGCGCGCAAGCCTCAGGCGCCTCAGGCAGGGTGAACGACGCGCTGACACAATAGATAAAATGCCGCCGGGCGTCACACCCGCTCGGCCATGACGGCCTCGATGCGGCGCTGGATTTCCGGATTGCGGTCCATGATGGAGCGCAGGTCCACGCCATCGAGAAGCAGCAGTTTCACCGGCGTCACGGAGCGAATGTTGGCGTTGCGGGGCTGGTTGCGCAGCAAGGCCATCTCGCCGAAGAATCGCCCCTCGCCGAGCCGGACAGGACCCGATGTCGCTTCCACCTCGACCTCCCCGGCAGCCACGAAATACATGCAGCGGGCGTCTTCGCCCTTGCGGACGATGAGCGTCTGGGCCGGCATGGTTTGCGAACGCAGATAGCGCATCACTTCCGCGATCTCGGCCGCGTCGAGCGAAGAGAACAACGGCACCCGCGCCAGCATTCCCCAGGTGACGACGAATTCGCGGCGGTGAATTTCTTCCGCAAATGCATTGGCCACGATGCCGATCGGCAGGGCCAGCATCATCAGCCCCATGATCATCGTGAAGCCGGCGACGATTCGGCCAGCGACCGTCACCGGCACCACATCGCCATAGCCGACCGTCGTCAGGGTCACGATGGCCCACCACATGGCGTCGGGAATCGAACCAAACTTTTCTGGCTGCGCCTCATGCTCGAACAGGTGCATGGCGGAAGCCGTCACCAGAACCAGACCGAGCAGCACCATCATGGAGGCCATGAGGGCCTTGCGCTCGGCTTCCAGCGCTGCGAGCAGCGAGCGCATTCCGGCCGAATAGCGCGCCAGCTTGAAGAAGCGCAGCAGACGCAAAAGCACCAGCACCTTGAAGTCGGCAGGCACGAAAAACGCCAGCACGAAAGGCAGAATCGAGAGGAGGTCGATGATGGCCCAGCCGGTTCGGGCCCATTCCCAGCGCGCGCGCCACGGATGCATTTCCGCATAGGGCGTGTGCTCGGGCGCCGACCAGAGCCGCAGCATATAGTCGACCGTGAAGGCCCCCAGCGAGAGCATCTCGACAACGTCGAACCAGCTTGCGTAACGGATCGCCAGTTCCGGCATCGACTCCAGAACGACCGCGGCGACGCTGGTCAAAACCAGCGTCACATAGGTTCTGTGGAGCAGCAACGTCCAGATTTCCGTCGCAATGGCGGAATCCAGAACCAGATGAACGCGCCGGCGGAAGGAGGACTGGTGCAGCCCGTACCCTCCGGCTGGCGCCTCGCTCACGCGGCGCCCGACAGGCGCGCAGCGACCGCATCCAGCGCAGCCTGCGCCTCGGCTCCGTTCGGACCGCCCGCCTGCGCCATGTCGGGACGGCCGCCGCCGCCCTTGCCGCCCAGTCTTTCGGACGCGACCCGCACGAGATCGACCGCATTGTATTTGCCGGCGAGGTCCTTGGTGACCGCCACCACGACGCCAGCCTTGCCGTCCTCGGCGACGCCCACGATGGCCACGATCCCCGAGCCGAGCTTTTCCTTGGCTTCGTCGGCGAGGGACTTCAAGTCCTTCATCTCGACGCCGGTGACGGCGCGGGCGAAGAGCTTGACGCCGCCGACATCGCGCACGGCGTCATCCGCGCCGGAGCCGCCGCCGCCCATGGCGAGCTTCTTGCGCGCATCGGTCAGTTCGCGTTCAAGCTTGCGGCGTTCCTCCATCAGGATCTCGACGCGACCTGCCGCTTCGGCGACGGGCGTTTTCAGAATGCCGGCAAGGTCCCGCAGGCGGCGCGATTCCTGATTGAGGTGAAGACGCGCGGCGTCGCCCGTCTTGGCTTCGAGGCGCCGCACGCCGGCCGCCACCGCACCTTCCGAGACGATGCTCACCAGCCCGATATCGCCGGTGCGGGTCACATGCGTGCCGCCGCAGAGTTCGACCGAAAAGGAACGATTGCCGTGGTCGCCTGTCGTGCCCATGGACACCACGCGCACCTCGTCGCCGTATTTTTCGCCGAAGAGGGCGCGCGCGCCGGAGTCGATAGCCTCTTCCACCCCCATCAGCCGCGTCACGACCTGTTCGTTGCGCAGGACGGCGTGGTTGGCGATGTCCTCAATCCGGGCCAGTTCGCTCTCGCTGATGGGCTTGGGATGCGCGAAGTCGAAACGCAAGCGGTCCTCATCGACCAGCGAGCCCTTCTGGGCGACATGATCGCCAAGCACGAGGCGCAGCGCTTCATGCAGCAGGTGCGTCGCCGAATGATTGGAGCGGATCGCGGTGCGGCGGGCGTGTTCGACCGTCAGTTCCAGCGCCATGCCGATCGTCAGCGCGCCTGATTCGACTTCGACTTCATGAACGAAGACATCGCCGAGTTTCTTCTGCGTATCGTGAACCCTGGCCCGTATGCCGGTCGCGGTCATCACGCCCGTATCGCCGACCTGGCCTCCGGACTCGCCGTAGAACGGCGTCTGGTTGACGACCACGCAGCCCTTCTGCCCGGCTTCAAGCCGATCGGTTTCGGCGCCGTCGCGCACCAGCGCCTGCACGACGCCTTCTGCGGCTTCGGTGTCATAGCCGAGGAATTCGGTCGCGCCGGCCTTTTCGCGGATGCCAAACCAGACCGTTTCGGTGGCGGCTTCGCCCGAGCCCGCCCAGGCCTTGCGGGCCTCGGCGCGCTGGCGCTCCATGGCGGCGTTGAAAGCGTCCGTATCGACCCCGATGCCGCGGGCCCGCAAAGCATCCTGCGTCAGGTCGAGCGGGAAGCCGTATGTGTCGTAGAGTTTGAACGCGGTTTCGCCGTTGAGCTTGCCGCCCTGGGGTATGTCGCGCGTCTCGTCGTCCAGCATGGTCAGGCCGCGCGCCAGCGTCGCCCGGAAACGGGTTTCCTCGAGGCGCAGGGTCTCGGTGATGAGCGCCTCGGCGCGGACGAGTTCCGGATAGGCCTGCCCCATTTCGCGAACCAGCGCCGGCGCCAGACGCCACATGAGCGGATCGCGGGAGCCGATGAGTTGCGCGTGGCGCATGGCGCGGCGCATGATACGGCGGAGCACATAGCCGCGGCCTTCGTTCGACGGCAGTACGCCGTCGGCGACAAGAAAGGAGGCGGCGCGCAGATGGTCGGCAATGACCCTGTGGCTAGCCTTGTGCGGGCCGTCCGGGTCGACGCCCGTCGCTTCGGACGAGGCGCGGATCAGCGCGCGCATCAGGTCGATGTCGTAGTTCGAATGGACGCCCTGCAGGATCGCCGCGATGCGCTCCAGTCCCATGCCGGTGTCGATCGAGGGCTTGGGCAAGGGCATCCGCTGGCCGGGCCCAACCTGCTCGTATTGCATGAAGACGAGGTTCCAGAATTCAAGAAACCGGTCGCCGTCCTCGTCCGGGCTGCCGGGCGGGCCCCCCTGCAGGGCCGGGCCCTGATCGTAGAAAATTTCCGAGCAGGGACCGCAGGGGCCGGTGTCGCCCATCGCCCAGAAATTGTCGGACGTCGCGATCCGGATGATCTTGCGGTCGGAAAAGCCCGCGATCTTCTTCCACAGGTCATAGGCTTCGTCGTCGTCGTGATAGACGGTGACCAGCAGCCGGTCCTTGGAGAGGGCGAATTCCCTGGTGATCAGTTGCCAGGCGTTTTCAATGGCCTGCGCCTTGAAATAATCGCCGAACGAAAAGTTGCCGAGCATCTCGAAGAAGGTGTGGTGGCGGGCCGTGTATCCCACATTGTCGAGATCGTTGTGCTTGCCGCCGGCGCGCACGCATTTCTGCGAAGAGGCCGCGCGGCTGTAGGGCCGTTTCTCAATGCCCGTGAAGACGTTCTTGAACTGCACCATCCCGGCGTTGGTGAACATCAGGGTGGGATCGTTACGCGGCACAAGCGGCGACGAGGGCACGACTTCGTGTCCGTTCTTGCGGAAAAAGTCGAGAAAGGTCGATCTGATTTCGTTGACGCCGCTCATTCGCTTTTACACTCTTCGATCCGGAACCGCCGCAATCAGCATTGCCGATGCATCCCTGGCGCAAACGCGCACAACCGATGCAACATGCTGGCCAGACTGTCCAAATGCAACAGCCCGGACCGATCACGATCCGGGCTGTATCTAGCGGCGGGACAGGAGACTGTCGAGACGCAGGCAGTTCGGCCCGCCCCGCCGGACGGGAGAAGATCGGAAACGCCGGAGATGAACGGGGACCGTGTCCATGATCCGGCTCGGCGACCAAGGCCCCGGCAGGGCCACCCTCGCCTGATCCGATCCGCTCCCGCAATCGCGGAAACGGCGGGTGGAATTATTCGTCAGACTCTTCCGAATTCGGGTCGGCGTTCTCGAGGATCTTTTCAGCGATCAGGCCGGAATTCTCGCGGATCGCATGTTCGATCTTGTTGGCCAGATCGGGGTTTTCCTTGAGGAAGGCCTTGGCGTTCTCTCGCCCCTGCCCCAGTCGCTGGCTGTCATAGGAGAACCAGGCCCCCGACTTCTCCACCACCCCGGCCTTGACGCCGAGATCGACCAGTTCGCCGGTCTTGGAGATGCCCTCGCCGTACATGATGTCGAATTCAACCTGCTTGAAGGGCGGCGCAACCTTGTTCTTGACCACTTTCACGCGAGTCTGGTTGCCGATCACTTCCTCGCGGTCCTTGATGGCCCCGATGCGGCGGATGTCGAGACGGACGGATGCGTAGAATTTCAGCGCGTTGCCGCCGGTGGTGGTCTCCGGGCTGCCGTACATGACGCCGATCTTCATGCGGATCTGGTTGATGAAGATGACCATCGTGTTGGAACGGGAGATCGAAGCGGTCAGCTTGCGCAGGGCCTGGCTCATCAGGCGGGCCTGCAGGCCGGGCTGAACCTCGCCCATTTCCCCCTCGATTTCAGCGCGCGGGGTCAGGGCGGCCACCGAATCGACCACCAGAACATCGACCGCGCCGGAGCGCACCAGAGTGTCGGTAATTTCCAGCGCCTGCTCGCCCGTATCGGGCTGCGAGATCAGCAGGTCCTCGAGATTGACGCCCAGCTTGCGGGCATAGACCGGATCGAGCGCGTGCTCGGCGTCCACGAAGGCGCAGACGCCGCCGCGCTTCTGGGCTTCGGCTATGACATGCAGCGTCAGGGTCGTCTTGCCGGACGACTCAGGGCCGTAAATCTCGACGATGCGGCCACGCGGCAGGCCGCCGACGCCCAGCGCAATATCGAGGCCCAGCGAGCCGGTCGAGACAGTCTCGATCTCGACCGCTTTCTGGTTCTTGCCCAGACGCATGATCGAGCCCTTGCCGAAGGCGCGCTCGATTTGCGACAGGGCGGCGTCTAGCGCCTTGGTCTTGTCCACGGACGTTCCTTCCACGAGACGGAGATTCGCTTGGGTCACGGGTCCAATCCTTCTGGCACGGGCTGATCTGAAAGCGCAATGACTGTGTGTTGCGATCAATGTACGTGATTTGTTCTCATGCGCAAGTTCTTTTTTTGTTCTCGACAAAATGATGGTTAACTTCAACCGCGGCCGTCGAAAATCACCGCAGCGCCGAAAGATGTGCTACAAGCATCGACGGTTCGCACGGTCGCCCGCCGGGTGACGGACGCATTTTTCGTGAATGCGCGCATTGTGCCCGCGACCGCCAGGACGCCCCCCAATGGCCCGCACGCCTGTCGCGCGCACCCTCCCGACGCAGGGGGAAACGCACCGTTTTCGAATCGGACAGTCCGTCCGTGTCGATTCGCCCCAGATCCAGCAGAAGCCCGGCGTCTGCCGCGTTACGGCGCGATTGCCGCCCGTGGGCACGCATCTGCAATATCGAATCAGGAACGAGAGCGAAGCGTTCGAGCGCGTCGTGTCCGAACACGAGCTTTCGTCGACCGACGCCTGATCAGCGCGGCGCGGCTGCTTCAACGCAATCGAGCAGCGCCGAATAGTCCGCCTCCGCATAGGCGCTCATGCCCGAAATGCAGGCCGTCTGTGTGCGCGGTGCAAGCGCCGCCCACGATGTCGCCTTCCCAAGCGTCGCAAGACTCTCGCGCTCGACCAGCATGCAGGCGCTGAAGAGCCGGGCATCCGCGCCGCGCGATCCCACGGCTTTAGCCCGGCAATTGGCTTCGGAATTGTATCGGGGAAGCTCAACCGCATGAACCTGCGGCGCAAGAAGCGTCGCCAGCAAGCCGAAGACAGCGCTCGCGGGAATTGTGGTTCTGAACATGGGGATCTCCTGCCGAAGGCGGAGCCGGCCGCTCGATACGGCAAATCCCACGAAACAATTCTATCACGAACGGGCGGCCGACGCGAATGTGGTCACGCGGCGGCGGCGACGCGCTTCACGGGCTTTTCGACAATCGGCAGATTGATCAGCGCAGAGGCAACGCCGAGCGCGATCGAGGCCCACCACATCAGCGTGTAGGAGCCGGTCGTCTCCCGAATGGTCCCGCTCAGCACCAGACCCACAAAGCCGCCCACCTGATGCGAAAAGAACGCGAACCCGTAGAGCGTCGCCATGTAGCGGGTGCCGAACATGATGCCGATGAGCGATGAGGTCGGCGGCACCGTGGAGAGCCACAGAAGGCCCGACAGCGCCCCGAACGCATAGGCCGACGCCGGGCTGGCCGGCAGACTGATGAACACGATCGTCACCAGCGAGCGCGATAGATAGATGAAGGACAGCACCCAGGGGCGAGGCAGGCGATCTCCAACCCAGCCCGCGCCGAACGAGCCCACCATGTTGAAAATGCCGACAAGCGCGAAAGCCCAGTAGCCGACATTCGGTTCAAGACCCGATTCGACGACATATTTCTGGAAGTGGATCGTCACGAAGGCGAGCTGGAAGCCGCAGGTGAAGAAGCCGATCACCAGCAGCACATAGGAACGATGGCCGAACGCCTCCGCCAGCGCCTGGCGGAAAGTCTGCGGCGGCG
>CANJNI010000035.1 GCA_947475995.1 Beijerinckiaceae bacterium | reverse complement strand
CTTCCGGTTCAAAAGCAGCTCCGCCAAACCCGCCAGGCCCAACAAGGAGAAGAACCGAAACTTGACGACAACCTGACCCAAATACATCATCAAGCCGGGTCACTTCTCGGTGGAAATCCCGGGTCAGTTCTCAGTGGAAATCAACAATCAGTATCTGACCAAGCCTTGCCGTGGTTCTTTGGGTCCTTCGCCATGCGAATCTCCATTGCGTGAACAACGGCCTAGCCTACCCGATTCTCCGTGGTGCGCAAAGTATATAAGTGCCCGAATTGGCCCCCAACAGTCTATAAATAGACAGCTTATGCTTGAAGCTATTTCGCAATCGAAATGTCACTATCTTTGGTTTTGCTGATGGAAAAAGAGGGCGTTCAATCAACTATTGATCTCGTCAAAAATCTTCTGACTATTGCGGGGGCAGCGATAGCGTTTATTGTTCAGCCTGATTTTTATAAAACGAGCCTGCTTATTAAAGTGCTTGGATCCTTTTCTGTGCTATTTCTATTAATATCGATGATTGCCAGCTTGTTTGCTCATTCACGTGGGTGCGTTATGCTAGCGAACAAAATTCATGATCTGGATGATCCGCATTTTCGTATCCCCGGGCTCCTCCACTTAGGATTTTTCGTTTTTGGAGTATTTTTTCTCTGCATATGCATGTCAATCAAGATTTGGGGTCTTGATTCTTAAATCAGGAATTTTGCACCAGATTTTGCCCTTTGATCCGCAACAGCTTTTCCGGTGCATAAATCAATTGCAAAAGTGCAGGATTGCTTCTGCCTTCCTCCCTCACACCACTTCCATCCCCTCCAGCTCCGCAATCATCCCCTCGATCATGTTGAGCCCGATCTGCCAGAAGGCCGGATCGCGCGCGTCGAGGCCGAAGGGGGCGAGGAGTTCGGAATGGTGTTTGGTGCCGCCGGCCGAGAGCATCGCGAAGTATTTTTCCGCAAAGCCGTCGGCGGCCTTTTCGTAGACGCCGTAGAGCGAGTTCACCAGACAATCACCGAACGCATAGGCGTAGACGTAGAACGGCGAGTGGATGAAGTGCGGGATGTAGGCCCAGCAGGTCTCGTAGCCCGGCCCGAGGCGGATCGAGGGGCCGAGGCTGTCGCCCTGCACGCTCATCCAGATGTCTGAAATCTGCTCAGCCGTGAGTTCGCCCTTGCGGCGCTCGGTGTGCAGCTTGCGCTCGAAGGAATAGAACGCGATCTGCCGCACCACGGTGTTGAGCATGTCCTCGACCTTCGAGGCCAGCAGCGTGCGGCGCTGGTCCGGGCCGGACGAGCGCAGCAGCGCCCGGAAGGTCAGCATCTCGCCGAACACGGATGCTGTTTCGGCCAGCGTCAGCGGCGTCGGGGCCATGAGCGGGCCGTTCGGGGCCGCCAGCACCTGATGCACGCCGTGGCCGAGTTCATGCGCCAGCGTCATCACATCGCGCGGCTTGCCGAGATAATTCACCAGAACGTAAGGATGCGCGGAGGGCGTCGTCGGATGCGCGAACGCGCCCGATTGCTTGCCTAGCCGCACGGGCGCGTCGATCCAGCCTTCATCGAAAAAGCGGCGCGCGATCGTGGCCATCGAGGGCGCAAAGTTTCCATAAGCCCCGAGCACGATGTCGCGCGCCTCGTCCCAGCGATATTCGCGATTGGCGGCGTTGGGGAGCGGCGCGTTGCGGTCCCAATGTTCCAGCTGATCCTTGCCGAACCATTTGGCCTTCAGCTTGTAATAGCGATGCGACAGGCGCGGATGCGCGGCCTGCACGGCGCTGACCATCGCGTCCACCACTTCGCGCTCGACGCGGTTCGACAGATGGCGCGAATCCGCAATGTCGTCGAAGCCGCGCCAGCGGTCGGAGATTTCCTTGTCGTTGGCGAGCGTGTTGGTGATCAGCGCGAAGGTGCGCAGGTTTTCGCCGAGCGTTCTGGCGACGGATTCGGCCGCCTGCTTGCGGACGTCTTCCTTCGGGTCCTGCATCAGGTTCTGCACCTGCGTCAGCGGCATCTGCTGATCGCCAATGGTGAAGCGCAGGCCCGCGAGCGTCTCGTCGAACAGCCGGTTCCAGGCGTTGCGGCCCGTGACGGACTTCTCGTGGAACAGCTGCTCGATCTTGTCGTCGAGCTGGTAGGGCTTCTCGCGGCGAATGTCTTCAAGCCACGGCTTCCAGTGCGCCAGCGGCTGCTGCGCGGCGGCGCGGTCCAGAACAGCATCGTCGATGCGGTTGAGTTCGAGCGTGAAGAACAGGAGATCGGAGGTCGCGTCGGTGATCTTTTCCTGCGCGTCGCCATAGAATTTCATGCGCGCCGGATCGGACGTATCGGCGGCGTACAAAAGGCCCGCATAGGAAATGATCTTGCCGAGCAGATCGTCGATCGCCTCGTAGTCGCGCACGGCGTCGGCGAGCTTGGCGCTCGCGTCAGGCGCTGCCGCGAAGCCCGCCAGCTTGCCCTGATACTTCGCGGCGAAAGCCTTGCAGTCCGCTATGGCGCGGGCGACGTCATCCGCGAAATCGGGCGAATCCATCGACTCGTAGAGGTCCGACAGTTTCCATTCGGGCAGCGCCCCGAGGTCGGCTGACCCGGCGACGGCGGCAGAAGCTGCGAAGACGGGGGCGGGCATGTTCGGAAGGGCCATGAATCACCGTTGGGACAAACTCTGCCAGAGATATCGGGCATGGGGGCCTGCCGATCAACCACCCTCGTTGCGAAGACAGGCGGATTGGCGCAAGGTTCGGACGGGGGCAACGACCCGGGAGGACCGCATGAGCCGCTTCGTCATTCACACCCATCAGCGCCTGCAGGAATGGGTGGCGGAGGAAAAGGGTTATTTCCGCGCCGAGGGCCTCACGGATTATTTGATGAAGGCGGGCCGCATTCCCCAGCCGGCCGCTGACGCCAAGCCGGCCAATTCGACTCCCGACATCCGGCAGGGCGCGTATCAGAGCTACGAGCAGGGCCGTGACGCCACCGTCAGTTGCGCCTGCCACTGGACGGTCAATATGGCGGCTTCCAACGAGCATGGCCGCCTCTGGGGCGAATGCTATTCGGTGTCGCCCGGCGGCATTTTCGTGCAGCCGGATTCTGCGATCCGTCGCCCCGAGGATCTGGCGGGCGTGGACATTCACGTCGGCTACCAGTCCGGCAGCCATTACACGACCATTCAGGCGCTGGAGCCGTTCCTGCCCTTCGAGTCGATCCGGCTGAAATTCGGCGGTCTGCCGAATGATCGTGTCGATCAATTGCTGGACGGGCGCGCGCCTGCGGCCACGCTGTTCGGCGTGCAATATTATCTGGCCGAGCAGCTTGGCTATCGAAAGATCGTCGATTGCACCTTCATGATCGCCGGCATGGTGCCGCCCGGCGCCGATATCGAGGACGTGCGCAAATATTACCGGGCGCTGCGCCGCGCGCAGGCTGATCTCGATCTCATGTTCCAGCCCTACACGCACTATTACCTGAAAGAGATGCCGGAGCGGCACGCGCGTCTGGTGGATGTGCGGCGTTTCGGGCCGGGCGAGCGTCTCGTGTTCGAGCCCTATTCGCAGCAGATGTACGAGGCCACCCGCGAATGGGTGAACAGCCGCAACATTTTCCCCGAGGAGAAAAAGGGCCGGGACGTTTTCGCCGATGCGGTGGTGCAGCCGCAGGCGGCCGAATAGTCAGACTGTCAGTCCCCGCTTGCGGGCGACCCACCAGTAAAGGCCGATCACCGGGATCATCAGCACCAGAAGGATCAGCGTCAGGGCGGACGACGTGCCAAGTCCGCCCGAGAGCCACAGGCTCCAGACCACGACCGGCAAGGTCATGTTGTCGCGCGTAGTCAGCACGATCACCAAAGTCAGTTCCCGGAACGTCAACAGCGCCACCCACAGCCACGCATAGAGCAGGGTCGGGGCCATGAGCGGGACCAGAATCCGCCGGATCACCGCGCTCGTCGAGGCGCCCGACACGATGGCGGATTCCTCCAGCTCGCGGTGAATCTGGATGAGCCCGCTGTTCGTCATGCGCGTGCCGTAGCTGATGCGGGCGATCAACAGCACAATGACGAGGCTGAAGATCGACCCGAACAGCGGAATGCGCGGCCCGGCGATATAGAGCGCGAAGAGAAGAGTCGAGACGCCGAAGATGATGCCCGGCACCGCATGGGGCAGAAAGGCGATGAAATCGAACCAGTGGCGGCCCTTGATCTGCGAGCGCAGGACGATCCACGAGAAGCAGAAACTCGCCGCCATCGTGACGGTCGGGACGATGAGCATCAGCAGCGCGGTGTTCTTCATGCCGTCGAAGATCAGATCCCACGGCAGATCGTTCGTGTAGTGATCGACAGACAGGCTCGCCAGCGCGCGTGCGGACGGCATCTGGAAAAAGGGCAGCAGCGAGGCCCAGATCATCAGCAGGATCGGCAGAACCTTGCTGAGAAAAAGATACAGCGCCACGAAGCCCCATGCGGTCCAGCGCCATTTGCCCAGACGCAAAAGATTGGGGCGGTACGCCTTGCCGGTGACGACCTGATACTGGCGGGCGCGCTTCTGCATCTGCGCGTACCAGAAGCTCATCGCGATCGCGAGGCCGATGACGACGCTGGACAGCGCGGCAGCCATCCCGAAACGCGGCGCGGTGTCGTCGGGTCGCAATTGCAGCAGCAGATAGGTCGAGAATGTATAAACGCGGTTGCCCCAGCCGATGATGGCCGGCACGTCGAAGGCCGCAAAGCCCATTGTGGCGATGTAAAGCGAGGCCGCCAGAATGCCCGGCCATGCGAGCGAGGCCGTGATGCGCCTCAACGTGCGCAGACGCCCCGCGCCGCTCATCTGGGCGGCTTCCTCGAACGATGGGTCCATGGCGCGGAACACGGCCGCCGTCATGATGAACGCCACAGGCGCGAGGCTCAGCCCCTGCACCCAGCCCATGCCGGTGATGGTGGCGATGTTCAGGGGCGCATCGGCAAAACCGAAAGCCTGTTTCAGCCATATGTTGATGAGGCCAATGCGAGGATGCAGCAGGAACAGCCAGCCCATCGCGATGGCGAAACCGGGAATCAGCATTCCGATGGTCATCAGCGTAAAGAGCAGCGTCTTGCCCGGAAAGTCCGTGCGCTCGGCAAGCCACGCAGCCGGAAGCCCGAAGGCCAGGGCGACAACCAGCGTGATCAGCGAGAAGCCGATCGTGTTGCCCAGCACCGTCCAGGTGAACGGGCTTGAAAAGACCTCGACGTAATTGGCCAGCGAATGCGAGACATTCGGGTCGCCCGGTCGTCCCTCGACAAAACTCAGCCAGAGCGCGCAGACCAGCAGAAGCACGATCAGGGAGCTGACGAGCTGCACGCTCATCAGCATGCCGAACACCGACAGGTCAGCCTCTTCCGCGCCGCGCCGCGGCAGGCGGCGGGGCGTCACATCTGCGACGGTGGCTTTGGGGAGAGAGACCATTCGGGGATTCGTTTAACGCCGGTTGCGTGGCCCGCCCTCTCCTTCGAGACGCGCACTTCGTGCGCTCCTCAGGATGAGGGCTACTGCCAGATGCGCGAAGTGAAAGTAGCCCTCATCCTGAGGAGGCTTGCAACGCAAGCCGTCTCGAAGGAGAGGGCGGACCATTTCGAAGAGCAAGGCTATTTCTTCACGGCGAGAATCTTGTTGATCTCGCCATGAGTCTTGCGACCCTCGTTGTTCTCGTGCTGCCAGGCGAGGTCGATGGCGTGAAGCTTCTGGCCGATTTCCTTTTCGGTCTCTTCCGCGCGCTTGTGCATCATGGCTTCGGGATAAAGATGCATGTCGGCGCCCCACGACTCGCGGATGATCTTCTGGCCGTCAGGCAGCGAGGAATAGAGCGTGTAGAGGATCGCGGCTTCCGGATTGGCGGCGTTCTTTGGCACCGACAGATAGTAGAAGCTCATCACCGGATAATCTTTCGGGGTGAAATGCGCGATCGGCGCGCCTTTCTTGATGATGGCGTCCAGCCCCAGCTCGCCGCAGTCGATCACCATCGCCAGAAACTCGCCGGACGCCAGACGTTCGTTCTCGTCGCAGCGCGTCAGGCCGGCGATCTGCGGCGACAGGGCCTTTGCGTATTCGAGCGCCTTCGCGGGCCCGAAAATGTCCTTGCCGGCCAGAATGTCGAAACCCGCCGAATAAGGCGTGGTGGCGAGCTTGCCTTTCCATTCCGGCTTGAGGAAATCCGTCAGCCGCTCAGGTTTGAAAGGCGCAAGCTGCGTATTGTAGGTGACGCCCAGCAGACCTGTGACGATCTTCAACGCGGTGCCGTCGGCCTCGACCGCTTCACTGGTGATACGGCCCGGCAGAAGCTCCTGCCAATTGACGGCGCGGAACAGCTTCTTGTCCACGAGTTCGGACATGTCGCGCGAGAAGGCGACATAAACGTCCGTGTTCGACGGCTGGCCTGCCGTCGCCCGCATGGCGATCTCGTTGCCGATGGCCGGCATGGAAGGGCCGGGCGTGAACCTGATCTTGATGCTGGTGCCGAACAGCTTGTTCATGCCGGCTTCGACCTGCGAGGCCGCGCGCGAGCCGCCGAGCGTTGACTGACCCCACGAAAGCGACAGGCTCGGATTCTTCTTCGAATCCTCGATGAGCTTTTTCAGCGCGGGCGAAAAATCCTGCGCCAGTGCAGACCCGGCAAAAGCCAGCGTGACGAGCGCCGCCAGCGGCGCGATGCGTTTCAACATGAGTCCCTCCCGTAAGTTTATTTCGGATCAGCCTGTCACATCCGCCATGGCGGTCGGGGCGTTGACGAGCAGCGACATGCGCTCCTGCGGCCTGCGCCATTGCTTGAGCGGTTCGCCCTTCTTGAGTTTCTTCAGTTCGCGATCCCAGAGCTTGCGCAGCAGCGTGACGCCCACATCCGACTGGCCGAGACGATCCCGGCTGCGGTTCGTGATGCGGCCCTGTCCGGCGAGCGCCACATTGTCCTGCACCACAAAGAGGCCGCGATAATCCGCCGGCACGTCCTGAATGCGGATGCGGCCGCTCAGGATATCTTGCGTGACCTGCGCCGGATCGGGCGTGATCGGCGCGCGCGCGGCTTCCTTTTCGGCAGGCTTGCCGGGATCGCGGCGGCGCAGGCTGACGCTGAACGTCGTCATGTTTTCGTCGTCCACCGGCACGCGCCACGCCAGATGGACCGTCCAGTCGGTATTGTCGGGCGAGGGCGGCAGATCGACGAAATGAACGTTGGGCATCATCCAGTGCGCGGTGCGGGTTGCGTTCGCTCCGCCGCCCTTGCGGATGCCTTCGCGCAGAATGCCGTATTCGGTTTCCTTCACGCGGATCTCGGGCATTTCGTCGAGCCCGTAGGAATCGGTCGAAACGCTGTGGACGAAATGGACGTGCAGTTCGTCGAGATCGTTCTCGACGCGCTGGAAGAAGTTGCACGGAACAGCATGCGCGTTGACGACCCGGACGCCATCGACGCTGTCGACTTCCGGAAAGCGCGGCAGGGGCGGCGGTTCGCCCTCTCCAAGATAAGCGAAGATCAGCCCCAGATATTCCTCCACCCGCCAGGCCTGCGCCTTCACCTTGGCGGCGAAGCTTTTCTTCTCCGCGGGCTGCGCGGTGCACTGGCCTGTCCCGTCGAACTGCCAGCCGTGGTAGAAACAGCGGATCTCGTCGCCCACCACCCAGCCCAGAAACAGCGACGTCTGCCGGTGCGGACAAGGGTCCTGCACCATGAAGACCTTGCCGCTCTCGCCACGATACAGGGTGAAATACTCGCCGAGCGCCTGCACCCGGACAGGCCTGCCGACCTTCAGATCGGCGGCTGTGTGGATGGGTTGCCAGAAGGTGCGCAGAAAACGGCCCGCGAGCGTACCTGGTCCGATACGGGCAAAATCCTCCTGTCCGCGCGCCATGCGTTTCTCCCTGTAATCGTTCGGTCTTTCCACCGACGGTTTTCGCCAGTCTAGCCGAACGCCGCCCGCCCACAAGCGACCGAGCGGTCCCGGACGGCGAATTGCGCATATGCGGAACAGCGACGCCTCAATGTCCTTCTCCGCGGTCCAGCGGAAAAACGTTGGTCCCTCAAATAAAGGCGTCCATTAACTGTTTGGTAATTTTACGTTTGAAGCTACGCAGTTTCCGTCCCAATCTGGGCTTCTCCAAAGGAGACGGAGATGACCCAGGAACGTCGCAAAGTGCAGCGTGAGCCCACGCTGATCGAGGGAATGCTGGAATACGGACGCATTCGCAAACGCTATGCGTCCTGCCTCGTCACCGAAGTGTCCGGCGAAGGCGCGCGCATCTGGATAGTGGAAAACTCCATCCTGCCCAGATCCTTCCGCATCTACATCGGACAGGAGGATCAAAGCGGCCGGCTCGCCACGCGCGTCTGGCGGCGCGAATCCGAACGCGGGGTTCGATTCGAAAAGCGCGCCACGGCTCCGGCGCGGCTGCTGTCGGCGCTGCTGCCCCGTTGGTCAGCCGCCTGAACACACTTATTTTGGGGCTGTCGCGCGGCAGTCCCAAAACAATGCAGCCATTAACACGACATTTACCGTGATCGACCAGCATGCCCTTCACACCGGCAAGACGACCGGCGGGGAAAAGGGGCTGCATGAGTTCGACAATTCTGATCGCAGACGACGATCCGGTACAGCGCCGTCTGCTGGAAGCCATGGTGCGCCGTTTCGGCTATCAGGTCGAAACCGTTGACGGCGGCGAAGCCGCACTGGCGCGTATTGATTCGTCCGACCAGCCCGAAATCGACCTGCTGATTCTCGATCTCGTCATGCCCGACCTCGACGGCATGGGCGTGCTCGGCCGCCTGCGCGAAAAGAAAAATTCAACCCCGGTGATCGTCCAGACCGCGCATGGCTCAATTGAAGCCGTCATTTCCGCCATGCGGGCAGGAGCGGCCGATTTCGTCGTGAAACCCGTGGGCGCGGAACGCCTCCAGATTTCCATCAAGAACGCCCTGCGGGTCGATGCGCTGGAAGATGAAATCCGCCGCATCTCCAAGCGCAACACCGGCACGATGACCTTCAAGGACATCGTCACGCGCAGCGAGGACATGGGCCGCATCATCCGGCTGGGCGAACGCGCGGCAAAATCCTCGATCCCGGTGCTGATCGAGGGCGAATCCGGCGTCGGCAAGGAACTCGTGGCGCGCGCCATTCAGGGCGCGTCCGACCGCAAGGGCAAGCCGTTCATCACCGTGAACTGCGGCGCGCTTCCCGAAAACCTCGTCGAGTCGATCCTGTTCGGCCACGAGAAGGGCGCGTTCACGGGCGCGACCGACAAGCACGTCGGCAAGTTTCAGGAAGCCAGCGGCGGCACGCTGTTTCTCGATGAAGTCGGCGAACTGCCGCTGGAGACGCAGGTCAAGCTGCTGCGCGCCCTGCAGGAAGGCGAGATCGACCCGGTGGGGGCGAAGCGCTCCATCAAGGTTGATATCCGGCTCATTTCGGCGACCAACCAGAATCTCATCGAACAGGTGAAGCGCGGGCAGTTCCGAGAGGACCTGTTCTACCGGCTCAATGTGTTCCCGATCACGATTCCGCCGCTGCGTTCGCGCCGCGACGACATTCCCGATCTGGCCCGGCGCTTTGCGGCGCGTTTCGCGGCCGAGGAAGGCAAGAAGCTGCGGGGCCTCACGGCTGAAGCGACCGCGCTGCTGACCCGTTATGACTGGCCCGGCAATGTCCGCCAGCTCGAAAACACCCTGTTCCGCGCCGTCGTGCTGGCCGATGGCGATGAACTCGGCGTTGCCGAATTCCCCCAGATTGCCGCCCATGTGGACGGTTTCGACGTGCGCGTGCCGCCCGCGCCCGCCATGCAGGCTCCCACCCATCCGGTTCCGCGCGAATTCGTGCGCGTCGAGGTGCGCGATCCCAACGTGCTGAAGCTGCTCGACGATGGCGGCGATGTCCGCAAGCTCGACGAGATGGAAGCCGAGGTCATCAAGTTCGCGCTGGCGCATTATCGCGGCCAGATGTCCGAGATGGCCCGCAAGCTCGGAATCGGCCGCTCGACGCTCTATCGCAAGATGAAGGATTTCGGACTCGACGAGGGCAATCCGATGGCGGGCGAAAGCGCCGCCTGAAGCTTGGCCTTTGAAAACTCGATATAAATTGCCCGGTCAGTGCTTGCTTGCAATATTGCTCCCAATGAAAGCAGGAGGAGCTCGATGATGGCAAGGCTAGTCGTATGTGCAGCGGTTCTCATTTCTTGGGGCGCGTCTGCTTGCGCCGACACGCTCAAGGCTTTTGTCGGAACTGCCGTCAAACCTTTTGTTGCTGCGCAGGTGGATGCGTTCGAAAAATCGACGGGGCATAAGGTCGACATCGGGTACGGACTCGCCACAGCGCTCCGCAAGCAGATCGAGGATGGAGTATCTGTCGATCTCGTGGTCTTTCCCAAAGCCGAAATCGACGCCCTCATCGCCAAAGGTCTCGTGAAGTCGGATTCAGTCGTGACACTCCTCAAATCCGGCAACGCAGTCGTACAGCACGAAAACGCAAAGCCGGCCGACGTGTCGAACCGCGATTCATTCGTCAGTACGCTCCGCGCAGCCCGATCGCTGGTCTATTCGAAAGAAGGCCCCTCCGGTTTGCTGATGGCCCGTATCGTTCAGCAATTGGGTCTGTCCGAAGAACTGAAAAGCAGGACGACCTTGACTCCCGCCGGCGTTTCCATCGCCGAAGTCGTTGCTCGGGGCGAGGCGGAAATGGGTTTCCAGCAACTTTCCGAGGTCATGGCGGTAAAGGGCGTGCGGGTTGCAGGTTTGTTGCCCGCGCAATTCGGTGGAGAGACTGTTTATCAGACGGCAACGCCTGGAAAAATCAGCGGCGCAGCAATGGCGCTTTCCGCCTGGCTGAAAAAGGAAGCAACCAGAGAGCGTTTGGCAGCGGTGGGATTTATCCAACCCGAATAACCACCCGGAGGAAGTTCCTGTTGCGGCGGCGCAACGCATCGCCGCGCAATCGGGTTGTGCGTTCGCGCACCGCCGGGACGCCATTGCTTTCGTAGGGGTCTGGGAGTTGAAGTAGCGAATCGTCGGGGTTGTGCGTCAGGATGCCGCCCCCCGGCGGTCGCAGCACCAAGGGGCTTGGAGAATGTCATCGCGCGGTCTGGCGTTCCGGTTGGCGGGCGTCTCGTCTCTCGTTCTGGCGCTGGCCCTGACGGGCGCAGCGCGCGCGCAGGACGCCGCGCTGACTCCGGCGCCCGAACTCCACGATTTCGTCGCCCCGCTCCCGCCCGACGTGGAAGCCCGCTTCGAGGACGTGACGCGGCAGCCGCAGACAATCGCCGACATTCAGACACTGATGCCGTCGCTGCCGCCCGAGGCGGTCGCGCGCTTTGACGATGTCGAACAGGCCACGGACCGGAAAGTCGCCGATGTGGTCGTCCCGCTGCCGCCCGAGGCCGTGGCCAGTTTCGATGATGTGAAGGACGCCGCACGGGCCCTCGCGGATGCGCCGGTTCTGCGGCTCGACATTGAAACGCCTCCGGCAATCGTCGCCGATTTCAGCGACGTGCTGCGCGATCAGCAGGTCGTCGCGGGCGTTCGTTCCGCCCTGGCCGCCATGGGCGAAGCCGAAATCCTGAAAGGTTCTTTCGCCTCCTCGATCCGCCGGGAACGCGCGGCGGTAAGCGCCTTTTACGAGGCGCGCGGTTTCGCGCCTGTCTGGATCGACAACGGCAAGTGGACCCCGCAGGCCGCCGCTGCGATCGCCCGGCTGGAACGCGCCGGAGACGACGGACTGAACCTTGTCGCCTACCGGATCCCGACGCTTTCGGCGTCCGATCCTGTCGGCATGGCCAACGCCGATGTGGCGCTCTCGCAGGCGGTCGTCGCCTACGGCCGTCAGGCGAGCGGCGGGCGGCTCGATCCGCGCTCCATCGCCTCGACCATCACGGCGAAACCCGAAGTCGCAGACGCCGCCGTCATACTCGCCGACGTCGCGAAAGCGTCTGACGCCGGCGCCGCTCTGCGGGCTTTCAACCCGTCCCACAAGGGTTATCTGGACCTGCGCACGAAGCTCGCCGAGCTTCGTCGCGAACAGCCCTCCATGCCGGCGCAGGTGCGCATCCCGTCCGGTCCGATTCTGAAGATCGGAATGAAGGACCCGCGCGTTCCGCTGATCCGCTCGCGGCTGGGCATCGACACCGCGCAGGCTTTGAACGTCAGCGAGGACCTCGTTTACGACAATCGCGTCGCCACCGCCGTGAAGGACTTCCAGCGCGAGCAGGGACTGCCGGTCTCGGGCACGCTCACGGCCCGCACCATCGCGGCGCTTTCGGGCGGCGAACCCACCCAGCTCGAAGGCGAGATAGTCGCCAATATGGAGCGCTGGCGCTGGCTGCCGCGCGACATGGGGCCGGACCGGATCGAGGTGAACATCCCCGATTACGCTCTGAAACTCAGCCGCGGCGGCGAAGTCGTTCATCGCACCCGCGTGGTCGTCGGCAAGGCGCAGACGCCGACGCCCGTCTTCTCCGACACGATGCGGTTTCTGATCGTCAATCCCTACTGGAATGTGCCGCCGTCCATCATCAAGAACGAGATGATGCCAAAGCTGGCCGCCGACCCTGGCTATCTGGCTCGCCAGGGTTACGAGGTGATCCAGAAGAAGGGCCAGATCTTCGTGCGCCAGCCGCCCGGAGACCGGAATGCTCTGGGTCACATCAAGTTCATGTTCCCCAACGAGCATTCGGTCTATCTGCACGACACGCCCTCGCGCCACCTCTTCGCCAACGCCAAGCGCGCCTACAGCCACGGATGCGTACGGGTCGAGAACCCCTTCGCGCTGGCCGAGGTCATTCTCGGGCGCCAGAACGGCTGGTCGCAGGAACGCCTGAAGAAAATGGTGGGCGGCGGCGAGAAGACCGTGAACCTGCCGCAGACCCTTCCGGTCCATATCCAGTATTTCACCGCGCTGGTCGACGAAGCCGGCAAGCTGCAACTGCGCGAGGATATCTACGGATATTCCCGGAAGATGCGGGCGGCGCTGGGGTTCGAGGGCTGATTCCGAGACCTTCCGGCTGACCCTTTGATTGGACGACCTTTCGGCAGCCGGTGGACAAGTCCGCCGGCTGTGGCGTTTTGCGTGGCGCCTCCGCCACATCTCCGCCACGATCCGGGGGCTTTTCTCCGGCGGCGGTTCGGGTTAAATACCGATCACGCAGTCAGGGTTGGGGATTGGTTCCCGGGCTTACGGGGATTTAACCCTTCATGGCAATAATTCGCTCACCATAAGCGCGCTCGTGTATTGGGTGCGCAGTTCAAGAAGTGAGTTCGAGCTTGCTGAAAGCGCGTATGCGAACCGCCCTCCGGAAATGCTGGTCGCTGACTGCGGCCGTCGGAGCAACTGCTTTCGCCCTGACGATTCTGTCCACCGAGACGCAGAATGCGATCGCCAACGGCGAAACCCGCACCATTCACCTCTTCCACGCCCACACGAACGAGAGCATTTCGGCGACCTTCATGGTCAATGGCAGCTACGATTCCCGTGTGCTGCAGCAGCTCAACTGGTTCCTGCGCGACTGGCGGCTGGATGAGCCGACCAATATGGACCCGCGCCTGTTCGACACGATCTGGGCGACCTACCGGGAAAGCGGCTCGCGCGAGCCCATGAAGGTCCAGTCGGCCTACCGGTCTCCGAAGACCAACGCCATGCTGCGCCGCCGCTCCAAGGCTGTGGCGGAAAATTCGCAGCACATGGAAGGCAAGGCCATGGATATCCATTTCATGGACGTGCCCATGTCGCGCGTCCGTGAAATCGGCATGCGGCTGCAACGCGGCGGTGTGGGCTATTATCCGTCCGCCGGCTCCCCGTTCGTCCATCTGGACGTCGGCAGCGTGCGCGCCTGGCCGCGCATGAGCTACGACCAGCTCGCCCGCATTTTCCCGGACGGCAAGACCGTTCATATTCCCAGCAATGGCCAGCCGATGGCCCGCTACGAGGAAGCACGCGCCGAACTCGCTTCGCGCGGCGGCGAACTCGCCCCGACCCTCGCACAGGTTCGGATGCCGGGCTTCCTGGCGTTCCTGTTTGGCGGCGGCGAAGAGGAAGACGTCGCACCGCGTCAGGTGGCGCGCGCTCCCGCCCAGCGCGGCCGCCAGCAGGTCGCCTCGCTCGGCCGGGCTACCGGCATCGGGCCTGTCGCGACGCAGCAGGCTCCGGTTACACCGGTTGAAGATGAATCCTCTGCAGCCGGTTTTTACCGGGCGGAAGCGGCGCGTCAGGCCGCAGCGTCGCAAACGGTCGTCGTCGCCCGCGCCCAGACCAATCTGCCGCGCGGCGAGACATTCCTGAGCCCCGGCCCCGCGCCGGTCGCGGTCGCGGCCCCGGCTCCTGCGCCCGCACAACAGCCCGTCGCGGTTGCGGCGCTCGATCCCCGGCTGGCGCAGACAATCGCCGCCCCGCTGCCGCCGCGCCGCCCGGAAGACCTCCCGCTCATCAGCAGCAGCGTGGCTTCCATCGCGCCTCTGCCGCCGGTCCGTCCGGTGGAACTGGCGGCGCTTGCGCCCCCGCCGCGCCTCGCGCCCGGCCGCGCAGCCCCGCAGAAAGTCGACGCCATCGCGGGCCTGATCGGGACCTTCGCCACCGTCCCGCCGCCGCGCGCCAACGAACTGCCCCGGGTCATCACGCAGGGCACGTCGCTGCAGCGTCCGAAGGTTCCGGGCGTCATGTCCTATGCGGATGACGCCTCGCCCCTCGCCCGTTCGGTGGTGCTGACGAAATCCACCACCATCACGCCCGTCGCCGCCAGGGCGGCCGCGCGCCCGGCGGGTTCCGAGCAGGGCAAGAAGACGGATCTCGTCGCCGCCCGCCTCGACCGCTCCAACTTCCGCAGCCTCACGGCGGCGACCGAAATCGCCAGCATCACGACGCCGACCGTAATGGGCTCGACCGTCGCGCCGCTGCGCCCGGCCGCCCGCGTCGATGCGCGCGCGCTGGTCTTTTCGCCGGCCGCCGAATTGCCGTCGAACTTCGAACCGAAAAGGCCGCAGTTCGGCAGCGATGGTTTCTCCGGCTCGGCCCTTCAGGCGCCGGAAGCCAACGGGCTGCGCGCCGACGCCGGCCCGGCCCGCAAGCTCAACTGAGCCGTTCGACCCGCCGTTGACATCATCGGACGCGCTCAACATGATCGCGTCTGATCCGCCGCGCACGCGCAAGATGCCTGACGCCCGACAAGAGACGCCGCCCGCATGAGCGCATCCGCCGAGCCGTACCTCGTCATCGACAATGTGCTGAAGCGGTTCGGCTCCGGCCCCGAGGCGACCGTCGCGGTCGATCACATGTCCTTCGACGTGAAGCCCGGCGAATTCGTCTCGGTCATCGGACCGTCGGGTTGCGGCAAGTCCACGCTGTTCAACATCATCGGCGGATTGCTGGGCGACTACGAGGGCGAAGTGCGGGTCGGGGCTGAGCGCATCAGTGGACCGCATCCTTCCATCGGCATGGTGTTTCAGGAAGAATCCACCTTCCCGTGGCGCAGCGTGATCGACAATGTCGCGTTTCCGCTGGAACTGCGCGGCGTTCCCAAAGCCGAGCGTCATGACCGCGCCCATCATTTCATCGACATGGTGGGCCTTTCGGGCTTCGCGAAACATTATCCCTCGCAGCTTTCGGGCGGCATGAAACAGCGCGTCTCCATCGCCCGCACGCTCGTATCGGAGCCGCAAATCCTGCTGATGGACGAGCCTTTCGCGGCGCTGGACGAACAGACCCGCCTGCTGCTCGGCGACAAGATTCTGCAGATCCAGCAGCAACTCAACCAGACGACGCTTCTCATCACCCACAATCTCACGGAGGCCGTGCAGCTTTCCGACCGGATCGTGGTGATGACCTACCGGCCGGGCCGCCTGAAGCGCATCGTCAACATCGACCTGCCGCGCCCGCGCACATCCGAAGTCGTCGGCAGCGACGCCTTCGGCCACTACGTCGCAGAAATCTGGAGCGACCTGCGCGAAGAAGCGAGCAGCGGCATGATGGACGCCGAAACGACGGCGGCGCGCCGGAACCGCCCGCGTGGCTGAGCGCACGCGCCTGCGCGATCTTGCGCCGATCACGGTCGGAATCGCATCGCTGGCGGCGATCGCCGTCGTGGCGGAACTGTTGCTCCTTGCCGGGGTGCTCAACCGCTACATCCTGCCATTGCCGTCCGACGTTCTGGTGGCGCTCGTCCGGCTGGTCCGCGAGGAAGACATCCTGTCCCGCATGGGTCTGACTGCCTTCGAAGTGCTGACCTCGGGCTTTCTGGTGATCCTCGCGGGCGTGCCGCTCGGCGTCCTGCTCTATCGCTTCCGCCTTATGCGCGCGGCGCTGGAGGACTGGCTCGGCGCGCTCGCCGCAGCGCCCATCGTGCTGGCCTTTCCGCTGTTTCTGGTGCTGTTCGGGCGCGGCCCGAAGACGATCATCATCATCTCGTTCGTTTACGGCCTCGCGCCTGTAGTGCTGAAGACGCAGGAAGGCCTGACGGCGACGCGCCGCGTTCACGTCAACGTCGGCCGCAGCCTCAACATGACCCCGGCGCAGATGTTCTGGAAGATTCTCTTTCCCTCGGCGCTGCCGACCATCTTCACCGGCATCCGGCTGAGCTGGACATTCTGCCTTGTCACCGTTGTGGCGGTGGAATTTCTGGTCAATCTCGGCGGCCTCGGTCACCTCATCAACGAACTCGCCGAGCGTTACGACATGCCCGGCGCCTATGCGGCCATCACCTTCGTGATCCTGCTCAGCATGGGATTCTTCATCGTCCTCGAACGGATCCAGTCATGGCTGCAACCGGAACGGTGACGGCCCGCAAGGCCGCATGGCTCGACCTCGACGCCGTTGCCGCCCCTTCGCGCGCAGCCGTCGCGGGCGTGCGCGTCGCGGTCGCGTGCGGGATCATCGGCATCTGGGAGGCGCTTTCCGCTTCCGGCCTGTTCTTCGGCGACGTGGTGCCCTCGCTGGCCAAGATCATCCCGGCCATGCTGGGCCTGCTCGGGCAAGATGTGTTCTGGACCAACCTTCAGGCGACCGCATGGGAAACCGTCGCGGCGCTGGCGATCGGCGCCGTGGCCGGCGTCGCGTGCGGCATCACGCTGGGCGCCAACGAGTTTCTGCGAAAGGCCTATGAGCCGTTCCTGTATTATTTCAGCCCGACGCCGCGCATCATCCTGTTCCCGATCATGATCATGTGGTTCGGCATCGGCATCGAATCCAAGATCGCCCTCGGGGCGCTGGCAAGCTTCTTTCCGATTGCGCTCTCTACCGCCGCCGGAATGCGCGGAATCGAGCGCGTCCTGATCCGCGTCGGACGCAGCTTCCGGGCGAGCGGCTGGCAAATGGCGACGAAGATCTATCTGCCCGCCATGAGGGTTCCGGTGCTGACCGGCGTGCGCCTGGGATTCGGCGGCGGTCTCATCACCGTCCTGCTCGCCGAAACCAAGCTGTCCAACAAGGGGCTCGGCTATCTGGTGATGCAATATTACCAGCGCTTCGACATGGCGACGCTCTACGGACTGCTGATCATCCTGTTCGTGCTCGCAGGCGTCAGCAATGCGCTGATCGGCAGATGGGAACGCGCCGGGCGGTGATCGCCGTCAGCGCGCCAGCCAGCCGCCGTCCACGCATAATGTTTGGCCCGTCATGTAGGACGCCGCCGGGGACGCCAGAAACACCGCCGCGCCCGCGATTTCTTCCAGACGGCCCATGCGGCCCAGCAGCGTCTGCTGGTTGATCTTGTCCGACAGCGCCGGATTGTTCTGGATGCCTTCGGTCAGGTCCGTTTCGAAAAATCCCGGCGCGAGGCAGTTCACCCGGACCTTGTGGCGCGCCCAATCGATGGCAAGGTCGCGCGTCAGCATTTCGACGCCGCCCTTGGTGGCGCAATAGGCGGCCGCTCGTCCCAGCCCGACCTGACCGGCGATGGAGCTCATGTTGATGATGGAGCCGCCGTGCCCGAACATGGCAGGGCCGATATGGCGGCAGCAGAGGAAAACGCCCGTCAGGTTGACGTCGATGAGTTCCTGCCATTGCGACAGGTCCGTGCGGTCGGCGGGCAGGTAATAGGGATTGATGCCCGCATTGTTGACCAGAATGTCGACGCGCCCGAAGCGGTCGAGCGCCGCATCCTTGAGGGCGATCACGTCATCCTCGTCCCCCACATTGGTCGGTTGCAGGCCGACCTCGGCCCCCAGTTCCTCGAGTTCGCCCGCAGCCGCTTCCAGCGTCTTCTGGCTGCGTCCGGCAAGAAAGACCTTCACGCCCTGCGCGGCGAGACCGAACGTGATCGCGCGCCCCAGCCCGCGACCCGCGCCCGTAATGATTGCGACCTTGTCTCTGATGTCGAACATCGAGGCCGCGAAGGCCCCGAGACCATGCGGGGCGAGATCATCGCTCATCGGCATCTCCGGATCGGCCTTGATGACCGCACCGTGCGACTTTACGATTGCGCATCAGCAAAGCAACAGCCTGCGGGCGATGGAGGAAACCGAATGACCAGCGTGACGATCGATCGACGCATCCGGCGGTGGCAGGAACAGCGCTGGCTGCTGGATGCGGTCATCCGCACGGTCGGCATCGAATGGGATCAGGCCCGCATCGCCTCCAAGAGCAAGCCGGGCGGCGAAGTAGCCGAAAAAGACTTCCGCACCGTCCAGCGCCGCGTGAAGAAGTTCGACGACATCCACCGCGAATTCGCCGCAGCCGCCCGCAAGCGGCAGGCGAAGGCGAAGGAATACGAAGCCGAGGGCCGTCTGGTGACGGCGGCGGAAAGCTACATCGCGGCGGCGCTCTGCTGGGCGTCGGCCTGCTGGCCGCTGTTCGAATCCTGCGACACGCTGCACGCCTACGAAAAGCAGATGAACGAATGCTACGCGGGCTTCATGCGGCTCGCCGCCCATCCCATCGAGAAGGTCGAGGTCCCGTTTCAGGGCCGCTCGCTGCCTGCCTATTTGCACCTGCCCCGCAAGCCAGCGCCGGGCGAAAAATTCCCCTGCATCATTTCCATCGGCGGCATGGACGGCTCGAAGGAGAACATGGTCTCCATTTACGGCGACCGCTTCCTCTCGCGCGGCCTTGCGGTTCTGGCGGTCGACGGCCCCGGTCAGGCGGAATCAGCCTCGCGCGGCATCTTTTTCACCGAAAGCAATTTCGGCGAAGCGGGTCTGGCGATCCATGACTGGCTCGGCAAGCACGGCGCCATCGACATGAGCCGCCTCGCCATTCGCTCCTCCAGTTTCGGAAGTTATTTCGGAACGGTCGCGGCGGCGGCGCTCGGCGACAAGATCAAGGGCTATGCGGTGGCGGGCGTCTGTCAGGAGCCCGGATGCCACACGATCTTCAATCTCGCATCGCCGACCTTCAAGGCGCGCTTCATGTTCATGTCTGGATATGACGACGAAGCCGCTTTCGACGAGTTCTGCAAGAAGATCGACCTGCGGCCCTACGCGCCGAAGATCAGATGTCCCTACATGGCGATTGCGGGGGAGAACGACCAATTGTCGCCCATCGAATTTACCGAGGATTTGTTCACCCGCATCACCGCCCCGAAGCGCTTGGTGATCTATGAGGGCGCCAATCACGGCGTCGGCGATGCGCCGAGCGTCGACAACGGGGAAGACAAGAACACCCTGCTGGTCGACTGGCTGGTCGATCGCATCGCCGGCAAGCCCTTCGTGTCGGAGCGCGTCTGGATCGATTCCTCGGGACGGGCTTCCTCGACGGCCTACTGAACAAGATGGCCCGCAGGCGGCGCACGCCAGCGGGCCATTGTCGACGTGCTCGATTTTACTTGCTGCCCGGAATCGCCGTGGCCTTCTTGACGCGCTCGATGATGTCGGGCGGCGTTGCATACATGCGGTCGATGACTTCCGCGACCTTCTGACCCGACAGCGGAACAAGGCGCTGGCTGCGCTTGGCGGCTTCGGCGCGATAGACAGGGTCCTTCATCGTGTCGTCGAAAGCCTTCCGGTAACCGGCCACCACTTCGGCGGGCGTATCGGGCGGCAGCATGAACGGATCCTGGATTTCGTCCGGCGCCCCGAAGAACTGAAACGCCGCCCTGTCGGCGTCCGACTTCAGAAGATCGCGCACCTGCGGAACCTTGCTGTAATCCGGATCGTCTTCGACGTTGGACACAGCGAACAGAACCCGGATCAGCTTGTTCTCGATCCAGTTCGGCTGCGCGGTGCGGACGGAACTCAGCGTCGTGCAACGCCCGTCCACTTCGCCGCGCTCCACCGCCAGCATGGAGGTGCCGCCATCATAGCCCGAGATGGGCTTGAATTTGGTTCCCAGCAGATTGTTGATCAGCAGCGGGCCTAGGGTCGAATTGGAAGCCGCGCCTGTGGCCGACAGCGGCACTTCGCGCGCCTTCGCGTCGTCGATCGTCTTCACGCTCGACGTGTGCCACACGAGGCAGACCGTATCTTCCGCCGTCAGGCTGCCGACCCAGTTGAACTTGCGCAGGTCATAATTGACCTTGCTGTTGCCCATCAGGGGTTCCTTGATCGGACCCGCCGGCGTCACGCCAAGCGAAGTGCCGTCCTTCGCGCCGAGATTGTAGACGTTCTGCACGCCCTGCAATCCGCCCCCGCCCGGCATGTTCTGCACCACCATCGTGGGTTTGCCGGGCAGATGCTGCGACATGAATTGCAGCAACAGGCGCGTGTAGAGATCGACGCCGCCGCCGACGCCGCCGGCGACCGTCACCTGCACGGTCTTGCCCTGAAGGTTGAACTGCGCATGGGCGGGCAGCGTCATGGCGGCCGCCGCGGTCAGTCCGAGCAGAAGCGATCGAGTGATTTTCATTTTATGTCTGTCCCTCCCTGAATTCGTGATGATCAATTGGAACGCCGGAAACCCATCGGGGCGCGATGCAGGCGTTGCGCGCCGTCTTTTGTCACCAGCACGAGTTCGCCGGTCTGGACGCCCGCCTTCTCGTCCAGCGTCATCACCGAAGGCTGGATCACCACCGTCATGTTTTCCTCGAAGACCATGTCGGGCAAAGGCCCCGAAGGGCGCTCGCGCGTGCCCAGGATCGGCGGCAGATATCCCCCGCCCCCGTATCCATGCACGAGATCGTCGCAGATGGTGAAGCCCTTGCGGGCGATGCAGGCCGCCGCATCGTAAACGTCCTCGGGTCGCGCGCCGGGTTTCAGCACCTTGAAAATGGCGTGGTAGGCCTCTTCGGCGACCGCATGAAGATCCCCATAGACCTGCGTCGGCTCGGACTGCACCGCGATGGAACGCTGGATCTGTCCCGGATAGGACCAGAAAGACGCGGCGATTTCGGTGAACACGATGTCGCCCCTCGCGACCCTGCGGTTGCGGGCGATCTGCGAGGGCACGCAGCAATCCGGGTTCGTCATCGAGGTGACGCCCGTATAGTGGATCTGCGTCGCCCCGCCATAAGGCATGTAGGCGCGCTCGATGATGTCGGCGAGCTGATGCTCGCTGAGGCCGGGCCGCACTTCGCGCTCGAGCGCCATGACGCCGAGATCGGTCAGCTCGCAGCCGATGCGCAGCCAGTCGAGTTCTTCTTCGCTTTTCGTCAGGCGCAGCCGCGTATAGGCGCGGCCCAGATCAATCGGCGTGATGCCCGCCGCAACCAGCTTTTCATGCAGGCTGTGTCCATAGGACCCCAGAATGCCGACCGTCGCGCCTTTCGCCCCACGGCGCAGCAATTCGCGGATCGCCAGTTCCTGACTTCCCTCTGCGCCCCAGCCGACTTGCGTCTGCGGCGACAGGATGCGCGCCAGCGCGGCGTTGTTCGGATTCTTCACAAGCAGAACGTCGCGTTCGCCCGGAGTGAAGATCACGAAGTGCCCGCTGGTGGTGGGCCATTCGGTGAGCCATTGGGTCGCCGAACCCTTGCGGTCGCCGCCCGAAAGAAGAATGTGCCGCGCGCCGGCCTTCTCCATGATGCCCGCCAGCGCGGCGCGCCGGCGGTCGAGTTCGGCTTTCGAAAAATGCGGCGTCTCCGCATCCAGCAGCGCCTGCAGTTTCGGAGTGAGTTGCGGAGCAAAATCAGTCATGAAGGCTTTCTGAAAAAGTTGGTTCAAACCGGCTTCTGGGTGCCGTTGATGACGGTGCGCCACATCAGGCGAATCTGGTCGGCCGGGAAATCCTTGCGGGCGTGGATGGAGGAGCGATTGTCCCACATCAGCGCATCGCCCTTGCGCCACTTGTGTTCATAGAGATATTTCGGCTGCTCGATGTGATCGAAGATGCGGTTGAGAACTTCCTCGTTCTCTTCCTTCGAGAGGCCGATCACTTCCTGACTCATCAGACGGTCGAGATAGATCGCCTTGCGTCCATTGTCCTCATGGGTGCGGACGGCAGGATGGACGGCCTCGTTGCGCGCCGCGACCGCGTTCGGATCGTCCTTGTAGGTTGAATTGAAACTGAAGGCGTTGCGGGCCATGCGGCCGTCGATCTTCGCCTTCAGGTCTGCCGGCAGCTCGTCATAGGCGGCGAACAGATTGGAAAAAACCGTCTCCCCGCCATAGGTCGGCACTTCGACGGAATAGAGCAACGTCGCCTTCGTCGGAAGCGGACGATGGATCGTGTCGTGGTGAAACCACATCTCGCCATCCGGCAACGCCCCGATGGGCTTGCCGTCCTCGCGGATGTTGGTGATCAGCATGATCTTCGGGTTCATGCGCTGCATCCCGGCGGGGCGGAACTCGGTCGGCCGCGCCGGTTCGGCGAGTTCGCCGAAATTGGCTGTCGCCCGCACCAGATCGTCCTGCGTCAGATCCTGATCGCGGAACAGCACGACGCAGTTTTCGACGAACAGGCCGTAGATTTCGCGGACCACGTCCGGGTCCATCGGCTTGCGAAGATCGACGCCGTGAATCTCGACGCCCGTGTGCTGCGACAGTTTCGTATAAGCGACCTGGCCCACCTTGCGCACGCTCCCATCTGATGTCGTTGGGAGCAATCATAGCGACCTTGCGCGGCGCGCCAAGCCCGGCCGTCGCAAAACATCCATAAGCCTAGTGAAGCGCCCAGCCGCCCGTGACGTCGATGCAGGAGCCGGTGATGTGTCCGGCCCTGTGCGACAGCAGAAAGGCCGTCGCGCGGCCCGCCTCGATGCCGGGTTCGCCCGGGCCAAGGGCGGGCTGCTGCGGATTGCCGCAGGAATCGGTCATCGGGAGATCCGTCTCCCCATGCGCGACGCAATTGATCCGGATGCCGTGGACGGCGCAGTCGCCCGCCATGTTCTGCGCAAAGACCTGCAGGCCCGCCTGCACGGCCGACCAGACATTGGCCTGCGGGGCGCCCCGGAAACCGGACGCTGAAGTCAGCGAAAAGATCGCCCCGCCCCCGCCGCGCCCGATCCGGTGGCGCAGGAAGGCCGCCGTCATGTCCAGCATGTCGTGGATATTGTGGTCGATCAGACGCCGCCAGTCCGCCGGCTTCGAATCCAGAAACGGCCGGACCGGAACGCCGAGCGTCTTGAGGCCGCTGCCGACATGCACCAGGGCTTCGACGCCGCCCTCCTGGGTCAGCGCGTTCAGAAGGGCGTCGGGATCGCGCTGTTCGGGCAATTCGAGCCCGCGCCAGGAGACCAGCGATCCCATATGGGAAGCGGCGGCGCGGGCGGCCTCCGGGTTCGGTTCGTCGATGATGACGCTCCAGCCGTCGTTGACGAGCGAGCGCGCAACACTGTCCCTGATGGACCCCGCAGCGCCGGTGATCAGAACTCCCCGCATGATCCCCTCAATGCAGCCGCACGCCGCCGGACACGTCCAGCGTCGTACCGGTGATCCAGCCGGCCCGATCCGACATCAGGAACGCAGCAGCTTCGCCGAAATCTTCCGCCTTGCCGAAACGGCCGAGCGGCGACATGCGGCTGCTGCCGGTCTCGCGCGCCTCTTCAGCGGGAGCCATCCGCAGCAGGTCGTCGGCTGTCTTGTGCCGGCTTTCGGCGCGCCCGGGCGCAATGCAATTGGCCCTGACGCCGAGCGCGGCAAATTCCAGCGCGATGGATTGCGTGAAGGCGATGACGCCCGCCTTGGCGAGCCCGTAAACCTGCGCATTCTTCTGCCGCGATTGCGGCGGACCGCCGCGCAGCCCGGCCCCGGATGCTACATTGAGGATCACGCCGGACTTGCGCGCCGCCATATGGGCCAGCACAGCCTGACAAACGGTCATGACGGAGACCAGATGGGTCTCGACATTCAGCCGCCAGTCGTCGCGTTTTGTTTCCCAGAAAGGTTTGCGGGGTCCGAGCGCCGCACCGCTGCCCGCCGCCGTCGCGAGCCCGTCGATCCGTCCGAACCTCTTCGCCGCCTCATCGACGATCCGGCGAATGGCCTGCTCGTCGCAGACGTCGGCCGTAAAGGTCGCCGCCACAGCTGCAGGCCCTAGGGCAGCGGCGATGCGCGCCAGGGCTTCGCCGTCGCGGTCCACCAGCACGACGCGCCAGCCATCGCGCGCCAGAGCCCTTGCGATGCCGGACCCGATGGCTCCGGCGCCGCCCGTGATCAACCCGATGGGACCGTCCCCGCTCAACCGCATCCTCCAAAACCGCCAGAAGCATCATACCGTTCCGGCCTGCAGCGTAAAGGGATTGCGGCAAGCACGCCAAGGTTAGCCGACCGCGAGGGCATTGACGCGATTCCCCAAACGACCGATCATCGCCCAAACAGGGAGACGCACATGCAAACCTCGGATGCGGAACTCGAAAAGCTTCACCTTGAAGCCGAAGCCTCCATTCCGGTCTTTTCCTACAAGAAGCCCGAGTCCGTGGAGCGCGGCAAGGGCTTCATCCGCCTCGGCAAGAGCCCGCTCATCAAGGGCGTCGTGCAGGTCGTCAAGAAGAATGGCGGCGAGAACAACCTTCACTATCACACCACCGTCGACACGTTCTGGATGGTCCTGAAGGGCCGCTGCCGCTTCTACGGTCCGGACGATGTGGTGATCGGCGAATTCGGCCCGCACGAAGGCACGATCACGCCGCGCTTTTCCCGCTACTGGTTCGAGAATTGCGGCGACGGGGAACTCGAACTGCTTCAGGTCGCCGCCCATGTGCCGGGCGCCAAGAATGGCGGACGCACAGATGTGAGCGCCCAGAAGTTCGATGTCGGCTCCGGCCAGTATTTCGAGGCCGGCAAGACCGAAAAGGTCTAGGAAACCCCGACCGGGACCTGCGATCGGGAATCGCAAACCGGGCCGCGCCGTGCTATGGGCGCGCCCATGACCGACGCCACGACCCGCATTGACCGCCGTTTCGCCAGGACCCGCGCCGAGGGCCGCGCCGCCCTAGTCACGTTTCTGATGTGCGGCGACCCCGACCCCGCCACTTCGCTCGCCATCCTGAAGGCCATGCCGGGCGCGGGCGCGGACGTGCTCGAAATCGGCATGCCGTTCACCGACCCGATGGCGGACGGCCCCTCCATCCAGGCGGCGGGACTGCGCGCCCTCAAGGGCGGCATGACGCTTCACAAGACGCTGGGTCTGGTCGCCGAGTTTCGCAAGGCGGACCCGGAAACGCCCGTGATTCTCATGGGTTACTACAACCCGATCTATGTCTATGGCGTGGATCGCTTTCTGGTGGACGCAAGGGCCGCAGGCGTCGACGGGTTGATCGTGGTGGACCTGCCGCCGGAGGAAGATGCCGAACTCTGCATCCCGGCCCTGAAGGCCGGACTCAATTTCGTCCGCCTCGCAACCCCCACGACGGACGACAAGCGCCTGCCTGCGGTTTTGGCCAATACGTCAGGCTTCGTCTATTACGTCTCCATCACCGGCATCACGGGCGCGGCCATTCCGGACTATTCGAAAGTGTCGGACGCGGTTGCGCGGATCAAGCGCCATACCCATCTGCCCGTAGCGGTCGGTTTCGGCGTCAAGAGCGCTCAAAGCGCCGCCGCCATTGCGGCGCATGCGGATGGGGTTGTGGTCGGAACCGCGCTGGTCGACGCCCTCAAGGGGTCGCTCGATCCGGACGGCAAGGCCGGCCCCGGTACAGTCGAGGCGGTGACGCGCCTCGTGGCGGACCTCGCGAGCGGCGTCCGCTCGGCGCGGGCCTGAGCCAGACAGGAAGCATCATGAACTGGATTTCCAACGTCGTTCCGCCGAAGATTCGCTCGTTCCTGAAGCGCGAGACGCCCGACAATCTCTGGGTCAAATGCCCCGACAGCGGCGAACTCGTGTTCCACAAGGATCTCGAGTCCAACATGATGGTGGTGCCGGGCTCCGGCTTCCACATGGCCATCGGCGCGCGCCCGCGCCTCAAGGCCCTGTTCGACGGCGGCCAGTTCGAGGAAATCGCCACCCCGGAAGTGCCGGTCGATCCGCTGAAGTTCCGCGACGTGAAGCGCTATTCCGACCGTCTCAAGGAATACCGGACCAAGACCGGCCTGCAGGATGCGATCCTTCTGGCGCGCGGCGCCATCGAGGGCATGGCCTTCACGGCCGCCGTGCAGGATTTCGCCTTTCAGGGCGGCACGCTCGGAATGGCGGCCGGCGAGGCGATCATCACCGGGATCGAGCAGGCGATTGCGCACCGCACGCCCTTCGTGATCTTCACAGCGTCGGGCGGCGCGCGCATGCAGGAAGGCATGTTCTCGCTGATGCAGATGCCGCGCACGACCGTGGCCGTTCGCAAGCTGCGCGCCGCGAAGCTGCCCTACATCGTTGTGCTGACCAATCCGACGACCGGCGGCGTCACTGCCTCCTATGCGATGCTGGGCGACATTCACATCGCCGAGCCAGGCGCGGTGATCGGCTTTGCGGGCGCGCGCGTGATCGAACAGACGATCCGCGAACGTTTGCCCGAAGGCTTCCAGCGCGCCGAATATCTGAAGGCGCACGGCATGGTCGACATGGTGGTGCCGCGCACCGAAATGCGCGCGACGCTTTTCAACCTGTGTTCGATCCTGATGAAGACGCCGCGCCCGGCGGCGGCCTGAAGAGGCACCAGTGGGCGTCAACGATCCTTCCGCCGCGATCCTCTCGCGGTTCCTCGCGCTTCACCCCAAGAAGATCGACCTTTCGCTGGGTCGCACCCAGGATCTGCTCGCCAGGCTCGGGCATCCGGAACTGCGCCTGCCGCCCGTCATTCATGTGGCGGGAACCAACGGCAAGGGCTCCACGATTGCGTTCATGCGCGGCATTCTGGAAGCCGCCGGCAAGCTCGTGCATGTCTATACGTCGCCGCATCTGGTGCGTTTCCACGAGCGCATCCGCATCGGCCAGCAAGGCGGCGGTCGCTTCGTCACCGAGGAAGCGCTGGCGACAGCCTTCGCCGAATGCGAACGCGCCAACGCGGGCGCGCCCATCACGGTGTTTGAAATCACCACTGCGGCGGCGCTGAAACTCTTCAGCGAAAATCCCGCCGATTACCTGCTGCTCGAAGTCGGGCTCGGCGGGCGCTACGACGCCACCAACGTCATCGACAGGCCCGCCGCCGCCGTCATCACGCCGGTGTCGTTCGATCATCCGGAATTTCTCGGCGCGACCGTGACGAAGATCGCAGGCGAAAAGGCCGGCATCATCAAGCGCGATTGCCCGGTCATCGTCGGCTATCAGAGCGATGAGGCTTTTGCGGTGATCGAGCGCGAGGCGCAGCGCCAGCACGCCCCGATGCTGGTCGCCGGGCAGGATTTCGCCACGCGCGAGGAGCGCGGTCGTCTGGTGTACGAAGATGAAAACGGGCTGCTGGACCTGCCGTTGCCGAAGCTGCTCGGACGCCACCAGATTCAGAATGTCGCGGCTGCGATCGCCACATTGCGCACCGTCGTACCCGATCTTCCCGCAAGCGCCTACGAGCAAGGCGTGACGCGCGCCTCGTGGCCCGCGCGTCTTCAGAGATTGGCGAGAGGCCGTCTGTTCGATATCGCGCCGGACGGCGCGGAACTCTGGCTCGACGGCGGCCACAACGAGGCGGGCGGTCTGGTTCTGGCCGCCGCCATGGGGGATTTCGAGGAACGCGCGCCGCGCCCGCTGGCGATGATCTGTGGCACGCTCGCCACGAAGGACACGGCGGCCTTCCTGCGACCGTTCAAAGGATTGGTGGCCGCCATGTATTCGGTGCCCATCGCCGGCGAACATGCGGCCCGGACGGCGCAGGACGTCACAGAGGCTGCGCGCACGGTCGGACTCGACGCCGAGCCCTGCGAAGGCGTGCTCGACGCGCTGAAGAAAATCGCCGCGCGCGAATGGTCGATTCCGCCGCGCATCCTGATTGCGGGCTCGCTCTACCTCGCAGGCGAAGTGCTGGCCACGAACGGAACCCTGCCAGATTAGACGCTTCGGCGAATAGCCAATCAGCATTGCCTTGCTATAATCCCTCTACAAGCCGGAACGGCACGGGAGGGAACACATGATCATTCGCACCATCGCCAGCGCTGTCGCCCTGACGCTTTTTGCCGCCGCGCCCTCGCAGGCGCAGACGCCCGAGGAGTTCTACAAGGGCAAGACGCTCGACATGATCATCCCGACATCGCCGGGCGGCGACTACGATCTGCGCGCCCGTCTGGTGTCGCGTCACATGTCGCGCTTCATTCCGGGCAATCCGGCCATCGTGGCGCGCAACATGCCGGGCGGCGTCGGCATTCAGGCCGCCAATCACATGGCGAAAGTGGCAGCTCGCGACGGCACGGCGCTGCACATCATCTTCCAGTCCATGCCGGGCTATCAGGCCATGGGCGGCGCGCAGGTGGATTTCGATGCGCGCAAGTTCGGCTGGCTCGGCAACACCACCGACAGCCCCAATGTCATCAACTCGTGGCACACGACGGGCATCAAGACCGTGCAGGACGCGATGCAGAAGGAACTCGTGCTGGGCTCCGCGGGCGGCGGCTCGTCAACGTCGTACATCTATCCGGCAGTGCTGAATGCGCTGGCGGGCACGAAGTTCAAGATCGTCACCGGATATCCAGGCGGCAACGATGTGAATCTCGCGATGGAGAAAGGCGAAGTCGGCGGACGCGGCTCGAATTCATGGGCGTCGTGGAAGAGCGGCCATCCGCACTGGCTGGCGGAAAAGAAGATTTCCATTCTGGCGCAGGTGGGACTCGCACGCGCTCCCGACCTGCAGGATGTGCCGCTCATCATGGAACTGGGCAAGACCGAGGAAGACCGCGCGGTGCTGCGCTTCATCTCCGCCGACATGGGCATTTCACGCGCCTTCGTGACGACGCCGGACGTTCCGGCGAACCGGCTCGCAGCATTGCGCAAGGCCTTCATGGATACGATGAAAGACCCGCAATTCCTCGCCGAAGCCGAAAGGTCCAAGATGGACATCAAGCCTACGGACGGCGAGACCGCGCAGAAGATCGCCGAGTCGATGATCAACACGCCCGCGCCCATCGTGGCGCGCGCAAAGGCGTTGATCGAGGCGAAGTAAAGGGGCTTATATTTTTCAATGCGCGATGGTGGGGTTCAGGCCTTCTATGCACGACCAAATTCACGTCATGCAGCTTGCTTGTCCGGAAGTCCGATCCCCTTTTTGATTATTGAGAACGCCATGTTAATCTTGACCCACAATGTTTTTCTGAAACAAATCCCTGCTCCGATCGCCATCGAGATACGCCTTTTCCAGCCGACGCAACTCGCGAAATCATGGGGCTGCGCCTACGAGATCGACTGGCCCGAGGGCTCGAAGCGCATGACGGCGCACGGGGCGGATGCGCTTCAGGCTCTCGTGATTGCGTTGCAAATGATCGGCTCCGAACTTTACGCCAGCGAATATCACAAGCTCGGTCAGCTTTTCGTCGAAGGGCAGGAAGGGTACGGCTTTCCGGTGGCGCAGAATATACGCCACCTGCTTGTCGGATTGGATGCGGAGTCGTTCTGACTCCGCCTCTCTTCAATTCCCCTTCACGATCACCGGATTGATGGTGAACACCGACGGCTCGCTTGCGTCGACCGTCACCTTCACCCAGTGAATCGCCGGGCTGCCGAACGTCTGCAGGCGGGTCAGGTTGGGCAGCAGTTTGGTCGGCGAATAGAGCGGCTTGTCGACCTTGAAGAAATGCGTGTCGCCATGCACGACGAGCACCTGACCGTCGAATTTTTCCGTCTCGGCCACGATGGCTTTCAGGAACGCCGTATAGCCTGAATATTTGGCTTCCTTGCTCTCGTCGTGTTCTTCGGTCTCAGGAAGATCGAAGCCCGGATCGCCCTGCCAGACGAGCACGAGTCCGGCGCTTCTGTCGGTGCGGGCCTTGGCGAATGTGTCCTGCAGCCACTTGATGTTCGCCGCATCGCGCTCGGCATATTCGGCATTGTCGGCGTCGCATTCGGCGGCCTTGCGGGCGCTCTTGGCCGTGCAGTCCTTTTCGTCCAGCACCTTGTTGTTGTTGCTGCCCGGCACATTCAGGCCCGCAAACGCGATGCCCCCATAAGAAAAGCGGAAGTTCTCGGAAAATTTCTCGCCCGGCTTGCCCTGACGCTCGACCGGCATGGTGGTCTTGCCGAAGCTCCGGTCGGCCTTCACCATCGTCTTGCGAAGGTAGTCGAGACGCTCCAGATTGTTGTGGCTGCCGTTGTTCAGCCGATGGCAATCGGTCCATTCGTTGTCGCCCGGCACATAATGCACCGGCTTCGACATCTTGCCGAACATCTCGATGGCTTCATCGAACGTCTTGTTCGTGCATTCCGAACTGCCGTCCTTGATGTCGCCGTCATAGATCGAGAAGTCGATGTTGGATGCGTTGATGCTGTCCAGCAGCGCCGGAATCTTCGGCTTGTCGTTAGCCTTCTCGTAGGGCATGTCGCCCCACAGGCCGAAGGTGAATTTCTGGCTTTGCGCCTTGCCGGGCGCGGGGACCAGCGAAGCCCCTACCCCGAAGGCGACCAGCATCGCAGCCACGCCCAGCTTGAAGTGACGAATGTTAAAGCCGTCTCGCATCTTTCGCTCTCCATGATTGGGGAGAGCGCTACGCTCGGCCTTCGACATTTCCGTGTCAGTTATATTTCATTTGCGTGACGCGCTGGCCGAGCCGGTCATGCACCAGGGATATTTCTCCGCCATTGCGGCGAGCGCCAGCATCTGCAAGGTCGCCGGATAATAGCGCGACATGTCCACCTTGCCGAGCGCAGGCGGCAGCACCTGCCCGCTTGCCGCACAATGGGCGAGCGCCACGATCGTCCTGTAGCCGGCTTCGCGCAGCGGCTCCTTGGCTTTGCCGGTTGTGATGTCGATGACGGCCGGTTCGGCGTCTGCGGATTTCCAGTAGCTGGTGAAAGGCGCGAGCGTCTTCGCGCCCGCCGCGCTCGACCAGGCGACGTAAAGCGGAATGCGGATCGATTCGTAGCCGAACACGGCAGGCTGGAACTGCGCCGGTGCAAGCTGGCTCGACGCCAGCGAAATCCAGTCGGCCGGAAGACCGCTCGGCGCGAAGCGCGCCTTTTCGACCAGCGCCGCCGAACTGCGCTTCAGTCCGTCCCAGTCGACCTCGGCCGCGACAGCTTTCAGTTCGTCGAAAGCCGGGAACACCAGATAGGAGAGATTGATCACCGGCCCGTCCGCCATCTGGCCGCGCGCAAAGCCGAACGCGCCCGGCGGCAGAATCTGGTTTTGTGGATTGCTCTTGTCGACGAGCTTGCCCACCGCCAGCGCGATGCGGCGCGACGCCATCCGGAAATCCGAAACGTTCCAGCGCTTGGCGGCGCGCGCCAGCGCCCATGCGATCAGAAGGTCGCCATCGCTCGCGTTGTTCTGGTCGCTCACGTTCGGCGTCTGGTTCGGATGCCAGCGCCATGCGGCGAGATTGTCGCCGCGAATGAACAGATTCTGCGCGGTCCACGTCCAGAGGCGTCCGAATGTCTCGCGATCGTTCGCCAGAACAGCAAGCAGCATTCCGTAGCCCTGCCCCTCGCTATGGCTCACGCCGCCATTGTCGAAATCGACAAGGCGCCCGTCGGGCTGGATGAACCGATCACGATAGGAGCGCCACGCTTCGCCGCTCACGATTGACGGCGAGGCAGCCGTCATGATGGGCGCATAGGCGATGTTCTGGGCCGCAGCCTCCCCGGCCCCAAACAGTCCGGCAAGTCCGACGAGGGCGTAGAGAAAGCGGCTGGACATGATGAGGAATGCAATCCGGCGGAAGCGAGGGCTTTCGAGGACCTTTTCTTGCCCGCAATCCCCTAACAACCTTTAACCGCTGTCGATCAGAACGGCTGGATTCACCGGATTCCCTGATTTTTTGTGGGCTGGCGCGCCGGATTGCCGGCAGACAAAAGAAAGGGGCCGGCAAAACCGGCCCCTGCGTCAAGCATTCAGACGAAAACTTCAGATCGCGCCGTTGATCCACTTGACCAGCTCGCCCTTGGGAGCAGCGCCGACCTTCTGGCCCGCCAGCTTGCCGTCCTTGAACAGCATCAGGGTCGGGATGGAGCGGATGCCGAACTTGCCGGCGACGCCCGGGTTTTCATCCACGTTCAGCTTGGTGATCTTCACCTTGCCGGCCATTTCGGTCGCGATCTCTTCCAGCGACGGGCCGATCATCTTGCACGGGCCGCACCACTCCGCCCAGAAATCCACCACGACGGGCTCGGTGGACTTGATCACGTCAGCTTCGAAGCTGGCGTCGGTTGTCTTGATGGTGGCCATTGCGCCCTCTCGATAAAAAACGCGGGGACGATTCCCCGCGACGTTGCCCGGAACCTAGGAACGCCTCCCGCCTGCGTCAAGCGCGGCCGGAGGCGCATCACACATGGTTTACCCGCGCAGCACGCGCTCAAGCGCCGCATCAAGCCGCCCCGCCTCGATCTCCACCACCGAGGGACCTGCCGTCCAGACAAGCAGGGCCCGAACGCTTCGCCCCGGATAAAGCTCCGCCATGACGGCGCGATACAGCGCAAGCTGGGTCAAATAGGTCTGCGGCGTGTCGTCCACCGGACGCGCCCGGCCGGTCTTGAAATCCGCAATCCAGACGCCGTCAGGCCCGATGGCAAGTCGGTCGATCTGTCCGGCGACATCCAGATCACGTCCGCCCGGGCGGGCCAGACGCCCGGACACCGCGACCTCCACCCGGGAGCCCTCGCCAAATATTTCCGCCAGGGCCGGATCGTCGATCAGGCGCAGCACATCCTCCAGAATGGCGACGCGCTGCAACTCGGGCAGATTTTCGGCGCGCGCCTTGAGGTAGCGGTCGCCTGCCTCGCGTCGGCGCGATGGTTCGATATCCGGCAGATGCTGCAACAGGGCATGGACGATGCGGCCCACGAAGGCGGCGGATTTCATCGCCGCCCGGCCGGACGCTGCTGCCGGGGCCTGCTGATCGGCCGCCCCCAATGCGTTGGACGGAGAGATGGGCGGCGCGGGCGACGCCTCGAAAGGCGCGGACCGCAAAAGCCAGTCCGGCGCGCTTGCCGTCGCGGCAGGCAGAGCGACTGAAGCATCAGTTGATACGAGCCGCGCACCCTCGCCCCTGCGCAGAACGGTTTCGCTCGCATCCCATGACGCCGGAACCGTTTCGCAGCTGGCCATCAGCGCTTCGCGGACGATGTCGTACCATCCGCCCTTGGGGCGTTGCGTCTGGTAGAAACCCGCGATGTAAAGCCGTTCCTCGGCGCGCGTCATGGCTACGTAGAGCAGGCGTCGATATTCCTCTTCCTGCGCCTCTCGTCCGATCCTGCGCCGCTCCGCGAGCTTGTCGGAATCGAGCTTCTGGCTGCGCGCCCACACCAGCCAGGATTCGTCTTCGGTCTCGGCGATGTCAAAGAGTTTCGCATCGTGCCTGCCGCCAGGCGCGCCCATCGTGTCCGGCAAAAACACGATCTTGGCTTCGAGGCCCTTTGATCCGTGCACGGTCATCACCCGCACCGCATCGCCCGCCGCCTCCATGTCGCGCTTGATCTCGACAGGCGTGGTTTCGAGCTGATGCAGGAACGTCACCAGAGAGGGCGGATGCATGCGTTCATGTTCGAGCGCGAGGCGCAGGAACTCGTCCATCGCATCGCCTGCCTCCGGCCCCAGCCGCGCCAGCATTTTCCTGCGGCCGCCCTCCGCTCCCAGCAGCCACGAATAGAACGCGAATGGAGCGCGCGCCCGCGCCTCCTGCCGCCACCGCAGCAGGGTCGCACAGGCGGCCTGATGGCGCGGCTCGGTCGAAGCCGCAAGCGCATCCCACAGTGAGCCCGGCCGCTGCGGTGCGATGGCGATGAGGTCGTCATCGTCCAGCCCGACGAGCGGCGATTTCAGCACGCAGGCGAGCGTCAGATCATCCTCCGGCAGAAGCGCCGCGCGCCCGGCCGCCACCAGATCCATGACGGCGATATGCTCGTTGAGAACAAGCCTGTCGGCGCCCGCAACCGGAACCCCCGCGTCCTTGAGGGCGCGGATCACGGCTTCGAAAAAGCCGCTGCGCCGCCGCACCAGAATCAGAATGTCTCCGGCCCGGATACGGCGCGGGCGGCCGTCCTCCCCATGCACCGCCTCGAGCGAGGACGGCGACAGCCAGCCGCGAATCCGGCCTGCGATACGTTGCGCAACAAGCACATGAGGATCGCGCTTGTCGTCCCGGTCGACCGGCAATTTCCACTCTGCGGGATCTTCGATGCCGCTGGCGCCAATCTCGTTCCAGATTTCGACGAGTCCGGGAAGCTCCTTCTTCCACGCCTGGTGAGGAACCCAGACATTGTCCGGCTTCGCCACGACGCCCAAGCGATTGGCCGGATCATCAAAGACGTCATCAACGGCTTGAAGAACTGCCCCGACGGACCGGAACGAGAGATTGAGGCGGATCGCCTCGAACTGCTTTTCGGCTTGCGCCATGGCCCGCGCGAATTCTTTTCGCATCTTGTCGAATTCGCCGGGCGCAGCGCCCTGAAACGAAAAGATCGACTGCTTCTCGTCGCCCACGGCAAAGAATGTGCGCCCGTTGCCGCGCGCGCCCTCGCCGCTGGTGAAATCTTCCGCGACCTTCTGCAGGATGCGCCATTGCGTCGGCGAGGTATCCTGCGCCTCATCGACCAGAATATGGTCGATGCCTGCATCCAGCTTGTACAGGACCCATGCGGCGCTGGAGCGTGACAGAAGCGTCGACGTTCGCTCGATCAGATCATCGAAATCCAGAAGACCGCGTTGCGACTTCAAATCCGCATAGACGCCGAGAATCTTCTCGATGACGTGGAACAGCGCGACGCTGCGCTCCACCACCTGCGCGCATCTGCGCTTGTCGCGCAGCAGCACGAGCCGCTCACGTTCATTTTCCAGTTGCGAAAGCAGCGTCGGCTCCAGCTTCTGCAGCGCGGCGCCGATGATCTTCTGCTTGCCCAGCCCGCGCGGCTTGCCCTCGCCGGTGAAGAAGACCTTGAAATAGGTTTCGACGCAGGACGTCGCGTCCGAAAGCCTGTCGGCGTTCGACAGACATTGCGCAAGCTTCTGATCGTTCGCTCCGCCCCGCATCAGGGCCGCAGCCATTGCCTTCCATTCGGATCGGCGGATGCCGCCGTGCTGAATGCTGTCCTCAAGGGCTGCGAGATCTTCCCCCGGCGAAAGCCCGAGCCTCTGCGCGAGCCCGGCGCCCCAGTTGCGCGCGCCCTGATGGTCGCGGATGGCCGTCGCAATGGCCGAGCGATGCTTGAGGGCGGCGGCGACGAGTTCGTCGAATTCATTTTCGGATGTTTCGCCGGACAGAATTGTCAGGGCGCGTGCGGCCTCCGGATCGTCGTGACGGGCAAGGTCGGCGAACGCATGTTCGCGCGCCCGTTGCAGGAGTTCCTGCTGCTCCTCGTCCGACAACACCTCGAAACCCGCCGCCACATTGGCCTCGAACGGAAAGAGGTGCAGCAGCCTTTCGCAGAAGGCATGAATGGTCTGGATCTTCAGGCCGCCCGGCGTCTCGACCGCGCGCGCGAACAGCCGTCGCGCTTCCACGATCAAGGCCGCATCCGGCGTCCTGTGGTTCTGGATTTTCGCAATCTCTGCAGAGAGCGATGCATCGTCCAGCCGGGTCCACGCCGACAATGTATTGAACACGCGCAGCGACATGTTCGCCGCCGCCGCCTTCGTGAAGGTCAGGCAGAGAATCTTCGACGGCGGCGTTCCGGCGAGCAACAATCGCACGACGCGCTGCGCCAGCACATGAGTCTTGCCCGATCCTGCATTGGCCGAAACCCATGCGGACAAGCCGGGCTCTGAAGCTACGGTCTGCCGCCGCTGCGTGTCGAGAGGAACTTCGCGGCTCATTCGGAGCCCTCGCGGCTGCTGCTCGACCATTCCTTCACGCGCGCCAGATGGTCATATTCGCCATAGCGCGAGATGAATTTGACATAGGGACGCGACGGATAGGAACGGTCTTCGGAACGGAATTCGTTCAGCATTTCCACAAGACCGGAAAAATGCGTCTCCGCGAGATCATGGATTGCGCTTTTCCCGGCCTTCGCAGGATCGATTCCGTCGCGCCCGAGAAGCTTCACATAAGATGCCTGCGCCGCAATGCTCCCCACCGGAATGGACGCGAAAGCCCCACGCTCCGCCATGGCGGCTTCGAGCGTCAGTTGCGGCGCAAACCCAACCTCGACTTCCGACGCCGATGGCGGCGCGCCGCTCTTGAGATCGTAGATCGCCACAGCGCCGTCCCGCAGGATTTCGAAACGGTCCGCGCGCGCCGTGAGCCTGAAGCTCGTTCCATCCGCCAGCGCAATGTCGAGGCTGCCCGACTGTTCGACCAGAATGTCGCGCACATGCTCGCGCCGCGTCTCTTCCCAATCGACGTAATCAGCCAGGGTCTTTTCGATGCGCGGCCACATGAAGGTCCGGAACTGCGCATCCGTCAGTTCGTCCGCGAAGAACGTGCGCGCCTCGCCGAGCATCACGGCAGAAGCATTCGGCGGCAGGGGACCGGCCGGAAAGAGATGGACGAACTCCGCCACGAGATCGTGCAGGCGCGTGCCGCGCTGGCGTGCGCTCACGTCCGCGTCGAGTCCCTCCAGCGGCTTCAATTCGAGAATGCGTTCAGCATAGATTGAATAAGGATCGCGGCGCAGGGTTTCGATGCGGGTGACGCTGAGCGAGCGCGGCCGCAGGCTGACGGGCGGCTTCGGCTCCGGCGGCTTCAGGGCCGGCGTCGGACGCGTCTCCTGGTCAATCCTTTGCGCGAGCGCGGTCCATTGCGCGCCGCGCGCAATGCAATCCGCCCAGAGGCTCTGGCCCGCAACAGCCTTCATGCGTTGCAGGAAACGCGACGGCACTGTCGGGGCGCCGTCGCGTTTCGCGCTGCGGCTCAGCAGAATGCGGCGCGACCCCATCAGTTGCACGAAGTCATGCGCGGTTTGTCCGAGGCGACGCTCGGGAGAGGACAGGCCGATCTGCTCCCGCATGGGACGATTGAGGAAAGGATCGCCGCTCGCCTGCGGCGGCCAGACGTTTTCATCGAGGCCGCCGAGGATCATCAGGTCTGCATCAAGCAAACGTGCTTCCAGCAAGCCGAGAATCTTTACGCGCGGATGCGCACGGCGCGGCCCCCGCACGATGGCTTCGCGCGAAAGCTGGTCGAAGAAGGCCGCATAACCATCAGCGTCCAGCGGCTCGGGCAATCCGCCCGCATGGGCGCCGAATTCATCGAAAAGCGTTTCGAGCGTCTCGAACGCATCAACATCTGCGCGCGCGACCAGTTCTCCGGTAGCCAACCGCGCGAAACATTCGCGATGAGCCTCCAGCCACGCCGACAACGGCGCATAAGAGCCAAGATTACGCAGGGGCGACAACGCCTGGCCCATCGCATCTGCATAGGCGCGCGCGGCCGACCAGCCCGATTCATCGACCTGGCGCAATGCCCGGTGCGCATGACGCTCGAGCGCCAGTTCCTGCGCCATGGCGAGGCGAGCCGTCAGGTCCGCGTCGCGCCGCACGTCCTGTCGCATCACGGCGGTTTCCAGAACCATCCGGCCCTGCGCAACCTGTACGGCGTCGAGTCCGCACAGCGCCAGCGGATGACTCAGCAACGCCAGAAACGATGCATCGGAAGCCTCCGGCTCCGCGCAGGCAATCGCCAGCCGCGCCAGCGCGCCGACCGATGTGACGGCGAGCGACTCGCCGCCGGAATCGTCCACCTCGATCTTCCAGCGCGCGAGTTCGGCCCGGACACGTTGCGCCAGCGCGCGATCCGGCGTCGCCAGAGCAATCCGCGCATCAGGGTCTTCAAGCCCGGCGCGCATTGCGATGGAGATCGCCAGTGCTTCCTCGCGCTGGTCGGATGCTTCGATGAGCCCCACATCCTCCAGCGCATTCTGCATCGACGCTGCTGGAAGGACCTCCGGCAGCGCCTGCCAGCGCTCCGTGGTTTCCGCAGGCCGCATGGCTTCGCTGAGAAAGATGTTGCGGGTTTTCAGCGCGAGCGGAGCGACGCCAAGCTTGCCGACGTCTGCGCGGTCCACGCCCAGCACAGGCAGCAGTTTGCGCAGCGCCGCTTGCGGATGGCTCGCGGCTGCGTTGCGGCCCGTCGCATCGCCCACAATCAGCGCCCAGCCTGCTTCATCCAGATGAAAATCCAGCCCCGGCAGAACGATTGCGCCGCGCGGCGCATGCGCAATCGCCGCGAGCAATTGCGCAGTGGCCTTGTTGGTGCCGGTCGAACCAATCGCGATGACGGGCGGCGCGGCGCCGTCCAGCCGTTCAAGACGGCGCACCTCCGCTTCGACCAGTTGAGCCTGGCGGGCAGCGGCGTCCATGAGTTCGACGCCTTCCAGATAGCGCGGCCAGAACTCGCCCGCGATCTTCAGGAAGTTGAGCGTGATGCCCCAATATTTGTCGTGATCGGCGTCAGGCGCGAGCGGCTTCAGCGCATCCCACGAAACGCCTTCGATGATCATCTCATCGATCAGTCCCGCGAGTTCTCCGGCGAGCTTCCACGCCTGCGGCGGCGAATGTGCGACCAGCATCGCTTCATCGGGATGCGTGAGAGGCTGGCCGGCGCCATCGACAGAAACGATGGCCCGCCCCAGTTCGCGCGCCCATTTCAGAATCAGGCGCGCAAGAACGACGCGCCGCCCCATGTCGCTGATCGCCGGAGGCGCATCGAGACTGAAATCGTCAGCGGCATTTTCCAGCAGCAGGCCGGTCTCGATATTCTCCATGTGCCCCAGCGGGACGATGCGCGGCAGGATCGCCGCGCGCCCCGGCAAGCATTGCTGGATCTCCGCCGCAAGCGCGCGCGAGGCGCGGCGCGTCGGCACATAGATGGTGGCGTCCGACAGGAGCAGCGGGTCGTCCAGCGGGCGATAGCCGGGAATCACATCGCCCTGCACCAGCGCGCGCGCGAATGTCGGCAGAAAGCGCGCGCCGGGGTCGATCGAAAAGACGCGCGGGCGGCGCGCGCTCATCAGTTGGTGGAGCGCGCGATGGCGCGCTCGGCTTCCGCAATGGCGTCGGGCGTGCCGACATGCAGCCACAGTCCTTCGAGACGCTGGCCGAACAGACGTCCCTTTTCGGCAGCGTCGAAGAAGAACGGCGCGAGCCGGAACACGTCGCGCTGCTCCGCGCGGAACAATTCCGGCTTGATGATTCCCACGCCCGTATAGACGAATGGCGCAACGCTGCGCTCTTCGCGCTTTTGCAGCTGTCCTTCGACATTCATCGTGAAATCGCCGGGCCAGTCGACTCCCACGCTGGTGGCGGCGGCCGCGACGAGCAGCATCGCATCCATACGGTCAGGGTTCCATGTGCGGGCGAGACGCTGAAGGTTGGACGATGGTCCTTCAACCCAGAACGCATCGGTGTTGCACATCAGGAAGGGTTCGTGGCCCAGTCGGTCGAGCACCTTGCGGATGCCGCCGCCCTGATCGAGCAGCTTCGCGCGCTCATCGGAGATGATGATGCGGGGCGCGGTGCGGCCTGCAAGGTGCTGCTCGATCTGGTCGGCCATATAATGAACGTTGACAATGGCGGTCTCGACGCCGTCCAGCGCCAGCCGGTCGAGCACATGGTCGATCAGGGCGCGCCCGGCGACCTTTACTAGCGGCTTTGGAATCGTGTCCGTCACCGGCCGCATGCGCGTGCCGAGTCCGGCTGCGAAGACCATGGCGTGGCGGGGCATACGTTCGGACATCGGTTCCTGCGTCAATCCGTTCAAGAGTCGCGATGGAATATACGCCGCATGTTCATCTCAACCCAGCCGCGCAGTTCCGCCAGCGCCGGATGTTCGAGATTCTTCACAAGGTAATGTTCGACACGCGGCAGATGCGCCAGATATTGCGGCTTGCCGTCACGCTTGTCGAGACGCGCGAAGATCCCGAGAATTTTCGTGGCGCGCTGCGCGCCGAGGATCGAATAGGCGCGGGTGAAGGACGCCATGTCGAAATTCGCATCGGCCGCAATCCGGTGACGCGCATAATGCGACAGAAGCCGAAGTTCGAGCTCGTCCGGCACGGTGACGCGCGCATCCTGCAGCAACGAGACGACATCGTAGGCCGGATGGCCGAGCACGCAATCCTGGAAGTCGATGATGCCGACGCGGCGCAATCCCTCGCGTTCCGGCAGCCAGATCAGGTTCGGCGAATGATAGTCGCGCAGCGTCCATGTGTGGCGCGCGGCGGTAATCTCCTGCAGGGCATTCTTCCAGATGCTGACGAAGATCGCCCGCGCCCCGGAGGACAGGATAACGCCCGACTGATGCTGCGCGTACCAGTCGGTCAGCAGCTCGACCTCGATCAGCAGCGCGTCCATGTCGTAATTGGGAATGCGGTAGGGTTCGCCCTCCGCAACAGGAAGACGGTCCGGCAGATTGCTGGCGTGAAGTTTCGCCAGCACCGCAACGGCTTCCGCATACCGCTCAGCGATGGGACCGTTTGCGTCGACGACTCCCTCGTGGCCGAGGTCCTCCAGCACCGCCAGACCCGTACGGGCGTCAGCGGCGTAAATATGCGGCGCGGAAAGCCCCTGCTGGCGGATCGCCTCTCCGACGGCCAGGAACGGCCGGATGTTTTCAGCCAGATGCGCAATGGCGCTGTAAGGCTTGCCGTATCGCACCGGCGGGCCGTCCGGCCTCTGCGGCGAGATCATCAGGATGGCGGTTGAGCCGTCCGGCTTGACCAGACGCTCGTAGGCGCGCGCCGAAGCATCGCCCAGCATGAAGACACGCTCGGCGTCCGACCAGCCGGCTCTCGCCAGCAATGCCTTGATGGCGCCTGCGCGGGCGATGCGCGGACCGAACTTGCCATGACCGGTGATGATGCAGACGCGCTCGCTGTCGCCCGCGGAAGCATCGACGAAGAACGCGATGTCGAGCCGGTCGGGCGGCAACGCGCCGCCGGCGCGGTCCGGCCACTCGACCAGCACGAGCGCGTCTTCCGTCGCCTCGTCCCAGCCCAGTTCGGCGAGCTCGCCCGCATCGCGAATGCGGTACAGGTCGGCGTGGACGATCGGATAGGACCCGCCTGTGTAGATCTGCATCAGCGTAAAGGTCGGGCTCGGCACTTCAAGGTCCGGCTCATCGCGCAGATGACGGATCAGGGCGCGCGCGAAACTGGTCTTGCCCGCGCCGAGGTCGCCCGACAACGTCACAAGGTCGCCCGGACCGATGTATTCGGCGACCTCCGTGGCCAGCTCGCGCGTCGCGGATTCGTCGGCAAGATCGACCCGCCACTGGGACTGTGCGGTCTGTTCTGCAGCCGTCATGCGAGGCGTCTCCTCAGGCGACAACGGTGGTCTTTTTGGCTTCGCCCTTGGCGGGGAAGATACATGTCACGACCGTGCCTTCGCCGGGCGAAGACTCGATCTGCACCCGGCCGTCATGGAGCTCCACGAAAGCCCGCACGATCGACAGGCCCAGCCCGACGCCCCTGTGGCGCGTGCCGACCGTGTTGGTCTGGAACCGGTCGAAGACAGAATCAAGCAATTCAGGCGGAATTCCGCGGCCCTGATCGGTGACCTTGAAGATCACCTCATCGCCGCGACGCAGCGCCGCGAGCGTGACGGTCTGGCCCGGCGAGGAGAAACCGATGGCGTTCGAGAGCAGGTTGAACAGCACCTGCCGGATACGCTTCGAATCCGCCCGGAAGCGGCCGACATTGTCGGTGATGACGATCTGCAGGTTGATCTGCATTTCGGCGACGCGATCCTGCAGGCCGTCAGCTGCGGCCTGAATCGTCTTGGCCACATCCACGTCGTCCAGCGTCAGCTCCATCGCATCCCGGTCGATGGTGGCGAGATCCAGAATGTCGTTGATGATGGCGAGCAGCGCTGCCGAGGATTTCAGCACATAGCCGGTATATTCGCGCTGCTTGTCGTTGAGCGGACCGACCGCGCCTTCCGCCAGAAGCTGGATGAAACCGATGATGTTCGTCAGCGGAGAGCGCAATTCGTAGGAAACGTGGTGGACGAAATCGTTGCGGAGATTCTCCGCATCGAGCAAGGCCTGATTGCGTTCGGTCAGCGCGCGTTCGACATTCACGCCCGCCGTCACATCCGTGAAGGTGACCAGCGTCGAACCGTCCGGAAGCGGGGCCGCCGCGCAATCGAAAATCTTGTCGTCGAGACGCGTCAGCCGCGTCTGGTAGCTGGTGCGCGCGTCATGCAGGCCCACCACGATGCTGCGCAACTCGCTCCATGCGTCCGGAGCAGGGCAGAGACCGACGCAAGTCTGCATCACGCTGTCCACATGCGGCCGGTCGTGCAGCATCTGCATGTCGAGGGCCCACATGTCGGCGAACGCCGTGTTGAAGAGCCGCAGACGCCCGTCGCCGCCGAACACCGCAACGCCTTCCTTCAGCGTGTCGAGCGTCTCGCCTTGCACGCGGATCAGTTCGTTGTAGCGCGACTCGAGATGGAAGCGTTCGGTGACATCGTCGAAAAGGTAGGTGAGGCCGCCCTGCGGATTGGGATTGGTGACGGCGCGCAATGTGCGCCCGTCGGGCAGATACCAGACCTGCTCGATCGTATCGACCGACTGGTAGCCGTCCATGAGGCCCGCTTTCCAGCTCCGGAAATCGGCCTGCTCGGGCAATTTCCGCTCCGCCCGCAGACGGTCGAGAATCTCTGAATCGGTCGGACGCTGGTCGAGGAAACCTGTCGGCAGACCCCAGAGCTGCCGATAGGCCGCATTGTTGAACACCAGCCGCTTCGAACGGTCGAAGATGGCGACGGCTGTCGTCAATTGATCGAGCGTGCGCGCATGGGCCTCCATCTGGCGGCCGAGATCGATGCGGGTGCGCTCCAGCTCATCGAGGTCATTGGCGAAGCCGACCGAACCTGCGGGCGACGCCACATCGACGATTTCGAGCAGGTGGCGCTGTCCGGCGACCACTGCGGTGGTGCGGGCGCGCCATTGCGTCCCGGCCCCGTGCGCCTGTTCGGCCGCCTCCCGGGCGGAGCGGTCGAGCAGTTCGATGGAACGGCTGACGGCATCGCGCGGATCGCTCACCTCCACGGCGCGCGCATAGGCATTGTTCACCCACACGAGCTTGCCGTCGCGGTCGCGCAGCCAGGCGGGCTGCGGAATGGCGTTCAGCATCGTGTGCAGCGAGTCGAGTTCGGTCAGTGCGCGCGCATGTCGCTCGCGAAGCTTGGTCAGTTCCAGCCGGTCGCCTGAAACATCCCGGATACGCAGGACCGCGCGGCCCGCGACCGCGCGGCCCTCCACTTCCAGATGGCGTCCGCCCAAGCTGACGAGCGGCATCCGGAACCCTTCGCCGCGCCCGCGCAGGCGCTCGACCTGCGCTTCAAGCTGCTTGGCCTGTTCGGGCGGCAGCCATGAGCCGAAACCCAGCACGCGGCGCGGCATGGGCGCGTCCATCACCAGCGACAGATCGCCCTCGACATCGGGCTCGCCGCTCGCCGTGCCCCAGGCGACGACGATCTGCGGTTCGGCGGAAAGAAACACCTGCGCGCGATCGAGCGCGGCGCGCGTGGAAGTCAGGTCCGAGACAAGCTGCGCCTCGCGCTGCGCCCATCTCTTGCGACCCGTGAGATGCAGCAGGGCGGTGCTGGTCGAGAACAGAACCAGTGCAACAAAGACCGAGACGCCGACGACGCCCTGCGACTCGTGGATCCGTTCCAGCGAAAGCGCCGAGAAATCGGCCGCATGCGCGCTTGCTGCCCCCAGCGTCGACAACGCCGTCGATGCCGCCAGCGCGCTTCGGCGCGACAGGAGTCGCGTGGCGGAGCGAATCCGCGCGAAATGCAGCGGAATCGAATCCGCGTGCGCGAAGCACAACCTCGGTATCATGCTTCGTTCAGTCCCCCGTGCCGCCGCGCACCCGGGCCGCTGCGAAGCAGGCCGGGTCCGAATCAGTTCACTTTAACGGTAGGCGGGAGTCTTGAGAATCTGCTTAACGAAATGAAAACGCCCCCGCGCGAGCGCGGAGGCGTTTGTTCGAGTCTTGTTCTGCTCATCGAGACCTTATGTCCCGATGCAGGTCTCAATAACGATAATGGTCAGGCTTGTAGGGGCCCGAGATCGGCAGGCCGAGATATTCGGACTGCTTGGGAGACAGCTTGGTGAGCTTCACGCCGATCTTCGCCAGATGCAGAGCCGCGACCTTTTCGTCGAGGTGCTTGGGCAGCGTGTAAACCTTCTTCTCGTACTGGCCCTGCTTCGTCCAGAGTTCGATCTGCGCCAGCGTCTGGTTGGTGAACGAGGCCGACATCACGAAGGACGGATGTCCGGTCGCGTTGCCGAGGTTCACCAGACGGCCTTCCGACAGCAGAATGATGCGATGACCGTCGGGGAACTCGATCTCGTCGACCTGCGGCTTGACGTTCTGCCACTTGAAGTTCTTCAGCGCCGCGACCTGAATTTCAGAATCGAAGTGGCCGATGTTGCAGACGATCGCCCGGTCCTTCATGGCGCGCATGTGGTCGACCGTGATGACGTCGAGGTTGCCGGTCGCGGTGACGAAAATGTCGCCGCGCGGGGCCGCATCGTCCATCGTGTCGACTTCATAGCCTTCCATGGCGGCCTGAAGCGCGCAGATCGGATCGATTTCGGTCACGATCACGCGGCAACCGGCGTTGCGCAGCGAAGCCGCAGAACCCTTGCCGACGTCGCCGAAGCCCGCCACGACAGCAACCTTGCCGGCCATCATCACGTCCGTGCCGCGACGGATGCCGTCGACGAGCGATTCCTTGCAGCCGTAGAGATTGTCGAACTTCGACTTCGTGACCGAGTCATTGACGTTGATCGCCGGCCACAGCAGCTTGCCTTCCTTCTCCATCAGATAGAGACGGTGCACGCCCGTGGTGGTTTCTTCCGAGACGCCCTTGATGGCGGTTCCGCAACGGCCATAGAAGCCGGGGTTCGCCTTCAGGCGCTTCTTGATCGCCGCGAAGAGGATTTCTTCTTCTTCGTTGCCGGGGGATTCAAGGAAAGCCACGTCGCCGGCTTCGGCGCGCATGCCGAGGTGGATCAGCATGGTGGCGTCGCCGCCGTCGTCGAGGATCATGTTCGGCGTGCCGCCATCGCCCCATTCGAAGATCTTGTGGGTGTATTCCCAGTAATCCTCAAGGCTCTCGCCCTTGATGGCGAAAACCGGG
>CANJNI010000034.1 GCA_947475995.1 Beijerinckiaceae bacterium | reverse complement strand
GTGATGAGCGTGCCGATTTCCTGGCTCGACAGCATCTTGTCGAAGCGCGCGCGCTCGACGTTGAGAATTTTACCGCGCAGCGGCAGCACCGCCTGATACTCGCGGTTGCGTCCCTGCTTGGCGGAGCCGCCGGCGGAATCGCCCTCGACGATGAAGAGTTCGGACTTGGCCGGATCGCGCTCCTGACAATCGGCGAGCTTGCCGGGCAGGTTCGCCACGTCCAGCGCGCCCTTGCGGCGCGTCAGCTCGCGCGCCTTGCGGGCGGCTTCGCGGGCGAGGGCTGCCTCGACCACCTTTGTGACGATGATCTTCGAATCCTGCGGATGTTCCTCGAACCACTGGTTGAGCATCTCGTTGACGAGACCTTCAACCACGGGCCGCACTTCCGACGAAACAAGTTTGTCCTTCGTCTGCGACGAGAACTTCGGGTCCGGCACTTTCACCGAAAGCACGCAGGTCAGGCCCTCGCGGCAATCGTCGCCGGTGAGCGAAACCTTCTCGCGCTTGGCAATGCCCGAACTGTCCGCATAGCCGGTAACCTGACGGGTCAGGCCCGCCCGAAGGCCGGCCAGATGCGTGCCGCCGTCGCGTTGCGGAATGTTGTTGGTGAAGGCCAGCACGTTCTCGTGGTAGCTGTCATTCCACCACATGGCGACTTCGACCGTGATGCGGTCGCGTTCGCCGCGGATCATCACCGGCTTGGTGACGAGCGGCTGCTTGGCGCGGTCCAGATAACGCACGAAAGCTTCAAGCCCGCCTTCGTAATACAGATCCTCGCGCTTGACTTCCGCATGGCGCGCATCGGTGAGAATGATGTGGACGCCGCTGTTGAGGAACGCCAGTTCGCGCAGGCGATGTTCGATCGTCGCGTAGTCGAACTCGACCATCGTGAAGGTTTCTTCGGAGGGCAGGAACGTGACCTGCGTGCCGCGCTTGGGCTTGTCGCCGTCCATCTCGGCGGGGCCGACAACCACGAGCGGCGCCACCACATCGCCATGGGCGAATTCGACAAAATGCTCCTTGCCGTCGCGCCAGATCGAAAGCTTCAGCCATTTCGACAGCGCGTTCACGACCGAGACGCCGACGCCGTGAAGGCCGCCCGAAACCTTGTAGGAATTCTGGTCGAACTTACCGCCCGCGTGAAGCTGGGTCATGATGACTTCGGCTGCCGACACGCCCTCTTCGGAATGCACGTCGGTGGGGATGCCGCGCCCGTTGTCGGTGACCGTGCAGGAGCCGTCGGGGTTCAGCGTGACGGTGACGAGCGTCGCGTGGCCGCCGAGCGCCTCGTCGATGGCGTTGTCCACCACCTCATAGACCATGTGGTGCAGGCCCGAGCCGTCGTCAGTATCGCCGATATACATGCCGGGGCGTTTGCGAACGGCGTCGAGGCCGCGCAAAACCTTGATGGAATCGGCCCCGTAAGCATTCGGGGCGCCCTCGGACTCAGGCGAAATCGGAGCGGGTTCTGCCATCGATTCTGGTGCTTTCGCGGAGGTTCGGTCCGGTGTGCCGGAGCAGCTTGATTCGTATCGCGGCAACTTACCCTGAAAGGGGGTCTGAATGCACGAAAATAACGCGATGCCCCAAGGTTTTTTGCAGAATTTCGCCCTCGCCGGAATTGCCCCCCGAAAGCCCGCTTACGACGCGCCCGCAATCGCCTCCAGAAAGGCGTCGCCATAGCGCTTCAGCTTGCGGTCGCCGACGCCGTGGACCAGCGCCATGTCGTCGAGCGTGGCGGGACGTTTCTCGGCCATGTCGATCAGGGTGCGGTCGGGGAAGACCATGAAGGCCGCCACGCCCTCGTCGCGAGCGATTTCGCGGCGCAACTTCTTGAGCGCGGCCAGCAACGCCTCGTCCACATCCACGACTTCCCGCGCCGCCGCAGTCCTTGAGCGCGACCGCTCCTTCGGGGCCGCCGCATCGCGCAGGCTGATCGTCGCGCGGCCCCGCAGGATGTCGTCGCCCTTTTCGGTCAGGCAGAAGCCGCCGAATTCCTCGCTGGCGGTCGCCAGCGCGCCGGCTGCGAACAATTGACGATAGACGCCTGTCCAGACCTGCTTGGGCCGATCCCGGCCGACCCCGAAAGTCTTGATCGCCTCATGACCGTTGCGGGTGACCTGATCGGACGTCTGCCCGGTCAGGATATCGGCCAGATAGGCCGCTCCGAAACGCTGCCCGGTGCGCACCACGGCGGATAGCGCCTTCTGGGCGTCGATCGTGCCGTCGTAGAGTTTCACCCGTCCCTGACAGACGTCGCAGCGCCCGCAGGGCTCCGCAGCCTCGTCGAAATAGGCCAGCAGGGTCTGGCGACGGCAGGAGGAGGCTTCGCAGAGCCCGATCAGCGCGTCGAGGCGGCGCATCTCGATGCGCTTGCGCTCTTCGCCGATGTCGCGCTCGTCGATCTGGCGACGGCGCAACGCCATATCGTCCAGCCCGTAGAGAGTGAGCGTATGGGCCGGCAGTCCATCTCGGCCGGCCCGGCCGATTTCCTGATAGTAGGATTCAACGCTCGACGGCATGTCGGCGTGACACACGAAGCGCACGTCCGGTTTGTTGATGCCCATGCCGAATGCGACCGTCGCTACCGCCACGACGCCATCCTCGCGCAGGAAGCGATCCTGGTTGCGGTTGCGATCCCGCTGATCCATCCCGGCATGATAGCAGAAGGCCTCGTGGCCATTTCGCTGGAAATAGTCCGCCAGCGATTCCGTCCTGGCGCGCGAGGCGCAATAGACAATCCCGTTCTGGCCGCGATGACGGTCGAGAAAGCTGCTCAACTGCTTGCGCGGCTGGTCCTTGGCGGCGAAAGCCAGATCCAGATTGGGCCGGTCGAAACTGTGGACGATGATTTCGGGCGGCGTTCCGAAAAGTCGCTCGACGATGTCGGCGCGCGTGTTGTGATCTGCGGTCGCTGTCAGGGCCAGCACCGGCACGTTGCCGAGGTTTTCGACCGCGCGGCGAATGTCGCGGTATTCGGGGCGGAAATCGTGACCCCATTCGGAGACGCAATGGGCTTCGTCGATGGCCAGACGCCGCACGCCCAGACGCCGCAGCGCGTTTTGCAATCCGTCCATCGCCAGACGCTCGGGCGACACGAACAGGAGGCGGATATCGCCGGCCCGCAATTGCGTCCATGTGTCGTCGGACTCGGCCTGCTCGTTCATGGAATTGAGCGTCGCGGCCGCGATCCCGAGCGAGCGCATCTGGCTCACCTGATCGCGCATCAGCGCAATGAGAGGCGACACCACGACGGTCAGCCCGCCGTCGATCAGGGCGGGAAGCTGGTAGCACATCGACTTGCCGCTGCCGGTCGGCATGACGGCGAGCAGCGGTTGCCCGGCCACCACGCGCGCGATGGCCTGTTCCTGCCCGGGCCGAAAGTCCTCGTAGCCGAATACGGACTTCAGCAACTCGCGGGCGCGGGCAGGCAGCGGCGGAATTTTCGTGAGCGGCGCATTCATGCGGGCTGAACCTTGCCGGGCGTCACGCGGAAGATCTGAGCATGGTCTCCCAGCCCCTCGAAGGCCGCCGCGTCCGCACCCGTCATCCAGACCTGTGCGCCAAGCTGTTCCAGACCGCCGTAAAGGGCGGCGCGACGGGTGGGATCAAAGTGGGCGGCAATCTCGTCGAGCAGGACGAACGGCACAATTCCGCTCATTTCGCTGACCAGGCGGGCGTGCGCGAGGATGAGCCCGACCAGAAGCGCTTTCTGCTCTCCCGTGGAGGAACGCGCCGCGTCGGTCTGTTTCGGCCCGTGACGCACCAGCAAATCGCTGGATTGCGGTCCAATCAGCGTCCGGCCCGCGGCGGCGTCGCGCCCGCGGTTGTCGCGCAGCACGCGCCGATAGGCTTCCTCGACCTCCAGCGCCGGCTCACCGCCAAGCTGATCCTCTATGAAGCCCGAGAGCTGCACATCTGCCCACGGGAACGCCGAAGCCTCGTCGCGCGTCTGGCGAATCAGGCCGGCCAGCCGCGACACGGTCTCGAAACGGGCGGCCGCCACCGCGACCGCCATTTCGGCCACTTCACGTTCGGCCGCGTCGAGCCAGTGCGGATCGCGAATGTTGTCTTCCAGAAGGCGGTTCCGGTTGCGCAGCGCCTTTTCCAGCGCGTTCACCCGCGAGCCGTGGTCGGCGTCCACCGCCAGCACCAGCCGGTCAAGAAATCGCCGACGTTCGCCCGCCGGGCCGTTGAAAAGCCCGTCCATTGCGGGGGTCAGCCATACGGCCCGCGCATGGTCGGCGAAGTCGCGGATCGTCGAGACGGGCGCGCGGTCGATGCGGTAGCGCCGCGTTTGCGAAACGCCCGGGGCAGGGGGGTCGATGCCGGTGCCCAGTTGAACCGAACTGCCGGGTTCGCGCACATCCGCCGAAACCGCCCAGCCGCCGCTGCCGCGATCCCAGGCGCATTCGGCCAGATCGGAGCGTCGCAAGCCGCGCCCCGGAGTGAGAAACGACAATGCTTCCAGCAGGTTGGTCTTGCCCGCGCCGTTGTCGCCCGTAAGGGCGATCACATCCGCATCGACGCGCAGGTCGAGCGCCGGGTAGGACCGGAACTCGCTCAGCGTCAGGCGGCGGATGCGCGGGCGGCGCGTCGGCGCCGCAACCGATTCGGCGGCGGAAATCATCCTCAACGCCATGCCACGCGCTCGCGCGCCGCGCCAGCAATCAAGCCGCCGGCCGCTTGCCCACGGAAATCCCACGGCCAATTTGGGAATTTTTGTGGTTGACCCCGGCGCCTCGCTGCGGCCTGCTTGGATGATAAGCCGCGCTTACGGCTTCGCTCAGGAGGGAACGGTGAGGGCGGAGGAACTGCTTCACGAAATCAGCGACTACTGCCGGCAGGCGGGCGTTGCGGAATCCACCTTCGGGCGGGCCTCGATCAACGACGGCAAGCTGGTCTCGCGCCTTCGCAACGGCGGGCGCATCACCACCGACACCCTGGACCGGATTCGCAGCTACATCGCCGCTCATCCGCCGGGCGACGGGCGACAGGCCATCGTGACCCGCAAGCGTCCCGCGCCCGCATCCGCCCAGAACGGTCATTCGGCCGGCGCGGCCTCCTCCCCGACCGAAGCGTCCGAACCTGCCCGCACCTTCACGCCGGTTCAGCGCGACGGCGACACGGATGCGCGCACCAATTTCCGCTTCTACGACAACCGCCAGAAGTATCTGCTCTTCGTCAATACGTGCAGCGAGAAGTGGGAGATCGCCAATCGCGTCTCACATGAACTCGGCAACATCCATCCGCGGCCGCCCGCCGTGAGGGTCTTCGACGCCGGCGTCGGCGACGGCTCGGTGATGACGCGCGTGATGCGCTCCATGCACGATCGCTTTCCGACCGTGCCGTTTTATATCGTCGGCAAGGAGATCAGCCTCGAAGACGTGCGGCTGACGTTGCAGAAAGTCGCCGACCGCTTCTTCGAACATCCCGGCACCGTGCTGGTGCTGACCAACATGGCCTATGCGGATGCGCCCCGTCTTTCGGTGCGCTCCCTCACAGCAGCATCAAGCCTCGTTTGGAACGAGGTCGCGCTCCGCGGCAACACGTCCCACGCCTTCGAATCCCAGATCACCGCGCTGGAGCCGTTCCTCGCCGCCAACTGGAAGGCCACCGTCAATCAGCAGACGGGCGGCTCGGTCTATGAGCGCCCCACCGTGCTGGTCCTGTATCGGGAGGACCACAAGTTCCTGCTCGATCCGATCATCCCGAAGCTTGGCGCCACGACGGCGAATTACGATCTGGTCATCGCATCGCAGCCTTATCGGGCGCGCGCCTCCACGGCCTTCAAGGCCAAGCGCGTCATTGCCCCGCTGGCGCGCGCGCTGGGTCCGGGCGGCCGGCTGATCGGCATCCATTCCTACGGCAACGATCCCGGCATGGAGATCATCCGCAAGGTCTGGCCGGACGACAGTCCCTTCATCACCGACCGCCACGAGTTGCTGAAAGCGGTGAAACAGGAACTGGGCTCTGCAGGCCGCGACATGAACTTCAACGCAGGTTCCGACTCCAGATCGCTGTTCCGCTACGACATGCATACGTTGCCGAGCGAAGTTGAAGGCTCCATCGGCACCTCGACCCTTTTCGCCGCGTGGAACGCCGCCATTTATGTGGCTCAGGTGGAGGACGAGCGGCTCGCGCCGGTTGTCGAAACGGGCGCCTATCTCGACGCGACGCGCGAAGTCTTGCGCGCCAACAACGGACTCTGGTTCTACGACGAATCTTTCGTGATCTCGCGCCGCCGCGACTGACCGGAGGCAGGAATGCTGCAGATGATCGACACATCGAGAGCGCCGAAGATGCCGCCGCCGCTCGACGCCGGAACCGCCAGGCAGCGCGTCATCGATTTCATGCGCGAAGCCTCCTTCGAGGCGACGCGCCCGTCGAATGCCGATATCCGCACCATCGGTGGAATTCTCAATCGCGGCATGCCGGTCTATCTCACCGCCTTGCCGGGCCGCGATCCGACCGAACTGGTCGCCACCGCCATGTCGGTGCGCGAGGCGGGGCTGGAACCTGTCCCGCACATCGCGGCGCGTCACTTCGAGGACATGCGGGCGATCGACCGTCTGCTCGGACGCCTCAATGCAGAGGCGCGCGTGACGCGCGTCATGCTGATCGGCGGCGACACAGGCACGCCCGCCGGCTCCGTACTGGACGCTCAGCAGGTCATCGACAGCGGCGTCCTGCAAAACAACGGCATTTGCGACATCGGCCTTCCGGGCTTTCCGGACGGACATCCGGTTCTGTCGGACGATGAAGTCGAATGCAGCCTCGTCACCAAGCTGGCGGCCGCGCAAAGCGCCGGGCTGGAACCGCATATCGTGACGCAATTCTGTTTTGACGTGCCGCCGATCCTGCGCTGGATCGAATGGCTGCGCGATCGCGGCCTGCACGTTCCGGTGCGTGTCGGCTTCGCGGGTCCGACGAGCCTGATGACCTGGCTCAACTTCGCCCGCAAGTGCGGCGTGCGCGCGTCTGCCGAAGCGCTCGCCAAGCGCAGCGGTCTCATCAAGCAGGCCTTCCGCACCGTCGCGCCCGATCCGTTGATCCGCCAGGTGGCGGAGGCGACTGCAGGCGGAAGGCTGGGAGACGTGTCGCCGCATATCTTCTCGTTCGGCGGCATCGCCTCCACGGCGCGCTGGACGATGGGACCCGTGACGGGCGATCTGCGCCTGACGCCGGAAGGCGGTTTCACGGCTGAATGAAGCCTTTGCGGCTCAGTCCTTCTTCAAAAGCCGGTTGAGCCGCCCGACCAGCTCGCGCGGTCCAGCCACGTCGGCGGTGGTCGACGCATAGAGTTCGGCCATTCCGGCATAGATGGCTGACGCGCCGGAATTTCCGCCCGCAGCCAGGAACGCTGAAATTTCCTCCATTTCGCCGACAAACCGGTACGCCTTCGAAAAAGCCGCCGGAACCTGACGGTCGAAATAGGCGAGGAAATCTGGCTGCGATTCGGCGAGTTGCTCGATCAGCGCATCGCCTGCGCCAGCCTTCACGGCGGCGTCCAGCATGGAAATGCCCAACGCCTGAAAGCCTTTCGTGAGGCCCGCATAGCACATCTTCAGAGCCGAGGCGGCCCCGACCGGACCCTCCAGCACACGAATGTCGAGGCCGGGGCCGATCATGTCCCGCACCTTTGCGGCGGCGAGTCCGGACGCATAGATGGCCGGACTTGCATCGCCCTTCGGGGGGCCGCCGATGATGCCCACATCCACCACTTCGCCGCCCGCTGCGGAGATAATCGCCGCCACGGAACGCATCGTGTCCGGGCTGATGGCGTTGCAATCCACATAGGTCGGCTTGCGGGGGGCGGTTTGCAGCAGCAGAGCGATCTGCCGGGCCAGAGCCTCGGCCTCGGACGGCGGCAGGATCGACAGGAACAGATCGCAATCGACCGCCTGCGCCGGCGCGACGTCCTTCATGCCCGCCGCGCGGGCGCGTTCCACGCTCGCCTCGCTTCGTCCGGCCAGAACAGTGCCGACGTGATGGCCGAGATCGGAAAGGCGTCGTCCGACGCCGCTCCCCATCGTACCCTGTGCGATGATCGTGATGTTCGCCATGATGTCTCCTGTGCGATCAGGAAATCACGGCGGACGCCCGCGCGCAATGCGCTCAGACGGCGGGCTGCTTTTCCTGCTCTTCGGGCGCACGCAACGGGCGCAGAAGTTTCACGAAGGGCAGGATGTAGAGATCCGACAGCGTTCGGTAGTCCTTGCCCTCGGGACCGATGCCGAAGGCGAGATTGCGCCGGTCTTCTTCGGTCGGCACATGCAGCGTGCCGAAAGCCCAGTCCCAGATGACGAGGCAATATCCCAGATTCGTGCCCGCATGCTGCGGAGCATCGCTATGATGGATCTGGTGATGCGCCGGGCTCTGGACGATATGGCCGAGCCATCCGGTGCAGGCGATCCACACATGGCTGTGGCGCAGGTGAAAGAACGTCAGCAGGTAGGCATAATAGATGGCGTTGTACTGAAGCAGCGTGAACGTCTGCGCCTCGCGCCCGAAAACCTGCATGCAGATCGCCAGGCCCAGTCCGCCGAAGACGCCGGACGCATTGGCCACCAGCATGTCATCCACCGGATGAACGCGCGCGGCCGTCGCAGGCGTCATCACCTCTGCGGCGTGATGGGTCTTGTGAAATTCCCAGAAGAACGGAATCTCGTGCATGATCCGATGCGCCACCCAGTAGCCGAGTTCCAGCGTGAGGAATTCGACGACTGTCGTGACCGCCAGAACGGTCCACATCGACGCTTCCACCAGAGGATTGCTGCCGAAGATGTCGGACAGGTGGACCGCAAAGGCGTTCGCCACCATCGTGCCGGTCACCACCATGGTGCTGAAGTAAAAGACGCGCACCAGCAGGAAGACGAAATAGTTCTTGTAGTCGAGCAGCGCCGAAGGATGCAGAAACACCCGGGCCGGCAGCAGGTAGGCCGCGAGCGAGGATGCGCGCGTCCTCACAGCCGGGGAAGCGTACCAGACCGCAGCCACAACCAAAGCGGACGACGACAGATAAAAGATGTTCAGGTTCGATTCCGGCCTGAATAGCATCACGACCGACCCCCAGAGGGTCAGCGGAAAGGCGGCGAGGAATTCCAGAAACGTATCCATGATGAAAACCGGAACAGCGAATGAAGTTCCGGCATCATCGCGCGGCGATTTTAGAAAACCCGGCGAGAATTGCGACGAATTCGAAGCTTCATCGTAATGTCCGGTTTACCATTCAGTCCGCCAGATCCAGCACCTGGCCGGGCCGCCGCACCACGAACAGGTCGCGGTCGACTCCCGCCGCATCAAGCGCTGCGTGAAGCGCCCGCACAGGCTCCTCGATGGCTTCGTTCGTGAGCTGAAACGTTCCCCAATGGTGCGCCATCGCCAGCCGCGCCCCGCAAGTCTGGAAAACGCGCACGCTCTCTTCCGGATTCACATGCTGGTCGCGCATGAACCATCGCGGCTCGTAGGCCCCGATCGGTATGATCGCGAGGCGCGGCGGACCATGTTTCGCGCGCACGTCCGCGAAGATCTTCCCGTCGCCCCAGCCCGTGTCGCCAATATGGTAAATCGATCCTGAAGGCGTCTCGATCACGAAGGCGCACCACAGCGCCATCCGCCGGTCGTTCAAGCCGCGCGCCGACCAGTGGTAGGATGGCTCGAAATGAACCGCGACGCCATTGCCGATCTCGACGCGCGCGCCCCAGTCATGCGACTGCGCCTTCAGCCGGGAATCATGGCGGCGCATGATGGTGTCATTGCCGAGCGGAGTCAGGATGCGCGCGCCGTGCCGGGCGTTGAGCGCAGAAAGCGTCTTCAGATCCAGATGATCGTAGTGGTTGTGCGTCACCAGAACGGCGTCGAGCGGCGGGAGACTTTCGAGCGAGACGCCGGGAGGGTTGACGCGCCGGGGCCCCGCAAAGCCGAAGGGGCTTGCGCGTTCGCTCCAGACCGGATCGATCAGCAGATTGAGGCCCTGCGTCTGGATCAGAATGCTCGCATGGCCCACATAGGACACCCGCAGCCTGCTCCCCTCGACGCGTTGCGGAGGATGGTCATGAAAGGCTGGCGCATGGCGTGGCCATTCATGCTTGCCGCCCTGCCGCCACCAGCGCCAGAGATCCGCGCGGGTCTTGTCGCGCGTGATGCCCCGGATGAAAAATCGCGTCCCGTCGAAATGGTCGCTCAACGGACCGGAATAATAGGGGTTGCGCGCCATCGTGCCTCCTGACGGCGACGATATGCGCAGCCCAAGGCGTCTTTTCAATGCAACGCTTCGTGATTACCAGCGCAGGGACGCACTGAGGGCGCCGAAGATTTCGTTCGTCGGCTGACCGCGGAATTCCTTCGTGCGCCAGATGTGCGTGTAGGAAATCCGCAACTGGTCGAACGTGATAGCAGCCCCGGCCTGCAGATCGGCCACAAACGGCAGCTTGTTGACGCGCCGGCTCGACTCGAATGTATTGCCGTCGAGGAAAATGTTGCGCGCAACCGCACGCGCCTCGACGCCTGCAAACAGATACCAGCTGAATTTCTTCGACGGCGCGAAGAAGCCCGAGCCCGGAACGCTCGGGCCGATCCGTGGCGGGCCGTAATCCTGTTGCAGGTCCTGCCCGAACCGGATTGTCGCGCCCGCATTGGCGAATGTGTAGGCGTTGCCGACGACGCCGCCGAAATGCGGTGTGAAGTCGACGCCCAAGCCCGAACTGAACGAATAGGCCGCCACGGCGCGCCAGCTGCGCTGGTAGCGCAATTGCAGCGTCGGTTCATTGTGAAGCTGAAAGGCCCAGCCGGCAGGACTCGTCTGTCCCTTGACGTCATGCACGAGCTTTTGCGCTTCGCGTGCAAGCGATGCGGGCCCGATGACGCCGAGGCCGATCGAGAGTTGATCCAGTATGGGGCCGCTCTCGCCGGTCAGTCCAAAACTGGCGTTCAACCATCCCGCGTAAGGCCGGTCGGCGGGATCGGGCACGACAAGCGCCGTGTTGCGTGGCGTGAAGATCGTCTGCTGGAGCGCATATTCGGCTCGCACCACGCCCCAGCCGGCGAAGATTGGAATCGATCTCGCCAGTTGAAGCACCGCAGCCGGGGTTTCCTGCGGGCTCGTCATCCACCCGAGCCGCACGCCGCTCGTGTAATCGCGATCCGTCTTCACGAACATATCGTTCTCGACGACAAGCGAGAGCGTGCCGCGCTCTTCCGGCTTGGGCGCCGTTTGGGCCTGTGAGGCAAGGGAAAAGCTGCAGGCGATAGCGAAAGACAGAAGCGCAATCTTGTTCGTCATGTGGAGACGTTAGCGCAGCCCTTCAGCGAATGCAGGCTGAGCATTAAACAATTCGGCGCGTTGCGACTTTATTGCCGCAGAAGCGTCGCCGTTACCGCGACTGGGCCGTGCAGACATGCATCGCGCGGAACAGGTTGGGCTTCCTTCGCATTATCGACAACGGGGCAGCGTGAAAGCACGAGGACACCACCATGCGGAAAATTCTTTTGGCTACCGTCGCGATCGCGCCTCTGGCGATTGGCGCCGCTTGGGCGCAGGACGCCCAGCCTAACAATGGCAACACCGAACGTCCCCGCAACATGCAGACGCCTGCCGCCGCGCAGTCTCCGGGCAAGTCCGAGGCAGCGCAGGACAAGGCGCGCGCCAACCAGGCGCAGGGCAACGCGGATAAGGACAAGGAAAAGGACAAGGCGCGCGTTAATCAGGCGCAGGGCAATGCCGACAAGGACAAGGCGCGCAGCGCGCAGGACGACAAGAAGGGCGAGCCAAATCGCCAGGCGCAGGGGCGCGACAAGGACAAGAATGACGCCAACACCGGGCAGGCCCAAACTCCGCAGCCCCGCAACGACCGCAGCACCGCGCAGGGCGAAAACAGCAAGAACGACCAGAACGCGCAGGACAAGCGCAACGAGCCCAACCGCAATGCGGACAAGAAGGATCCCGCTCCGGCCACACAGGGCAATGCAAACAACAATGCCCAGAGCCCCAACCGCAGCAATGCGGCGGCTCCGACGGACGACAAGAAGACCAATGCGCAGGCGCCCGCCGACCCCAACCGCAACAATGCGCAGAATGCCAATCGGCCCGCCGACCCCAACCGGAGCGCGGATCAGCCGAAACGCACCAATGCGGACGCGAACCGCAACACGCAGGACCAGAACCGCACCGGCGCCAACCAGACGGGTCAGTCGAACACGACCGTCAACGCCAATGCCAACGTCAACATCGAGCCTGAAAAGCAGGAACGGGTCGTCAATGTCCTCAAGGACAAGCGCGAAGCGCGCACGGACGTTAACTTCTCGGTCTCCGTGGGCGTCACGGTGCCGACACGCGTGAAGTTCCAACCGCTGCCGCGTGAAGTCGTCGAGATCGTCCCGCAATATCGTGGTTACGATTATGTCGTGGTGCGGAACGAGATCGTCATTGTCGAGCCCAAGACCCGCAAGGTCGTGTATGTGCTCAACAGCAATGCGCAGGCGCGCGCGGCGACAAGGGGAAAGCTGACGATTGCGTCCAGCAAGCGCCCGAAGATCATCGCGGAAGCCCGCAAGGTCTGGAAGGGTCCGCGCGACATTAACGTCACCCTCAAGATCGGCGAGAAGGTTCCGCAGACCGTCACTCTGGTCGACTTTCCGGACATGATCATCACCGAGGAGCCCGAACTGCGTGAGTACGAGTTTGTGCTGGTCGGCGAGAATGTCGTGATCGTCGATCCGGACAGCCGCGAGATCGTCGAGATCATCAAGGATCTTTAATAGAAAAACTCGCAAGCCGCGGCCGGAGCGAAAGCTCCGGCCATTTTCGTTTCATAGCTTGTCGTTAAGCATTCCCGCCAGAAATGTTTGATTCATCGAAGGGATTTGAAGATAGTCTTCAAAATTCATAGGATGATGGCTCGGCGTGATCCAAGCACTCTTAGCCCGGCGCAAAGCCCCGGAAGAAATTGCTCCGGCCATCGTCGTGCATCGCACTCTCGAATCTGTCTCGCCTGTCTGGAAGGCGATGGATCACGAGGGTCACGCCACGGCCTTCCAGAAGTCGGACTGGTTTGTCTCCTGGGCCATTCACTTTGCGGGTCCCCAGTCTGCCGAATGGCTCGTGATGGAAATTCAGGACAGCGGCGGCGCACCGCTGATGCTGCTTCCCTTTGAACGCAGGACTACGCCGGAAGGCCTGATCAGGCTGGCCTTCGTGGATCTGGGAGCGGCGGATTACACCGGTCCCGTCGTGGCCGAAGGATTTTCGCCTGATCGACGCCAGATGCAGCAGATATGGGACCAGGTCTGCCGGCATCTGCCACGGGCCGATGTGATCCATCTTCAGAAGATGCCTGAGAGGATCGGGGACGTCCTGAACCCGCTTATGCTTCTTGATGATGTTCGCCCCATGGGTCTGAATGCATGGTGCGTGCCGCTTGCCAGCAGTTTCGCCGAATGGATCAAGGAAGCGCTCGACCCGAAGTTCGCGTCCAAGATGTTCGAGCGTCAGCGCAAGCTTCGCAAGCGCGGAAAGCTAACATTTTCCGTCGCAACAAGTGCGCAAGAGCGTCGCCAGGCTTTCGAGACCATGCGGCGACAGCGCGCACGACGCTGCGCCGATTTGGCCCGCAACGACATTCTGCAGGTTCCGGGCGGCGCGGAGTTTTATGCGCAGCTGCTTGAGTCCGACGAAGGCGAGTCTCTTGCGGCCATCGCCATCCTGTGTGTCGATGACGAGATCATCGCTACCGGATACGGGCTGGTGGCGAATGAAACATTTCACATGATCTTCCCGACGCTCGAACCGGATCGCTGGCGGAATTATTCCCCGGGCATCCAGATGTTCCTCAAGACGATCGAGTGGTGCATCGAGCGCGGGCTGCGGAACTTCGATTTCACCATCGGAGCCGAAAGTTTCAAGAAGGACTTCGGCGCGCAGCCGCAAGCGCTTTTCGAAAAGACCAGCGCGCTGGGCGTTCGCGGCCTGCGGGCCGTGATCGATCATCATATGCGACAAAAGCTTCGACAATATGCATTTGCAAAAGCAATGTTCCGCAGGGTTTTCACCTGAGAGGTTCAAGATGACCGAACGGCTTCCGACCGGACAGGAAACTCATCGCTACGAGGCGCTCGACGCCTGGCGCGGCGTCGCGGCGCTGCTCGTCACGGCCTATCATGTGCCGGTGGCGCACGCACTGCATGCGGAAGCCTGGTACAAGAACGCGGTTTTCTTCGTCGATTTCTTCTTCGTTCTCTCCGGATTCGTGATCGCTCATGCCTACGGCCACCGGCTCGACACGGGGCTGCGCGCGCAGGGTTTCATGATCCGCCGCTTCGGCCGCGTATGGCCGCTGCATATCGCGCTGCTCGGCGGCTTCGTGCTGCTCGAAATCGCAAAGTTGCTGGCCTCGCGCTTCATGACGCTTCCGCTGGACGGAGCGCCGTTCACGGCGGACCGCTCGGTCGAAGCGCTCGTCGGCAATGTGTTCCTTGTGCAGGCTCTCGACATCTTCGGAACGACGAGCTGGAACACGGCGGCCTGGAGCATCGGCGTCGAGTTCTACACCTATCTGCTCTATGCCGTGGCGGTCCTGCTGTTTGGCCCGCGCACGTTCATGTATCTGCTGCTGGCGCTCATCGGCGCCACAGGGGTCGCGCTTTTCTCGGATCAGTGGCTGGCCACGACGCACGATTTCGGACTTTTCCGCTGCATTTATGGCTTTTTCCTCGGCAGCGCGACCTATTCGCTGGTGCGCTCTTCCTCCAGCCGGCTGCTCAGCAGCACGGGTGGGGAGGTCGGCGTGATCCTCGCCATGGCCATCTTCCTCGCCTTCACCGGCTATGACGCCACCAGCCTGTTTGCTCCCCTGATCTGCGCTGTCGTCATCTACGCTTTCGCCGCCGAGCGGGGAGCCGTGTCGGGGTTCATGCGCACGCGCCCCATCCAGGCGCTGGGTCTTTGGTCCTATTCCATCTATATGGTCCACCTGCTGATCTTCTCCGTGGAAAAGATGGCCCTGACCTTCGTGGCCTCGAAGGCGCCCGGCCTCGGCCTGACTGCGCCCGTCGTCTCGCCGGTCAAGCTGTGGAGTTTTGGCCACGCGGGTCTGGATTTCGCCCTGTTCGCGATCAACATCGGCCTGACGCTCGCGGTCTCGGCCATGACGTACCGGTGGATCGAAGCGCCTGCCCGCGACTGGTTCAATGGTCTCGCCCGGCGCTGGGAAAATCGCCGGCCTGTTCGCCAGGCGGCGGTCCAGCCCGCCGCGCGCATGTAGGCCAGACCGCATGCCGGTTTTCGTTGACAGTCCGGGCGGCGCTCCGTATAGAGCGGTCGTTCCAACGCGGCTCACGCCGCGTTTTTCGTTTGGCCTCGGCCGGGCGTGGGAACTAGCTGGTTGAAACTTCTGCCAAAAAGCCGCGCGCCGGATTCCCCGTCAGTGCGGTTTGAACACGGAGAAAACGATGTTCGCAGTCATCAAAACCGGCGGCAAGCAATACAAGGTCGCCGCCGAAGACACGATTACCATTATGCATCTCGCCGGAAACGCTGGCGATGCGATCTCCTTCGACGAAGTCCTGATGCTGGTCGACGGCGATAACGCCACGGTCGGCACCCCGCAGGTCGCGGGCGCGTCCGTCAAGGCCGAGATCGTCGAGCAGGCTCGCGGCCCGAAGGTCATCGCCTTCAAGAAGCGCCGCCGCAAGAATTCCAAGCGCAAGCGCGGACACCGGCAGGATCTGACGATCGTCAGGATCACCGGCATCAACGCCGCGTAACAGTTCCGGCGGTTTCGCTGAACTGTTTTCAAAGGAACCCGTTTCCGGTATAGAGACCGGGAACATCGCAATTTTCCCGGCTGGACCCCAGGTCCTTGCCGGCTCAGGAGCAGGATCATGGCTCACAAAAAAGCAGGCGGCTCTTCGCGCAACGGTCGCGATTCTGACGGCCGCCGTCTTGGCGTGAAGAAGTTCGGCGGCGAGAACGTCATCGCCGGCAACATTCTCATTCGTCAGCGCGGCACCAAGTGGCATGCGGGCGCGAACGTCGGCATGGGCGTCGACCATACTCTCTTCGCGCTCACCGACGGCAAGGTGCTCTTCAAGAGCAGCGCCACCGGCCGAGCTAGCGTGACCGTAGTAGCTGCCCCGAAACAACAGGCAGCCGAATAACGGTGTAGGGTAAACGAAGGACCCTCCACCGGCTTCCAAAGCCCCCGGTGGACGGTCCTCAAAAGACCAACTCGCAAGCGAAAAGCCCCAAGCGGCTCCAGCCCGAGACCAGTCCAAGCCTCAAAAAGGCCCGGGGGAAGTGGGAAGCCACTTCCCCTTCGTGCTTTTGGCGCTCCGGCGCCCGGACTGGGAGAACGGGCATGTTCCCTGATTTGCTTTGCGACGATGTGTTTCGGCTCGAAACCAATCGGCTCTGGCTGCGCTGGCCGCGCGCCGCCGATGCCGCGCAAATTGCTCGCCTCGCGGGCGACAGGGACGTAGCCACGAAAACCGCCCGCATTCCGCATCCATACCCGGAAGGGGCTGCGGCGGAGTTCATACTCACATCCCGCTCCGCCAATGCGCGCGGCGAGTCCCTGACGCTGACGCTGGCGCTGACGAAGAAGCGGCAGCCGGGCGAACTCATCGGCTGCATCAGCCTGACGCCCAAGGACGACGGAGCGCTGGAACTCGGCTACTGGCTGGGCCAGCCTTACTGGGGCCGCGGCCTGATGTCGGAAGCCGCCGCCGAAATGGTCGATCTGGGCTTCCGCTGGACTGACATCGACGAGATGCAGGCCAGCGCGCTGCCGGACAATCCGGCCTCGCTGCGGGTGCTCGAAAAGGCCGGCTTTGCGGCTTGCGGGCGCGGAACATGCGATGCGCCCGCGCGCGGCGGATCGCTGCCTTGCGAAACCCGCCGCATGACCCGGGAGGACTGGATCGATCGCGGCAATGTTCGACCGCACCGGACTTGCGCCGGGGACTGCCGGGTCAATATCTGAAGGAACGCGCTCCCGGTGAAAGCCGGGGGCGCATCTCGCCGGAGATTTTCATGCTGTCGCGCCGCGCCTTTGTGGCCGCTTTTCCGTCCGCTCTTTTCTTGCCCGGGTTCGCTCGGGCGGGCGGCGAGGCGCGCATGCTGGAATTCTTCTCCGGTCGGGTGACCGGTGAGGGCACGTTTCGCGAAATCGTCAGGGGGCGGACCCGCGGCGTGAAGGCGCTTCTGGTCGGCAAGCCCGGTCCCAACAGCCTGACCCTGACGCAGACGCTGAATTTTTCCGACGGCCAGCGCGAACGGCGCGTCTGGACCTTCACGATCGCGGGCGGGCGCATCACTGGCCGCCGGGACGATCTGCTGGGGCCGCCGGACATTGACGTAGGGGACGCGCAGGTGCGGCTTGCCTACAAGGCCCGCACCCGGGTGGATGGCTCGACCTAAGATCTGAACTTCGAGGAGACCCTGGCCTTCCAGGGGCCGAAGGCCGCGAGCACCATGATGCGGGCCAGACTTCTCTTCGTGCCCGTCGCCGAAATGGCCGTTTCGCTGCGCAAGGCGTGAAGCCGAACGAATTTCCTTCGGCTTCGGCCTGAATTGTCCTAGGACGAACCCATGAAATTCCTCGATCAGGCCAAGATTTACATCCGTTCCGGCGACGGCGGCGCAGGCAGCGTCTCGTTCCGGCGCGAAAAATTCATCGAATTCGGCGGGCCGGACGGCGGCGACGGCGGGCGCGGCGGCGATGTGATCGCCGAATGCGTGGACGGCCTCAACACGCTGATCGACTACCGCTACCAGCAGCATTTCAAGGCCAAGACCGGCGGTCACGGCATGGGCCGGAACCGGGCGGGCGCGCGCGGCTCCGACGCGGTCCTCAAAGTGCCGGTCGGCACGCAAATCTTCGACGAGGACGGCGAGACGCTTCTGGCCGATCTCACCGAAGTCGGCCAGAAGGTCGTGGTCGCCAAGGGCGGCAACGGCGGCTTCGGCAACCTGCATTTCACGACCTCGACCAATCGCGCGCCCCGCCGCGCCAATCCCGGTCAGGTCGGCATCGAGATGACCATCATCCTGCGGCTGAAGCTTATCGCCGACGCGGGGCTGGTTGGGCTGCCCAACGCCGGGAAATCAACGTTTTTGGCGAACGTATCGGCTGCGAAACCCAAGATTGCCGACTATCCCTTCACCACGCTGCATCCGGGGCTTGGCGTCGTGAAGGTGGACGGGCGCGAATTCGTCCTCGCGGACATTCCGGGCCTGATCGAGGGCGCACACGAAGGCCTTGGGCTCGGCGACCGCTTTCTGGGTCATGTCGAGCGCTGCCGGGTCTTGCTGCATCTGGTCGACGTGTCCGGAGAACATGCGGGCCGCGATTACAAGACGATCCGCACCGAACTCGCCGCCTATGGCAACGGCCTCGACCAGAAGCCCGAGATCGTCGCGCTGTCGAAGTCCGATCTGGTGGACGAGGCGACCCTGAAAGCCCAGATGGAGCGGCTCAAGCGCGCCATGCGCACCCACGGCCCTGCTCTGGCGGAAGACGAGAAGCGTCGTTCGCCGCTGGCGCTCTCGGCCCCAACCACGCAAGGCGTCACCGAAGCCCTGCGGGCCTTGGCATCGGTGATCGGGGTTTACAGGGCAGTCGAGGAGAAAGAAGCCGAAGCGCGCCCGTGGAGCCCGTGACCCTAAAGCCCGCTTGAACTTCCGGGACTGCATGGCTTATGCCGGTGCGTGAATGGTGGATGCGCCGCTGCTCTTCAGGGGCGGCGATTTCATCCACACCGACATCCAACCGGCTTTGCGCGCTTGACCCAGCTTCCCGAACTCTCGTCCTTTCGCCGGATCGTGGTGAAAGTCGGCTCCTCCCTGCTGGTGGACCAGCAAAAGGGTGCGATCAAGCGCGACTGGCTCGTGGCGCTGGCGGACGATCTCGCCGACCTGCACCGTCGCGGGGCCGATGTGATGGTGGTGTCGTCAGGCTCCATCGCGCTCGGCCGCACGGTGCTGAAACTGCCGCGCGGGCCGCTGCGGCTTGAAGACAGCCAGGCCGCCGCTGCGGTAGGGCAGATTGCGCTCGCCCGCACATGGTCGGAAGTGCTTGGCGACCGCAACATCACGGCTGGCCAGATTCTGGTCACCTTCACGGACACCGAGGAGCGCCGCCGCTATCTCAATGCGCGCGAGACCATCGGCCGCCTGCTCGATTTGCGCGCCGTGCCGGTCATCAACGAAAACGACACCGTCGCGACCAATGAAATCCGTTACGGAGATAACGATCGTCTGGGGGCGCGCGTCGCCACGATGGCGAGCGCCGATCTGCTGATTTTGCTCTCCGACATCGACGGGCTTTACACCGCCCCGCCGCACACCAATCCGGACGCGAAGCTGTTGCCGGTCGTGCCGCGCATCACGCCGGAGATCGAAGCCATGGCGGGCGGCGCGGCTTCGGAATTTTCGCGCGGCGGCATGTTCACCAAGATCGAGGCCGCGAAAATTTCCACCACGGGCGGTTGTCACATGGTGATCGCCGACGGCCGCGTGACGAACCCGATCCGCCGTATTCAGGACGGCAAGCCCTGCACCTGGTTTCTGTCGCCATCGACGCCTCTTACCGCGCGCAAGAAATGGATTGCGGGTTCGATGGAGCCGCGCGGCACCGTGCATCTCGACGAAGGCGCGGCGCGGGCTCTGATGCAGGGCAAGAGCCTGCTTCCGGCCGGCGTCACCCGCGTCGAAGGCCTGTTCGCGCGCGGCGATTGCGTGATCATTCGCGGCGCGCGCGGCGAGGAACTCGGGCGCGGCCTCATCGGCTACGACGCCGATCAGGCGCTGCAACTGGTGGGCCGCAACTCGCGCGATATCGAGAGCGTGCTCGGCGCGCCCGGCCGCGCCGAAATGATCCATCGCGACGACATGGCGCTGGCGGGCGACTGAACTCCCCGCCCTTGTGGGCTTTCGGGACCTGTGCGACCTTTCCGGAATAACATCGGGGAGGACAGCATGCGCATTACAGCAGCATTCGCGTTGGCATTTTCGATTTCCGCCGCATCCGCTTTCGCGCAGGCGCCCGCCGCGCCGCCGGCTCCTTTGCCGATGGTGCTGACCTCCACGGCCTTTCCGGACGGCGGAATGATCCCGCTGAAATATTCGCAGGCGCAGCCCGGCACTGCGCCCGGCGAAGGCACGTCGCCCGCGCTGTCATGGTCGAACGTTCCGCCCGCCGCCAAGAGCCTCGTGCTGCACATGCGCGATCTGGAAGGCGTTCGGAACAAGACGACGGAAGATCAGCTTCACTGGCTCGTCTGGGGCATGAAGCCGACCGTCACGAGTCTCGCAGAGGGCGCGCCCAAGGGCGCCAAACTTCCGGACGGCTCCTATCAGGTCAGCGCCACCGGTCAGGTCTATCGCGGCCCCGGCGCGCCGGCCGCGGGTCCCCTGCATCACTACATGTTCGAGATCTATGCGCTGGACACTGAACTCAATGTCGAGCCGACAGCCGACATGTTCGAAACGCGCGCCAAGGTGCTGGCCGCCATGCAGGGCCATGTAATCGGCAAGGCCGTGTATGGCGGGTTGTTCAAGCGTCCGAACTGAGACGCGCCCGGCAAATCCGAAGTAGCGGGGCGCGCCCGCTACTTCATGAACACGTAGATGTCGATCGCCAGTTCGTTGTCGTCGGGCCCCTGAACGTCGTTCAGATATTCCTCGACAAACAGGTTAGCGGCGTTCAGCCCCTTCTCGTCGAGATAGGCCGTAATGGCCTCGTAGGTGGCGTCGATATCGTCGTAGGCGCCGCGATGCTGGAATTTCAGCACCTCGCCTGTGGGGGTCAGGCCGATCCGGACCCCGTTGCCGACCGCTCCGCCGCCGCCCGGAGGAGCGGCCAACGGAATCATCGCCTCGTACTTGAAGCCCTCATCGTCGGTTTCAAGGAAGACCGCCACAGGGCGTCCGGCCGCCGCGAGGTTTGCGGTCTTCATCTCGGTGCGGACTTTCTCGAACGCCGCCATGATGGACCCGAAGCCCTGATCCCATGTGGCGGTGCCGGCGAGCGACGCCACGGGCCTGGCCGGATAAGTCATGCGAACCACGGCGGCCCCGTCGGCCGGAACTTCGCCCGGAGGAGGGGAGACCTGCGCTTCAGGCGCAGGGGTCGCGGGCGTGGAGGGGGCCGGATTTGAGGCGGCCGGAGGAGTCGTGGGCGCGCCGCTCGCGCCGGGCGTAGCCTGAGCCATGGCGGCCACGGAACCGAATGTCACCAGACAGCCGACCGCTAACCCGGCCAGCCATGCACGCAAGGGGGACTGTGCAACAGCCTTCATTTCAATCTGCTCCGGAAATCGCCATGCGTCGCGTCGCGCGAATCATCACGGCTTCTGATCAATACGCCACAAAGGAAACGCTGACGAGACGATCCGGGCCCAGACCCGACCGCACAAATTTGGTGCGCGTTGTGGTTGCGCCTATATAGAAGCGCAACCGCGACGAAATTGAGACGGTGACGCTTCCATGAGCCCGCTCGCAAACCTGCCATTCGCAAAGATGAACGGTCTCGGCAACGAGATCGTGGTGCTCGATCTGCGTGGCTTGGCCATTGCGGTGAGCGACGCCGAAGCGCGCGCCATCGGGCGGGGCGCAGGCCTGCTGTTCGACCAATTGATGGTGCTGCACGACTCGCGCACGCCCGGCACGGATGCCTTCGTGCGCATCTACAACATCGACGGCACGGAAGCCGGCGCCTGCGGCAACGGCACGCGCTGCGTCGCCTGGTGGTTGATGCGCCATGATGCCCGCAAGGAACTGGTCGTCGAGACGATCGCAGGCCTGCTCGAATGCCGCCGCATGGGCGCATGGATGTTCTCTGTCGACATGGGCAAGCCGCGGCTGGGGTGGAACGAGATTCCGTTGCGTGATGCGGTGCGCGATACGAGCCGCGTCGCATTGCCGGACGGGCCCGCCGATCCGGCCTTCCGGACGTTCTCGGCGGTCAACATGGGCAATCCGCACGCCGTATTCTTCGTCGATGACGATGTGGAACTGCACGGCCTCGGCGAGGTCGGCCATTCGGTCGAGACCAACCCGATCTTCCCGCAGAAGGCCAATATCACGCTCGCCCGTGTCGCCGCGCGCGACCATATCGTCATGAAGGTATGGGAGCGCGGCACGGGCCTTACGCAAGCCTGCGGGACGGCGGCCTGTGCGGTCGCGGTCGCGGCGGCCCGGAACAATCTGGCCGACCGAAAGGTGCGGGTGACTCTGCCGGGCGGAGATCTTTTCATCGACTGGCGCGCCGACGATCACGTCATCAAGACCGGTCCGGTCGAACTGGAGTTCGAGGGCCGCCTCGATCCGGCATTGTTCGAAGGCGTTGCGGCGTGAATGAGCCGGACCGTGCGGGCAGGCTCGACGTCCTGACTTTCGGGTGCCGTCTCAATGCTGTCGAATCGGAAGCCATCCGTCGCGCGGCTGCGGGCGGGACCGACGATCTCGTCATCCTGAATACGTGCGGAGTGACGGCGGAAGCCGTCCGGCAGGCGAAGCAGACCATCCGCCGTGTGCGCCGCGAACAGCCGACCGCAAGGATCGTCGTCACCGGTTGCGCGGCGCAGATCGAGCCGGAAACATTCGCCGACATGCCGGAGGTGACGCAGGTCGTCGGCAATGCCGAGAAAACCAGGCCGCAAACATGGACGTCCCTGTCACAGAGCCTGCGCGAGGGCGAACGCACGCGCGTCTCCGACATCATGCGGGCGCATGCCAATGCGCCGTTCTTTTTCGGAACCTCTGCGGTCGATTCCATCGAAGGCCAGACGCGCGCCTTCGTCGAGGTGCAGACCGGCTGCGACCATCGCTGCACGTTTTGCGTGATCCCCTATGGGCGCGGCCCCTCGCGCTCTGCGCCCGCCGCCGAAGTGGTGGCGCAGGTGCGCGGGCTGCTGGAAAACAATTATCGGGAGATCGTCCTCACCGGCGTCGACATCACCTCATGGGGCCATGATCTGCCGGGCTCGCCGAAGCTCGGGGCGCTGGTGAAACAGATTTTGCGTGAAGCGCCGGACCTGAAGCGCCTGCGCCTGTCGTCCATCGATTGCATCGAGGCCGATGGGGATCTGCTGGACGCCGCCGCCACGGAGCCGCGCTTCATGCCGCATCTGCATCTGTCGTTGCAAGCGGGCGACGACATGATCCTGAAACGCATGAAGCGGCGGCATTCGCGCGATGAGGCGATCAGCTTCTGCGCTGACTTGCGCGCGTTACGGCCCGACATGGTGTTCGGGGCGGACGTCATCGCAGGCTTTCCGACCGAGACCGAAGACATGTTTCAACGCTCGCTCGATCTCGTCGAGGAGTGCGGGCTGACGCATCTGCACGTCTTTCCGTTTTCCCCGCGCGCCGGAACGCCCGCCGCCCGCATGCCGCAGGTGGATCGCGCCGTGGCGAAGGAACGCGCCGCGCGGCTCCGGGAGCGGGGCTCAACCGCCCTGAAAGCGCATCTGGATCGACAGGTCGGCCGATCCCTGCAGGTCCTCACCGAACGCGGCGGTCTCGCCCGAACACAAGACTTCACGCCCGTTCGCCTGCCGCGCGAGACGCCGCATGGGCAGTTTCTCGGTGTGCGTATTCGCTCGCATGATAACCGCGAGCTGCTGCCCTGAGAGTCATCTGCGCCAGTCCGCATCCATGATACGCAACTGGCTGACAAACTGGGTTTCCGGATCAGTCCATGACCCGGCTTCGAGGCGGCCCGTGACGCGCACCTTCTGGCCCGCCGACACAAGCGCCGAGGCGTTGCGCAGATAGACCACCACAATGTCGAGAGGCCATTCCGCATCCGAACTGCAAAAGGGGCAGATCGCCACGGGGTTTTTTGTCAAAACGAAGAAGCGGCTTTCGGGCTTGAGCGGCGGCGCCATATAGCCGGTCAGCGCTACATCCCGGCCGTTCAGGTCCAGAATCCGCCGGGAGAACTCGAGCCCGCGAATGCCGAATGAGCTATAAATTTTGTCGAACGATATCACTTCAGGATCGGCTGCGTGCGCGGTCGATCCTGAATATGAAAAGGCGAGGGAGCCGGCCAGAAAAACGCGACGTGTAAGCATCGTCCCTCCCGTCGGCTCACCCATCCCTACTTGCCGCCAAGACCCAGCGCGGTCGCCATGACCCGGAAGACGCGCGTGTTGTCGATGCGTCCGCGGAAAGCTTCGCCGCCCGGGCCCATCGCGGTCAGGATCACATCATCTGCCGCATGGATGCCCGAATTGGCGTCAAACGGAATGTTGCCGGTGACGCGAACCGAACCGGGGCGCGCGCAGTTTTTCTCGTTCGCCACGAAAGTGGTCGGAGTCGCTCCCGGCAAAGCCGGAACGTTCTCGCCTTCCAGCGACGGCTTGCCGTTCATGCAATGGTCCGGAAAAGCGCCGAACGCGAAGCCAAGACGGCGGGAGACATCGACGCTGGCCGGATAACCGTCAGCGTTCGCAGCCGGATAGTTCGGAAACTTTGACTCCGCATATGTTCCGAGCTTTTCGCGCGGCGTCTGACCGGGGCGCTCGTCGTCGTAGGACCCGATGATCGACACTGGATGCGCATGGTCGGCAACCGTAATGACAAGCGTGTCGTTCTGCTTCGCGGCGAATTCCTTGGCGATCCTTACGGCATTGTCCATCATGATCGTATCGAAGATAGCGCGTTCGGCATCGAGCGAGTGGCTGTACTTGTCGATACGGGCGGACTCGACCATCAGCACGAAGCCGTTCTGGTTTTTCGAAAGGATGTCGAGGGCTGCGCGGACATTGTCCGTCAGGTCGGGTTGATCGGGGAACTTGTCTACGGTGCCTTTCTTCAGGAACATCCGGTCGAGCGCGCCATCGACGTTGCCGGTGTTGAAAAGGCCCAGCAGCCTGGATGTCTCGGGCTTGGCGGCAGCGCTTTTCATTTCCGCGTTCGTCGTCACCAGCGTGTAGCCGGCGTCCTGGAACAGCTTCAGATAATCGTTCTCGTCGGTGCGCCTGGAACCATTGGTCGACTTCGGCAGGAAGTTGGGCGAACCGCCTCCCATGATGACGTCCGGCTTCACGTCGTAGAACATCTTCACGATGTCGTTGAAGTCAGCGCGTCGGCGCGTGTGTGAAACCATCCCGGCCGGGGTTGCGTCTTCAATTTCCGAATTCGTCACGACGCCTACTGCAAGCCCGCGACGCTTGGCGATCTCGCCAATGGTTTCCACCTTCGGATGATCGAGGGTGCTCTTTGCGAGCGAGCAATAGACCCCGAGCGCATTCACGCATGTCTTGTGCCCGGTCGTGTAGGCGCTCATGGCGTTGGCGGAATCTGTAACGATCGAATCCGTTCCTGATGTCGAGACGAGCGCCATATGGGGCATGTCGTCCATCGCCAGATCGCCATTGTATTTTCCCTCCACGATGCCCTTCGACATCACCCGGGCGGCGGTCCGGTGCGCAACCGAGAGGCCATCGCCGACGAAAAGAATGACGTTCTTCGCCTTGCGTTCAGTGGCTGCGTAAACTTCCCACTTCACACTCGTCTTGCGATCGCCGACACTTGCCTCGATTGTGTATTCGCCCGGATTGGCGAGCGTAACGCCGTTGATCTTCAGAGCAGAGTGGGAAAGTCCATCCTCCTTCTCGACAAACTGGATCTGTCCCCCCAGCACGGCGGCCGGGTCCTGGCCGTTGACGGTGACTTTCACCGCACCCTGCGCGGGCGCTCCGGGAAACTCGACCTTGAAGTCGAACCTCGCGCCCGCGAGAATTTCGGCGCGGTTGATCGGATAGATTGTTTGCGCGACAGCGGCCTGCGACAGCATGGCCAGCGTAATCGCCGCGAGGGAAACTTTGTAACGAATGTGCATCGCGAGATCCCTTGGTGGGTGACCAGGGAGGTTTGGCGATCGCACACGAAGGTTTTTTGACGCTTCGATGACGGTTTCACATCACCGAAGCGCTGATCGGTTCCTCACCGGTCCACCCGCAACGTTCCAGCGCTCGCCCCATGTGGGACGGAACCGGCGCGGTCACTTCCACCGGGGGCTGGTTCTTGCTGATGGGGATGACGATCTTGCGCGCATGAAGCTGCAACCCGTCGCCCCCCTCACGGGGCCCTGACCCGTAGATCGGATCGCCCAGAATCGGCCAGCCTTTTGCGGCGCAGTGGACGCGGAGCTGGTGCGTCCGCCCTGTCAGCGGCTCCAGCGCCAGCCAGCTCTGGGGTTTTCCATCAGGGTCGACGCCTTGCCCCAGAATTGTCCAGCGCGTCTGCGAGGTTTGGCCCTTGGGGTCGACCTTCATCCACCAGCCGCGCCCCGCGTCCAGGCGGCCGAGCGGCAGGTCGATCAGCCCCTGCGGCTCATCAGGAACGCCTTCGACCACCGCCCAGTAGGTTTTTGATATCTTGCCCTGCTTGAACAGAAGCCCCAGCTTTTCCAGAGCCTTGCGGTGGCGGCCCAGCACCAGGCAGCCAGACGTGTCGCGGTCGAGCCGGTGCGCCAGCGACGGGCTGCGCGGCAACCCGAACCGCAGCGCGCCGAAAGCGTCTTCAAGGCATGGTCCGCCCTTCGGACCGCGATGCACGGCAATGCCGGGCGGCTTGTCGATGACCAGCATCAGACCGTCGCGGTGAAGAAGGCGGGCGTTTATCTCTTCCGGCGTCATGCGCAACAGGCTATTCGAAACATCATGACCCGTCTTCGGCCTGCCGCAGACTTCCGTCAATCCTGATCGGACCCCATGGTCGAAGACCCGACGAATACTGGAAAGAAGCCCGGACTGTTCGGACGCCTGTTTGGGCGGACGGAGCCCGCCGCTCGAGACGAAACAGCATCTCCGGCTCCTGCGCCCGAAGCCGCACCTGCGCCCGAGGCCGGACCTGAGCCCAAGCGTTCGTGGTGGCAGCGGCTGAAGGAGGGCCTGTCGCGCTCCTCCTCGACCATCAGCCGGGGCATCGCGGACGTCTTCACCAAGCGCAAGCTTGACGCCGCCATGCTGGACGATCTGGAGGATCTGCTGATTCAGGCGGACCTCGGCATCGCGACCGCGACGAAGATCCGCGAGAGCGTCGGCAAGGGCCGCTACGACAAGCAGATCGAGCCCGAGGAAGTGAAGCAGATTCTGGCGGCCGAGATCGAGGCGGTGCTGGGTCCGGTCGCGCAGCCGCTGGTGATCGACGAGGCGAAAAAGCCCTTCGTGATTCTCGTCGTCGGCGTCAACGGCTCTGGCAAGACCACCACCATCGGCAAGCTCTCGGCCAAATATGCCGCAGAGGGCAAAAAGGTGATGCTGGCTGCGGGCGACACATTCCGGGCCGCCGCCATCGAGCAATTGCAGATCTGGGGCTCGCGCATCGGCGCCCCGGTCATCTCGCGACCGCAGGGCGCAGATGCGGCAGGGCTCGCGTTCGACGCCATGCGCGAGGCGCGCGAGCAGGGCGCAGATGTTCTGGTGATGGATACGGCGGGCCGCCTTCAGAACCGAACCGAACTCATGGCCGAACTCGAAAAGGTCGTGCGGGTGATGAAGAAGGTTGACGCCGACGCCCCCCATGCGGTGCTGCTGGTGCTGGACGCAACCGTCGGCCAGAACGCCATGAGCCAGGTGGAGATTTTCGGCCGCGTGGCGGGCGTCACGGGCCTCGTGATGACCAAACTCGACGGCACGGCGCGCGGCGGCATTCTGGTGGCCATCGCGGAAAAATTCAAACTGCCGGTGCATTTCATAGGCGTCGGCGAACAGCAGGATGATCTTGAGCCCTTCGCGGCGCGAGACTTCGCGCGCGCCATTGCGGGGCTTGAGGATTGATGGATCAACGCATGAGCAATCTCGAATCGCCTACCGCCGGCAAGCCGTCGCGCAAGCCGCAAAATCCGGCGCTGAAACTGGCGCTCGAAATGGGTCCGCTGGTTCTGTTTTTCTTCACGAACTACAAGTTCGGCATCTTCCCGGCGACCGGCGTCCTGATGGCTGCGGTCGTGGTGGCTTTGGCGATTTCCTATTCGATGACCCGTCATCTGCCGGTGATGCCGGTGGTGACGGCTGTCTTCGTGCTGATCTTCGGCGGACTGACGTTCCTGTTCAACGACGAGCTTTTCATCAAGCTGAAGCCCACCATCGTGAATTGCCTGTTCGGCGCGGCCCTGCTGGGCGCGCTCGCGATGGGCAAGTCATTGCTGCCGGTGCTGCTCGACTCGGTTCTGCAACTCACCGAAGAAGGATGGCGCAAGCTGACGCTGCGCTGGGGCCTGTTTTTCTTCGCGCTGGCGGCGATCAACGAAATCGTCTGGCGCAATTTCCCCACCGACACATGGGTGAACTTCAAGGTCTGGGGCGTGATGCCGCTGACGATTGTGTTCGCCCTGACGCAGGTGCCTCTGATCCTGAAATACGAAATGAAGAAGGATGATCCGGAGGCCAAGGTCGAGCATTGGTGACTGCGTCGTCATCGCGAGCGTCGCGAAGCGATCCATCGTGCCGACAACACGACACTGGATTGCTTCGTCGCTACGCTCCTCGCAATGACGATCTCTACTTCATTGCCTTGCGGATTTCCGGCAGCAGCGTCTCGTTCAATGACTTCTCGCTCAGTGGCCCGATGAACTTGTAAGCAATCGTTCCATCGCCGCGCACCACGAAGGTTTCCGGTACGCCGTAGACGCCCCAGTCGATCGACGCGCGGCCTGCCTTGTCGACGCCGATCATCGAATAGGGCGTTCCATCCTCGGCCAGAAACCGCAGCGCATTGGCGGGCTCATCCTTGTAGTTGAGGCCTGCGATCCGGACTCCTTGCGCGGCCAGATCCTTGTCGCGCGAGAGTTTCATCAGGACCGGATGCTCGTCGCGGCAAGGCACGCACCACGAGGCGAAAACATTCACCAGCGTCACCGTGCCCTTGCGAAGGTCATCGCTTGAAAAGCCCGGCAGCGGCTGGCCTTCCAGCTTCGGCAGAGTGACGTTGGGGATGACCTTGCCGATCAGCGGCGAGGGAAGCCGCGAGGCGTCGCCGGCTCCGAGCCGCACATAGAACAGGCCTGCGAGCGCCAGGAAGCACAGCAGCGGCGCAAGGATCAGCAGGGTGCGGAATTTTCTCCGCGCAGGTTCGCCGCCGTTGCCGTTCGGCGGCATGGGCGGCTGCGCATATTCGCTCGGGCGCATCTCAGCCTCGCAGATGGTCGGGATCGAGACGCGTAAGCTCGCGTTTCAGGGCGCGATGATCGAGCACGATGGAAACCACCAGCCCCGCCACCACCAGAAACGTGAGCCCGAATGCGCCCAGAATGAAGCCCGCATGTTGCATCTCAGGCCTCCTGATCCACAAGCCGCCGGCCGGCCATGTCCGCTTCACCCGATCCCGCCGCCAGCAGCGTCAGACGATGCAACCTGCGGCGAAGGATTTCGTTGCGTGTGGCCATCAGATGCAGGGTGATGAACAGCATGGTGAAGCCGAGCGCCATGATCATCAGCGGCCAAAGCATGGTCGGGTGAATAGTCGGCCCGCCCATGCGGAACACCGACGCCGGCTGGTGCAGGGTGTTCCACCAGTCCACCGAAAACTTGATGATGGGGATATTCACGACCCCGATCAGCGTCATGATTGCGGCGGCGCGCGCGGCGCGTCCCGGCTCCTCGATGGTCTGCCAAAGCGCGATGAGGCCGAGATAGATCAGGAACAGCACCAGCACGGAGGTCAGTCGCGCATCCCACACCCACCAGGTTCCCCACATGGGCTTGCCCCAGAGCGAGCCGGTGACGAGGCAGATGAACGTGAATCCGGCTCCGATCGGGGCCGCAGCCTTCTGTGCCGCATCCGCCAGGGGATGCCGCCAGACCAGCGTGCCGAGCGCCGAAGCCGCCATGGTCATGTAGCAGAACACCGAAAGCCACGCGGCGGGCACGTGGATGTACATGATCCGCACCGTGTCGCCCTGCTGGTAATCTGCGGGCGCGATGAAGAACGTCATATACAGCCCGACGCCGAGCAGAGCCGCCGTCAGTCCGGCCGTCCACGGCAGAAGGCGGGCCACAAGCGGCAGAAAATAGGTCGGGTTGGCGTATTTCCACATGAGACGGATTTAGGCCGCGAGGGGCCGGAATGCAATTCACGCCTCCGCGCAGAACTTACTCGCCGAGGCTCCTGAGCGCAGCCGCAGCCGCGAAAGGCGCACCGGCGGCGCTCATCAGGGTGAGGGCGCAGAGGACCAGAAAGGGCGTGGAAAACGACAGGCTGGCGTCATTCACCGCCCCTGCGGTCGAAACGCCGAAAATGAGCACCGGCACCGTCATCGGCAGGACGAGGATCGACAGCAGCAACCCGCCCCTCCGCAGGGTGGCGGTCAGGGCCGCCCCCATCGCGCCCAGAAACGTCAGGGCCGGGGTGCCGACGAGCAGCGACGCCGTGACGCCCGCCAGCGCCTCGCCATCCAGCGCCAGCATGACGCCGAAAAAGGGCGCGGCGATCACCAGCGGCAGGCCGGTCGCGGCCCAATGGGCCAGACATTTCACCAGAACGATCAGTTCCAGCGGCGTCTCGGCCATGCGCAGCAGGTCGAGCGATCCGTCTTCATGGTCGGCCTGAAACAGCCGGTCGAGGCCCAGCAGGGTCGCCAGCAGCGCCGCGATCCACAGGATCGCCGGGCCGATGCGCCCGAGCAGGTTCAGGTCCGGGCCGATCGCGAAAGGCGTGATGGTGACGAGGATGAGGAAAAACACCACCCCCATCGCGCCGCCGCCTCCGATGCGCCGGGCCAGCCGCCATTCGCGAAGAAAAAGCGCCGTCAGCGGGCCTCTCATGCGGCCGCTCCAAGCTGGAGTTCGCGGGCGTTTTCCAGCCCGAGCGGCGCGTGGGTGGCGGCCACGATCAGCCCCCCCGCATCGAGATGCTCGCGCATGATGGTGGCGAACTGCGCCTGCGTGGCTGCGTCCAGCGCCGTCACGGGTTCGTCCAGCAGCCACAAGGGGCGCGGGGCGACCAGCAGGCGGGCCAGCGCCAGACGCCGTTTCTGCCCGGCGGACAAGTACGCCGCCGGAAACCGGCCCGCATGGCCGATGGAGAGCTTTTCGAGCGCTTTCTGCGGTTCGAGCCCCGCTACCCCCTCGCGGCGCAGCATGGCGGACCAGAAATCGAGGTTTTCGAGCGCCGTCAGCGCCCCTTTGCTGGCCTCGGCATGGCCGACGTAATGGGCGTGGAAACCCGGCTCGGGCTCGTCGCCCGCAACGCCTTCAAGACGGCAGACCCCGGATCCCTGCCGCAGCAGACCCGCCAGCACCCGCAGGAGCGAGGATTTTCCGGCCCCGTTCGGCCCCGTCACCAGCATCGCCTCGCCCGCCCCCAGCCGGAACGACAGGCCGGACGTCAGCCGCCGCCCGCCGCGTTCGACAGTGAGGTTTTCGGCGACCAGCGTCACGCCGGTTTTTGGCGGAAGGAGAGACAAAACTTTTCCAGCAGAAGCCATAAGCGGCGCGGGCCACGACTATCGTTCGTGTAGCGCAGTGCAACAAAATTATCTATAAGCCGCAGCGCAATCGCCCTTCCTCCCTAAAATGCGGGACACATAGATGGCCTCCCTCGACTCCTACAAGGCGCGCAAGAAGATCACCGTTGGCGCGAAGACCTACCATTATTTCTCGCTGAAGGCCGCCGAGAAGAACGGACTCGAAGGCGTCTCCAAGCTGCCCTATTCGATGAAGGTGCTGCTCGAAAATCTCCTGCGTTTCGAGGATGGCCAGTCCGTCACAAAGAACGACATTGCGGCTGTCGCCAAATGGCTCGTCAATCGCGGCAAGACCGAGCATGAAATCGCCTTCCGTCCTTCGCGCGTCCTGATGCAGGATTTCACCGGCGTTCCGGCCGTGGTGGATCTGGCCGCCATGCGCGACGCCATGACGAAACTCGGCGGCGATCCGAACAAGATCAACCCGCTCGTGCCCGTCGATCTCGTCATCGACCATTCGGTCATCGTGGACGAGTTCGGCAACAACAAAGCCTTCAAGAAGAACGTCGATCTCGAATACGAGCGCAACACCGAGCGGTACACATTCCTCAAGTGGGGCCAGAGCGCGCTGGACAATTTCCGCGTCGTGCCGCCCGGCACCGGCATCTGCCATCAGGTCAATCTCGAATATCTCGCCCAGACCGTCTGGACGAAGAAGGAAAGCCGCAAGGTGCGCGGCAAGGTCGAGAAGTACGAAGTCGCCTATCCGGATTCGCTGGTCGGCACCGATTCGCACACCACGATGGTCAATGGCCTTGCGGTTCTCGGCTGGGGCGTCGGCGGCATCGAGGCTGAAGCGTGCATGCTCGGCCAGCCGCTCTCCATGCTGCTGCCGGAAGTCATCGGCTTCAAGCTCACCGGCAAGCTTAAGGAAGGCGTCACGGCGACCGATCTCGTGCTCACCGTCACCCAGATGCTGCGCAAGAAGGGTGTCGTCGGCAAGTTCGTCGAATTCTACGGCCCCGGCCTCGATGGCCTTACGCTCGCGGACCGCGCCACCATCGCCAATATGGCGCCCGAATATGGCGCGACCTGCGGGTTCTTCCCGGTCGACGATACGGCGCTCGAATTCCTCAAGACCTCGAACCGCGCATCGGCGCGCGTTGCGCTGGTTGAGAAATACGCCAAGTCGCAGGGCATGTTCCGCACCCGCACCTCGCCCGATCCGGTTTTCTCCGACACGCTCGATCTGGAACTCAGCACGGTCGTTCCGTCCATGGCGGGTCCGAAGCGTCCGGAAGGCCGCGTGGCGCTCGAAACCGTTGGGTCGACATTCGGAACCGCCCTCACGGGCGAATACAAGAAGCCCGGCGAAGCCGCCAAGCGCTTCAAGGTGGACGGCAAGAATTTCGATCTCGGCCACGGCGACGTGGTGATCGCCGCCATCACGTCCTGCACCAACACCTCGAACCCGAGCGTGCTGATCGCCGCCGGCCTGCTGGCCCGCAATGCGGTCGAGAAGGGCCTGACGTCGAAGCCGTGGGTCAAGACCTCGCTCGCGCCGGGCTCGCAAGTTGTGGGCGAATATCTCGCCAATTCCGGCCTGCAGAAGTCGCTCGACAAGATCGGCTTCAACCTCATCGGCTACGGCTGCACGACCTGCATCGGCAATTCAGGACCGCTGGCTGAAGAGATTTCGGAATCGATCAACCAGAACGGCATCATTGCGGCGGCTGTCCTGTCGGGCAACCGCAACTTCGAGGGCCGCGTGAGCGCCGACGTGCAGGCGAACTATCTCGCCTCGCCGCCGCTGGTCGTCGCTTATGCGCTGGCCGGTTCCGTCACGAAGGATCTCACCACCGAGCCGATCGGGAACGATAAGAAAGGCAATCCGGTTTTCCTGCGCGACATCTGGCCGACGTCGAAGGAGATCGACGCCTTCATCAAGAAGTTCGTCACCAAGAAGGTCTTCAAGTCGCGCTACGCCGATGTGTTCAAGGGCGATGTGAACTGGCGCAAGGTGAAGGCCCCGATGGGCGAAACCTACAAGTGGGACATGAGCTCCACTTACGTGCAGAACCCGCCTTACTTCGAAGGCATGACGATGACGCCGGAGCCGATCAAGGAGATCGAGAAGGCCCGCATCCTCGCCATCTTCGGCGACAAGATCACCACCGACCACATCTCGCCGGCCGGTTCGATCAAGGCGTCCTCGCCTGCCGGAAAGTGGCTGTCGGAGCGTCAGGTTCGCCAGATCGACTTCAACCAGTATGGCGCGCGTCGCGGCAACCATGAAGTCATGATGCGCGGCACCTTCGCCAATATCCGCATCAAGAACCACATGCTGAAGGGCGCGGACGGCAATGTGCCGGAAGGCGGCAACACGAAGCACTATCCGTCGGGCGATTCCATGTCGATCTACGACGCCTCGATGGCCTACCAGAACGCCGGCGTGCCGCTGGTGATCTTCGCCGGCGAAGAATACGGCAACGGCTCCTCGCGCGACTGGGCCGCGAAGGGCACGCGCCTGCTCGGCGTGCGCGCCGTCGTGGCGCAGAGCTTCGAGCGCATCCATCGTTCCAACCTCGTCGGCATGGGCGTACTGCCGCTCACCTTCAAGGAAGGCACGTCATGGTCGACGCTCGGCCTCAAGGGCGATGAGGAAGTCACGATCCTCGGGCTCGGCGACAGCCTCAAGCCGCGTCAGGAAATGACGATGGAAATTCGTTACTCCGACGGCTCGACCAAGCAGGTTCCGCTCGACTGCCGCATCGCGACGCTCGACGAACTCAACTACTTCCGCCACGGCGGCATCCTGCAATACGTCATCCGCCAGCTCGCTGCGTAATCAGCAGGGTACTGGAAATCAAAGCGCCGGAGCGAAAGCTCCGGCGCTTTTGTTTTGGAGGAGAAGGCAGCCGGCGAACCCGGACTTCGGCGCGGCCAGAAATAGAAATGGCCGGGGACAAGCCCGGCCAGGACGAAAATTCGATCTGTGCAGCAGACCGTACTACCCCCGGATCGGCTCAACCTTCAGCGCCGCCCGCACGAAGTAATAAAGCCCCAGCAGGCCGAAGCACCCGCCGATCACTTCCACCGCGATGCTGACGACCGGCGGCAACTGGAACAGGCCCCCGATGGCCCAGCCGGCCGCCCAGGAGACGCCGACGAGTTCGGTGCCGACCAGAATCGCCACGCTGACGATGGTGGTCAGGTTTTCCCAATGCAGCGGCTTTTTCTCGGCCAAGACAGGCTCCGGTGGCGCAAGCGATCCGGACGGATCGCCGGGCTAGGCGTGACGAATGAGGTTCATTATAGCTGGTCGCGCCCGAGACAGGCAACCCGGAACCCCGAATGATCGAAACGCCCACCTTCGGCACAGCCGCCGTCGTCGCTCCCCATATGGCCGCCGCAGACGCAGGCCGCGCCATCCTGCTCGAAGGCGGCAACGCCATCGAGGCCATGATCGCCATGGCGGCCTCCATCGCGGTCGTCTATCCGCACATGAATTCGGTCGGCGGCGACGCCTTCTGGCTCATCCGCGAGCCGAAGGGCCGCGTGCGCTACATCGAGGCCTGCGGCTATGCGGGCGAAAAGGCCACGTGGCGCGCCTATCGGGACCGGGGCGACCGCATACCCTCGCGCGGGCCGCTGGCGGCCCTCACCGTGCCGGGCGCGGTGGGCGGCTGGTCCCTCGCCTATGATTATTCGAAAGCCGGCGGCGGGCGGCTCCCGGTGCGCGATCTGCTCGCCGCCGCCGTGAAGCAGGCGCGCGCGGGCGTGGCGGTCTCGCCCTGCGAGGCCCGCGACGCCATCAACGAGCGCGAGGCGCTCTACGCCGCGCCGGGCTTTGCGGAAGCCTTCCTGCATGAGGGAAAGATTCCCCCCGCCGGCCATATCCGCAAGATGGAGCGGCTCGCCGCCACGCTCGAACAACTGGGCGATGCGGGCCTGATGGATTTCTATCGCGGCGATGTGGGCCGCGAGATCGGCGCCGATCTGGAACGCATCGGGTCGCCGGTCACGCGGCACGACATGGAAAAATATCAGGCCGTGATGCGCGCGCCGCTCGAACTCAGGCTGCCGGGCCGCACGCACTACAATGCGCCGCCGCCCACGCAGGGTCTGGCGGCCCTGATTGCGCTCGGCGTCTACGACCGGCTGGGCGTGACGCGCATCGAGACCTTCGAGCATATTCACGGACTGGTCGAGAGCATCAAGCGCGCGTTCCGCGTGCGCGACGAGGTCGTGACGGATTTCGGCCAGTTAAAGCACGATACGGACGAGTTTCTGTCCGCTGCCTTTCTTGAAAAGCAGGCGCACGAGATCCTCAAGGATCGCGCCGCCCCGTGGCCCGCGCCGCCCGCCAAGGGCGACACGGTCTGGATGGGCGCAGTGGACGATTCCGGCATCGCGGTGTCCTACATCCAGTCGATCTACTGGGAATATGGCTCCGGCTGCGTGCTTCCCGCGACAGGCGTGCTGATGCAGAATCGCGGCGTGTCGTTTTCAATCGAGGAGAAGGCGCTCAACCAGCTCAATCCGGGGCGGCGGCCGTTCCACACGCTCAATCCGGCTATGGCGGTCTTCGACGATGGTCGGCTCATGCCCTACGGGTCGATGGGCGGCGACGGCCAGCCGCAGTTTCAGGCGCAGGTTTTCACCCGCTATCTGGGCGGCATGGGACTGGCGGACGCGGTGGATGCGCCGCGCTTCCTGCTCGGCCGCACATGGGGCGAGACGTCCACCAGCCTGAAGCTGGAGGACCGCTTCGATCCTTCACTCGTGCGGGCGCTGGAGCGGGCCGGGCATGACGTGAGCGTTCTGCCCGACGGCTATTCGGATGTGGCGGGTCACGCAGGCGCCATCGTGCGTCATCCGCGCGGCAGGGTTGAGGCCATGCACGATCCGCGTTCGGATGGCGGGGCGTCCGGGTTCTAGGACAGGTTGCGTGGAGAGGGCGGATCGCCTGATCAGCCCCCGCCCGTCGAGCCCAGCAGCAGCGACACGCCGAGAAAACACACCACGCAGGCGGCCGCGAACTCAAATCCGCGCGCGATGATCAGACCGCGTGGGGACGACTCGCCCGTGAAGCGCAATGCCAGCGACTTGGCAAAAACCGCAATCGCCGCGAGGGCGCCAGTGGTGAGCGCGGTGCCGATGGACATCGCCACCGTCGCCCCGACTCCCGCCCAGAAGATGCCCTGCGCGAGCGAGAACACCAGCACGAGAATCGCCCCTGAACAGGGGCGCGATCCGGCAGCGAAGACGGTCGCAATCGCGCTGCCCCACGAAAACCCTTCGCCCAGCGTGCGCGGATCGGGGGCGTGGAAATGCCCGCAATGCTCGTCGTGAACATGCTCGGGATGGCCGTGCGGATGCGCTTTCGCTGCGGGCGCAGGATGATGGCCCGCATGGTCATGATGATCGTGCCCGTGATGGGCATGGTCGTGATCGTCGTGCCCCGCATGGGCCAGAGCGGGCGCGGGCTTGGAATGATGTGCGTGCGCATGATCATGATGATCGTGATGCGCGTGGCCGTGATCGTGATGGTCATGCGCAGCGTGATCATGCGCATGGGCCTCGCGCCGGTTCAGCGCCGCCCACAGGCCCTTGCCCTTGGTCCAGATGAGCCATGCGCCCAGCAACGCGATGCCCGCGTAGCTCGCCTGTTCGATGAGGCTTGCGGCGTCTTTCATGCGTTGTGAGGTCGCGTTGAGCAGGATCGCCAGAACGCCCACGATGGAGATCGCCACCACGCCCTGCAGGATGGCCGCCATGAAAGAGATGATGAGGCCGCGCTTCAGCGCTCGCTCGTTCGCCAGCATGTAGGAGGCCACCACCGCCTTGCCGTGGCCGGGGCCGGCGGCGTGGAACACTCCGTAGGCGAAACATACGCCCGCCAGGCTCCACATGGCTGCGCTGTCGGTCTTCACTGCCCGCACCGCGCCGCTGATCATGCGCTCGAATTCGATCTGTCTGGCGAGAATCCAGCCCGTCACGCCCGTGGCCTGTCCGCCGCCTTCGGAAATGCCGACGCTGAACGGATTGCGCGCCTGCGCAAGAACGTCATGGATGTCGATGACCAGAAGGAAGGCGGCGATCGCGAACGAGAAGATCAGCAGGCTGCGCCCCACGCGAAAGCCGTTCATGCGCTTACCTGCATTTGATCACCATGTAGCCGGCCATCTTCATGCCGAAATCGAGCCCCGGCGCCTGACCGCTCGCGGCTGATTCCTCCAGCGTCTTGATGTCGGATTCCGACAGGGTCTCGGGAGCGATCATCTTGTGCGCGCAGCCGGCGGGGGCGTCGACGAGCCGGACGGCCGATTCCTTTTCCAGCGTGAAGGCGATGAAATAGTTCGGATCGAACACCTGGAACTTGAACGAGTCGTCGGCGTTCGCGGGCGCCTTCAGCGGCAGGGTGAATTTCAGCGTCACCTGCTTCTTAGCGTCCTGCGACATCGAGAAGTCCGTGGGGTCGGCGAAGATCGTCTGCGCGCCTTCCGCCTTCATGAAGGTGAAATACTCAAATTCCTTCAGGTTCTCGACGTTGGACTTGGCCAGCGGCTGCAACTCGGCAGGCGTCGGGGCTGCGGGATTCTTTCCCACGCCCTGCGTGACGAAGGCCGAATACATGTCGTCGAAGGTCCATGCGTGCCGAACCCCGACAATCTTGCCGTCCTTGAACACCAGGTCGGCGTTCACGTCCACCCAGACGTGGGGGTGGGCTGTCGCCGGCGCAGCCGTGATGAGCGCCGCAAATCCCGCTGCAAAAGCGGTCGTCACATGCCTTCTGGCCATTGTTGCCGGACCTCCCGCGCGTCCCTTTGCTCCCATGGCGAAGTTTATCTTGAAACCTTAAATGCGCCAAACCTGCGGCGGCGGCCCGCTTGAAAACGGCAGTAGTGCTGACATATATTCAAAAGCCGGTATTTTCGGCGCACCCACGGGAGGGGTCGGGATGGCCGACAATGTGCCTAATGTCCCCGAAGGCGCGAATTTCGCGCGGGTTTCGCTCGGCGACAAATACGACCTGACCCAAAGCCGCGTTTTCATTTCCGGATCGCAGGCCGTGGTGCGGCTCCTCCTCATGCAGAAGGAGCGCGACCGCCGGGCCGGTCTCAACACGGCGGGCTTCATCACCGGCTATCGCGGATCGCCGCTGGGCGGACTCGACCAGCAACTTGAGCGCGCCGGCAAGCTGCTCTCCGCCAACGACATCGTGTTCAAGCCGGGCCTCAACGAAGACCTCGCAGCCACCGCAGTCTGGGGCGCCCAGCAGGCCGAGATGCGCGGCGAAGGAAAATACGATGGGGTGTTTTCCATCTGGTACGGCAAGGGACCCGGGGTCGATCGCTCGGGCGACGCCTTTCGGCACGCCAACCTCGCCGGCACCTCTCCCAACGGCGGCGTGATCGCCCTCATGGGCGACGACCATACGGCGGAAAGCTCGACCACCGCGCATCAATCCGAATTTCGTTTCGTCGATGTGCTGATGCCTGTGCTGGCGCCTGCGGGCGTGCAGGAGATGTTCGATTACGGGCTCTATGGCTGGGCCATGAGCCGCTATGCGGGCGTCTGGGTCGGACTCAAATGCGTGAAGGATACGGTTGAGTCGACGGCCTCCGTGGATGCAGGCGTGCGCGAGCCGCACTATGCAACGCCGACCGGTTTCGCCATGCCGTCCGGGGGGCTCAACATACGTCCGCGCGACCCGGTGCTGGCGCAGGAAGCGCGATTGCAGGACTTCAAGCGCGACGCCATCCTCGCATGGCTGCGCGCCAATCCGGTGAACAGCATCGTCACATCGGGCGGACCTGCGCCGAAGATCGGCGTCATTTCCGCCGGCAAGTCATGGCTCGACGTGCGGCAGGCGCTCGATGACCTCGGCATCGACGAAGTCCGCGCCAATGATCTCGGTCTGCGGCTTTACAAGCTTGGTTGCGTCTATCCGGTCGAGCCGCAGGGTTTAAAAGACTTCGCCCGCGATCTCGACCTGATCATCGTGGTGGAAGAAAAGCGTTCGCTGATCGAAGTGCAATTGCGCGAGGAGCTTTACGGAACGCCGCACCAGCCCGTCTGCGTCGGCAAAAAGGACGAGAACGGCGACTGGCTGTTTCCGGTGAAGGGTGCGCTGGATCCCAACGATATTGCAATCGCCATAGGCGAACGTCTGCTGCGCTATCATCACGGCGACGATCTCGCGCGCCGCGTGGCTGATCTCAGGGCAGCGCAGGACATTCTGATGAAGGCCCAGGATGTGGCTGTGCGCACGCCCTACTTCTGTTCGGGCTGTCCGCACTCCTCGTCAACGAAAGTGCCTGAAGGATCGCGCGCCTATGCCGGCATCGGCTGTCACTATCTCGTGCAATGGATGGACCGCGAGACGGAAGGCTTCACCCAGATGGGCGGCGAGGGCGCGAACTGGATAGGCGAGGCGCCTTTCTCGAAGCGCCCGCACATGTTCCAGAACATCGGCGACGGGACCTATAATCATTCCGGATCTTTGACGATCCGCTGGACCGTCGGCAGCGGCACGAACATCACTTACAAGATTCTTTACAATGACGCTGTCGCCATGACGGGCGGGCAAAAAAACGACGGCGTGCTGAGTGTGTCGGGCGTGGCCCGGCAGGTGGCTGCCGAAGGCGTCCGCCGCATCGCGGTCGTGACCGACGAACCGGACAAATACGGCGGCACGGAGCAATGGCCGCCCGGCTGCACCATCCATCATCGTGAGGACCTTGACGCTGTCCAGCGCGAGCTTGCGCAAACGCCCGGCTGCACGGTGCTGATCTTTGACCAGACCTGCGCCGCCGAGAAGCGCCGTCGCCGCAAGCGCGGAACCTTTCCGGATCCCGACAAGCGCGTCATCATCAACGAACTCGTCTGCGAGGGCTGCGGCGATTGCGGCGTGCAATCCAACTGCGTCTCCGTGCAACCGCTCGAAACCGAATTCGGCCGCAAGCGCACCATTGATCAATCGAGCTGCAACAAGGATTTTTCCTGCGCGGAAGGATTTTGCCCCTCTTTCGTGACCGTGCATGGCGCAAGACCGAAGCACATCGTGCATGGCGATAATGTGCAGACAGACTGGATTCTGCCGGAGCCCGCACGACCGCAACTCGCCTCGAAGCCGTTCGGCATTCTGGTGGATGGCGTGGGCGGCACCGGAGTCGTGACGATCGGCAACATCATCGGCATGGCGGCGCATCTGGAGCACAAGGGCTGCGGGCTGATCGACATGGCCGGACTTGCCCAGAAGGGCGGCGCGGTGTTCAGCCATGTGAAGCTCGCCGCATCGCCGCAGGATCTTCACGCCCTGCGTGTTGCGGCGGGTGAAGCCGATCTGCTGCTTGGCTGCGATCTCGTCGTCTCCGGTGGACGCAAGGTGCTGGCCGCCATTCGCAAGAACCACACGCGCGTCGTGGTGAATGTGGCCGAGACCTATCCGGGAGACTTCACCCGTAACCCCGATTTCTCACTGCAGCCCAAGCGCATCCGTCGCGCGCTCGAAGAGGCCGCGGGCGCGGCGCACTTTGTCGATGCGACTGGCATCGCGACTGCGCTTCTGGGCACATCGCTCGCGACGAACATGTTCATGCTCGGCTATGCGTATCAATTGGGTCATGTGCCCCTGTCGGCATTGGCCATCGAGCGCGCCATCGAACTGAATGCACAATCCGTGCGGATGAACACCGACGCCTTCCGCTGGGGACGCCGCATGGCGGTTGATCCCGCAGCGGTGGAGGCGCTGGCGCGGCCCATGCGCGCGCTGCCTCCCCAGCCGCAGACATTAGATGAACTTATAGAACGCCGCGCTGCTTTCCTGACCAGTTACCAGAACGCCGCCTATGCGGCGCGCTACACGCAGCAGGTCGCCCGCGTCCGTAAGGCCGAAAACGCCCGCACGCCCGGCCGCACGGATCTGACAGAAGCCGTCGCGCGTTATCTCTTCAAACTCATGGCCGTGAAGGATGAGTATGAAGTCGCGCGGCTTTACACGGATGGATCTTTTGCGCGGCAGCTGACAAGAACATTCGACGGCGACCTGCGTCTTGAATTCCATCTGGCGCCGCCGATCCTTGGACGGCGCGATCCAGTGACGGGCTTGCCGCGGAAGTCTCACTTCGGGCCATGGATGATGAAAGCGTTTCGGATTCTTGCCCATTTAAAAGGCCTGCGCGGCACGCCTTTTGATGTTTTCGGTTATACTCACGAGCGACGCACGGAGCGCAGGCTCATCGTCGAGTATGAAAAGATGCTCAATGAAATATGTATCAACCTGCGTCCGGACAATCACGCAACCGCACTGGCGCTGGCGTCGATCCCGGAAAAGATTCGCGGCTATGGTCATGTGAAGATGCGGCATCTGGCCGCCGCCTCCGCCGAGGAGCAGCAATTGCGTGCGCGTTTTTTCAATGCCGGCGCGGCGGAAAATCTGGCGGCGGAATAAGCTTCAGGGGCTTTCGCCGGGGCCCGGACATTTTGCGGTTGACGCGCCGCAACATTGCTGGCAATGGCCGTTCTGAGCTCGACCGAATTGCCATTCCGGGTCTTCCCGAAGGCGGCGCGACCGGGGTCCATCAGTCACTGCTGGGATCAGCCATCGAAACACGCGCTTGACGCAAGCGCCGCTCATGCGGCTTGGAATGCGGGGTACGAAGAATGCTGCGCGTCTACATACGCGACAACGAACAGCTGGTGCCTCGCGACATCGATGTGATGGATGCGGCGAAATCCGTCATGCCGTCACAGCCGATCCCCTGGCTCGACCTTTACAACCCGACCCCGCAGGAAGACCGCTTCGTCGAGCAGATCGTCGGCATTTCAATTCCGACGCGCGAAGAAATGCAGGAAATCGAGGTGTCTTCGCGTCTCTATAACGAGAACGGCGCGGAGTTCATGACCTTTACGTCCATCGTCCATATGGACATGGACGACCCGATGACGTCGCCAGTGACGCTTATCCTGAAGGATACGACGCTCATCACCGTGCGCTATGCGGAGCCGCGGCCTTTTCTAACCTTTGCCATGCGCGCCCAGCGTCCCGGAACCGTGCCGTGCAGCACGGGCGAGCAGATCATGATCGGTCTGATCGAGGCGCTGATCGACCGTCTTGCTGACGCGCTGGAGCGCGTGGGGCTCAAGATCGAAGCGATCTCGCGCGAAGTGTTTCGCCACGACGACAAGAAAGGCCGCGCCACCAAGAGTCGCGATTTCCAGAAAGCCCTTGTGGACATCGGCCGCGAGGGCGATCTTCTGTCTATGATCCGCGAAAGCCTGGTCAGCCTCAACCGCGTCCTGACCTACCACGCCGCAGTGTTCGAGACCGACGACAGCGCCAACAAGGAAGCGCGCGCGCGCGTTCGCACGAACCTGCGCGACATCACGGCGCTCACGGATCACACGTCCTATCTGACGAACAAGATCAACTTCATGCTCGACGCCACGCTGGGCCTCATCAATCTCGAGCAGAACCAGATCATCAAGATCTTCTCGATCGCCGCCGTATGCCTCATGCCGCCGACGCTGGTCGCGTCGATCTACGGCATGAACTTCAAGCACATGCCGGAGCTGGATTTCCAGTATGGCTATCCGATGGCGTTGGGACTCATGGTGATCACCGCAATGGTTCCGGTGATCTATTTCCGCAAGCGCGGCTGGTTCTGAGCCGTTCCGTCGCCACCGCGAAGTTAAAGCGAGGCAATCCACCTGTATTCACGGAGTGGATCGCGTCGCTTCGCTCGCGATGACGGGAAGCGGCTAGCGAAAGATGTCGTTATAAATCTTCGTCCATTTCGGCATGGCCGCGTCGATGGCTTCCGGCGTGAAGAAAATGGCGCGGAAATTCTTGCCGTCCGGGCGCAGCTTGTCGTCAATGGCCGGAACGTTCGGATCGACCGGAATATAACCGGCCTTGCCGTAAACCTGCTGGCCTTCGGGCGAAATCAGAAAATCCACGAGCAGCTTTGCGGCGTTCGGGTGCGGCGCGTCCTTCGTGACGCCCGCCACAGACAGAACGCCCATGGCGGGGTTCATGGGAATCCAGTCGGAGGGTGCGCCCTGCTGCGCGCTGATGATCGTGTGATGGTTGAAGATCTGCAGCGCGATGGAATATTCGCCGGCGATCACCTGATCCAGCACCTGCCGCGCCGCCACGCTCATCGAGGCGATGTTCTGTTTGGCGAGATCGCGCAGATAGGCCGTGCCTTTCTCCTCGCCCATTTCGGCCAGCACGAGCCCGATGAAGCCCGCTGCGGCCGATGAATTGGGCGTTGTCGCCCAGGCCATCTTGCCCTTCCATTTGGGATCGAGCAGGTCCTGCAGGGTGCGCGGCTCCGTGCCCTTCTTCACAAGCTGCGTGTTGAAGCCCGGCGTCAGGACGTAAAGATTCGTCCCGACCCAGAAGCCATCCGGATCATTGTAATCCTTGCCGAGCCTCGCGGCCTCGGCAGGCGTCCATTTGAGGGCGAGGCCTTCTTTCTTCAATCCGGCCGAAGTCGCCGTGCCGTCATAGGCGTCGGCCTGCACTTTTCCGGCGCGCGCTTCATTGGTGATGCGAAGCACGAGATCGCTGGCGTCGCCGCGAATGTAATTGACCTTGAGGCCGTATTTCTTCTCGAAGGCGTCCTTCGCCGGAATGACGAACTGGTTGACGATCTGCGACGTGTACCAGTTGACCTCGCCTTCCTTCCTAGCCGCGTCGATGAGGGCCTGATCGGCCGCAAGGGCGCTCGTGGACAACGACAGCGCAAACAGGCTCGCACAGGCAAATCGCCTCATGGTTTCCTCCAATATTGTTGTTTCATCCGACGGCGGCGCTGCGTGAGCGCCGCCGTTTGGGCCTTATCTTACCAGCACGTTGCGGAACTGCCACGGGTCGCTGGGGTCGATGTCTTCGGGGAAGAACCCGGGACGATCGGTGAGCGGCGTCCAGTCGGTGTAAGCACCGATGACGGGCCCGAGATAGGGCGTCTGCACTTCGAGGCAGCGGCGGAAGTCCATCTCGTCGGCTTCAACGATGCCGGCGTTCGGATTTTCCAGCGCCCAGACCATGCCGGCCAGAACGGCGGACGTCACCTGCATGCCGGTCGCGTTCTGGTAAGGGGCGATGCGGCGGGTTTCCTCCACCGACAATTGCGAACCATACCAGTAGGCGTTCTTGCCGTGGCCGTAGAGCAGCACGCCCAGTTCGTCGATGCCGTCGAGAATTTCCGCTTCGCCCAGAATGTGATGCTCTTCCTGCATCTTGCCGGCGCGGCCGAACATTTCATGCAGAGACAGGACGGCGTCGTTGCACGGATGATAGGCGTAGTGACAGGTCGGGCGATACACCGCCTGACCTGACGCATCGCGCACCGTGTAGTAATCCGCAATCGAGATGGCCTCGTTATGCGTCACCAGAAAGCCGAACTGCGGGCCGGGCGTCGGCGTCCATGAGCGCACGCGCGTGTTGGCGCCGGGCTGGTTGATGTAGATCGCCGCGCCACAGCCGAACGTGTGCGTCGACGCATTGCCGGGCATCCACTTTTCGTGCGTGCCCCAGCCGAGTTCGGCGGGCTGCATTCCTTCCGACAGAAAACCTTCGACGGACCATGTGTTGACGAAGACGTCGAGCGGCTTCGGCTGCCTGGCGCGCTGGGTGTCGCGCTCGGCAATGTGGACGCCCTTGACGCCGAGCCGCTGGGCAAGCGCTGCCCATTCGGCCTTTGTCTTCGGCTCCGTTCCCTTGTCGCCAAGGTCGTTCGCGAGATTGACCAGCGCCTGCTTGACGAACCACGACACCATGCCGGGGTTTGCTCCGCAGCAGGATACAGCGGTGCTGCCGCCCGGATTACGGCGGCGGGCTTCCTGCACGGTTTCGCGCAGCGCGTAGTTGGTGCGCAGGCCCGTGTCCATGTTCTTGTCGTAATAGAAGCCCGGCCACGGCTCGACGACGGTGTCGATGTAAAGCGCGCCGATCTCGCGGCAGAATTCCATGATGGCGAGCGAGGACGTGTCCACCGACAGGTTGACGCAGAAGCCCTGGCCCTTGCCGGCCGTCAGCAAGGGCTTCAGGACATCGCGGAAATTCTCGCGCGTCAGCGTAACCTGTTCGAAGCGGATTCCACGCTCGTCGAGCAGAGCGCGGTCCTTGTCGTTCGGGTCGATGACCACGAAACGCTTCTTGTCGAACTCGAAATGGCGCTCGATCAGCGGCAGCGTTCCCTTGCCGATGGATCCGAAGCCGATCATCACGATCGCGCCTTCAATACGGCCATGCACGGGCCACTGGGACATAAGCAACTCCACGATTTTTATGAGTGAGGCGTCGGGCGTCGCACAGGACTGCCTTCGCGAAATGTCGCGGTCATCAAACAGACCGCGACACCTGGGTCAAGATCGCCTTTCCGACAGTTGCGGAGGCGTAGGTCAGGCTGCGCGGGCGAGCCGCGCCGTGCGTGCGGCGCGCAGCCTCTGGCCGCGCGGGCCGGTGGGGCGCAGCAGTCCGGACGCGCCGTCCAGCGCGCCCGCCTCAAGCTCAAGGCCGAGGAACCGCGCAGGATCGACCGGACCCGGCATGTCGAGCGCCAGCGTATGACGACGCTCGAATCCGAAGCGGCGATAATAAGGCTCGTCGCCCACCAGAATCACCGCCTTGTGGCCGCGCGCGCGGGCGCGCTCCAGCGCCTCGCGGATCAACGCGCCGCCGATTCCAAGCGACTGCTTCGCCGCCGAAACCGCTACCGGGCCGAGCAGCAGCGCTGCATGGCCCGATTGAGACGCGATATGCCACAGGCGGATCGTCCCGACGAGTTCACCGTCGAGATGCGCCGACAGGGCGAGCCCGCGTGCAGGCGCGCGGCCTACGCGCAGCCGCTCGGACGACTTGGCGAAACGCGACGGCCCGAAAGCGGCGTCGAGCAGCCGCTCGCGCGCCTCTATGTCGGCGGCGGTCTCGTCGGAAATGCGCAGGCGCGCGCGTTCGTCCGCCGTGACGGCGGCGCTGGCCTGAAACTGATCTGCGCGAGGCGCAACAAGGTTCATCGCGGTCATCTTCGTCTCCGTGAGGATGGACAAGACGACCCTCGCACCCCTGCTCGCGCAGGGGCCGTCCGGGACTGTGGAAGGATTTCGGCTCTCCCGGCGCAGCCGGGAGAGGAGAGGCTCATGACGCGACTGTGTCGCGCAGGCTCCTGCGTCAGATGACGTAGGACTTGAGCGGCGGGAAGCCGTTGAACCCGACGGCCGAATAGGTCGTCGTGTAGGCGCCCGTACCTTCGAACAGAACCTTCGCGCCGATCTCAAGACTGACCGGAAGCGGGTAGGGGTCCTTTTCGTACAGCACATCGACGGAGTCGCAGGTCGGACCCGCCACGATGCACAGTTCCTTGTCGTCCTCATCGAACTCGGTGCGGATCGGATAACGGATCATCTCGTCCATGGTCTCGGCCAGTCCGTTGAACTTGCCGATGTCGAGATAGACCCACTTCACCGTGTCCTGCTCCGACTTCCTGGAGATCAGAACCACTTCCGCCTCGATGATGCCGGCGCTGCCCACCATGCCGCGACCCGGCTCGATGATCGTCTCCGGAATCTTGTTGCCGAAGTGCTTGCGGAGCGACCGGAAGATCGACTGGCCGTAAGCTTTCACGGCCGGCACGTCCTTCAGGTACTTGGTCGGGAAGCCGCCGCCGAGGTTCACCATCGACAGATGGATGCCGCGTTCGGCGAGGTCCCGGAAGATGTCCGCAGACGACTTCAGCGCGCCGTCCCACATGCGCGGATTGCGCTGCTGCGAGCCGACGTGGAACGAGATTCCGTAGGCCGTGAGGCCCAGACGGTGCGCGAGTTCGAGCACGCGCGGCGCCATTTCGGGCACGCAGCCGAACTTGCGGGACAACGGCCATTCTGCGCCGGCGCCGTCGCACAGGATGCGACAGAAGACGCGCGAACCAGGAGCGGCGCGGGCGATCTTCTCCACTTCCGCCTCGCAATCGACCGCGAAGAGACGGATGCCGAGCGCATAGGCGCGCGCAACATCGCGTTCCTTCTTGATCGTGTTGCCGAAGCTGATGCGGTCGGGCGTCGCGCCGGCGGCCAGCACCTGCTCGATTTCGACCACGGAAGCCGCGTCGAAGCACGAGCCGAGTTTGGCCAGCAGGCTGAGCACTTCCGGCGCAGGATTGGCCTTCACGGCGTAGAATACGCGCGTGTCGGGCAAAGCTGTCGCGAAGGCGGCATAATTGTCGCGCACGACATCGAGATCGAGAACGAGGCACGGGCCATCGTCACGGCCTTCGAGACGTCGCTGGCGCAGGAAGTCCTGAATGCGTTCAGTCATCGCGGCATCCCCCCAAGGGCACGGTCATCGCGCCTTGTGAAAAACAAAGGAAGGTGGAGACGAAGCCGCTGCGCCGCGCGTTGGAAACGAGACGTTCGTTCGATCGCCGTCCATGACGAGCATCCGCGCAGCCGATATGATCGGCAGCGTGAACCCCGTCGGGTGCTGCGCCGTCGGACACGACCGACCACGTTGGCGATAAGCCAGCATGGGCATTCGTGGCCTTCGTTTGGAAAGGGATTGGGTCCCCGTCCGCACGCCCGGCAAGAAAGACAAGCCTCTTCGGTACGCCAGTCTTGGAAATCTGGCAGAGACGAAAAAGCCCGGTCCGTCGTTGCTTTAAGTCGCGTCCCCCGTTTGGCGGGGT
>CANJNI010000033.1 GCA_947475995.1 Beijerinckiaceae bacterium | reverse complement strand
CCCATGGGAAAACGGCTATTGCGAGAGCTTCAACTCGAAGCTGCGCGACGAGCTTCTGAATGGCGAAATCTTCTACACGCTGAAAGAGGCCAGGATTGTCATCGAGAGCTGGCGACGCCACTACAATACCGTCAGGCCCCACTCATCGCTGAACTATCAACCGCCGGCCCCCGAGGCCCTGCAATGGCCGGCTGCGGAACCAGGACCAGCTTCGCCCGCCACCCCGGCGTTGCAACCAAGACCGACGATGCACTAACATCAAACTGGATCACCACATGGGGTCAGGCCAGTCGTACATGGCCGAGAGAAACGCTTCCGGCGTGTCCTCGGCGGCCCGCGCCGGCAGAAGGGGCAGGGTGAACGCAAGAGCTGCGGCGATGATGATGCGGTTCATGTCGTCCTCAATTCTGTCCGGTGCGGATGAACCATTCATCTTCGCTGATCGTCTCGATACCAAGTTCCTGCGCCTTCGCGAGCTTCGATCCCGCGCCCGGACCGGCGACAAGCAGGTCCGTTTTCTTCGACACTGAACCGGCGACCTTCGCGCCGAGGCGCTCGGCCTGCGCCTTTGCTTCCTCGCGCGTCATGCGCTCCAGCGCGCCGGTGAACACGATGGTCTTTCCGGCCACGGGCGAGTCGTTCTTCACGGCTTCCATGGGCTCGGGCGTCACCTGCGCCAGCAGGGCGTCGAGCACCTGTTCGTTGTGGTCTTCGACGAAGAAATCCGCCACGGCTTCGGCGACGACATCGCCAATGCCTTCGATGTTGTTGAGCTCGGCGCGCGCTTCGGAATTTTCATCCCCCGCTGCGCGAGCAGTCTGGCGAAGCGCCTCGAAAGTTCCGAAATGGCGCGCGAGGCGGCGTGCATTCGTCTCGCCCACATGGCGGATGCCGAGCGCAAAGATGAAGCGGTTGACCGGGATGCTGCGTCGCGCCTCGATGGCCGCAAACAGGTTGCGCACGGATGTCTTGCCGAAGCCCTCGAAATTCTCGATTTTCGTCAGGCTTTCGGCATCTCGCTTTTCCAGCGTGAAGATGTCGGCGGGCGTTTTGATGAGCTCCTTCTCGTAGAAGAACTCGATCTGCTTGTCGCCAAGCCCCTCGATATCCATCGCGTTGCGCGAGCAGAAATGTTTCAGTCGCTCGACCGCCTGCGCCGGGCACACGAGGCCGCCCGTGCAGCGGCGCACGGAATCCGCCACGCCTTTCTCGTCGAGTTCGCGCACCGCCGCCGAGCCGCAGGCCGGGCAGGTTTGGGGAAATTCGTAAGGCTTCGTGTGTGCAGGCCGCTTGTCGAGCACGACGGAGACGATTTGCGGAATCACATCGCCCGCGCGCTGCAATTCGACCGTATCGCCCACCCGGATATCGACACCGTTGCGAATGGGTTCGCCCCTGGAGCCAAGGCCCCTGATATAGTCCTCATTGTGCAGCGTGGCGTTCGACACCACGACGCCCCCGACCGTCACGGGCTCCAGCTTCGCCACGGGTGTCAGCGAGCCGGTGCGGCCAACCTGAATTTCAATGTCTCGCAGGATTGTCGTGGCGCGCTCCGCCGGGAACTTGTGCGCCACCGCCCAACGCGGCGAGCGCGACACGAAGCCGAGACGTTCGCGCAAGGCGAGATTGTCGACCTTGTAGACGACGCCGTCGATATCGTAGCCGAGCGTGGCGCGCTGCGATTCAATCAGCCGGTAATGGGCGATCATCTCCTGCACGCTGTGGCACAGAACTGTGAGCGGGTTCACCGGAAGTCCGAGCGATTTGAATTTTGCCACCATCCCCATCTGGGTTTCCGAGGGCAGGGTGGTCATGTCGCCCCACGCATAAGCGAAGAAGTGAAGCGGGCGCTTCGCCGTATTGGCCGGGTCTATCTGGCGCAGGCTTCCGGCGGCGGAGTTGCGCGGATTGGCGAAGGTCTTTTCGCCTGCTTCGGCCTGCCGCTTGTTGAGGTCTGCGAAATCCTTGTGAGTCATGTAGATTTCGCCGCGCACCTCAAAAGTGTCGGGCGCATCGCCCTGCAGTCTTGCGGGAATCTCCCGGATGGTGCGCACGTTGGCGGTGACGTCCTCGCCCTCGAAGCCATCGCCGCGCGTGGCGGCTTGAACGAATTCGCCCTTCTGGTAACGCAGCGAAATCGAAAGGCCGTCGATCTTCGGTTCTGCAGTGAAGGCCAGCGGCGCATCGACCGGCAGGCCGAGAAAGCGCTTCACGCGCGAGACAAATTCGTCGGCTTCTTCCACGTCGAAAATATTGCCGAGTGACAGCATGGGCACGACATGGCGGACCTTGGCGAATTTTTCGGACGGGGCCGCGCCGACCTTGTGGGCCGGGGATGCTTCCTGTGCGAGATCCGGAAATGCGGCCTCGATGGCGTTGAAACGCTGGCGCAAGGCGTCGTATTCGGCGTCCGAAATGGTCGGCGCATCCTGCTGGTGATAGCGCACATCATGTTCGGCAATCTCGGTCGCCAAGCGCGCATGTTCGTTGCGGGCCTGCCGGACCGTCATGGTTTCGATGGCCTTCGGGGCGGTGAATTTCGGGGCTTTCATGAGCCATGACTTAGCGCAGGCGCGGCGAGGCGGGAAGGCGGCGCGAACCAGTTGGGGCGTCCGCTCGTAAACGGATGATAGAACAGGCAGGACAATCCGAATGCGCGCTCTCAAGCTCACCGCCGCTCTGGCGCTTTTTCCCCTCGCCGGATGCGCCAATGCGCCGGCCCCGGAAGCCGCCTTCCAGGATGCGCCGCTTAAAATCGAGCGTTTTCTGGCCGGCAGGACCCACGCCGAAGGCGTGTTCCGCAATACGCTCACCGGTTCGGAACGCAAGCTCACCGCGACCCTGAACGGCAAATGGAATGGCAGGACGCTGGTGCTGGCCGAGGATTTTGTCTTTGCGGACGGCGCGCGCGACCGGAAAACGTGGCGGTTGACAAAGCTGCCTGATGGCACATGGACCGGGACGCGGGAAGACGTCATCGGGACCGCCACCGGCGTGCAGGACGGCAAGTCATTCCGCCTGTCCTACGAGGCCGACCTGACGTCGCAGGGCTCCGCGACCGTGGTGCGCTTCGACGACGTGCTCACCCAGACCGCCCCGAATGTGGTGCTGAACCGGGCCGTGGTGTCGAAATTCGGCGTGAAGGTTGGGGAAATCACCCTGACGATCCGGCGCTAGAGCAAAACTTCCCTAGCCCGCCGCCAGCAGCTTTCCGGCCGCCGCGCGGGCTTCGTCCGTCACGGTCGCGCCCGACAACATGCGGGCGATTTCCTCGCGGCGGGCATCGGTGGCCAGCGGTTCGACCCGGGTGGCGACGCGCTTGCCCTTGTCGGCGAGCGCCTTGGCGATGCGGAAATGGCCGGCTGCGCGCGCCGCGACCTGCGGGGCGTGGGTGACGGCCAGAACCTGCACCTTGCCGGCCAGACGCAGCAATCTTTGGCCGATGGCGTCCGCGACCGCGCCGCCAACGCCGGTGTCGATCTCGTCGAAAACGAGGGTAGGGGCCGAACCGCGATCCGCCAGAACCACCTTCAGCGCCAGCATGAAGCGGGCGAGTTCGCCGCCCGATGCGACCTTCATCAGCGGGCCGGGCCGGGTGCCCGGATTGGTCTGGACCCAGAATTCCACGCGGTCGTTTCCGTCGGGACCGGCTGACTTGGGGTCGCTGTCGATCTGGCTTGAGAAAAGGGCGTTTTCCAGTTTGAGGGGCGCCAATTCGGCATTCACGGCCTTGTCGAGTTTGGCGGCGGCCTTGCGGCGGGCTTCCGACAGGGCGGCGGCGGCGGTCTCGAAAGCAGCGCGGGTGCGGGTCTGGTCTTTCATCAAAGCCGCCAGCCGCGCTTCGCTGGCGTCGAGCGCCGCGAGATCGTCGGCATATTTGTTCGCCAACGCGGCGAGTTCGTCCACCGGAACGGAATATTTGCGGCCCGCTGCGCGCAGGCCGAACAGGCGCTCCTCGACCTGCTCCATCTCGCGCTGGTCGAACTTGCAGTCCCGCAAGGCCTGATCAATGGTCTGCGCCGCAATGTCGAGTGCGTTCAAAGCCGCGTCGATGGCTTTCACGCAGGGCTCGATCAGCGTCGGCGCCTGAGCCGAACGGCGCTCCAAGCGTCGCATCGCGCCCGCCAACAGGCTGGTGGGCGAATGGTCGCCGTTCATGATCTCGTTAGCGTCGCGGATCTCCGCCGTCACCTTCTCCGCCTGCATCATGGAGGTGCGGCGGTTGGCCAGATCGGTTTCCTCGCCGGGCTGCGGCCCGAGCTTCTTCAGTTCCGCATGTGCGTGGCGCAGGTAATCGGCGTCGGCGCGCGCCTTTTCGATGCGCGCCTGCTCGGCGGCGACGGCGGCGGCGGCGTTGCGCCAGTCGCCATAGGCCTTGCGGACCGCTGCAGCCTGCGGGTCCAGCCCGCCGAATGCGTCGATGACGCGGCGGTGCATGGCGGGATCGACCAGCGCCCGGTCGTCATGCTGGCCGTGAATTTCGACGAGTTCGGCGGCGATGGCCCTCAGGGCCTGCGCGCTCACGGGCTGGTCGTTGACGAAGGCGCGGGTGCGACCGTCGGCCATCTGCACGCGGCGGAGAATCAGGTCCCCGTCGATGACGATGTCCTGCGCCTGCGCCGCCTTGAATGCGGGGTGCGTCAGCGGCAGATCGAAGACGGCCGTCACCTGACCCTGCGGTTCGCCTTCGCGGACCAGAGATCCGTCGCCGCGTGCGCCGAGCGCCAGCGCGAACGCATCGAGCAGGATGGATTTTCCCGCGCCCGTCTCGCCCGTCAGGACCGAGAGGCCGGCCTCAAGGTCGAGGTCCAGCCTGTCTATGAGAACGATGTCGCGGATGGAGAGCCGGACCAGCACGAAGCTCTCCCGGCGATTAGCCGAAGCTGACCTTCTTGAACAGCTTCGACATCCAGGAGCCGGCATTTTCCTGCGGCTCAAGTCCGCCGGTCTGCAGCAGGCTGAAGGCGTCCTTGTACCACTGCCCGTCGGGGAAGTTGTGCCCCAGAATGGCGGCGGCGGTCTGCGCTTCTTGTGTGATGCCGAGGCCCATATAGGCTTCCGTCAGGCGATAAAGGGCTTCCTCGGAATGGCGGGTGGTCTGGTACTTGCCCAGAACCTCGCGGAAGCGATTCACGGCCGCCGTATAGTTGCGGCGGTTCAGGTAGAAGCGGCCGACCGACATTTCCTTGCCGGCCAGCTGGTCGCGCGTCACCTGGATCTTGAAGCGCGCATCCTCGGCATATTCGGACTTCGGCCACTTCTGGGTGATCTGGGTGAAGATCGCCAGAGCCTTCTCGGCGCGTTCCTGATCGCGCGTCACGTCCGGAATCTGGTTGTAATAGGACATGGCCGCCAGATAGGCCGCATATGGCGTCTCGGGCGAGGTCGGATAGAGGTTCACGTAACGGTTGGCGGAGGCGATGGCCTCGTCGTACTTGCCGCCTTCATATTCCGAATAGGTCTGCATCAGCAGACCCTTGCGGGACCATTGCGAGTAGGGGAACTGCTTGTCCATCTCGGCGAATTTCTTCGCCGCGCCCTCGCTGTCCCGCGCTTGCAGGCGGGCCAGGCCCTGATCGTAGATTTCTTCCGCCGGAACGTCCGGGAGCAGCTTGGTTTCGTATTTCTCGCCGCCGCCGAACGGGTTCATGGCTTCGAGCGTCGAGCAGCCCGCCATCGGGACCGCAATGGCCAGAACAGCCGCAAACCGGGCCAGCGCAGGCGCAAATGCAGCCTTCGCGGAAAAAACGGACGCCAAACGATCGGGGGTCATGCGCAGCAACTCGGTCTGGACCTCTGTCGGGCCGCTGGGCGACCCGGTTTCAGCCTCTGTTTACCCTAAAGAAAGCCGCAACGCCACCACGGCCATATGGGCATGGAAACATGGTGAATATGGCGGTTCTGAGTCCGGTCAAAAAGGCAGCGTGGGACTGCGCCCGTTCAGCGTGGTTTCAGGTGCGATCGGGAGCGAAAGCGGCTGCTGCAGCCGCCTGAACCGGCGCGCGGCCTGCGACCCGGGGACGCGAAGCCTCGACGAATTCATAAGCGGTTTCGTCGGCAAACAAGGCTTCCAGCACCGAGACGTTCATCTTGTGGCCGCCGCAATAGGAGCGGTATGCGCCGAGAATCGGCGCGCCAGCCAGCGCCAGATCGCCGACCGCATCGAGCGTCTTGTGACGCACGAATTCATCGCCGTACCGCAGGCCTTCGGGATTCAGGATCCGCGTCTCGTCCAGCGCCACGGTGTTCTCGAGCGACGCGCCGAGCGCGAAACCGGCCTTCCAGAGGCGCTCCACGTCGCGCAGGAAGCCGAATGTGCGGGCGCGGGCGATTTCGCGGCGGAAGTTCTGCGGCGTCAGCAGCATAGACAAGGTCTGGCGGCCGATGATGTTGGTGGCGAAGTCGATTTCGACCTCCAGCCGGAAACCGTCCGAAGACGGACGCAATTCCGAGAAGGCCCGGCCATTTTCGATTCGCACGGTCTTGAGCACGCGCAGGTAGCGGCGCGGGGCCGCCTGGGTGATCGTGCCGACCTGATCGATGGCGTCGACGAATGCGGCGGCTGAGCCGTCCATGATCGGCACTTCCGGGCCGTCTACCTCGACGATTGCATTGTCGATGCCGAGCCCGGCGAAAGCCGCGAGCAGATGTTCGATGGTCGAAACAGTGGCGGACGAGGGATCGCCAATGACGGTGCAGAGTTCCGTCATCGAGACATTCGACCATTGGGCGCGGATTTCGCGATCCGGCAGGCCCTTCAGGCCGGTGCGGCGGAACACGACGCCCGTGTGGGCGTCCGCAGGCAGCAGGTTGAGGCTGGCGGTCGCGTTGGAATGGACGCCGATGCCCGAAAGGCGAACCCGGTCGGCAAGTGTCGTCTGCCCGGCTGGTTTCATTCTGTCCACTTCAGTCTGTCGGCCCGCGCCGGAATAGGCGCCGGAGGGTCAGTCCGGATATCCGCCGCGTTCGGCAGGCTGTCCGGGGTTACGCTTCCGCTATGCACAACCGAATCGGAGACGCGCGGCGGCGCGGAGAGCGCCTTGAATTGACCGCAAACTAGCCGCGCAGGTCCGCCTGTCCAAATCACGGTTTCTAACTCTGCGTTACAAACCTAGTTCAAATCTATCAGACTGATATTAAAAGAAAATTTACAACAATTGGGAGCCGGAAATAAAACGGCCCGCGCGGTGGCGCGGGCCGAATCGAGGCTTTGGCTTGGCAGGTTCAGTTGGCCTGCCGCCGCAGGAACGCCGGAATTTCGAGGTTGTCGTCCTCATGGTGGCGCTGCTGCGGCGCAGCACGACCATGGAGGTCGAGCTGCGGCTGTGCTTGCGGCCGGGGCTGGGGGGCAGCCGGGCGCTTGGCGTATTCTGCGTGAACCGGGCTGGGCGCCGGCTGGCGCTGCGGCATCGGCTGGCGGACAGGAGCAGCCGCGCGCGGGGCCGGAGCTTCTTCCTGACGGTTGATGCCGAAAGAGGCGAGACGCTCCAGCAAGTTGCGGCGCTTGGCTTCCGGATGGGCTTCCGGCTGCGCTTCGCCGCGCTGGGCGCGAATCTGGTTCTGCACCGGCATGGGCAGGTCCTCGACCTGCGGCATGCGCGGCTGGCGGAGAACCGGCTGTTCGGCGACCGGCGGGATGAACGGGCCGGGCTCATGGTGCTCGACGGGACGCTGCTGGGCGGCGTGGGTCGGTATTTCGGCGTACTGGGGCACGCGCGGCTGGACCGGCTGGAGCTGCACTTCGTTCTGCTGCATCGGCTGATGCTGAACCGGGGCCTGCGCGTAAACCGGGGCGCGGGGGGCCTGCGGGGCCGGCGCATAGTCTGGCTGGGCGTAGGTCTGGGGCGCCGCATAGGTCGGGGCGGGCTCGGCGGCCTGCGCGACCGGCTGCTGCACGGGGCGCTGAACCTGCTGAACCGCATCCTGCATGCGGGCCGCGGCCTGCGTGCGGATCTTGTTCGTCACTTCGGCGAGGCGCTGCTCGGGCGAGGGCGTATCGCGCAGGGACATCGGCGTGTCGATGCCGGTGGCGACGACCGAGACGCGGACGATGCCATCAAGGCTTTCATCGAAGGTCGCGCCGAGGATGATGTTGGCCTCGTCGTCGACTTCCTGACGGATGCGGCTGGCGGCCTCGTCCACTTCGTAAAGGGTCAGGTCGTTGCCGCCGGTGATCGAGATCAGCAGGCCGCGCGCGCCCTTCATGGAGACTTCGTCGAGCAGCGGGTTCGAGATCGCAGCTTCGGCGGCGTGGATGGCGCGCTTGTCGCCCGAGGCCTCGCCGGTGCCCATCATGGCCTTGCCCATCTCGCGCATGATGGCGCGGACGTCGGCGAAGTCGAGGTTGATGAGGCCTTCCTTGACCATCAGGTCGGTGATGCAGGCGACGCCCGAGAACAGCACCTGGTCGGCCATCGAGAAGGCGTCCGCGAAGGTCGTCTTTTCATTGGCGACGCGGAACAGGTTCTGGTTCGGAATGACGATCAGGGTGTCGACCGACTTCTGCAGTTCGGTGATGCCCGAATCGGCGATGCGCATACGGCGCTGGCCTTCGAACTGGAACGGCTTCGTGACGACGCCGACCGTCAGGATGCCCATGTCGCGGGCGATGCGGGCGATGACAGGAGCTGCGCCGGTGCCGGTGCCGCCGCCCATGCCGGCGGTGACGAAGACCATGTGAGCGCCGGAGAGATGGTCGCGGATTTCTTCCGCCGCCTCTTCCGCTGCGGCCCGGCCGACTTCAGGCTGCGAACCTGCGCCGAGGCCTTCGGTCACCTGCAGGCCCATCTGGATGATGCGTTCGGCCTTCGAGGCGGTGAGCGCCTGCGCGTCCGTGTTGGCGACGATGAAGTCGACGCCCACGAGACCCGAAACGATCATGTTGTTGACCGCGTTGCCACCGGCGCCGCCGACGCCGCACACCATGATGCGGGGCTTCAGTTCCCGGAGTTCCGGTCCTTTGAGATTGATCGTCATTGTCTGGCCTCTCACTTTGGCGGTCTGCGCGCCCGTTTAGCGTTTTGCGTTTCACCGGACATGTGAAGCGGCCGCCGCGCCGCCCCGCCTGTCCGGCAGGTTAGAAACTCTCGCGGAGCCATCTCCCGACGCGGGAGATGTATCCGTCGGTACCGGTACCCTTCATGACGTTCGACCGGCGGGGTTCGAAATGTTCGATACCCGCCACCTGTGGGTAGATCAGCAGCCCGAGGGATGCCGAGAACGCAGGACTCTTCGCCGATTCCGGCAAACCCTGAATGCCGAGCGGACGACCGATCCGCACCTGGCTGTTGAGGATGCGGCGCGCGGCTTCCGGCATGCCGGTGAGCTGGCATGCACCGCCCGTCAGCACGACGCGCTGGCGCACGCCGGGCGCAAGACCGGCCGCCTTCAGCCGGTCGCGCACGAGTTCCAGAATTTCCTCGACGCGCGGACGCACGATGCGCACCAGATGGGACTTCGGCACGTGATGGGCGTGGTCGCCGTCCTCGCCGACCTGCGTGATCGCGATGGCTTCGCGCTCGTCCGAGGTGGAGGCGATGCAGGAGCCGTAGAGAGTCTTGAGGCGTTCGGCGTCGGTGAGCCGGATCGTCAGTCCGCGCGCAACGTCCATTGTGACGTGGTTGCCCCCGACCGCAAAGGCGTCCACATGCACGATGCGCTCGCCGCTGAAGACGCCGATCGACGTGGTTCCGCCGCCCAGATCAATCAAAACCGTTCCCATGTCGGCTTCGTCATCGACCAGCGCAGAAAGACCCGATGCGTAGGGCGTCGCCACCATGGCTTCCACGTCGAGATGGCAGCGCTCGATGGCGAGCATCAGATTACGGGTTGCGGCGGCGTCGCAGCCGACGACATGCATGTCGGCGCCGAGCTTGTCGCCGATCATGCCCTTGGGATCGCGAATGCCGCGCGTGGCGTCCAGCGAGAAGCCGGTCGGCAAGGAGTGCAGCACTGCCTGGCCCTGACGGGCCGTCTGGGCCGCAGCGGCTTCAAGCACCCGGTGCACATCGCCGGAATCCACTGAATCGCCGCCGACATTGATGTTGGCGTTGTAATGGGTCGAGGCCAGACGTCCGCCGGTGACGTTCACCAGAACGCTTTCGACCTGCACGCCCGCCATGCGTTCGGCAGCATCGACGGTGAGGCGGATCGCCTGTTCGGCCTCGTCCATATCGACGACCGCGCCGCCCTTGATGCCGCGCGAGCGCTGGTGGCCGATGCCGAGAATCTTGCAGCGATGCGTGCGGCCGCGCAGCGTATCCGACGATTCGATCGGCATGAGCCGCGCGACGAGGCAGACGATCTTGGATGTTCCCACATCCAGCGCGCAAAGAATTGCGCTCTTGCGCGCCGACAGCGGCTTCATGCGAGGCGTGACATTGCGTGTGTTCACGTCGTGCCTCCCTTGCCCTTGGGCTTGCGCGCGAGCGCTTCGGCGCGGGCATTGGCGGCGTCTTCCGACAGGCGCGCGATGGCGCGCCCGGGCATACGCATGTCGATTGCGACGATGTCTTTTTCGATGATGCGGCCCTCGCGCTGGAGACGCGCGAGCGAGGCGGCGGCGGCCGCAGGATCGGTCTCCGGCAGCTTCACGTCGACGCCGTTGTTGAGCTTCAGGTTCCAGCGCCGTTCGGACACCAGGACGCCGGCGCGCACATGCGAGCGCAACTCGCCGGCTGCTTCGAGGATCTTGAGAAATTCGGAGACGCGCTTGTTGGCGCCTTCGCCCACCACGAAAGGCAGGTCGGCGAAGCGCTGGTCGCGCATCACGTCGATTGCCGTGCCGTCGGCCGCGATGATCACCACCTGACCGTCCTTCTGCCACAGGCCGTAGGGGGCGCGCTCGACGATCTCGATCATCAGGCGGTTGGGATAAAGCTTGCGGACGTCGGCGTCCTTGATCAGCGGAACCGCCTTGAGCTTTTCGCGCACTTCATGGGCGTCCAGCAGCAGAAGCGAGTTTCGGCCCGAAATGCCGGCGGCTTCCAGAATCTCGACCGGAGTGAGTTCCTTCTGGCCGGAGATCGTGATGGCGTCGAGCCGCAGCCCGACAGCGCGGGCGAAGAGGTCGGCCGGAGAGCCGTTCTGGGCGATGAAGTCCTGATACTGGCCGCCGCGGACCGCCCCGTACACAAAGGTGCTGGACAGGAAAAGGGTCGCCAGAACCAGCCCGGCGCCGCGCTTGGCAGCCAGACGAAGCAGGAAGCCCATGCGGGTGCGACGCCGCAACTTGCGGCGCGGCGCGCGCTCGGGCAGCTCCGCATAGATGGGGCCGCCGAAACGTGCGTCATCGCCCGCGTAGGCGGGGCGAGAGGCGGCGAAGGGAGACAACATCTCCTTCATCGGCCGCAGGACGCGTCTTCCACCATCCATCGAACCAACTCACCGAACGACATGCCAGCGTGTGCTGCGAGTTCAGGCACCAGAGAAGTCTCGGTCATGCCGGGCTGGGTGTTCACTTCCAGTACGACCAACTCGCCCGTTCCGTCGGGTCTGTCGTCGTAGCGGAAGTCAGCCCGACTCACGCCGCGGCAGCCCAGCGCCTTATGGGCCGCCACAGTCAACTCTTGAATCCTTTGGTAAATATTTCCTTTAATTTGTGCAGGCAGGATGTGGATTGATCCGCCTTTTGAATATTTTGCGTTGTAATCGTACCAGCCGCCGTCGGCGGCGCGGATGTCGATGACGCCAAGCGCCCGGTCGCCCATGGCGGCGCAGGTGAGTTCGCGCCCGGCGACGAATTTTTCGGCCAGCAGGGTCTCGCCGTGGGACCAGTCATGTCGCGTCAATTCCTGGGGCGGGTGGGCCTGGCCTTCGGGGACGATGAAGACGCCGTAGGAGGAGCCCTCGGCTACCGGCTTCAGCACATAGGGTGGTTCGAGGACGTGAGCTTCCGCAGCTTCCGCGCGCGAGACCGTGCGACCTTCCGGAACCGGAATCCCGCTGGCGGCCATGACGATCTTGGCGAATTGCTTGTTCATCGCAAGCGCCGAGGAGAGGACGCCCGAATGTGTGTAGGGGATCCCGAGCACTTCCAGAATGCCCTGGATCGTGCCGTCCTCGCCGTAAGGTCCATGCAGGGCGTTGAAGGCCACATCGGGCCGCACCGACGCGAGGGTTGAGCCGATGTTGCGGTCCACATCCACCGGCGTGACCCGATAGCCGACCGACTCCAGCGCGCGGACGCAGGCCTTGCCCGAATTCAGCGATACTTCGCGTTCGGAGGACCACCCGCCCATGAGGACGGCGACATGCGTCATCGGAAATCTGCCCTGTTTCGGCACAACGAAGCGTTGGGCCCGTTTGCCGAAAATTCACCAAAGCGGTTAACGGGCGGTTAACCGGACGGTGTTTGGGGGCACGAAAATTAACGGGCGTAAATGTCGCCCGGACGCGCCGACGCGACCGCCGCAGGCAGTCCGGAAATTTCGCCTTCGTTAACGGGCGGCCTGCCCGAAAATCGGGCCGTTTTTAACCTTTGTTAAGATTAACAGGAGCTAATGAGCCTGCGGCGCTCCGTGTGCCGTTTCGATTCAGTGGATCCGTTGACGCCCATATAATCCCATGCTATCCCAAATCATCCCGTCAGGAGTACCGGTTTCAGGCGTTTTCGCCCCGGCCTGCCACCCGGCAGACCGACAGGCGATTTGCGTCCGGAATCCGGCGTTCGGGGATGCGTTCAGCGCGCCGTCTCATGCGGCGCGGGAGTCGGGTGGGCGTCTTGGACCGCTTCGTGTCGAATTTCACCAACCGGCTCGATTCAAAGGGCCGGGTTTCGGTCCCGGCTTCGTTCCGGGCGATTCTGGTGCGGGACGGGTTCGAGGGGCTTTACGCGCATCCTTCGCTGAATGCGGAAGCGATCGACTGCGGTGGCCACGCACTGCTGCGGGAGATCGACGGACTGCTCGAGCGTTATCCGACCTATTCGGAAGAGCGCGATGTGTACTCGACCGCGCTCCTGGGCACGAGCGAGATTCTCAAGATAGACCCGGAAGGCCGGGTGATCTTGACCGAGAGCGTGAAATCCTACGCGGGGATCACTTCGGAAGTGACCTTCGTCGGACAGGGATACAAATTTCAGATCTGGGAGCCGGGCCGTTTTCGGGCGCATCTGGACGAGGCCAAAAGCCGGGTGCGCGAATTCAGGAAACAGCTCAGCGCCAGACAGTCGGGCGCGGCAGAGCCGTCGCCCCAGGGAGCACGGGAATGATGTTGGGCGGCAGCGAGGACAACACACTCGCTGCAGGCGGACCCGCCCCACACCTTCCCGTGCTTCTCTCCGAAGTTCTGGCGGCGCTGGCCCCTGCGGACGGACAGATCTATCTCGACGGCACGTTCGGAGCTGGCGGCTACACGCGCGCCATTCTGAATGCAGCCGACACGCGTGTTCTGGCGCTGGACCGTGATCCCTCCGCCATTGCGGGCGGCGCATCGCTGGTGGACGCTGCGGGCGGACGGCTGATGCTGCGCCACGCGCGGTTTGCCGACCTCGAACGCCAGATGATCGCCTGCGGAGTCGAGGCCTTCGATGGGATCACGCTCGACATAGGCGTTTCCTCCATGCAGATCGACGAAGCCGTGCGCGGCTTCTCGTTCCGGCAGGACGGTCCGCTCGACATGCGGATGGAAAGCGCAGGCCGCAGCGCTGCCGATCTCGTCAATGAGGCGAGCGCCGAAGTGCTCGCGGACATTCTCTATTACTATGGCGAGGAGCGGGAATCGCGCCGCATCGCCCGCGCCATCGTGCACGATCGCGCGCAGACGCCGTTCACCACCACGCGACAGCTTGCGGAACTGATCGGCCGCATCATTCCAACCAAGCCGATGGACATTCATCCGGCGACCCGCACATTCCAGGCGCTGCGTATCGCGGTGAACGACGAACTCGGCGAACTGGCAAAAGCGCTCGTGGCCGCAGAAAAAGCCCTCAAGCCCGGCGGCCGTCTGGCGATCGTCAGCTTTCATTCGCTGGAAGACCGCATCGTGAAGCAGTTTCTGGCAGACCGCTCGACAAAAGGCCGTGCGCCGTCGCGGCTTTTGCCGCACGAGGTCGCCCCGCCTGCTGCGACCTTTGAAAATGTCTCGCGCCATCCGGTCACGGCCGGGGAAGAAGAGCTTGCCCGCAACCCGCGCTCGCGCTCGGCGAAACTTCGCTCTGCCGTCCGCACGGATGCTCCGGCGCGCGGCCAGGATGCAAAACTCGAAGCGCTGGCGGCGCTCCCCGCCCAGCGCGACAGGAGGCGCTGAATGCTGCGCTATCTGAATATCATTGCGGTTCTGGCTTTGCTGTCCTCGGCCGTCTACGCCTATTCGATCAAGTACGAGACGATCCTGACATCCGAGCAGATCGTCAAGACGAAGCACGCCATCGACCGCGAGAAACACGCCATCGTGACGCTGCGCTCGGAATGGGCGCATCAGACAAGGCCGGAACGCATCCAGGCCCTGGCCGACAAGCATATCGACATGAAGCAGATGGCGCTGACGCAGATCGTCAAGGTCGGCGACCTGCCCGACAAGGCCGAGCGTGTCGACACAATCGGCCGCAAGCTTGAATTGCTGGGTCTATCCGAGCCCACCGCCACGCCGCGCGATGAAAAGAGCGCCGTGAAGGCAGGCTCGACCCCGTCATCCACCCCCCGTTGAGGCGCAGCGTATGAGTCAACACGCCCAGTACGGAACCAACGAACCGCAGGCCGAAGCGCCGCCGACGGAGACGGAATTCGCCGAGGCGCCTGCGCCAAAGCCGCCGCTGTGGCGCAGGTTTCTTTCAATGGGGCGCGATCTCATGCGCACCCATATCGACAAGAGCGGATTTCGGATTCGTTTTGTGGCCTGCTGCTTTGCGGCGCTTTATGCGGTGATCGGCGGCAAGCTGGTCTATCTCGCCATGAAGCCGGAACCGCAAAGCCTCCGTCGCGCCGCCTCCGAGGCAAGCTCGGGCGTGCGCCCGGACATTCTGGACCGCAACGGCGAGATCATGGCGACCGACGTTCGCACCATGTCGGTCTTCGCCGAACCGCGCCGCATCGTCGACAAGGATGAGGCAGTCGAACTGCTCACTGCCGTGCTGCCCGACGTCAACGCGCGCGAATTGCGCGATCGTCTCGCCTCACGCAAGGGCTTCATCTGGGTGAAGCGCGGCATTACCTCGAAGGAACAGCAGGAAGTGTTCCGCCTCGGCCTGCCGGGCGTCGGCTTCCTTCCCGAAAACAAGCGCGTCTATCCCAACGGTCCGATTGCGGCGCATGTGCTCGGCTTTGCAAATGTCGACAATATCGGCATCGCGGGCATCGAGAAATACATCGACTCGCGCGGCCTGGCTGAACTCAACGGGGCAGGCTTCAAGCTGACTGCAGACGATCTCAAGCCGCTGTCGCTCTCGATCGACATGAAGACGACGCATGCGCTGCGGGACGAACTCGTCAAGGGCATAGATCGCTACAAGGCCAAGGCGGGCGCTGCGGCCATCATGGACGTGAACACCGGCGAAGTGGTCGCGCTGGCTTCCCTGCCCGATTACGATCCCAACAATCCGGTCGATGCGCTGGAGCCCAATCGCATCAACCGCATGTCGGTCGGCGTTTTCGAAATGGGCTCGACCTTCAAGGCGCTCACGCTCGCCATGGCGCTCGACGCCAACAAGGTGAACGTCAATACGCGCATTGATGCGCGCGGCGCGCTGCGGTACGGGCGCTTCACGATCAACGACTACCATGCGCAAAATCGCGCACTCAGCGTATCCGAAGTTTTCACTTATTCATCCAACATCGGCACGGCGCGCGTCGCGCTCATGATGGGCGTGGAGTATCACAAGACGTTCCTGCGCAAGATGGGCCAGCTCGACCGCATGCGGACCGAACTGCCCGAAAGCGCAGAGCCCATCGTCCCGAGAAACTGGGGCGAACTGAATACGATGACGATCGCGTTTGGCCACGGTCTCGCGGTCGCGCCGCTTCAGGCCATGATGGCGGTCGCGGCGCTCTCCAATGGCGGATATCTCATCACGCCGACCTTCCTGAAGCGCAGCGAGGCGGAAGCGAAGAAGAATGTGCCGCGCGTGCTGAAGCCCGAGACCAGCGAGGCGATGCGTTATCTCATGCGCCTTAACGCCGAAATCGGATCCGCGAAGAACATTGATATCAAGGGTTATTTCGCGGGCGGCAAGACCGGCACGGCGAACAAGGTGGTGAACGGACGCTATTCGAACGACCGGGTGTTCACGACCTTCACGGCTATCGCGCCGTCCGACAAGCCGAAATATCTGTTTCTGACCGTGATGGACGAACCGCAGGGAACGCCCGAAACGCATGGCTACCGCACTGCCGCGTGGAACGCCGGCGCAGTCACCGGCCGGATCATCGAGCGCACGGGTCCGCTGCTGGGACTGCCGCCGCGCTTCGAATTGCCGACACAGCCGTTCCCGCTTCTGGCCAGACTCGGCGTCGGGCTTCCGGGAGGCGCGCGTTGATAACACTCCGCGATCTCCTGCCGTCAGCCGCGATCGAGGCCCGTACAGGCGAATTGCCTGTTGCGGGCGTCACGGCTGACAGCAGGCAGGTCGCGCCGGGCTTTGTGTTCTTCGCGGTGCCGGGCGTGAAGGCAGACGGGCTGAGCTTTGCGCCCCAGGCCATCGCCAAAGGTGCGATTGCGGTGGTCAGTGAAAAGGATGCTGCGCTGGCGGTTCCGCATGTGCGGGTGGGCGATGTCCGCGCGGCGCTGTCGCATGCGGCGGCGGCGTTCCACGGGCGCCAGCCGAAGACGATTGCGGCCGTCACCGGAACAAGCGGCAAGACATCGGTTGCGGCCTTCACCCGGCAGATCTGGCTGGCGCTGGGCCACAGCGCTGCGGCGCTCGGCACGACGGGCGTTGTCGCTCCCTCCGGGGCTGTCTACGGTTCGCTGACGACGCCCGACCCGGTGACGCTTCACAAGATTCTCGACCAGCTTGCAGGCGATGGGGTCACTCATCTGGCGATGGAGGCTTCTTCGCACGGTCTCGACCAGCGCCGCCTCGACGGCGTGAGACTGGCGGCCGCCGCCTTCACGAACCTGTCGCGCGATCATCTGGATTATCATCCGACGCTCGAAGACTATCTGGCCGCGAAGCTGCGCCTGTTCGAAACGTTGCTGCAGCCCGGCCAGCCTGCCGTGATCGACGCCGACAGCGATGTCGCCGACAAGGTGATTGCGGCCTGCAACGCGCGCGGGCTGAAGGTCTTCACCACAGGCCGCAAGGGCCAACACCTTCGTCTGGTGTCGAGCCATAGCGGTCCGGCCTCGACGATGCTGACCATCGAGCATGCAGGAGTCCATCTGAGCATCAACCTTCCCCTGACGGGCGGGTTCATGGCGTCGAACGCGCTCGTTGCGGCTGGCCTCGCCATCGTCACAGGCGGCGATGCGTCGCGTGTTTTCGGCGCGCTCGAACATCTGCAGGGCGCGCCCGGACGTCTGGAAAAGATCGGCGAACGCAACGGAGCGCCGGTGCTGGTCGATTACGCCCACAAGCCCGACGCGCTTGAAAAGGTGCTGCAGGCGTTGCGTCCGCTGGCGGCAGGACGCCTCATCGTGGTCTTCGGTTGCGGCGGCGACCGGGACGCCGGCAAACGCCCGATCATGGGTGAAATCGCCGGGCGCCTTGCGGATGTGGTGATCGTCACCGACGACAATCCGCGCAGCGAAGATCCGGCAAAGATCCGCCGCGCCATCCTTGAAGCCGCGCCCGGCGCGCGCGAAATCGCCGACCGGCGTGCGGCCATCGCGACGGCGGTCGCCATGCTCGGGCAGGGCGATGTGCTTGTGGTCGCCGGAAAGGGCCACGAAACGGGCCAGATCGTCGGGGACAAGACCTTGCCATTTTCGGATCATGAAGCGATCCGGGCCGCATTGGGGAATGACGCAGCATGACGGAACAAATCCTGTGGTCCGGCTTCGGTCTTGTGACGGCCCTGCAGGCGCGCGTGCATGGAGCTTTGCCGGCGGGCGCGACGGGCGTGTCAATCGATACGCGCACGCTCAAGCCGGGCGAACTCTATTTCGCGATCATCGGCGAAACGAATGACGGACACGACTTCGTCGCTGCGGCTCTTGAAAAGGGCGCTTCGGCGGCTGTGGTGGACGAAGCGCATGCGGACGCCCTGAAGGCGCTCGGGCCGCTCTTTGTCGTGCGCGACACTTTGCGGGCGCTGGAGTCGCTGGGCGTCGCATCGCGCGCACGCAGCAAGGCAGGCGTCATCGCCGTGACCGGGTCGGTCGGAAAGACGAGCACGAAAGAGGCTCTCAAGCTGGTGCTGTCGACTGCGGGCGAAACCCACGCTTCGGTCGCTTCATACAACAATCACTGGGGCGTGCCGCTGACGCTCGCCCGCATGTCGCAGTCGGCCAAGTTCGGCGTTTTCGAAATAGGCATGAACCACGCGGGTGAAATCACTCCGCTGGTCGCCATGGTCAAGCCGCACGCGGCGATCGTCACGACAGTCGCGCCGGTGCATCTGGAGAATTTCGCGTCGGTGGATGGCATCGCGGACGCCAAGGCGGAAATCTTTTCGGGCCTGACGCCGAACGGCGTCGCCATCATCCATCGCGACATTGCGCAGTTCGATCGCATGCGCGACATCGCCCGCGCTTCCGCCAGCGCGCAGGTCCTGAGCTTCGGCGAAGATGAAAAGGCCGACGCCCGTCTGGAAAAGACCGAGCTGGTCGCGGGCGCGCAGGTGATCACTGCAAATGTTCTCGGCACGCATATCCGCTACCGGCTCGGCGCGCCGGGCCGCCACATGGCGGTCAATTCTCTCGCGGTTCTGCTTGGCGCGCGGGCGCTCGGCATGGACTTGCCGGACGCCGCGCGCGCGCTGGCGAAGTTTGAACCTCCATCGGGACGCGGCCAGCGCCTCAAGCTGCTGGCGCCGTCCGGCGTCTTTACGTTGCTCGATGAAAGCTACAACGCCAATCCGGCGTCGATGAAGGCGGCGTTCTCGCTGCTCGGCGAGGAGCCCGGCGCCAGACGACGGATCGCAGTTCTGGGCGACATGCTGGAGCTTGGGCCCGAAAGCGCCGCACTGCATCGCGGGCTGCGCGAGTCCATCGAAGCCGCCGGGGTCGATCTGGTCTTCGCCAGCGGGCCGATGATGAAACATCTGTTCGATGACCTGCCGGCCTCGCTGAAAGGCGGCTGGGCGGAAGCGTCTTCGGGCATTGCGGATCGCGTCGCAGGCGCCATCGAAGCGGGCGACATCGTGATGATCAAGGGGTCCAACGGCAGTCGCATGGGACCCATCGTGACCATGTTGAAGGAACGTTTCGGGCTTTCAACCGAAGCCGCATAACAAGGAAAAAAGATGCTCTCCTGGCTTTCCGAGTTGCAGGCCTGGTTCAGCCCGCTGAACCTCTTCCGCTACATCACCTTCCGGGCGGCGGGCGCGACCGCGACGGGCCTGTTCTTCGTCTTCTTTTTCGGCCCCGGCATCATTTCGGCGTTGCGCCTCAAGCAGGGCAAGGGCCAGCCGATCCGCGAGGACGGGCCGCAATCGCATCTGCTGACCAAGAAGGGCACGCCCACCATGGGCGGGCTGATGATCCTGTCGGGCCTCGTCGTCTCGACGATCCTGTGGGCCAATCCGCGCAGCGCCTATGTGTGGATCGTGATGTTCGTGACGATCGGCTTCGGGGCGATCGGCTTCTATGATGATTATCTGAAAGTCACCAAACAGTCCCACAAGGGCTTCTCGGGCCGCGCGCGTCTTTCGCTGGAAATCGCCATCGCGGGACTCGCCTGCTATTTCATGATGTGCGCCAGCGCATCGGGGCCGATCTCCAGCTTCGCCGATCTGTTCCGCGCGCTTCTGTTGCCGTTCCAGCAGGACACGCCCGCGACGCGCCTGGCGGTGCCGTTCTTCAACGGTTACGTCATCGACCTGCACTGGTTCTTCCCGCTGTTCGGCGCGCTTGTCATTGTCGGTGCGGGCAATGCGGTCAATCTCACCGATGGTCTTGATGGTCTTGCGATCGTGCCGGTGATGATCGCCGCAGGCGCCTTTGCGACGATCGCCTATCTGGCCGGCAATGCTGTGATGGCGGCCTATCTGGGCATCAATTTTGTCATCGGCACCGGCGAACTTGCCGTCATGGCGGGCGCGCTGATCGGCGCAGGCCTCGGGTTCCTGTGGTTCAATGCGCCGCCCGCGCAAATCTTCATGGGCGACACCGGATCGCTAGCGATGGGCGGGTTGCTCGGCACCGTGGCGGTGGCCACGAAGCACGAGTTCGTGCTGGTCATCGTCGGCGGGCTTTTCGTCGTCGAAGCCCTGTCGGTGATCGTGCAGGTGGCGTCGTTCAAGCTGACCGGCAAGCGCGTTTTCCGCATGGCGCCTATCCATCACCACTTCGAACAGAAGGGCTGGAAGGAGCCGCAGATCGTGATCCGCTTCTGGATCATCGCTTTCGTCCTGGCGCTCATCGGTCTTTCCACCCTGAAGGTGAGGTAACATGACGCCTGTCACGACCTTCGCGGGAAAGAAAGTCGCGCTGTTCGGCCTCGGCGGCTCGGGACTGGCGACCACCAGGGCGCTCGTTCAGGGCGGCGCGGAAGTCACGGCCTGGGACGACAATGAAAACGCGCGGGCCAAGGCGCTTGCCAGCGGCGCGGCGGTCGAGGATCTGCGCATCGCGGACTGGTCGGAGTTTTCCGCGCTCGTGCTCGCGCCCGGCGTGCCGCTGACGCATCCCAAGCCGCACTGGACCGTTGAAAAGGCGCAGGAGGCCGGGATCGAGATCATCGGCGATATCGAATTGTTCTGCCGCGAGCGTGCAGCGCGCGCGCCGAAATCGCCGTTCATCGCCATCACCGGGACGAATGGAAAATCCACCACGACGGCGCTGACCGCACACATTCTCCGAAACGCCGGAATGGATGTGCAGATCGGCGGCAATTTCGGCCCGCCGATCCTCTCGCTCGAACCGCCGGACGACGATCGCTTCCACGTCATCGAATGTTCTTCTTTCCAGATCGATCTGACGCCCTCGATCAATCCCACCGTCGGCATCCTGATCAACCTGTCGCCTGATCACATCGACCGCCACGGGACGATGGACAATTACGCCGCCTCGAAGACGAGGCTGGCGCGCGGCGCGGAGATCGCTTTCGTCGCGGTTGATGACGAACTCTCCGACAGGATCGGCCGCACGCTGTTCGAGAATGCTGACGGCGGTCGCCGGGTATTTCCCGTCTCGGTGCAGAGAAAGCTCGACTGGGGCATTTCGCTCGATGGAGCAAACATCCGCTCCAATGTGGGCTCTGACGTGGTTCTCGGCGATCTGACCGGCATCAGGACTTTGCGCGGACTGCACAATGCGCAGAACGCCGCTTTCGCGCTGGGCGCAGTCAGCATGTGGTCGTTTTCACCGGACACGCTGCAATCGGGGCTCGGGAGTTTCCCGGGGCTTGCGCATCGCATGGAGGAAGTCGGCCGCATCGACAAGGCCGTCTTCATCAACGACTCGAAGGCCACCAATGCCGATGCCGCCGAAAAGGCCTTGCTGTCCTTCGACGACATCTACTGGATTCTCGGCGGAACCCCGAAGGAGGGCGGCATCGAGTCGCTCGAACATCTGTTTCCGAAGATCCGCAAGGCGTTCCTGATCGGCGCATCGGCGGAAGATTTCGCCAGGACGCTCGACGGCAAGGTTCCATATGCGCTTTGCGGCACGCTTGAAGTCGCCGTGACGGCGGCGGCCGCCGATGCGCTGGAGAGCGATGCAGTCGAGCCGGTCGTGCTGCTCTCGCCGGCCTGCGCGTCCTACGACCAGTTTCCGAATTTTGAAGTGCGAGGCGCGTCCTTCCGCGATCTCGTGAAGGCGCTCGTCGCCAAATATCAACTGCCCTGAGGTCCGCATGGTCTCCCGCGCCGAACGCTCGCCCTTCGCTGACTGGTGGTGGACCGTCGACAGATGGTTGCTGGCCTCCATTTCATCCCTCATGGTCATAGGCCTTGTGCTGACCATGGCCGGGAGCCCGCCGGTCGCCGAGCGACTTGGGCTTTCGGCGTTTCACTTCGTCAACCGGCAGATCTGGTACCTGCTCGGCGCCGGCGCGCTGATGCTGATCATTTCACTGCTCAACCCGCGCTGGGTCCGGCGCGTGGCGCTCGGGATGTATCTGGGCAGCATGGGGCTTGTGATCCTCGCGCTCATGTATGGCGTCGAGGTGAAGGGCGCGCGGCGCTGGATCTTCGGCATCCAGCCTTCGGAATTCGTCAAGCCGGCTTTCGTGATCCTCGCCGCGTGGGCCTTTTCGGAAGGCGCCAAGCGCCGCGACGTGCCGGGCACGACCCTCGCGTTTCTGCTGCTGCCGACCACGATCCTGCCGCTGATCCTGCAGCCCGATTTCGGACAGACCATGCTGGTCTCGATGGTCTGGGCAGGCCTGTTCTTCATGGCCGGCCTGCACCTGTTCTGGGTCGCCGGCATAGGCGGAATCGGCGTGGTGGGCGTTCTGGCCGCCTACCAGTTCGTGCCGCACGTGCGGATGCGCATCGAGAAATTCATCGACCCCGGCAGCAGTCCCGGGGCAAGCGACACGTTTCAGGTCGACACCGCGATGGAGAGCTTCATTTCGGGCGGCTGGTTCGGCAAGGGACCGGGCGAGGGCACGTTCAAGCGGATTCTGCCGGACAGCCACACCGATTTCATCTTCGCCGTCACCGGCGAGGAATTCGGCGTGCTGGCCTGCATCTTCATTCTGTCGATCTTCGCATTCGTGGTGCTGCGCGGCCTGTTCGGAGCGGCGCGCAATGAAGATTCCTTCTGTCGATTTGCGGCGGCGGGGATTCTGATGCTGTTCGGCATTCAGAGCGCGATCAACATGGCGGTGAACCTGCATCTGATGCCCGCCAAGGGCATGACGTTGCCGTTCATTTCCTACGGTGGGTCGTCGCTCATCTCGCTGTCGATCGCGATGGGCTTTCTGGTGGCCGTGACTCGCCGCCGTCCGCGCTCGCAGATTTCCGATCGGCTCGGCGAATGAGCGGATCGCGCGCTGTCCTTCTGGCGGCCGGCGGAACGGGCGGCCATCTGTTCCCGGCGGAATCGCTGGCGGTCGCGCTGGCCCGCCGCAACATTCCGGTGGAACTCGCCACTGACGACCGCGCCCTGAAATATGGCGCTTCGTTTCCGGCGCGCGCCATTCACACGATTCCGGCAGCGACGCCGACGGGCGGCTCCCTGCTCGCCAAGGGCAGGGCGTTGCTGACCCTGCTGCGCGGCACTGCGACCGCCCGCCAGCTCCTGCGACGCATCGAGCCGCTTTGCGTGGTCGGTTTCGGCGGCTATCCGACTGTGCCGCCCGTTCTGGCTGCGACGCATCTGGGCATTCCAAGCATCCTGCACGAGCAGAACGCCGTCATGGGCCGCGCCAACCGTTTCATGGCGGGGCGCGTCGACCGCATTGCTACGGGTTTCGCGCAAATCGGCGGAGTTTCGGACGCCATCAGGCAAAAGGCCGAGCACACCGGCAATCCGGTGCGCCCCGCCGTGCTGGACGCCGCGCGCTTGCCCTATCCGGGATTCGATGATCGCAAGTTGCGCCTGCTTGTCACCGGCGGGTCTCAGGGCGCGCGCGTCATGTCCGACATCGTGCCGCCAGCCGCCGAATTGCTGCCGCCGGAATTGCGTTCCCGGCTCGTGATCGTCCAGCAGGCGCGAGGAGAGGATGAAGAGCGCGTTGCGGCTGCCTACCGGCGCTCGGGCGTTTCAGCCGAAGTCGCTCCCTTCTTCCCGGACCTTCCGGCCCGGATGGCGCAGGCGCATCTGGTGATCGCGCGCGCCGGGGCTTCGACTGTCTCCGAACTGGCGGTCGTCGGGCGGCCATCCATTCTGGTGCCATTCCCGTTTGCGCTGGATCAGGATCAGGCCGCCAATGCGGCGCATCTGGCCGAAACCGGCGCCGCGCAAGTGATCCGTCAGGCCGAATTCACCCCGCAATGGTTGGCGGCGCGACTGACCGAAGCGTTCAGCAATCCGCAGGGGTTGACGCAGCGGGCCGAAGCCGCCAAGAGCGCGGGCATTCCGGACGCCGCCGAGCGGCTCGCGGATCTCGTCGGGCGCGTCGCGAAAATCGCGTCTCCATCGGAGTAAGACATGAAACTGCCGCGCGAGCTTGGCCCTATCCATTTCGTCGGGATCGGCGGCATCGGCATGTCGGGCATCGCCGAGGTCCTGCTGAACCTCGGCTACAAGGTACAAGGCTCGGACGCTTCCGAAAACGCCAACGTCAAGCGCCTGCGCGACAAGGGCGCGACCATCTTCATCGGCCATGACGCGAAAAACCTCGGCGAGGCCGAAGTGGTGGTCGTCTCGACCGCCATCAAGCGCGACAATGCCGAACTGACCGCCGCCCGCGAGAAGCGCCTGCCGGTTGTGCGCCGCGCCGAGATGCTTGCCGAACTCATGCGGCTCAAGCAGTCCGTCGCCATCGGCGGCACTCACGGCAAGACGACCACGACGTCGCTGGTCGCCACGCTGCTCGATGCGGGCGGCTACGATCCCACCGTCATCAACGGGGGCATCATCAACGCCTATGGCACCAACGCGCGCCTTGGCGAAGGCGACTGGATGGTGGTGGAGGCGGACGAGAGCGACGGCACATTCCTGAAGCTGCCCGCCGACGTCGCCATCGTCACCAACATCGACCCCGAGCACCTCGACCATTTCCACACGTTCGACGCCATCAAGGAAGCCTTCCGGGCCTTTGTGGAAAACCTGCCTTTCTATGGTTTCGCCGTGATGTGTCTCGATCATCCGACGGTGCAGGAACTGGTTGGACGCATCGAGGACCGCCGCGTCATCACCTATGGGGAGAACCCGCAATCCGACGTGCGGTTGCTCGACGTCGACCTCGCCGGCGGCACGACGAAATTCAACGTGCTGATCCGCGACCGCGTGACGTCAGACGCGACATACTTGCAGAATCTCGTGCTGCCGATGCCGGGCCATCACAATGCGCTCAACGCCACCGCCGCCATTGCGGTGGCGCACCAGCTCGGGATGGACGGAGATAAAATTCGCGCCGCGCTCGCGGGCTTCGGCGGCGTGAAGCGGCGGTTCACCAAGACCGGCGAGTGGAACGGCGCGATCATCTTCGATGATTACGGCCATCACCCCGTCGAGATCGCGGCCGTGCTGCGCGCCGCCCGCGCGTCCACGAAGAAGAACGTCGTCGCCATTGTGCAGCCGCATCGCTTCACGCGCCTGCAATCCCTGTTCGACCAGTTCGCCACATGTTTCAACGATGCCGATACGGTGATCATCGCGGACGTCTATGCGGCGGGCGAAAAGCCCATCGAGGGCATTGACCGCGATCATCTCGTCAGCGCCATCAAGGCGCACGGCCATCGCAACGTGCTGGCGCTGGAGCATCCCGACAAGCTCGCGAAAATGCTCAGGGACATGCTGAAGCCGGGCGATTATGTGGTGTGCCTCGGCGCCGGCAACATCACCCAATGGGCCTATGCGCTGCCGGATCAACTGACAGCGCTGGCGGGGCCTTAGAAGCCCATGACCTTCCCGGACATCACATTTGACATTCTGGCCCGCGCGCCGGGCCTGCGTGGACGACTTGCGGCCAACCAGCCGCTGGCGCCCATTACGTGGTTCAGGGTCGGCGGTCCTGCTCAGGTCCTGTTCCAGCCGGCGGATGAAGCTGACCTCGCCCTTTTTCTGAAAAATCTGCCCGCCGACATCCCCGTCACGGTGATCGGCCTGGGTTCAAATCTCATTGTCCGAGACGGCGGGGTGCCGGGCGTAGTCATCCGTCTGGGCGGCAAGGGCTTTGGGGAGGTCGAAATCCTGCCAGGCCATCGCGTCCGCACCGGAACCGCCGTACCGGACATGAAAGTCGCCCGCACGGCGGCGGAGGCCGGGATCGACGGGTTGGCCTTCCTGCGCGGTATTCCGGGCTCCATCGGCGGCGCGCTGCGGATGAACGCCGGCGCCCATGGCGGCGAAACCACCGATGTGCTGATCGAGGCGCGCGGGGTGGCTCGCGCCGGCAATATCCGCACCTTCACCCATGCCGACATGGGCTTTTCCTACCGCCACAGTGAAGCGCCCGGCGATGTGATCTTCACCAGCGCGCTGTTTCAGGGAAAGCCGGGGGAGCCTGCCGCGATCGTGGCGGAAATGGATCGCATCACCGCCGCACGGGAAGCCTCGCAGCCCATTCGCGAAAAGACCGGCGGCTCGACCTTCGCCAATCCCAAGCCGCAAAGCGCCTGGAAGGTCATTGACGCTGCGGGTTGCCGGGGCCTCGTGATGGGCGACGCGCAGGTGAGCGAAATGCACTGCAATTTCCTCATCAACCGGGGAAACGCCACCGCCGCCGACATCGAAGGTCTGGGCGAGGAAGTCCGTCGCCGCGTCCGGGAACATTCCGGCATCGACCTGCGGTGGGAGATCAAGCGGATCGGGGTTTCGGGAGTCTGACACAACGTCCGCGCCGCGCTCGCTACGGGTGGGCCACAGCCCCTTGCATCCAATCCCTTAAAGGCATAAACATATCTTTATGTCTTCGTTTGAGGTTGGGTCCATGAGCCCGCAGGCTCCACTGTCTTCCGTACTGGCCGGGCTTGAAGCCGCCGGGGAGGCGACGCGATTGCGTTTGCTGCTCCTGCTGGCCGAGGCGGAACTGACCGTTTCGGAACTGGTCACCATTCTGGGCCAGTCCCAGCCGCGCATATCCCGCCATCTCAAGCTGCTGGTCGAAGCCGGACTGGTGGACCGTCATCGCGAGGGCGCGTGGGCGTTTTTCCGAGTCGCCGAACGCGGCGTGCTGGCGGACCTTGCGCGGGAAATCGTCGGGCGGATCGACCCGATGGATCAGGCGGCGGCCTCCGACCGTACGCGGTTGATCGAAGTCCGGCAGGCGCGGGCCGATCAGGCGGCGCAGTATTTCGCCGCGCAGGCGCGCAACTGGGATGAGCTTCGCTCGCTCCATGTTCCCGAAAAACTGGTCGAGGACGCCATCAGCGACCTCGTGGGCAGCGGCTTCCTGCATTCGGTGCTCGATCTGGGCACCGGCACGGGCCGGATGCTCGAACTGGTCGCGCCCTTCGCGGAGCGCGCCGTGGGGGTCGACCAGAGCCCCGCGATGCTGAATGTCGCCCGCACGCGGCTGGAACGCGCCGGACTGCGCAACATCCAGCTCCGTCAGGGCGACATGTACGCGCTCCCGGTCGAGCGCGATGGATACGATCTCGTCATTGTCCATCAGGTGCTGCATTACCTCGACGATCCGGCGCGCGCCCTGCGGGAAGCGGCGCGCGTTCTGCGCCCCGGCGGGCGTCTTGTGGTGGTGGATTTCGCCCCGCACGGTCTCGAATTTCTGCGCGAGGAACATGCGCACCGCCGCCTCGGCTTCGCGCGCGAGGAGATCGAAGACTTCATGCGCGAGGCGGGACTCGAAATCGCCGCCCATCGTGACCTGAAGCCAGCCGCAAAATCCGAAGCCAAGCTCACAGTTTCACTCTGGGTGGGACGCGACCCGCGCCTCATCGCCGACAAATTGCCAACTACGCACAGGGAGGTCGCCTGATGGCCGCCGATGCAATCCGTCTCAGCCGCGCACCCCTTTCGCCGGTGCGGGTCTCGTTCGAATTCTTTCCGCCGAAGTCGCCCGAAATGGAGGCCTCGCTGTGGGAGGCCATCAACCGTCTCGCGCCGCTCTCGCCGAGCTTCGTCTCCGTCACTTACGGGGCGGGCGGTTCGACCCGCGAACGAACCCACAACACGGTGGCGCGCATCGTGCGCGAAACATCCATCAAGCCCGCCGCGCATCTGACCTGCGTGGCAGCCACGCGCGATGAGGTGGATGATGTCGTGCGCAGCTACTGGGCTGCCGGCGTGCGTCATATCGTGGCTTTGCGCGGCGATCCGCAGGGCGGGCTTGGGACTGCCTACACGGCGCATCCGGACGGCTATGCGACGTCGACCGACTTGATCAAGGGCATACGCAGGATCGGCGATTTCGAGATTTCCGTTTCGGCCTATCCGGAAAAGCATCCCGAAAGCGCCAGCATCGACGCCGATATCGACGTGCTGAAGGCGAAGATCGATGCGGGCGCGACGCGCGCCATCACGCAGTTCTTCTTCGAGAATGAACATTATCTGCGCTTCATGGATCGCGCGAGGGCGCGCGGCGTCTCGATCCCGATCGTGCCCGGCATCGTGCCGGTGCAGAATTTCAGGCAGACGGCCGGCTTTGCGAAAAAGACCGGCGCCTCCGTGCCGCAATGGCTGGCGGATCGCTTCGAGGGGCTGGATGACGACGCCGCCACGCGCCGCCTGATCGCGGCCGCAGTCGCGGCTGAACAGGTGCTGGACCTTGTGGATCACGGCGTGTCGGATTTCCATTTCTACACGATGAACCGGGCCGATCTCGTCTATGCGACCTGCCACTTGCTGGGTCTGCGTCCGCGTCCGGAGCAGGAGGCTGCGTAATGTCGAACCTGTCTGACGGTACAAAAATCCGCGCCGCCCTCAATGCCATCGCCCGCGAGAGGATCCTGATCCTCGATGGCGCAATGGGAACGATGATTCAGGATCTGAAGCATGACGAGGCCGCGTTTCGCGGCGCGCGCTTCAGGGATTGGGACCGCGACCAGCGCGGCAACAATGACGTGCTGGTGCTGAGCCAGCCGGATATCATCCGCGACATCCACCTGAAATATTTCCTTGCGGGCGCGGATATCTGCGAGACCAACACGTTTTCGTCGACCTCGATTGCGCAGGCCGATTACGGCCTCGAAGGATTCGCGGAGGAACTGAACCGCGAAGGCGCACGTCTGGCGCACGAAGCCGCGCAGGCTGCGCAGAAGCAGGACGGTCGTCCGCGTTTCGTGGCGGGCGCGCTTGGCCCCACCAACCGCACGGCCTCGATCTCGCCAGACGTGAACGATCCGGGCTACCGGGCGGTGACGTTTGACGATCTGCGACGCGCCTACGCGGAAGCGTCGCGCGGCCTCATCCACGGCGGCTCGGACCTGCTGCTGATCGAGACGATCTTCGATACGCTGAATGCGAAAGCCGCTTACGCCGGCGTTCTCGACACGTTCGCGGAACTTGGCGTCGATCTGCCGATCATGATTTCGGGCACGATCACCGACCTTTCGGGCCGCACCCTGTCGGGGCAGACGCCGGAAGCGTTCTGGAATGCGCTGCGCCATACGCGGCCTTTTTCCGTGGGCTTCAACTGCGCGCTCGGCGCGCGCGAAATGCGCGCCCATGTGGCGGAACTTTCGCGCGTGGCCGATACGCTGGTCTGCGCCTATCCGAACGCGGGCCTTCCGAACGAGTTTGGACTCTACGATGAAAGCCCGGAATATATGGCGGCGCTGGTGGGCGAATTTGCCGATTCCGGTCTTGTGAATGTCGTCGGCGGTTGCTGCGGCACGACGCCGGATCACATACGCGCCCTTGCCGAGCGCACGGCGGGCGTCGCCCCCCGCAAGCTGCCCAAGGTGGAGCCGATGCTGCGGCTCTCGGGGTTGGAGCCGTTCACGCTGACAAGCGACATTCGCTTCGTCAACGTCGGCGAGCGCACGAACGTGACGGGCTCGGCGCGCTTCCGCAAGCTCATCAAGAACGGCGAATATGCGGCTGCGCTCGATGTGGCGCGCGAGCAGGTCGTCAACGGCGCGCAAATCATCGACGTCAACATGGATGAAGGCCTGCTCGATTCCGAGAAGGCGATGGTCACATTCCTCAATCTCATCGCGTCGGAACCCGACATTGCACGCACGCCCATCATGGTGGACTCCTCCAAGTTCAACGTGATCGAGGCCGGCCTGAAATGCATTCAGGGCAAGGCGGTGGTGAATTCGATCTCGCTGAAGGAAGGCGAGGAAAAATTCATTGCCGACGCGCAGACAGTGCGGCGCTACGGGGCCGCTGTGGTGGTGATGGCGTTCGACGAAAAGGGCCAGGCCGACACGTTCGACCGCAAGGTCGAGATCTGCGAGCGCGCCTATCGTGTGCTGGTCGACAAGGTTGGGTTCCCGCCTGAGGACATCATCTTCGATCCGAATATTTTCGCGGTCGCGACCGGCATCGAGGAACACGACAATTACGGCGTGGACTTCATCAACGCCACGCGGGAGATTCGCGCGCGCCTGCCTTATGCGCATGTGTCGGGCGGCGTCTCGAACCTGTCCTTCTCGTTCCGTGGCAATGAGCCGGTGCGCGAGGCGATGCATTCGGTGTTCCTGTATCACGCCATTCAGGCGGGCATGGACATGGGCATCGTCAATGCAGGCCAGTTGTCGGTTTACGAGAAGATCGATGCGGAACTGCGCGAGGCCTGCGAGGATGTAGTTCTCAATCGCCGCAAGGATTCCACCGAGCGCCTGCTGGGCATCGCCGAAAAATTCAAGGGCCATGCGGGCGAAGTGAAGGGCAAGGATCTTGCCTGGCGCGAGGACAATGTCGCCAAGCGCCTCGAATATGCGCTGGTCAACGGCATTACGGATTTCATCGAGACGGACGTGGAAGAAGCCCGTGTGGCGTCCCAGCGTCCCCTTGATGTGATCGAAGGTCCCCTGATGGCGGGCATGAACGTGGTCGGCGACCTGTTTGGCGCGGGCAAGATGTTCCTGCCGCAGGTGGTCAAGTCCGCGCGCGTCATGAAGCAGGCCGTCGCGCATCTCATGCCCTACATGGAAGAGGAAAAGGCGCGTCTGGGCGGCGAGCAGCGCTCCTCGGCCGGCAAGGTGCTGATGGCGACCGTCAAGGGCGACGTGCATGACATCGGCAAGAATATCGTCGGCGTCGTGCTCGCCTGCAACAATTACGAAGTCATCGACCTCGGCGTCATGGTGCCGGCCAAGAAGATTCTCGACACGGCGCGCGAGCAGAAGGTGGATGTGATCGGCCTGTCGGGCCTGATTACGCCCTCGCTCGACGAGATGTGCTTCATGGCGTCCGAGATGGAGCGCGAAGGTTTCGACCTTCCGTTGCTGATCGGCGGCGCGACCACCAGCCGCGTTCATACGGCGGTGAAGATTCACCCCAATTATTCGCGCGGACAGGCGGTCTATGTGACGGATGCGAGCCGCGCCGTCGGAGTCGTGTCGTCGCTTCTGTCGCCCGAGACGCGCCAGTCCTATGTGGATAATATCCGCACGGAATATGCCAAGGTCGCAGACGCTCACCGGCGCGCGGAGAGCGACAAGCAGCGGATTCCTTTGGCGCGCGCGCGCGCCAACCCGTTCAGGATCGAGTGGGACAACTATACGCCGCCGAAGCCGCTGTTCACCGGAACGCGCACGTTCGCCACTTATGACGTGGCGGAGCTGGTTCCCTATATCGACTGGACGCCGTTCTTCCAGACATGGGAACTGAAGGGCCGTTACCCGGCGCTGCTCACGGATGAAAAGCAGGGAGCAGCCGCACGGCAATTGTTCGACGATGCGCAGGCCATGCTGAAGCGTATCGTGGAGGAGCGCTGGTTCACCCCGAAGGCCGTCATCGGCTTGTGGCCCGCCAATGCGGTGGGCGACGATATCGTCCTCTACACGGGCGAGTCGCGGCAGGATCGGCTGGCGACCTTCCATACGTTGCGCCAGCAGTTGCAGCGGCGCGACGGCAAGTCGAACACGGCGCTGGCCGATTTCGTCGCCCCGAAGTCGAGCCACAAGGCGGACTATGTGGGCGCCTTCGTCGTCACCGCAGGCGCGCAGGAAGAGAAGATTTCCGCGCGCTTTGCGCAGGCCAACGACGATTACGGCTCCATCATGGTCAAGGCGCTGGCGGACCGCATTGCGGAGGCTTTCGCGGAGCGGATGCACGAGCGTGTGCGCCGCGAATTCTGGGCTTATGCGGCCAATGAAACGCTGACCAACGAGCAGCGCATCGATGAGGCTTATGCGGGGATTCGTCCCGCGCCCGGCTATCCGGCGCAGCCCGATCATACCGAGAAGGCGACCCTGTTCGAGTTGCTGGCGGCGGAGCGGCGCGTCGGCGTCAGGCTGACCGAATCCTACGCCATGTGGCCGGGCTCTTCCGTGTCGGGCCTCTATCTGTCGCATCCGGACGCGCATTATTTCGGCGTCGCCAAGATCGAGCGCGATCAGGTGGAGGATTATGCGGACCGCAAGGGCATGAGCATCGTCGAGGTCGAGCGCTGGTTGTCGCCGGTTCTCAATTACGATCCGGCCGCCTACCGGCGCGACGCGGCGGAATAGCGGTTTGCGTCGTCATGGCCGGATTGGAAACGGCCATGACGGCGGTTGTCAGATGCCGCTGTCGAACTTCGTCATGATGACGATGATGGCGATCTGCATGCAGCCCTGAAACGCAACGACGTAAAAGAATCCGCTCATCAGGCGGCCAATCTTGGCGCCGTCCGGATTTGGCTTGCGCAGCTCGAGATAGACGCGCACATTCGTGGGCAGAAGATAGAACATGCCCTGAATGCTCAAAATCGTGATGATCGCGAGAGCAGCCGCCACCCAGCCGAATTGCGGCCACGGGAGGTCCAGATAGCCGAGCTGCCTGGCATGAAACCATCCTGTCGTGCCGGTGATGATCGACAGGGTTGGCATGATGAAAACGGTCTTGGGCGTCAGTCGCGTGATGATGGCGCGGCGCGCGTCGAGCGAAACGACGCGCACGATGGGCCCCAGCACGAAGCCCATGAAGAGGTCGATGCCGGTCCACAGGACGCCCGACATGACATGCATGAATTTTAGCGGCCAGATCTGGTCGAGGTTGATCACCACGATCATCGTCGCCAGCGCCAGGCCGACCCAGAAGAAATTGCGGAAATCGATCGGCGTCATCTCCGTGGCCGACGCTGTCGCTGTGTGGGTCATGGCGGCTCCTCTTATGCGCTTGATCTTTGCAAGCGCCGGGCCATTCTGCGTCGAACTGACGGAAGGGAACAAGTCTGATGACAGCGCATGATGTGGCGACGTTCTGGCGAGAAGCGGGGCCGGCCAAATGGTTCGCCCGCGACGATGCGTTTGACGCCGCAATCCGGGAGCGTTTTTTCCCGCTGCATGAATCGGCGGCGCGCGGCGAGCTGTCGGGATGGGAAGTGGCGGCAGAAAGCACGCTGGCGCTTCTGATTCTGCTCGATCAGTTTCCGCGCAATCTTTTTCGCGGCAGCGCCCATGCTTTCGCCACCGATCCGGCTGCACGCGCCATCGCCGACAGGGCGATTGGGCGAGGTTTCGACCAGCAGACGGACGCGCCGATGCGCAGCTTTTTCTATCTGCCGTTCATGCATTCGGAGGATCTGGCGGACCAGATGCGTTGCGTGGCGCTGTACGAGGCCCTCGGGCATCCGGAAAATCTGAAATTCGCCGTGATCCACCGCGACATCATTGCTCAGTTCGGGCGTTTTCCGCATCGCAATCGCTGCCTGGGGCGGCAGACGACCGCTGCGGAGCAGGCGTTTCTGGATGCGGGCGGCTTTGCGGGCTGATCAGGCTTCGGGTTCGACCACCTTGCGGTAGAGGCGCCAGGAGGCGTGCGCGATCAGCGGCAGCGTCAGGAACAGCGACAGGAGGCCCGTCGCCACCGAGGCGGCCAGAAACAGCCCGATGAGGGCCGCCCATGAAATCATCTGCACCTTGTTGGCCTTCACGGCCCGCACGCTGACGATCATGGCCGTGACGAAATCCACATCGCGGTCGAGCAGGAGCGGGAACGACACCACCGTGATGGAGAAGATGAACAGCGCGATGGCCGCTCCCAGCGCATTGCCCACCAGCAGAAAGGCGAGGCCGTGCGGGGTGGTCAGGATTTCGACCAGCAACGGCCACGGATCGGGCGATTTCAGGCCGAAGAACATCAGGTAGGTGAAAAACGCCATATCGACCCAGAGCACAAACGCGAAGGTCGTCACCAGAGCCATCCAGCCGAGGTCGCGCACTCCGCCGGCGCGGATCGCGCCGATGACGGCATTCCAGGAGAGCGGCGCGCCCGTCTCCAGCCTGCGGCTCACCTCGTAGAGCCCCGCCGCCACGAAAGGCGCGATCAGGGCGAAGCCGGTCGCAAGGGGATAGACGAAATAGTGCAGCCCTGCGGCGGTCGCGAGCAGCATCAGGAGCCAGCCGCCGGCTACGTAAAGGCCACCCAGCGCCAGACCATAGCGGGGCGCGGCCCTGAAGTCCTGCCAGCCGCCCGCCAGCACCTGCCAGAGGTCGTCCGGTTGCAGGGTCCGCACCACCGGCGCTGGGCGCTTCACGGCGGCGCTCGTGTCCTGAGACATGTGTTCCTCCCCGGTTCTTCTTGCCGCCAAACTAGGCCGGATGGAGGGGCTGCCCATGACCTGGGTCAAATGGCCAGGACGCATGTGTGCGGAATTTCCCGCGAGGGCTTTCGGAATCGCCGGGCGGGGCCTATATTCAGTGCGTCTCCGCAAGGAGACTATGGTGATAAACGGACATCACAATAAGCCATCCGGACCCGGGGGCGGTACCCGGCGCCTCCACCAGAGCCCGCGAAGCAGTGGGTTGTGGCGGGGGCGAAATAGGATCGACGGGGGTGTAAAAGGTGCTCTTTTGCCCGGCATGATACCGCCGTTATCGGGTCAATCTTATAGTTGCCAATGACAACTATGCTCCGGTGGCCGTCGCCGCGTAATGCGGTGCCGGTACTGGGATTCAAGTCCTAGGGGGTTGCACTTCTAGGCGGGGTTCGGAGGCACCTGGCAACAGAAGCCTCCACTTTATTTTGGAAGGGCCTGATGCCGAGCGACCTCATTCGTTACGATCTGCTTGTTCAGGATGCCTTGAGAAGCGTCGTTCGCCGGGTTCTGTCCGAGGCGGCCCGCGAGGGCCTGCCCGGAGAGCACCATTTCTTCGTGAGCTTCCGCACCCAGGCGCCGGGCGTCCGGCTGTCGGCGCGCATGCGCGAGCGCTATCCGGACGAAATGACCATCGTGCTGCAGCACCAGTTCTGGGACCTGTCAGTCACGGAGGCCAATTTCGAGGTCGGCCTGTCCTTCAACAACATTGCCGAAAGCGTGCTGGTGCCGTTCGACGCCATCACCCAGTTCGGCGATCCGTCGGTCGGGTTTGCCCTGAAGTTCGAGCTTCAGGAACCGGAAGTCGAGACCGGCGCGAACGACACGGAGCCGGCCATCGTGCCGACCAAGCCGGTCGCGGTCGCGCCCGTGGCCGCCCTCAAGGCTGAGCCACGGACCGAGCCCAAGCCCGAGAAGACCGGCAAGGCCGAGGCCGATATTGCCGAGAAGAAGCCCGAACCGGCCGCCGAAAAGCCCGCCGAAGCGGATTCCGGCGCGAAGGTCGTGTCCATCGACGCCTTCAGGAAGAAGACCTGAAGGCTGACGGGCGGGGTTATTTCCCCCGCGTCATCTGATTCACCTTCTCGATCAGATCGGGCGGCGAAGCCATCAGGTTCCTGATGAGCGTCTCCACTTCCGTACCTGTCACGACCTGAATGTCGAGCTTCTGCTTGGTCGCCTCTGCGACGAGTTCGGGGTCCTTCATGGCATTCTCGAAAGCTGTCCGTAGCGCCGCCACGCGGTCGGCCGGAACGCCTGGCGGAGCCGCGATGGGCCGCCCGAGTTCGACGCTGGACGAGTAGATCGACAGAATCTTTTTCTGCTCCTCGGTCTTCACGAACTGGAAGATCGAGGGCGCATTGACGCCCGGGATCGGCGACTGTTCCAGATTGAACAGGATGCGCAGGCGGCCGTTCTGCAGCCAGCCGGGAGTCTGGTGCATCGACAGGTAGCTCCCGCAGAAGCCGTGAACCTCGCCGCGCTCCATTGCCAGAATGATGTCGGAGGGCGCCGGGTAGCCTTCGACGATCTTGAATTTTGCGCCGAGCAAGGCGTTGAGGAGAGTCGGCGTTTGCGTCACCGCCGAACCCGCGCCATTGCCGCCCACGATCGTCTCGATGGCGAAGACGTCTTCGGCCTTTTTCGCCGGCGCCGTGTCGAGAACCGAGCAAACGCGGGTGGCGACTTCGGGGCTGCCGATCCAGTTGAAGCTCAGCGGATCAAACCGCACGCCGGGGTCCTTGGTCAGCGCCTGATAGGGCAGGTTGCGACCGATCATCATGATCGTCGTGCCGTCCTTCTCGGCCGCAGTCGCCAGATGGTTCGCGCCCTGCATGCCGCCCGCGCCCACCATGTTCTGCACGACGATGGAGGGATTGCCCGGCACATGTTTGGACAGGTGCCGTCCGATGAGCCTCGACCACTGGTCGTAATCTGTCCCGGCCGCATAGCTGGCGATGAACTTCAATTGCTTGCCGCGATAAAACTGCTCCGGCGTTTGCGCTGCAGCCGCGCCGGAGGCGAGCCCGATAGCCAGTGCGAGTGCGCCCTTCAGAATGTTCATTTTGTCCTCCCGTCGGATTGGCGTCTTGCGCGCCTAGGCTGTTGCGACCGCATGGCGCGCAGCCGAAAGGCTGAACACGACATTGCGCGTCTGGCCCGTGCAGGCCGGATAGTTGAAGTAGAAGAGCCCGATCACGTCTCCCGACGCATAAAGGCCGCGAATGGGCAGTCCCTCCGTGTTCAGCACTTCCGCATTCGTGCTGACGCCGACGCCGCCGAAGGTGAAGGTGATGCCGCCCGTGACGGGCAGGGCGTAGAACGGCGGTTCGTCGAGCGGGTTCGCCCAGTTGGTCTTGTCCGGGTCCAGGCCTTCCGTCCGGCGGCCGTCCAGCTTGCTGCGGTCATAGGGAATGTCAGTGCGCACGGCGGCGTTGAAGGTCTGAACCGTGTGTTCGAGCACGTCGGGGTTGAGGCCGACCTTTTGCGCGAGTTCACGGATCGTGCCGGCCTCGAATCGCGTCGATCCGGGGTCCTTGCCATAATTGGCGTGGGCCAGCGCCTTCTGATCGTAGATCTGGTAGGCGATGCTGCCCGGCTGCAAGTGAACCGTGCGGCCGGTCTTCGCATAGGTGTAGGCGTGCGAAGCCTCGCCTTCATCGAAGAAGCGGACGCCCTGCGAATTGACCGAGATACCCAGCGGGTAATCGTAGCGGTTCATGGTGTTGCCCACGCCGTCGGCGCGCAGCGAACTTTCCATCTTCGGCGCATTCAGATCAATGGGCGACATATGAGCCCATTGCCAATGACCGGCGGGCTGCGCGCCGAGGTCCAGCATCATGCGCATGACTTCGCCGGTGTTGTGGCGGCTGCCGCGCACCTTCATGAAATCGGTGTTGCCGACATCGAGATAGCGGGCGCGCATTTCGGCATTGGCCTGAAATCCGCCGCTGCAGGCGATCACCGCGCTGGCCGTCAGGTCATATGTCCCATCCGGCGTCAGGACGCGCACGCCGTCGACCCGACTCTGGTCGCCGTGCAGGCGAATGACCTTCGCGTTGAAGCGGATATCGACGTTCAGCTTCTCCGCGATGGACCGCCATTGCTGCAACTGGCCGCGACCGCCGCCCAAGGGCTGGAGAATATTGCCCGGCTCGAAGTAGCGTTTGCCGTTGACCACCACGAACTTGTCCGGCGCCCAGATGATGCCCGCCTGCTTCATCCAGTGCAGCGCCTCGTTCGACTTGTCGACCATGTGGGCCGCCAGATCCGGGTCGATGCGATCCTGCGTGACGCGGTTCAGATCGTCGATGAATTCCTGACGTGTGTATTCGTCGATCTGCATCGTCTCGAATATGTCGTCGGGCACATCGGGAATGAAGGTTCGTAATTCCTCCTTGCCGCTGAACACGAAACGGAAACCGGTATGCGAGAAGCGCGCGTTGCCGCCTGCCTGCGACTCCGGGGCCTTCTCCAGCATCACCACGCGTTCCGCACCCGCCATGCGGGCCGCGACGGCTGCTTCAAAGGCCGAGCTTCCGCCGCCGATGACGATGATGTCGCAATGTTGGTGGACGCTCATGCGCGCACTTTCCGGCGCGCCGGCGTTGTCCGGATCCGTCTCATTCAATCCTCCCTTTTCGGCAGGTTACGATGGAAATCGGCGGCGTGGGAAGATGCTTTACGAATGGCTCCAGTCCAAATAGATTTCGCCAAATGGCCAGAGGCGCAGCAAGCGCCCGGCCGGGCGGGCCGTTCGGGGCCGGCCGCACAGGGAGGAATTTTGAAGATGATGTTCAGATCATCGCTGCTGGCGCTTGCAATTGCGGGATTGGCGTCCGGCGCCAGCGCGCAGGGCGTCGCCGATTTCTATCGTGGCAAGAACGTCACCATTCTGGTCGGCAGCGGCGTCGGGGGCGGTTACGACACTTACAGCCGAACGCTGGCGCGCTACTGGGGCAAGTTCATTCCGGGCAATCCGAACATCATCGTGCAGAACATGCCGGGCGCGAACGGCATCACGATGTTCAACTATCTGGTCACCGCAGCCCCCAAGGACGGTACGGTCATCGGTTCGCCCTTCGCGGCGAATGTGACCGAGCATGTCATCGACCAGGGCAAGGTGACCAAATATGATCCGCGCGAGGTGAAGTGGATCGGCAATGTCGCGCCGCAATACAACGCCTGCTTCGTTCGCAAGGATTCGCCGGTCAAGACGCTCGAAGATGCGATGAAGAACGAGGTGCTGATTTCGGCCACCGGGGCGAATTCCAACGCGACCGTGATGGCGAATGTCTACAACACGCTCGTGGGTACGAAATTCAAGACCATCATGGGCTATTCGTCGGCCGAGCAGATCCTCGCCATCGAGCGCAAGGAGGTCGACGGGACGTGCGTCTCCTACGACTCGCTGCTTGCCTCGCAGCCGCGTCTCATCGAGCGCGATGAGATCACCTGGCTGATCCTGCTCAATTCGGAGCCGGTGCCGGAATTGCCGGGCACGCCGCCGGCGACGAAATTCGCCAAGAGCGAGGAAGACCGGCAGATGCTGGAGCTTCTCATCGCCCGCAATCTGCTTGGCCGCCCTTATGTGCTGACCAAGGAAGTGCCGAACGATCGCGTCGAGGCGCTGCGCTCGTCCTTCATGGCAATGATGCGCGACCCGGATTTTCTTGCCGAAACGAAGAAGCTGCGCATGGCTGTCAATCCATCCGACCATGTGGCGATGGAGAAGATGGTGGCGGGCGTCTACAGGATTCCGCAGGCGGTCGTTCGCAAGACGATGGAACTGACCAAAGAGAATTGACCTTGCAGAATGGCCCGTCATGCGGCCAGGGAGGAAACCTTGATTTCGATTGAACCTTTGTCATCGCATCTGGGTGCGAGCGTGCGCGGCGTCGACGTTTCAAAACCGCTCGATGCGGCGACGTTCGGACTGGTGCTGAAGGCGATCGGCGATTACGGCCTGCTGCGCTTTCCCGGACAGACGATCACGCCCGCGCAGCAGCGCGATTTCGCCGCGCATTTCGGACATACGCAGGCGATCCGCGGACGGCTGGCGATCTTCACCGCGCCGGGCGTGCCGGAGATCAACATTCTGTCGAACATCAAGGAAAACGGCCAACCCATCGGGGCGACCGACGCAGGCGTCATCTGGCACACCGACATGGTGCATAACGAGACGCCGGGTTTTGCGAACGTACTCTACGCCCTGAAGGTTCCGCGCCGTGACGGGCGCGTGCTGGGCGGAACGGAGTTCTACAATCTGCAAGCCGCATATGAGGACTTGCCGGACGACATCAAGGCGCGGCTGACGGACGCCTATGGCGTCTATACGGGCGAGAACTACACGTCGATCGAGCGCACGCCCTTTCCCGAATACGGAACCAATTCGCACAAGGCGCACAAGAAGGAGCCGGTGCGCCATCGCATCATCGCGACGCATCCGATCAGCGGGCGCAAGACGCTTTATTGCGATCCGGGACATGTCGATTACATCGAAGGCCTGCCGCCCGGCGAGCGCGATGAAATGCTGCAATATCTGCTCAAGCACATCATGCAGCCGAAGTTCCATTTCGTATACGACTGGTGCGAAGGCGATGTGATGATGTGGGACAATCTGCGCACTGTGCATCATGCGGTGCTGGATTTCGGTCCCGAGGAACACCGTCTCATCTGGCGCTGCCAGGTGGAGGGCGACAAGGTGTTCGACGCCGCTTTCGTCCGGCAGGCGCTTTCCCAAGCCCGTGCGGCTGCTTAGAAATTCGGCACGGCCGCATGATTCGCCCGTCCGGCGCGGATTGCGTCAAGGGCCTTTCGAAGGTCCTTTATTGACGGGATGATTTTGCGAGAGGTTACACAAAGTGTATATTTCTCGGGCTCAACTCTAGCGGAGTGATTCGAATGGCAAAATCTGCCGCACCCAAGAAAGCCGCCGCAACTGGCGCGAAGGCGGCTGCTGCCGCCGTCGTCACGCTGAAACATCTTGCCGCCGAGGCGGCCGATGCGCACGAACTCCCCAAGTCGCGCGCCGAGGCCATCCTGACCGGCGCGATCGACTCGATCGCCAAGCACCTGAAGAAGGGCTCCAAGGTCCGCATCGTCGGCCTCGGCATCCTGCAGGTTCGCAAGCGCGCCGCCCGCATGGGCCGCAACCCTGCGACCGGCGAAGCGATCAAGATCAAGGCCAGCAAGAAGGTCGCCTTCCGGGCCGCCAAGGAACTCAAGGAATCGATCTGATTTCCTGCGGTTGCTTCGGCAACCGCTCGAGTTTCACGGTCCGCTGACGGCTGTCAGCTTTCACCACGCGCCGCGAAAGCAGCGCGTGGTTTTGTTTGCTTCACGGCAGCAGCAGGATCTTGCCGAAATGCTGGTTCGCCTTCATCCGCGCATGAGCGGCGGCGGCCTCGGCCAGCGGGTAGATCTTGTCGATCGGCAGTGACAGGCGGCCTGCGGCCACATGGGCGGCGAGATCGCCCCACATGACCCGCACCTCCTCGCACAGTTCGGCGACAGAGCGCGTGCCGTGCGTCACGCCCACATAGGTGATGCGCCGGCGGGCATGGAGGTCGAAATCGAATACGGCCTTGCCGCCACCCAGACGTCCCACATTGACGATGCGGCCAAGGATCGCGGCGCAAGAAAGATTTCCGTTCGCGACCGGGCCGGAGACCTGGTCGACGATGAGGTTCACGCCCTTGCCGTCCGTTTGCGCCAGCACCTGATCCGCCCAACCGGCTGCGCCGGTATCGATAGCTGCGTCCGCTCCGAAATCCTTCAGCCTCTCGCGTTTGGCCGGGTTGGTGGATGTGCCGAACACCTTTCCGGCGCCGAGCAGCCTGGCGATCTGCAGGCCCATCAGCCCGAGGCCTGAACTCGCGCCCTGAATCAGGATGGATTCCCCGGATTTCAGTTTTCCGTTGGTCACAATTGCGTCATGCATGGTGCCGAGCGCCACCGGCAGGGTCGCGGCGGTCTCGAAGTTCATGCCCTCCGGCATGGGACAGATGCGGCCCCAGTCGGCGACCGCATATTCGGCATACCCGCCCGAGCCTGCGCACATCACGCGATCGCCCGGCTTGAAGCCGCCCTGCGCCTCGTTGCCGACCTCGACGACTTCGCCCGCCCAGTCGAGACCCAGAACGGCGCCCATCGAGCCGTGGTTTCCCGTGCCGCGCGCGGCGTTCAGGTCGGCGCGATTGAGGCCGGCGGCGCGCACGCGCACCAGCACCTCGTGGGGTTTGGCCTGCGGTTCGGCAATATCCGTGACCTTCAAACCGTCTGCGGTTGAAATGGCGGCTTTCATGTTTCCTCCCGGATGGTTCGTCAGCCACCCTTACGCCAGACACAGAGCCGATTGGAAGACCCGGGACGGCCCGCGCTCGCGCGTCCGTGAAGCCAACGCCTGAACATTGGTGAATCGGCGGCGTTGCTCTCTCACGAAGGAGATACGCCATGCCTGATCTCGAAAGTCCCGGACGTCTCGATCCCGAATATTTCGCGCACCGACGCGAGAACGGCCTGACATCGCTGCTGCTCCCGGCTGCCGTGGTGACGGGCCTCATGGGCGCGCTCTTCATGCTCGTCGGCTAGGCACGCGAACCTTCCGGGCTCCCGGACGTTATTCGGGACTGCTCCGTTCCGGAGCGCGTGAGGTGTTCGCATGCATAAGCGATTTGTTTTGACCCTTGCCGGGGCGGCGAGCGTGCTGGTGGCGACCGCCGCGACCGCGCTTGCCGCGCCCGGCTTCGTTGATGAGCGTACGGCCCTGAGAGCGGGCCCGGGGGCCCGGTATCCGACCATCGACATCATGCGCAGCGGCGACTCCGTCGACATTCTCGGCTGTTTGCCGCGCTGGGCCTGGTGCGACGTGATCTGGCGCGGAGAGCGCGGATGGGCGCGGGGCGCGTCGCTCGAAGTGCTCTACCAGTCGCGGCGGGCTCCGATCCTCCGCTTCGGAAGAAGCATTGGAATTCCGTTTGTGCAGTTCAACGTGCAGCGGTACTGGGGCGATTATTATCGCGACCGGCCCTTCTATCGCGACATTCCGCGCTTCGGCGGCAGGCTCGATTTCGACATTCGCCGCGACCGCGATCGCGACGGGGATGTTCGTGATCGCAACCGGCGCGACCGTGACGGCGACGGGGTGATCGAGCGGCGCGAGGATCGTCGCATGGACCAGCGGCGTGACCGGATCGAGGAGCGTCGTGGCGTCGAAGTTCCCAACCGCCAGGAAGAGCGTCGTCCGGAACGGCGTCCCGACGCCGACCGACCGGCGGAGCGCGGGCCCGGGCCCTTCGGCAGCGGGCGACAGGCTCCTCCCGCACAGCCGGCTCCCCCTCAGGCAGCCCCGCCTCAGGCGGCCCCGCCGCAGGCTGACGCGCCGCGTGGACGCGGGCCGTTCGGAGGAGGAGCAGCGCCCCAGCAGCAGCAGGAGCAGGCGCCGCCCCCGCCGCGGGGTCGCGGCAACGGTCGCGGGCCTGACGAGGAACGCGAACGCGGCGAACGCCGTCCGTTCGGCGGCGAGCGCTGATCTTCCGAAGCATTGCGCGCGGCCCGAAAGGTCGCGCGCTTTTGCGTGGGGAGGCAGGAACATCGTCCGCTTCCCGACATTGCTTTTCGCAAGGAGGAGCTTCGATGAAACATTTTCTTGTCACGACCATCCTGGCCGCGTCGTTGGGACTGGGGACTGCTTACGCCCAGACGCCCCCCACGGGCGCGCCGCCGGCGAATTCAAATCCGGTCGACGATCCGGTGGTGGCCCCGCACGATCAGGGCAACGAAGTCCCCAATCAGGGAGCGCCCGGACCTCTGACGAACAAGTCAGGCACAGGCGATCCGGCTCGAAACGCCGATGCGAACGCCCAGAAAACCGACCGCTTCGGCGGAGACAATGATCCGCAGATGAAGCCGCCGCAGGCGAAATAGATTCGCACGAATGAAATCGGAAGCCCGGCGAAACCCGGGCTTTTGCTTGTCTGGTTCACATGTGCCACCGTTGCGCAAACGGAGCACGCCATGATCCTGCCGCGCGTCTTTCTTTTTTGCCTGTCCGTGCTGGCGACGTCGGCGGCCTTGGCGCAGACCAAACCCTTCGAGCGCGTCGCAGCGACCTATGATCGAAAGGCTGCGGCAGACAAGACCGCCGAGGCGGCGATCGATCGCATTCGCGGATATGTCGAGAAGCGCGACCTCAAATCAATCGGCGCGATGTTGTCGAAAGATTTCACCGCCATTCGGTGCCCGCACGATCCCACCACCGAATGCCTGCCCGGAAAGCCCGGCGTGGAAGCTCCTTCGTCGAAACTGACTCCCGTGCAGCGCATGGAACAGGGCATGTGCTGCATCGGGACGCCGTTTGCGAAAGCATCGCGCAAACTCATCACCGACACGATTCTCGAGCGCATGGATGGGTCGCTTTCGACGGATCTGATTGCGGGGCATCCGGAATTGCCGAACGCGATTTGCGCGCCCGCCGTGCCGACGATGGACCGTATTCAGACGAAGGCCATGCTGCAGGCCACCGGCGCAGATCCGCGCAACCTGCGTGTGACGGATGATCCGATCGTGTTGCGCGAAAAGCCCGCCAGGAACGCGCCGGTCGCCGCCACCATTCCGGCGGGTACGCTTGTCGCCTTCATGATGCGCGAGTCGCAAACATTGCCGGCCGGCTGGCTCGGGATCGCGATGCCGCAGGGCGGCGTCGGCTATCAGGACACCAGCCTGTCAGCCAACAACGAATTCGACCCGCGTCCGCCTTCCCTGTGCATTGCCCGCGAAGGCGCAGCGTGGAAGATCAGCCTTTACGTCGAGCGCGACACCCGCCCGTAAAGCACAGCGGGAGGTCGGTGGCAGGATGATTTCCTGCTCGCCCCACAACGGCAAATGTCCCGGATTTCAGTGGTGGGCGCACCAGGGCTCGAACCTGGGACCCGCTGATTAAGAGTAAGGTGCTATTTTATCTGAAAGCCCTGACAAAACAGTAGCGGACCCCTTCATCTATATTGCTATCAGCTAGATACCATAATACCTTCTGACATCAAGTGGCATCGCGCGTCACCAAGTGATACGCTCAGCGGGTCCGCTATGGGTCCGCAAGATGCTCCGGAAGGTCCGCAGGCATGAAGCTGACAGAGAAGGTCATCGCGGCGCTCGTTTGCGCCGAGGGTCAGAAGGACAGGCTCGTATTTGACGATGACCTGCCCGGCTTGGGCTTGCGCATATCGGCCTCTGGCGGCAAGAATTTTCTGGTCCAGTTTCGGACCGCGTCTGGCGCTAAGCGACGCCAGCCACTTGGCCAATGGGGCGCGATAACCCTTGAGCAGGCCAGACAGGCGGCGAAAACAATCAACGGTCGCGTCGCGGCCGGTCGCGACCCCTTCGCCGAGCGGAAGACGGACAGAGAAAACTCAACAAACGAGGCGGCCGCAGATCGCCTGACCCTGAAGGCCCTTCTGGCGGACTGGGCGGTGATTGGGCTTGCCGAAAACCGTGAGGGATACCGTCGAGAAGCGGTCAGGGCTGTGTCGGTCGCGTTTAAGCCATTTCTGCACCGGCGGGCCGATGCCTTAAAGCGCGTGGACGCGGTTCGTATCCTCGACGATCTTGTGAAAGCCGACAAGCGGGCGATGGCCTCTCGGACCCTTGCATATGGTCGCGCCTGCTATTCGTGGGCCGAGAAGAGAGGACGCCTGTCATCCAACCCGTTTCTGGGCCTACCAATCAAAACCGCAACCGCTTCACGGGACCGCGTCCTTGCTGATGACGAGATTGGCGCAATCTATCGAGCGGCCCTCAAGTTGGGGTTCCCGTTCGGCCCACTGGTTATCATCCTGATGCTGACGGCCCAACGGCGCGACGAAGTCGCCGGTATGCGCTGGTCGGAATTGTCCAGCGATAGGACAACATGGACGATACCTGCCAGCCGCGCCAAGAACGGCAAAGCCCATGCGGTGCATCTAGCCCCGGCGACCCGGGACATTATTGGCAGTCTCCCGAAGCATGCTTCGTCAGACTTGATCTTCACAACGAATGGCCGAACCGCCGCGAGTGGATTTTCGAAAGCGAAGGAACGGCTGGTCTCTTTAGCGGCTGCAGAAACCGAGCGCGATCAGGAAGAACAAAATTGGCGGCTGCATGATTTCCGTAGGAGTTGTGTGACGTGGCTGGCGGGAGCAGGTTTCAACCCCGCCGTTGCAGACAAGATCCTCAATCATTCTACCGCGACCGGCATGACAACTGTCGGACAGGTCTATCAGCGCGCAGAATATCTGACGGAGCGCCGTGCGGCGCTTGAGGCTTGGGCAATGCATGTGAACGATTGCGCTACCCCCGGCAATTCTCAGGAGAATGTTGTACGATTCACAGAGGCGAAAAAATGAGCCGCCTTCTCGCAATGTCTGTGAATAAACCAATGTTGAAGGAGGCTCTCGCACTCGTGAGTGCCCCTGGCGACCACACCCAGTGTGTTACCAACAAGCTGGAAGACCTACTCAGATACGTCCGATCTATCGAGGAGGATATTGAGGCCGACAAGGCGGCGGATATTGCCGGTACTCGACCTCAAGACAGACGAAAGCAGTTCGTGAAACTCGCGTCAAAACTCGAAGATATTGCCGAGGAGCTGGCAGTCCTGCGGGGGCCCGCTCTTCGCTACAAAGAAGATCCGGAATTTCCGAGAACTCGGCCTGTCGGGCTGACCGAGTTTCGGACGGCAGTTTCCAACTGGCTCACTCAACCTCTATCCTCTGGGTACATAGGTACCTTTGGTATTGAGCCATTTGAATGGGATCGGAACAATGTGTCCCTCGGCCCTATCAATACCAGGAACAGGGCAAGCGCTATTGAAGAATTTGCGGAAGAAATTAGTACGGACCTAATTCATCGATTGGCCTCCGCATTGCGTGATGCAGAGCGAGAGTTGAAGACGAACACGCCAAAGGGCGGTCACCGTCACGGGAAAATACAAGACACCCTGCTCCTCAATGTCGTAGCCATCTGGCAACAAATACATGGGAACAAAGAGGAAGCCTCTTACAACCGGGGGCCAACAATATTTTTCACCTTTTGCGTCCAGATTTGTAAGGCCGTAGGCGGGGGCAATCTATGCACGGAAGCCCACCTGCGAAAAGCCGTCAGAAATTATAACAATCAAAATCTACCAACAACCTAGGCCTAAAACGCCCCAGGTATCATGCCTTCGAACATATCACGGTGCGCGCTATTTAGGGTGCCTAGCGGCAATCCTGCTGCATTTGGGCAGACCAATGAGCAACAAACCGATACAGTCGAAGTCCGCGATTATGACCGAGGGAGAAACGGCTTCCCTCCTGCGCGTAAAGCGATTCACATTAAGGAAATGGCGCCGGGAAGGCTGTGGTCCTCCATTTATCAGATGCGGCGGGAGGCTAATTCGCTACATCAATAACGATATTGTCCTTTGGGTTGAGCAAAATCGCTACACCAGTAACGCTGACGAGCTCAGCGCAAAATCCAAACGATAACGCCGTCCGACAGAAGCTATCGGACGGCGCTCGCTAGTGCAAAAGATTGAAGTAAGCAGCTATCTTTTAGCATTTTCGGGACTCAAGTTCCAGCTTTTTGAAGGCGGCATGGAGACAGAATTCCATGTCCGACAAGTTTCAACGCGTTTTAAGTTTTCTCAGAGGCGCAGCTCTTACACGAGCCTGTCGCGCATCGGCGACTGTTCGCCGCGCCCTTCTCGCAAAAATCGCCCCAACGGTTGTGATTCATCGAACGTCGCCGGTCGGTGCAGGCAATACACAATCGAGCGCGCGCGCTGACGCAGCATCACGGCCGCCAATACCAATCAACTCAACCTAAACCATCCAAGCCACATCGCACCTCCGTAATTTGTAAGGAAAGCACAATGCCTAATGATCAGAAGCCCGCCGACCCGTTCGATCCTCTAGCCCTTCGCATCGACCCCGCGAGCGGGCCGAACCTCGGCGTCAAGAAAGCCCTCGTCCACGTGCCGGTCCAGAAGCCCAATCGGCAGCATTATTTTCGGACTCGCGTTGACGCCGATTTCCGGATGACGATGGCAATCCTTGAGCTGAAGGAGGAGCGCGAGACGTATGCGGTCGCACCCAATGTCGCGGCTGCACTGCCCGGCGAAACGCGCATCGTTGAGTTGCGCCTCTGTGTGACGCGCGCCGGTAACGTATATCTTTGGCCGGTCCCACTGCCCTCTACTGACGGCCGTGAAAACTCTTGGCACAAAACCGCGCGCGAGGCCGCCGAACTCGCTGAGACACAATGGGTGCGCATCGTCGCGAACATGGGGGCGGGCTGTTACGACATACTGATCGCCCCACCCGGGCTATCCGATCCTGTTTGGCCCGATGCGAGCTTCGCCGAACTCTTGCGCGTTGCGTTCGGTGGCGGCCGCTTGATCGACTCGATCGATCATCCGGTGCTCCAGCGGTTGCTCGGGCGGTAAGGTGGCATCGGAAGCACTCCAGCGCCTCGCCGATCTGGGCTACCGGCACGTCTGGTGCCTAGATTTCGAGTTCGTCGCCGACCCGGGGCACAGGCCGAGGTTGGTCTGCATGGTCGCGAAATGCGCACTGACCGGCGAAACAAAACGGCTGTGGGGGGACGAACTCTCCACATGCCCCTTCGAAGTCGCGGACGACATTCTGTTCGTCGCCTTCTACGCCAGCGCGGAGACGTCATGTTTCGACGTCCTCGGCTGGCCGCGCCCCCGCCGGATACTCGATCTGTTCACCGAGTTCCGCTGCCTGCACAACGGCGCTGGTGTGGACCATGGGAATGGGCTCATCGGCGCGTTGCTGCACTTCGGTCTCCCGAGCATTGGCGGCGAGGAAAAGGACGGCATGCGCGCCCTGATCATGCGCGGCGGGCCGTGGTCAGATGCCGAGGCCGAGCAGATCCTCGTATACTGCGAAAGCGACGTTGACGCCCTCCTGAGGCTGATGGCGGCAATGCTGCCGATGATCGCCCCTTCCGCACAAAGATTCGGCCAAGCCCTCCTCCGGGGCCGCTACATGGCTGCTGCGGGTATAGTGGAGAACAATGGCATTCCGATCGATACAGAGCTCTGGTCCCGGCTCGTCGAGCATTGGGATCAAATCAAACTTGGGCTGATCGAGGTCGTCGACGTGGACTATGGCGTTTACGACGGCGGCCGCTTTGTCGCCGCCAAGTTCGAAAGCTTCCTCGCGAAGAGCGGCATTCCTTGGCCTCGCCTCCCATCGGGCGCGCTGGCTCTCGACGACGACATGTTCCGTTCGCAGGCCCGAGCGTATCCGGCGATCTCGCCATTGCGCGAATTGCGTCACTCTCTCGGCCAGCTCCGGTTGAACAAACTAAGCATTGGGCCGGACGGGCGAAACAGGACGATGTTGTCGGCCTTCCAGGCAAAGACGGGCCGAAATCAGCCATCCAATAGCCGCTTCATCTTCGGCCCATCCGTCTGGATCCGGCATTTGATCAAACCGACCGAAGGGCGGGCGGTGGCGTATGTCGATTGGTCTTCGCAGGAGATTGCGATTGCCGGGGCACTGTCGGGTGACGACGCGCTGTGGAAAGCCTACGAGAGCGGCGATCCTTACATCGAATTTGCCAAGCAGGCAGGGCTTGCGCCGCCGGACGCCACGAAACAGTCGCACAAGGAAATCCGCCAAGCCTGCAAATCCATCGTGCTCGGCGTCAACTACGGCATGGGCCCGGAGAGCATTGCGGGCCAATCCGGCATTCATGTTGATCAGGCGCGCGAACTTCTGCGCCTCCACCGCGAAACATATCGCGTTTTTTGGCGATGGGCGGACGGTAATGTGGACCGCGCGCTACTTTGTCTTCCGCTCGAAACTGTCTTCGGTTGGCGCATCCACTACCCCACCGGATGTAGCCTGACGATCAACGACCGCTCCATTCTGAACTGGCCGATGCAAAGCCACGGTGCCGAGATGATGCGCCTTGGACTGTCGATGGCGGTCGAGGCGGGCCTGATGATCTGCGCGCCCATCCATGATGCGTTGTTGCTCGAAGCCCCCATCGACGAAATTGAAGAGCAGTCGCGACGGCTTGCGGACCTCATGGGCGACGCATCTG
>CANJNI010000032.1 GCA_947475995.1 Beijerinckiaceae bacterium | reverse complement strand
GGCCCAACAAGGAGAAGAACCGAAACTTGACGACAACCTGACCCAAATACATCATCAAGCCGGGTCACTTCTCGGTGGAAATCCCGGGTCAGTTCTCAGTGGAAATCAACAAACTCGGCTTCATCGACCAGCCCCAGCTGCTCAAACTCGCCCAGCCACTCGCCAAAAGCTCGTACGGAAGCTACCTAACAAAAATCGCCGCAGAAAATCCGATAATCTCACCACCCAGATGACCCAGGAACATGGGAAAAGGAAATAGCCAACAGAATATCCGAATAGCTCCAATTCAAAGGTTCGCCGGCGCAAACCTTTGTTTGCGATTGGCGAATTGGTTCTAATTCGAGGCTAGATCCAACCGATTTTTCCAGAGCGACAAGAAAACGCCGCTGCTCTTCTATTAGCGCAAAAGCCCGTTTCTCGGAGCGCGATGCTTCGCCCCCGGCAATCCAACGGCGAACGGCATATATGACGAGCCACCGCTCAGGTGGCCAAAGCCTGACATCGAAAAGTAGGCTTTCGATCTTTGGAAGAAAGCTCATGACCTCTCATTCCATCTATTGAACGGGCCATGCGGCTTTCTTGGCGGCGAATGTGATGCTGTATTTGTCGAGATTAGGATTAAAGTAGGGATCGCGATCGATCAAAGACTTCCATCGACTCAGGAACAGATTTCGTTCGGCCGGATCCTGCTGTGTGCGCACAGCCGTCTGGCTTTCAAAGTGATAAAGCTCTGCGAATGGGCTGTAGACAATGCGGTACCCCGCAGCACGCACCTTCAGACAAAAATCCGTATCATTGTAGTCAATTGCAAAACTTGTATCGAACCCGCCTACCTCATTGAAAACTGAAATTCGCGTCGCCATGCAGGCCCCCGTCACGGCGGAATAATTTCGCACGATCATTGGGAAACCATTGTAACCGACCGTCGCTGCGTCGTGACCATGATAGATATGCGCCGTCGTGTCGTTCACTCCAATGAACATCCCGACATGTTGAATCCTGTTGTCTGGATAGAGCAGCCGGGCGCCCACCGCACCAACGTCCGGATTTTGCGCATGGTCGACGAGCGCACGCAGCCAGTCGGATGAAATGATTTCCATGTCGTCATTGAGAAGTACGACTAGTTCTGTTCTTGACGAACGGATGGAGAAGTTCGCTTTGTCCGCAAAATTGAACTTTTTCGAAGACCCACGGTAGATGACTTCCTCGCCGCCACTCGCCCTTAGCAGATCCCTGCATCTGTCGGTCAGCACGCCATTGCTGGCGATGACGACGCGAAAGTCGGGGTAGTCCGTTTTTTCGAGAATGGACGTAAGGAAATGCTCCGGTAGATTGATTTGCCCACGGCCTGGAACATCCTTTGAAACATTGTTGCTCGTCATTACCAATGTAACGGGCGGCGAATGCAGCCTGCCCCGACGAACCCGAAATAGCCCGAACAGCTTGCCATCCTCTACATATGCATCCTCGCCATATTTCACGACCGCGTAGTCGGCAAGTGCGTTGCGCGCATTGATGAGTGCTGTGGGCTTGGCATCCACCTGCGCCGAGGCCGAGCCTGGAATCATACGCCAATGATAAAGTACATACGGAACATGGACAATCTTACGATTGTCACGGGACATACGCAGCGCATAGTCGTAATCCTGAGCGCCTGTATAGATGTCACGATATCCACCATACGCCAGATAGACACTCTTGCGTGCAACCATCATGTGCAACAGATACATGCACGACTCGAGATGCTCGGGAGACCAGTCCGGCTTCAGGTAATGATCGACGTAGTTTCCCTTGAAGTCGATCTTGTCCTCATCGCAGTAAAGCAGATCGGCGTCCGGCTCGGCAGCGATCGCCTGTGCGTATCGGAACAGCGCATCCGGGTGAATCGTATCGTCGTTATCGAGAAATGCCAGATAGTCGCCCGTCGCGATCTCTACAGCAGCGTTCGACGCCACCGAGATGCCACCATTTCTTTCCATCCAGCGCACCTTGATGCGCGGATCCTTTCCAACCAGCCCCCGAAGGGTTTCGCGAGTTTCCTCACGTGTGGATTTGTCGTCACATAAGCACAGCTCCCAAAACGGATAGGACTGGGCTCGAACAGAATTCACGCAAGCTTCGAGCAGTTGACTGTCGATATTATAAACCGGAACGATCACAGAGAATTTCGGCCGGGTTGCAAGAGCCTCGATCTCCGCGCGCCGATGGGGCACGGAAGTCTGGGTCAACGAAAAGCGCCATACGTAGTGCTTACGCCGCGAAAGATCCGCTTCGGGCGGAAATCCTTTACGCAAAATATCCTCAACATAGTCGCGCAGGCGAGCGCCCACAGCGTCCACGGAAAGCAACGCGCTTATGTCGCGCTTCGCCTTCGCCACACGTCGCCCAACCGTCTCACTATCGCCACGGACAAGCCGCATCAGCTCCGAAAGATGTCCCACGTCAGGATCGGCCCAGACTCCTGCACTTGCGTAAGGTCCATCCTTGGCCTGTGACTCGACGAGCTTGTAGCGAATCGGGAAGGCATTAGTCTCGTTCGCGAAGTCCCGGTTCCCTGAATAGTCTGTGCAAATGACCGGTCGCTCTATCGACATCGATTCAGCAATGTTGATGCCGAAGCCTTCTGCACGGTGTGACGAAACAAAACAATCTGTCAGAATTTTCAATGCGTGATTCTCGGCTTCGTCGACCATCCTGTCGAGAAAGATGATATTCGAACGCTGATAATCACGCCGCATCGCCTTGATGTCGACCGGATTGGCGCCGGACGAGTGATACTTCATCAGCAAAACGACATTCGGATCCTCCCCGAAGGCGTCAACAAAAGCCTGCAACGCTGCATTTGGGTTCTTTCGTTCCACATAGCTGGAAACATCGAATGAGCTAAGGAATACGAACGCCTTCTCAGGAATTCCGAAATGCTGTCTTCCATATTGTGGTGTATGCGCAGGCACGCGCACCACATGTGGAGCAGTGCGCACCTCGACAGAGCACGGGGCGAGGCAGCGTACAGCATTCGATGCGAACTCGCTTGGCGTCCACACCTGATCAACGGCTGCAAAATGCTCGACCCATTCCGGCCGAAGCGAAGGAAATTCCCACACCCAGATTCCAATGACATAGGCGCCATCAAGAATCGTTCGATCTACCAACTTGAAGAAGTTGGTTAGTGCATCAGGATTGTGATCTATCACTATAATATCGGGCTTGATCGTGGGGATTGCGATGCTGCCGCGTCGGCTTCCCAGATAAATGCAAGCTGACGAGTCGATGACTTCCAGATTCCAGTCGGGATGCGTCAGCGCGTCAACATAACCTCGGGCTCCGACGCCCAAGCCGCTCTTCGCGCCGACGGGGCCGTAGAAAAGAATATTGAGCCGTTCACTCCGCTGGACCGAGCCCGTACCCACGCGGCGACGGCGGTAGGGAGAAAGTCCGCTCCATGGCAGCCGCTCAGCTTCGCCGCTCCTCGTCCAATGCTGGAAACCCGAAGCCAAGTCCCCACTTTCTATCGCCAGAGCCACGTCACGATGGCCTGCCCTATAGCCGTCCTCGTCGAAATTGAGCCAGTCCGCACCGTCGATTTGCGCACGAAATCCATCCCCAAGACGCGTGCGCGCCAAAAGCCGGAAGAGATTGGCAAACCGCGACATCGGGTATAAGCTCCTGAATTTATGACACAATGACGTCCTGGCGCGCAGGAGTTTAGCATTGCACAGATGTTGGCGCATGTCTCACAGGATAGCAGCAAACGCAAGCGTAAGCCGACCGGAAAGCTGGCGTCGATGACAGTTTGTGCGCACCTGAATTCGAATGCGTCTCGAACGGTCAGACCAGAAATTGGCCGCTAGACGCATAAGTGTTGATGTACGCAATCAAAAAATCATCCGTAGATGCGTATCTACCGTTGAGATTGGGGTGTTGTGAGAAGTATCCGCTGACATCGAAAGCAGCCTGCCGGCCCTGCGAAAAGCCCGACGAAATATAGTCCCTGGCGCCTGCGTCATTGTCGGCGCCATACTTCAGCATGAGCGTCGGACTGGCTGCAATGTAGGACAGACCGCTGAAGCGCACGGATCGCCCCTCATTCACGCCTGCCGTTATAAAGTGCATCGTACCGGCCTCGTCATCAACGCCATAGCCGCGAATCAGGTCGCCGTAGGACGCTATATAGTTCAGGCCGTTGAATCCGCTCCGTCGTCCTTCATTTGCTCCATATTGAATGTGGTGTGCTGCTCCTGCGTTGTCGTTTGCACCGAAGGCCCTGATCAGATCGACATAGGACGCAATGTAGTGCAGACCGTCAAAGGTCACCTTCCGCCCTTCGCCAAAACCGTACTGGATCATGTGGGCAGCGGCCGCATCGCGGTTAAGTCCGTAGCCTCGTCTGAGATCGCTATATGAGGCGATATATTCGAGCCCATTGAAGGAGGTCTTGCGTCCTTCGTTCATGCCATACTGGATCATGTGGGATGCGCCACCATCGCGATTCACGCCGAATGCACGCGCCAGATCGCTGTAGGAAGCGATGTACTCGAGTGAATTAAACGTTGTGGTTCTGCCCTCGTTATATCCATACGTGATCATGTGCGAAGCGCCCGCATCGCGGTTGATGTTTAGCGCGGCCGCTAGATCGCGGTAGGACGCGATATATTCGAGAGAGTTGAAAGTCGTCGTGCGCCCCTCGTTGAACCCATATTGAATCATATGGGCAGCACCTGCCTGCTCGTTGGCGCCCATTGCGCGGGACAGGTCGCGATAGGAGGCGATGTAATCCAGCCCGTTGAAACCAGGTGGCAATGTCAGCGGCGGACCGTAAAGCGCCTGAATGCCGTTGATGTCGTGCTGGGTCAGATCGGTGATCCCGCTGGATAGCACGGAATTCATGACAGCCGGTTCTGCATTGTAGTGATCCAGCCCGAGCAGGTGGCCGATTTCATGCAGCGCGACGATCCGGAAGGCGGGACCATTGGCGGTAGACACGTGATAATCGCCATCGGTGCCCAGCACCCAGTTTTCGCTGGTGTCAAATTCAATGACGTTGTTCGGCAGGAAGCTGCCTTGGGAATGGCTATAGGAAGCGATTCCGATTGTGTTATTGGGCCCGTCGATCCGCCCCCAGCCGAGCCGTATACCCACAGTGGCGCTATCGGGCTGTTGAACGAACTGAAGGTTTGAGGCTTGGGACCAGCGCTGAAAAGCCCACGCGACGTCATTTTGAAATATCGAGGAAACGGCCGAAAACAATTGCGTTATTGCCGTGTAGGCCGCCTGGCCGGCAAGGTTGGCAGTTGCAAAACTCCACGAAAGGACCCTAGAGGCCCATTTCGGTCCTTCCAGATTGAAATCGGCCATGAAGCGCTTCGCATCGGTTTGGGGACAATCAAACCATTCTAGTCATCAAACGAGAGGCGATGAGTAAATTCCGGTTCCCTTCGATGGCTCATGCTTAACGAAATCACGCTAGGTTAACGCTTTTGCTGGAAGGAGCCGTCGTCTCTCAGGTTTGGATTGTAGTACGGATCCTCCCCAGAGCATGATGGAATCCTATGTCTCAACAGACGCAGGTCCTCGTCTGCGGCTGTTTCCCGAAAGACGTCCCTCCAGCCTTTGTCCGCAAATTCGACCGAGGGGCAGACTATATTGAAAAGTCCGGCATCGAGCGCAAGTCGGCAGAGATCGACATCGGCCAAATCATGGACGTAGCTGGTATGAAAACGACCGAGACTCTGAAACGTCTCGCGGCGGATCATCAATGCATCGCCGGACACCGACGACCAGTTGAATTCCAGCAGGTTTCGCAAGAAGTGTCCCCTGTAAAGCCGGTCTTGAAGGAGAAACGCGCGGCGAGGTCCTTTGGGGCCATCCAGCAACCCCGCATGCAGGATTCGCCCAAGTCGAGGTGTCAGGATCTTTCCTCCGACCGCCGCAACATGCGGTAACAGCGCGTAGCCCCCCATGCGAGCAAGACCGCCATCGCTCTGCAGTTGCAGGTCGGCCGAGAGAAAAAGAAGGAGGTCACCCGTCGCTGCAACAGCCCCCGCGTTCAAGCGCGCCGCCGGTGTATCAGCCTTTTTGACGTTTATCGTTTTATATGGTTGCCCTGATGCTGCGGCGTCAGAACCAACCCCATCGGGCTCAGCCGAAGACTCGACCACGATGAATTCAAGCCTCATACCGGGGGAGTTGCGGGCGACTGATTGGATGCAAGCTGCGAGATCCTGCCGCGCCTTGCTTCGATCCACTATGACGGAGATAGTTGTGTCCGCAGGGAAGGAATATTGGAGAGAGAAGAATCCGAAGATTCCATCGAGCGGTGCAAAAGTTCCGGTCAAAAAGCGTCTCTCGAGAGCGGATTCGCGCGCGCGCCGACCCGCTTCGACAGCATAAGGTTTTGCCGAAAGGTCGCCCGATGTTGACTGAGCCACGATGCGCCAGTGATAGAGAACCTTTGGAATATGCGCGATCCGTTGCGTCTGCTCGGTGATGCGAAGCACCAGATCCCAGTCCTGAGCTCCATTGAATTCCTCGCGGAGAAGCCCGACCTTTTCAAGTAGGGACTTGCGCACGCAACTGACATGACAGGTGTACATTGTGCTCATGAGGGTGTCGGGCGACCAATCGGGCTTGAAGAAAGGCTCGACGTATCGTCCGCGCGCGTCGAGTTTGTCTTCGTCGCTGTAGAGATAATCCGGATTATCGTACCGGATTCGCTTGGCGAGCTCGAAAAGGCAGTCTGGCGTCAGTTCGTCATCATGGTCGAGAAAGACGACATAGTCGCCAGCAGCTATTTCGATTGCAGCGTTCGTCGCGCCGGCGATACCACTGTTTTGTTCCAGGCGCCGGACGATGATGCGTTCATCATTGAGTTTTTCTAGGAAGGCGCGTGTCTGCACAGAAGGACTCGCATCATCCGCGAGGATCAACTCCCAATTCGGATACCACTGCGCCTGCACCGACGAAACGACGCCGTGAAGCCATTCGGGCTTTGCATTATAGACAGGAACCACAATCGAAAATCGGGCGGGACAACCCAATGCTGCAATCTCGTCTTCGTGCTTTAACGGCTGGGGACATCGATATCGCGACCTTCGCAATCTCACACGCAAGAGGTCAAAAAGCGAACGGGCAATCCGGCTCGCAATCATGCAAGCTTCGCCGTGACAGAAAATTGTGAAAGCGCCGGATGGAAATACGGATCGTGCCGAATGTCTCTCGTGGAATGACGCGCAAAATGCGTACGCTCCTTTGCGTAACGCTTGTTCGGCGCAATCGCCTGTCCCCGGCTGGCCGACTCATGATGGAACAGCACGCTTTCCGGAATCAGAAGATTGACCAAGCCCGCTCGACGCAGACGAAGGCAGAACTCCACATCATTGAGGTCGACCGGATAGTTTTTGGCGTCGAATCCACCGACCCTCTCAAACTTCTGTTTCTCAATCGCCAGACAGGCGCCGGTGACACATGAAATTTCATGCGGACCACGCATCCGTTCCAGATAGCCGCCGTAATTTTTCGACTGGCCCATGTCTGGATGTCCTGCGAGCCCCCCCATGCCGATAAAAACACCGGCATGTTGCAATTCGCCTGTTGGATAGAGCAGACGCGGACCGACCGCTCCTATGGAGGGATCCTGGGTCCATTGCAAAAGCAATATCAGCCAATCGGGTGAAATCATCGAAATGTCGTTGTTGAGAAAAAGAAGTGTCTCGCCTTGTGAAACTTTCGCGCCGCTATTGCAGAGTTCGGAGAAATTGAACGGGCCGGGGCGCTCGAGAATACGGATGTCCGTAAAACTTCCGAGGCTTTCATAATAGGTCCGTGTCGCAGGTTCCTTACTGCCGTTGTCGACAATAATGATGTCGAGTCGGACTCCCGTAGTTTGCTGCTGAAGGCCGCTGATGCAGGCGCGAAGCAGGTCGACACGGTCCTTCGTTGGAATGATGACCGAGACTTTCGGAACCACGTCCGCAGCCGGACGCGCGACCTTCCCGCTTTCCGACGGCAAAGAGGGCGCGAGAGGCGTGGTCAACAGCACACGCCGGATATGTTCGACCTTCCATGCCGCAACGGGCAAAGCCGCGACCGCTCGGTCCATCAATTCGCCCGCGGTGCACCGGGCGGCAAGAGCAAGCAGCGCACGGACCCGAAAAAACAGGGCTCGTCCAGCGTAAGGGGCGTACGTTTGGCGGATAGGCGACCAGTCGGGCTTGAAACGCGGTTCGACATACCGCCCGTTGGAATCAAGGGAATCTTCATCCCCATAGAAAACATCCGCATCCGGCGAATTTCGAGCCGCAGCCAGCAGTACTGACGGAACCCACGGAGATGGCGTATCGCCCATGCGCACGAAACACACGAAACTGTCCGAATCCAGCCCTTCGAGAATCCGCACGGCGGGGTCATCGAACCGAACGGGCCGCCGGTCGTAGTTCCCCGGAGAGCCCGATGCCGACGGCCATGCAGGAATCAGCGGCACGCAGGATACGCTTTTTTGCCGGGCGACTTCCTTCATCTCTTCCGGTTGCTGCGCGCCGGTCCCGACGACGATGAAGCACAGCAAGGGCTCGTCGCTCCGTTGCGGTTCGGGATGGGCTCGTAGCCGCGCACGACGCCAGGAATCATAGTCGGCTAACGGGAATCCCCCCAAAGCCCAGCTGAGCGCTTGGCGGGACTCCAGTCGCGCGCCGATCAGCCGAGCCCCGATCACCGTCAAGGTGCGACCGGGATCACTGCGGAAGGCGCGGGCGATCATCGCCGTTTCGGAAACAACCGCACAATGTTCGACTTCGAAGCCGAAGGGACCAGGCCGGTCGGAGGAACTCAACAGCAGCCGCTGACAATCGGACTCTATGAAGACATAACCGCTTGCTGAGCCGAACGCGGGGCCGGGCAGCATTGTGTCGCGATTTCCGTCCGGTGTCTCGCACCGGGCCACAATTCGGACCACCGGATCAGTCCAGTCAGTTCTATATTGCAGGAAGAGCCACCGTCCTTTCGGCAACCCCTTTTCGAAACGCAATTCGAGCCAGCCAAATTCGTCGGTCGCGAAATAGCGCCCGTCGTTCTGTCGTGCGCCTTCCGCCGGCGCAAGGTGGCAGGTCAGCAACTTCGACAAGCTAAATCTCCGCAATAAACCGACATGGAAGCCAGCCCGACATCCGGATGGTTTATGCCGCACTCATGAATGCAATCACAGCGAGGCGCAAGGTCGGCCCCACCTTGGCTGACACAGGCATGCCGGCGGTGCTAGAAGGTCCCCATGTCCACTTCGCAGCGCTCCTCTGACACCATCGCCATCGACTCTGCCCTGCGGACCTTGCGGGTCGAACGCGCCGGGATCGCGGCGCTCGAAGATGCGATTGCGGGTCTGAACGGCTCGCTGCTTGGGGCCAGTTTCGAGGCTGCTGTCGCGCTGATCCGCAAGTCGCCCGGGCGGGTCATCTGCTCCGGCATGGGCAAGTCCGGCCATGTGGGGCGCAAGATCGCCGCGACCCTGGCTTCCACCGGGACGCCCGCCTATTTCGTCCATCCGGGCGAAGCCAGTCACGGCGATCTCGGCATGATCCAGGCCGGCGACGTGATCGTCGCCCTGTCATGGTCGGGCGAAACGAACGAACTCGCTGACATCATTACCTATTCACGCCGCCACCGGATCGGACTCGTGGCGATCACCTCCAATGCCGAAAGCGCCCTCGGGCGCGAGGCCGATGTCTGTCTGGCGTTGCCCAAATCCGAGGAAGCCTGCCCGAACGGGCTGGCCCCCACCACATCCACCACCATGCAGCTCGCCATGGGGGATGCGCTGGCGGTGGCCCTGCTGGAAGCCCGTGGCTTCACGGCGCAGGACTTCAAGACGTTCCATCCGGGCGGCAAGCTCGGCTCGCAACTCGCCTTTGTCCGGGACGTGATGCACACCGGCGACAATATGCCGGTGGTCAGCCTGGACGCCCGCATGGAAGCCGCCGTCATCGAAATGACCGGCAAGCGCCTCGGCTGCGTGGCCGTGGTCGGGCCGGACGGCCTTCTGGCCGGCATCGTGACGGACGGCGACCTGCGCCGCCACATGAAGACCACCAGCGATCTTCTTGGCTCGCCCGTCAGTTCCGTCATGACGCCGCGCCCGATCACCATCGAGCCCGACGCGCTCGCGGCCGAAGCGCTGGCGCTGCTCAGCGAGAAGAAGCGCAACGTGCTGATCGTGGTGGACGACGACGGCAAGCCCGTCGGCATCGTGCACCTGCACGATCTCTACGCGATAGGGATCGCCTGATCTCAGGCGGCGCGGCGGCGCTCGGTCAGCACCAGATAGAGCGAAGCGCCCAGAATGATCGCCATTCCGGCGAGGCTCCATAGGCCCGGGAGTTCGCCGAACACCGCAAAGCCGATGACCGCAGAATAAAGAACGCGGGAATAGTCGAGCGGCGTCAGCGCCGTCGTGTCGCCGAGCCTCAGACCCGCCGTCACCATCGCCTGCCCGCCGATTCCCAGCATTCCGATCAACAGCAGGATCAGCCATTCGTGGCCCTGCGGGGTCACCCAGACCGTGTAGGTCGGGACCGCCACCAGCACGGCGTTCCAGAACGCATAGTAGAACATGATCGTCGCGGTGGATTCGGTTGTCGAAAGCCGCTTGATGCAGACGATCACCAGACCGCCGAACATGGCTCCGGCGGCCCCCACGAGCGCATTGGGATCGAACCCCGCCGTGAAGGGCCGCGCATAGAGCAGGATGCCGAAAAAGCCCACCACCGCCACCGCGACCCGTTGCAGCCCCACCTGCTCGCGCAAGAACAGCAAGGCGAGCGGAATCATGAACAGGGGCCGCGAGAACTGGATCGCCATCGCATCGGCGAGCAGCATGTGCGTCAGCGTCCAGAAGAAACACATGTTGCCGGCGGACCCGATGGCCCCGCGCACGAAATGCATCCCGAACCGCTTCGTCCGGAATGGCGCCAGCGGATCGCGCCAGAACACCGGCAGGACGAAGAAAAATCCCACGAAGGAGCGAAAAAACAGCAGCTCGAAGCTCGGCAGGCGGTCGCCCAGCCATTTGACGGCGGTTCCCATCAGGACGAGTGTCAGCGAGCCTGTCGACACCAGCAGGATTCCCCGCCCCATGGGGGAAAGCCCGGACCATCGGCGTTCGAGCGGCGCCAGCAGACGCCGCAGCCCTTCGAACAAGGGCGGGACCGGGGCGGCGGAATTGTCTGTCATTGCCCGCACCATAGCGGCGGATCATTCCGGCGCAAACGCGCCGGTTGACGCGCATTTTAGTTATGCACTATAACGATATTATTCGAGCAGGAGGATCCGATGGGGGCGCAGCAGGCTGCGGTTGCGAAGACAGCGCAGGACGCCCTGCTGGTGACGGAGCGCCGGGGCCCGGTCCTGCTCATCGGCATCAACCGACCGAACAAGCGCAATGCGCTGAACGACACAGCCGTTCTGGCTCTGGAAGACATATTCGCGACGCTTTCCGAAGATGTGCGCTCTATCGTGATTCACGGAATCGGCGACCATTTCTCCGCCGGGCTCGACCTGTCGGAACTGACCGAACGCGACGCCGCCGAAGGCATGGCGCATTCGGCCATGTGGCACAGGGCTTTCCAGAAAATCGAGTTCTGCCGTGCGCCTGTGGTGGCGGTGCTGAAGGGCGCTGTCATTGGCGGCGGGCTTGAACTTGCCTGCGCGACCCATGTACGTGTGGCCGAGCGCAGCGCATTCTATGCGCTTCCCGAAGGCCAGCGCGGCATCTTTGTCGGCGGCGGCGGTTCCGTGCGCATCCCGCGCCTGGTGGGCGTGGCCCGCATGGCCGATATGATGCTGACCGGCCACACCTACAATGCCGAGGAAGGGCTCTCGATCGGCTTCTCGCAATATCTGGTGGAGGACGGCGCGGGGCTCGACAAGGCCATCGCATTGGCCGAGCGAATCGCCGGCAATGCGCCGCTGACGAATTTCGCTGTCGTGCAGGCCTTGCCGCGCATTGCGGCGTCCGATCCTGCCGCAGGATTTCTGACCGAGTCTCTGATGTCCGCCATCGCCCAGAGCGACAAGGAAGCCAAGCGCCGCGTGCGCGCCTTCCTCGACAAGCAGGCCCCGAAGGTTCAGGTCGAAAAGAAGTAGAATTGCGCGGCCGTCTCACGCGCGACAAATGCATTCAGGAGTCCGCCATGAACGTTCAGGGTTTGACGGCGATCATCACGGGCGGTGGTTCGGGCCTCGGGGCCGCGACCGCGAAAGCGCTCGCCGACAAGGGCGCCAGGGTGGCGATTTTCGACATCAACCAGAAAGGCGCGGCTGAAGTCGCAGCAGCGCTCGGCGGCAAACCCTATGCGTGCGACGTCGCCGATGCGGCGGGCGCAGCAAGCGCCATAGCGCAGGCGCAAAGGGACCTCGGCCCCGCGCGCATTCTGGTGAATTGCGCCGGCATCGGCGTCGCGCGCCGCGTGGTGGGGCGCGACGGACCTTCCGATCTCGCCGAGTTTGAAAAGGTCATTAGGGTCAATCTGGTCGGCACCTTCAACATGATCCGTCTGGTTGGCGCGGACATGAGCAAGCACGATCCGCTGGATGGCGGCGAACGCGGCGTCATCGTCTCGACTGCTTCCGTCGCGGCCTTTGAAGGCCAGATCGGACAGGCGGCCTATTCGGCCTCCAAGGGCGGCATTGCGGCGCTGACTCTGCCGGTCGCGCGCGAATTTGCGCAGTTCGGCATTCGGGTCCTCACCATTGCGCCCGGGCTGTTTCGCACGCCGCTGCTTGCTGCGCTTCCCGAACCCGCACAGATCAGCCTCGCGGCCTCCATCCCGTTCCCGCCGCGTCTCGGCCATCCCGCCGAGTTCGCCGCATTGGCGCTGCATTGCTGCGAGAATGGTTTCCTCAACGGCGAAATCATCCGCATCGACGGCGCGCTCCGCATGGCTCCGAAGTAAAGGCTGACGATGTTCACCAACCGCCGCACGGTCCGGATCGAGTGGGGCGACTGCGATGCTGCCCAGATAGTCTTCTATCCGCGCTATTTCGCGTTTTTCGACGCCTCCACGCATCACCTTTTCGGCGCAGCCGGTTTTCCCAAACCCGAAATGCTCAAGGACCCGGGCTTCATCGGCTATCCGATGGTGGACACGCGCGCCAAATTTTATGTGCCGTCGAAATTCGGCGACGACATCATAATCGAAAGCACAATTGCCGAATTTCGCCGTTCCAGCTTTGATGTCCTGCATAAGGTCTACAAGGGCGAAACGCTCGCCATCGAAGCATGGGAGACGCGCGTCTGGGCCGGTCCACATCCGGACGATCCCGACCGTATCAAGTCAAAGCCCATACCGCAGCATATTATCGACCGTTTCAAACAAGGCTGATGCGTAACCAACCGGTGCGCACGAAGGGAGTGACCATGACACGCATGACACGTTCGGCTTTTATTGCGAGCCTCATGCTCGCTGGCGTTTCATCCGCCGCGATGGCGCAGGACATCAATATCGGCGTCTCCATTTCGACGACCGGCCCGGCAGCCGCACTCGGCATTCCCGAGCGCAATTCGCTCGAATTTGTCGCCAAGGAAATCGGTGGCGTGAAGATCAACGTCATTGTGCTGGATGACGCTGGCGACCCGACTGCCGCGACCACCAACGCGCGCCGCCTCATCACCGAGAACAAGGTCGATGTGATCCTCGGCTCGGCAACCACGCCGCCCACGATCGCGATTTCCAATGTGGCGTTCGAGGCAGGCGTTCCGCATTTCGGCCTCGGCCCGATGCCCTTCGCGCCCGGCAAGGAGAAGTGGAGCGTCGTGATGCCTCAGCCGGTGCCGCTGATGGCGAAGAAGATCTTCGAGCACATGAAGAAGAACAACGTGAAGGAAGTCGGCATGATCGGCTTCTCGGATTCGTGGGGCGATCTGTGGCTCGACGAGCTGAAGAACCAGGGCGCGCAGTTCGGCATCAAGGTCGTCACCGACCAGCGCTTCGGACGGGCTGATACGTCCGTCACCGGACAGGCTCTGCGCCTCGTGGCCGCCAAGCCCGACGCCGTTCTGGTCGCGGCGTCCGGCACTGCTGCGGCGCTGCCGCAGATTGCGTTGCGTGAACGCGGCTATCAGGGCCCGATCTACCAGACCCACGGCGCCGTGACCTATGACTTCATTCGCATCGCCGGCAAGGCGGCCGAAGGCGCCATCCTGGCGTCCGGCCCGGTCATCGCGCCCGAATTGCAGGATGATTCGGCGCTCACCAAGAAGCCCGGCGTTGCCTACGTGACCGCATATGAAGCCAAATATGGTCCGCAGTCGCGCACACAGTTCGGCGCGCACATGAACGACGCCTTCCTGATTCTCGGCCGTGTGATCCCGGTCGCTCTGAAGAAGGCAAAGCCCGGCACGCAGGAATTCCGCGAAGCGATTCGCGAAGCACTGTTGAGCGAGAAGGAAATGGCCGCCAGCCAGGGCGTCTATAACTTCACCGACAAGGACCGTTACGGCGTCGATGATCGCGCGGCGGTACTGATCACCGTCAAGGATGGCAAGTTCGCCATCGTCAAGTAATCCTCCCGGCGATCAAGCTGGACCTTGGCCCCGGGCGAAAGCCCGGGGCTTTTTCATGCGCTAGTGCAGACCCAGATAACTCGCCGCCACGCGCGGATCGGACGCCAGCTGCTGCGCGCCGCCGCTCAGGATCACCTCGCCAAGCTCCATCACATAGGCGCGGTCCGCCACATTGAGCGCGGCGCGCGCGTTCTGCTCGACCAGCAGGATCGAGACGCCCGCCTCGCGCAGCTTGCGGACAATGTCGAAAATATCGGCCACGATGCGCGGAGCGAGCCCGAGGCTCGGTTCGTCCAGCATCAACAGGCGCGGCTTGCTCATCAGCGCGCGGCCCATGGCGAGCATCTGCCGTTCGCCGCCCGACAAGGTCGCCGCAAGCTGCTTGCGGCGTTCGGCCAGACGCGGAAATCGCTCGTAGACGGACGCCAGAATGCGCGTTCGTTCCGTCGGCTCGACTCGAAATCCACCGAGAATGAGATTGTCGGCCACCGACATCGCGCCGAACAGCTCGCGCTTTTCCGGCACGAGGCAGAGGCCTGACTCGACACGCCGCTCGATCCCCCATGAGGAAATGTCCGCGCCGTCGAACCGCAACCCGCCGTCTGCATGAAGCAGACCCATCGCGGCGTTGAGCAGCGTGCTCTTGCCCGCCCCGTTTGCCCCGATGACGGTGACGATCTCGCCCGGCTCCACATGCAAGGAGAGACTGCGCACGGCGTTCACCTGCCCGTAGCGCACGAAAACATTTTCTATATCGAGCAAGGCCGTCACGCGGCGCTCCCCAGATAGGCTTGCAGCACAGCAGGATTTTCGCGGATCGCTTCGGGCTTCCCTTCAGCGATCTTCGTACCGAAATCCAGCACCACAATGTGATCCGTCAGACCCATCACGAAGCCCATGTCATGTTCCACCAGCAGGACGCTCATGCCTTCCTGCCGCAGGCCGTCCAGCAGCTTCGCAAGATTCTGCTTTTCAAAATGCCGCAGCCCGGCGGCGGGCTCATCGAGCAGCAGCAGGCGCGGATCCAGACACAGGGCGCGCGCAATTTCCACGATGCGTTGCTGGCCCAGCGCCAGAGAGCCCGCGGGCTTGTGCATATGTTCGGTCAGTCCCACTCGCTCGATCTGCCGCGCGGCTTCGGCCAGCAGCCGGGCCTCGTCGGCGCGGTCGAGGCGGAACATGCTGGCGAACAGGCCTGCATGGCCGCGCAGATGCGCGCCGAGCGCGACATTTTCGAGGACGCTCATCTCGGGCAACAGCTTCACATGCTGGAACGTGCGCGCCATGCCCAGCTTCGCGCATTCCTGCGCGCTCGCGTTCGACAGATCGTGGCCCGCAAAGCGCACGGACCCGGACGTCGGACGCGCGACCCCGCTGATGAGATTGAATGTGGTGCTCTTGCCTGCGCCATTGGGACCGATCAGCGCAACGATTTCGCCCGCTTTCAGATGGAACGACACATCGTTCACCGCCACCAGACCCCCGAACTGCTTGCGCAGCCCGGTCACGCCCAGCAGCGGCGCATCGCCCTGCGTGGCGGGCGCGCGGCGGCGCAACGGTTCGGCGGCCGCAATCGTGCGCGGCCTCGCCTGCGGGGCGAGGTTGCGCAGGAAGGCCCAGACGCCGCGCGGCGCGAATTGCAGCGTCAGCACAAGCAATACGCCGAAAACGATTGTGTCGATCTGGGTGAAATTGCCGACCAGCATGGGCGAGACGCGCTGAAGGATATCCTTCAGCAGCGTGACGAGCGCTGCGCCCGTTACCGCGCCCCACACGTAACCTGCGCCGCCCAGAACCGCCATGAACAGATATTCGATGCCCACATGCAGGCCGAAGGGCGTCGGATTCACGGTGCGCTGGTAATGCACGTAAAGCCAGCCCGACAGCCCCGCCAGCACCGCCGCATAGACGAACGCGATGAGCTTCAGCCGCGCCGTATTGATGCCGAACGATTCCGCCGCGACACGGCCGCCGCGCAGCGAACGCATCGCGCGGCCAATGCGGGAGTCGAGCAGGAAGATCGTGCAGATGGACGCCGCAAAAACCGCGAACCAGATTGCATAATAGATCGTCGCCGGCTCCCGCAGCGAGACGCCGAAGAAATTCAGCGGCGCGATCCCGCTCAGGCCGTCGTGACGGCCCAGCATTTCAATCTGCCCGAACAGGTAATAGATGCTGATGCCCCACGCGATGGTTCCGAGCGGCAGGTAATGACCCGATAGCCTTACGGTGATGACGCCCAGCACCAGCGCGGCGATACCCGTCACGAGCAGCGAAACCGGCAGCGTCAGCCAGGGCGACAGCCCGTAGCGGGTTGTCAGCAAGGCGCTCGTATAGGCCGCAAAGCCGCAGAACGCCGCCTGTCCGAAGGACGTCAGCCCGCCGACGCCGGTGAGCAGAACAAGCCCGAGCGCCACCAGCGCCGCAAGGCCGATGTTGTTGAGCAGCGTGATCCAGAACGGCGGTATCCCGGGAAGCACCGGAATGGCCGCCGCGACAAGGATCGCCAGGGGAAGTGCGAGACGCGCGTTCATCTCACTCCTCCTCGTCGTCGTGGACCGCGCCGAGCGATCGCCAGACCAGCACCGGCACGATGAGCATGAAGACGATCACTTCCTTCAGGTTGCTCGCATAGAAGGAGGCGAACGCCTCGACGACGCCGACGAACAAGGCCGCCAGAGCCGTACCCGGATAGCTCGCCAGCGCGCCGATGATCGCCGCCACGAAACCCTTGAGGCCGATGATGAAGCCGGAATCGTAATAGACCGTCGTCATCGGGACGATCAGGATGCCGGACGCCGCCCCGATGGCCGCCGCCAGACCGAAAGCGAGCCCCCCCGAGAGACTGGTGCGGATGCCCACGAGCCGCGCGCCGACGCGGTTGACGGCGGTCGCGCGCAGCGCCTTGCCGTAAAGCGATTTCTCGAAAAACACCCAAAGCCCCGCGATGAGCGCGACGGTCGCCACATAGACCGCGATATTCTGCCCCGTCAGCATCAGCGGGCCGATCTCCATCCTGGCGTCCGTCAGCGGACCGGCCCGAAGACCTTCCGCGCCGAACATCGCAAGTCCGAGGCCCGTCATCGCAAGATGCACCCCGATGGCGGTCGTGAAGAGCGTCAGGACCGTCGAATCCGCGACCGGCTGAAAGGCGATGCGATAAAGATAGGGCCCGAGCGGCATGATCATCGCGAGCGTCAGCAGCACATTGGTCAGAGCGCTTGCGGACTTGTCGGCCAACGCGAAAGTCGCCCCCACCACCACGACGGGCAGGCCGATATGCGTGGCGGCGTCTGTGGCGATTTCCCGGCCCGACATGCGCGAGCCCTTGCCGATCATCTCGATCGCAAAGGCCGCCAGCCCCATCGCCGGAAGCAGCCAGACCGTGCCCGGAACCCGGCCGGTGGCGAGCAGCGCATAGGTCAGCGCCCCATAGGCGACAAATTCGCCCTGCGGAATGAAGATCACGCGCGTCACCGCGAAAACCAGCACCAGCGCGAGGCCGAGGAGCGCATAGATCGCCCCGTTGGTGGCCCCGTCCTGCACCAGAAACAGGAAGATGAGAGAATCCATGGGCTAGCGCCTGCTCTGCAGGATGCGCCTGCGCGAAACGCATGAAATTGACCGAGCCAGACTCACCGACGGCCTCCCGCTGTCGTTATTTGATATATTGTATAACAATTATGCTCGATACTGGCAATCACCGCCGTTCTGATACAATCGGTGGAGAATCACGGAACCAGAACATGGCCAGAAAGCCGGGGCGCGGCAGCGGACCACAGTCCGCAACCCGTGGCAAAGACAAATTCGAGGATGCTCATCCGGTCGCAGATCCGACGGGCGCGCTCGATCTTTCGACGCTGAACGGGACGATCGGCTATCTGCTGCGCCGCGCGCAGCTGGCGATCTTTGACGATTTCATCAGAACCTTCTCGGTGATCGGCCTGCGGCCGGCGCAGTTCAGCGTTTTGTCGATCGTCGAGAAAAATCCCGGCCTCAAGCAATCCGAGATCGCAGCCGCGCTCGGCATCCAGCGCACCAATTTCGTCGCCATGATGGACGAACTGGAGGAGCGCGGACTCGCGACGCGCGAGCCCTCGCCATTGGATCGACGGTCCTATGCGGTAGCCCTGACGGCCGACGGGCGCGCGATGATGAAACGCGCGCTGGTCCTGCTGGCCGAACACGAGACCCGCATGGCGGCGCGCCTCGACGAAAGCGACCGCGCCGAACTCATGCGGCTGCTGCAGCTTCTGCTGCCGGACTAGATTCCAGCGCCGCTGTCGAGGCCGTCCGAATCGGGCGCGCTCTTTTTCCAGAAGCGTTCATGCGCGGATCTGAGCCACGGACGCAGCAGGAGATCGAGGACCGCAACGGCCAGGGCCGCGCCGAAATGTCCGGTCGCCAGCAGTGCGATTGCGAAGATCAGCAAGCCCGAGACAGCCCGCCAGCTTGCGGTCTTGTTGAAATGATGCCGGCGGAGCGAGCCAGGCTCGCCGCGACGATGCGCGAAACCGACGCGCAGCCGCTCAATCCTCTGCGACAGCGTTTCATCCACAACGGGGGCGGTTGACAGAAGCACATTCGCCCGGCTGTCGATCATCCCGATGCCGGCGGTCATGTTGGTGAACTTGTCGATCAGGATGAAGCCACCGAGATCGCGGTTTTCCGCATAATCGGTCGTCACCAGCGGCTTGTCGAAAGACAGCGTCGCCAGTCCGATCTCGTTCATCCGCAGGGCCTCGGCCTTCTTCGGTTCGAACGTGTGGATGTCGATCGCATGATGCAGCGCGGAAATCGTCGCGTTGGCGCTGGCGGTGGCAAGTTTCACCACGTAATCCCGGCCCGCCCCTTCAGGCTGCTCGACCATCCAGATTAGATGGGCTTTCACCTGACGGCGCGGCGCGATGCGGTCATTGGCGGCGACGATCACGTCCCCGCGCGACACGTCCACTTCATCCGCAAGCGTCAGCGTGACCGCCTGTTCGGCCCCGGCTTCTTCTAGATCGCCATCCTGCGTGACGATGCGCGCAACGCGGCTGCGACGCCCGCTGGGCTGCGCGACGATTTCGTCGCCCCTGCGCACCACGCCGCTGACGATCGTGCCGGCGAAGCCGCGAAAGTCAAGATTTGGACGATTGACCCATTGCACGGGAAGCCGGAACGCGCCATCGGCGGCGCTGCCGGCGCTGACATCGACGGTTTCAAGATAGTCCAGCAGCACAGGCCCATTGTACCATGGCATATTGGATGAACGCGCCGTGACATTGTCGCCATCGCGCGCCGAAATCGGAACGCACTCGATGGTCGCAAAGCCCAGACCCGCAGCCGCGACCCTGTATTCGGCGATGATGCGCTCGAACACATCCTGTGCGTAGCCGACAAGATCCATCTTGTTGATGGCCAGCACCACGCGACGCACGCGCAGCATCGACACGATGAACGAGTGCCGGCGCGTCTGCGGCAGGATGCCCTTGCGGGCGTCAATCAGGATCACCGCAAGATCGGCGGTCGACGCGCCCGTCGCCATGTTGCGCGTATATTGCTCGTGGCCGGGCGTATCCGCCACGATGAACGAGCGGCGCGGCGTCGAGAAATACCGGTAGGCGACATCAATCGTGATGCCCTGCTCGCGCTCCGCCGAAAGGCCGTCCACCAGCAGCGCGAAGTCGAGATTCTCCCCCTGCGTGCCGAACTTTTTCGAATCCTTGTCGAGCGTTCCGAGTTGATCCTCGAATACGGATTTGGAGTCGTACAGCAGACGCCCGATCAGCGTGGACTTTCCGTCGTCCACCGAGCCGCAGGTGAAAAATCGCAGCAACGAAGGCGAGGTCAAAGTGGACGCTGCTTCCTGAACGAGCGCCGACATCAGAAATAACCTTCCTGCTTCTTCTGCTCCATCGAACCCGAGCCATCATGGTCAATGACGCGCCCCTGCCGCTCGGACGAACGCGAGCCGCGCATTTCGGCAATGATCTCCGGCAGCGTCGCCGCATGGCTCTCGACAGCGCCCGTCAGCGGATAGCAACCGAGCGTCCTGAAACGCACCATGCGTTGCTGCACGATTTCTCCGGGCAACAGCTTCATGCGTTCATCGTCGCGCATGATGAGCGCGCCATCGCGCTCCACCACCGGGCGCTCCTTGGCGAAATACAGCGGCACGACTTCGATGTTCTCAAGCGCGATGTAGTCCCACACATCCGCCTCGGTCCAGTTCGAGATCGGGAACACACGAAAGCTTTCGCCCGGCCGCTTGCGCGTATTGTAAAGCCGCCACGGCTCCGGCCTCTGGTTCTTCGGGTCCCAGCGATGTTCGGCCGAGCGCAGCGAAAACACGCGCTCCTTGGCGCGCGACTTTTCCTCGTCGCGCCGCGCGCCCCCGAAGGCCGCATCGAACTTCCGTTGATCGAGAGCCTGCTTCAATCCTTGGGTCTTCATCACATCGGTATGAAGCCGGGATCCGGAATCGAACGGATTGACGCCTGCCCGTACGCCCTCCTGGTTGATGTGCACGAGCAGATCGAAGCCGAGTTCCTTCGCGCGCCTGTCGCGAAATTCGATCATCTCGCGAAACTTCCACGTCGTATCCACATGCAAAAGCGGAAACGGCAGCTTCGCCGGATAAAAGGCTTTCAGCGCAAGATGCAGCAGGACAGCCGAGTCCTTTCCGATAGACCACAGCATCACCGGATTCTCGCAGGTCGCCACGACCTCGCGAAACACATGGATGCTCTCGGCTTCCAGCTTCTGAAGATGCGTCAACCGGATCATGCGCGCGCAGACTTGTCGGTCTCCGCAAGCGCGGTTCGCACAACGCGCCCGTCCTCGGTGACATGGAGGCCGCATTCCTTTTTGGCTTCATCCTCCCACCACCACCGGCCTGCGCGCTCCGGTTCGCCCGGCTTCACGGCGCGCGTGCAGGGCGCGCATCCGATGGACAGGAAACCCTGATCGTGAAGCGGGTTGACCGGCACATCGTTGGCGGCGACGAACTCCGCCACTTGGGCGCGAGTCCAGTCGAAGACCGGATTGGCCTTCAGCAGCCCGCGCGACGCCTCATGCGCCACGAAACCCAGTCCCTGCCGGTGGTCGGACTGGTCGGCCCGCAATCCGGTGATCCAGCCCGAAGCGCCCGCCAGCGCCCGGCCGAGCGGTTCGACCTTGCGAACCCCGCAGCACGCCTTGCGCGCCTCGACCAGATAGTAGAATCCGTTGATCCCCTGATCGGCGACCAGCGCCTGAATGGCCTGCGCCTGCGGATAGAACGGCTTGATGCGCAGTCCGTATTTTTCTTCCGTCTTCGCCCAGACCTCGTAGGCTTGCGGGAACAGTCGCCCGGTGTCCAGCGTGGCTATTTCGATGCCGAGGCCCGCCGTGGCGACCATGTGAGTGATCGCCTGATCTTCGATCCCCAGACTCGTCGTGAAGACGATCCGGCCCTCCAGACGCTCGCGCAGCAGGCGCAAACGGCCGACAGGATCGAGCGCCGCAAAGCCGGCGTCGAGCGCCGGAGCCAGTTCGGAAAGGGACAGGACGGACATGATTCGCCTCGCGACGACCGTTGGGTCTTCCGGACCCTATAGGCCGACCGTCAATTTTACACAAATGAAATGAGATTGATTTTTTATACAAAATTTATCTGTATAAATCGTCTGCCGCCTGCCTTTGACTTCCCCGCCCAAGAGAGGCAAAAGACCGAACAGGAACAATGGGCCGCCTCACGCAGGCTCGCACGGAACGGTCCCGGCCCCGCATCGCGACGCGCCGGAGAGGAGAAACACATGGCGGATGATCTCAAGGACGCTGGCGTAGGCCACAACAGCGGCGTCGAGCACCAGGAAGAAGTCGTGTGGGAGCGCTGGACCAAGAAGCGCGTTTTCGTTCGCGCCCTTGAAGGCACCTATGGCGAGCTCGTCCGCGAACTGTTCACCCAGCCGCGCGTCTATTCCACCAAGGACCACAAGTGGAAGGGCGGACCGGGCTTCTACGGCAAGAAGATCATCAATCCGCAGGCCGTGAAGGTCGCGCAGTCGATCGAGACGCATATCGAGGTTTTCGCGCCCGGCGGCTTCGGCCAGAAGCACGGCCACATGAACAGCGCGGTCTTCTTCGTCCTCAAGGGCAAGGGCCACGACGTGCATGACAAGCGCCGCATCGACTGGGAAGCCGGCGACGCGCTCATCGTCGAGAACGCCTGCGTGCACCAGCACTTCAGCGATGATCAGGACGACGAGTGCATTACGCTCGTCATGAAGGCGAAGCCGCTCTTCCTCTTCATGCACATGCTCTTCCAGAAGGTCTCGGAATGGCCGACCAAGGAAGCGACCCCGAAGCAGGCCGCCTACCGTCCGCCGGCAGATCTTTGATCATTTCCTGACTGAAACTGGCGTTGAGGTGCGCGCGCCTCAACCTGCAGCGTCGGCGCGATGGAATTACGTCGTCGTGCCGGAAACATTTCCTTGGAAAGGAAGTGGAAGCGGAATTTTTCCCGAAGTCCGATTCTGAATTTCGTTTTTTGATCCCAATCTTGATCAAAGCTCATTTTTTCGTTCTGGTCCCCCGGGAAGCATGAGCTCGCGCGGCTCTCGCCCCGACTTGTCGCTGCGAGAGACCGAGCAAGGGCGATGCGGAATCGGCGTCGTCCTTTTTGCGGGGACCTTCACGCCCCTTGGTCGCGGCCGGGAGTGACCGACATGATCAAGCCCTTGAATCTGCCGCATGACGAACAGGTGAAGCAGTTCGAAAAGCTCCTCGCCCGTGTGGAAACAACGCTTGAAAGATATGGAAGGCCCTTCGGTTATTATGGCGCGGACGGGCGTCAGGTCGATTTCAATGAGAGGGGAGAACGGAACTCGGCGTTCCATGATTCGGGCGACTTTCTCCTTTGCTCGGACTATTGGGGATACCCGCAGGTCCTTGTTTCCATCGGCAACCTGTCGCTCCTGCGGCCGAATGTAATCGCCGCACTTCGCGAACATTTGCATGGACTTCCCGACTGGGAAATCGTGATCGCCGTTGCGCTCGACGAGCATCTAGAGGACTGGCCCGAAATGGGTCTTTTCATCCGTCAAAACGAAATCATTGACGGGCTGCAACGCCAATACTTTCCACCGGAGTTTCGAGACATCGCCTATAAGGACGGGCGACCCGGCACACAAGACGACTGAGCGTTGCGTCCCCGCGGTGGACTGAGCTGCATGTTCCCGATGCAAAAGCCATTCAGTCTTTTCCCGAGGTGCTTTAATGTGGCCGACAGAACATCGGGAGGACCACATGACCAAGAAGATCCGCGTCGCATTTCTGATCGGCGATTATCCGGCCGAGGAACACAAGCGGCGCGCCGACGTGGCGCTGTCCTATTCCACCAGCGAGATAGAGGTCGGCCTGATCGAGGTCGCCACCACGGCCTACAATCGCGGCAACTCGCCGGCCGAACTTGAACTCGTCGCGCCCGCCTTCATCGACGCCTTCAGGCGCGCCGAGGCTGAGGGCTACGACGCCGCCGTGCCGCTGGGCGCCCTCGATCTTGCGGTCGATGCGGCCCGATCGGTGGTCGACATTCCGATCGTCGGCCCCGCCGAGGCCATGCTGCATATTGCAAGCCTGCTGGGCGACCGCTTCGGCATTCTGGTCTATTCGGAAACCTCGCTCGTCCTGTGCCGCCGCATCGTCAAGCGCTACGGCTTCACCGACAAGATCGTCGGCTGGAAGAAGAGCGGCTTCCACCTGCCCGACATCATCGGCAACCGCGACCAGTTCCTGAAGAACTTCGTGTCCCACGCGCGCGAACTCGTGGATGAACACGATGCGGAAGTGATTCTTCCCATGGGCATCACCCAATGTCCGGTGCATGTGAATCCGGACTGGCTGGCCGACCAGCTCGGCGTGCCGGTGGTGGAAGGCATCGGGGCCCCGATCCGCCTCGCCGCCATGCTGGTCGGGCTCAACCTCAAGCACAGCCGCAAGCATTGGCCGCGCTCGCCTCTGTTTCCGGTAATCAAGAAGAGCTGATCAGCGCGGACGCCCGAGCCAGTTCTTCAACATGCCCGCCGTCGCCAGCAGCAAAGTGGCGAGGGCAGCCGAAAACACCGCCATCCGCATCGCATCATGGCTCACCGCAAGGCCCATGCGTTGCGGATTGATCCATTGCGCCATCACGATGGCGAACAGGATCAGCACCATGTTGCCGAAGGGACCGAAACTGCCGCGCCCCATGACGCGATGCACGATCGCGCCTGCGGCGGCTGACATCACCAGAGACGCAAGGACGAGAAAAGCCGTGTTCTCGTCCGGTCGATACGAACTCACCAGGTAAATGAACTGCATGAACGACGCCTTTCCACCCTGAAAGAATGACGGGGTCAGTGCGTAACGGAATGTAAGTCATGCGGCGTCCGGCGGCAGCAGCAAGCTGCCACGATGGTCAAGCGCCGGATAAGGCTGGCGCGAGTTTTCGATTCAAATGCGCCGGACAGGCCTGCCCTTCAGGCCTGCCTGATGTAGAGCGAGGTCCGCCCCAGGCCTTCGATCTCGATTTCGATCTTCGCCGCGCGATTGACGACCGGCGGATCGTTGAGCGTCCCGGTCGTGATGAATTGTCCCGCCTTCAGCCCGCCAAGCTGATCGGACTGGACAGAAGCCCATGCGACGACCGGCACGAGCGGATCAATCTGTTGATGACCGCCGACAGCATCATGCGCCAGCACGCCGTCGATCCACAGGCGCGAACGCAGGTTCGACAGATCGAGCGAACGAACATCGGCGGAGCCTGCGCCCGTAACATATCCGGCATGGTTGAAATTGTCCGCCAGCTTGGGCGGAAACGGAATGGACTGCACATTGCTGAAGCGGCTGCCGACCAGCTCGATTCCCGCAAAGATGTCGGACGTCGCATCGAGAATCTCCTCGCGCGTGTAGGGCGTCGGGCGCGCAGGCAGATCGCGCCCGAGCCGGATGGCGATCTCGACCTCGACCTTCAGGGACGCGCCGCGCGGCAGATCCCACGAATCACCCGATGCGCGCAGGCCGGACGAGAACAGCGGCGCGCCGAAAATGATCCGGCCCCCGTCCTGAAGGCCGACCTTCCAGCCCGCGACCGAAACGTCCAGCGCGCGGGCGACATCCGCCTGCACCCGGTAGGCGTCCTGCTCCGTCCCGCAGCCCATGTCGGGCGCATAGGCGAATTGCGAATGCGTCCGGTGAGCGCGCACGAGGGCAGCTGCGAGCGACATGGAATCTCCTTCAAGCGGGACCGCACATTCGCACAGGACATCGCCAAACAAAACGCCCTCCGGACGGGGCGGTCCGGAGGGCGTCTGGCGATCGTTGATCGCGGCGATCCGCTTGCGCGCATCGCAACGGCATTGCCGGGGGAGAGAACCCGGCTCCGCCGGTCTCTCAGAACTCTGCGGGCTTCAACCGGTTCGCCTTATTCGCAAACCCGGATGCGACGGTGGCCGACCACCTCGCCGTAGCGGTTGAAGACAGGCTGGCGCTCCATCCAGCAGCCGCCATAGACGCGGCTCGGAGCGTAATAGGAGGGGGCCGCATTGGCCGCGCCGGCTGCGAGCGCGCCGAGGGCAAGGCCGCCGATGATCCCGGCCGCAATCGCGCCGCCGTTGCGGGCGGAAGCCGGGGTGGCGGTGGTCATCACGGTCGCGCCGAGCGTCAGGGCCGCGAGGGAAGCCGTCAGGGTCTTCTTGAAGGTCGTGTTCATGGTCTCTCTCCTGTTTCGCCGCCGCTGTTCCGTTCGGCGATGTTTGGAGATTACCCACCACGAACCCGGCCCGATGTGCGCAGACGCACAGGGCGGATTTGTCGACGTCAGCTCGGTGCGTCTCCCAGCAGGCGGTACCACGCCTGTTTCGCCACGGTTCGCAGCTTGCGGCGAATGATTTCGCGCGACGCGATGGACCGGAAAGCGCCGGCGCGCTCCCGCGACGTGGCGACGAACAGATCGATGATCGGCAACCGCTCGGGCCAGATGCGGTCGATCATCGGGTGATCAGGGATCGCGCAGGAATCCGTGTAGGTGACATCGCGCAAAAGCGCCTGACGCCGCGTGAATTCCAGCAGGAACTGCACGCCCGGAGACCATTGGGCGTAGTCTTCGTCATAGGCGATCTTCCACAGATAGGCGTCTCCGCCGCTGTTCAGCACGATACCCATCGCGATCGGCTTGCCCCCGAGACTGAGCGAATCCACCCGGCACTTGCCTTCCAGCACGAGGGTGCGAGTCATGGTGCGGGCGAATGTGGAAAGCGAGGGATCGGCCAGCAGCGCCGTGCCGCGTGCGCCCTTCCAGCCCTTGGCTTCGAGAACCAGAAAGCGCTCGACCTCGAGCTTCACCCCGCCGGGATCGTTTGTCGACAGATAGGCCAGCTCGCCCTGATCGGTCAGTCGTCTGCTCTGGCGGCGCAGCTCCTTCAGCTTCTTGGGCGAGACGGTGGCGCGCAGCATGGCGTCCACATCGATTCCGCCCGACAGCATGGCGCGCTGGTGCGGATCGAGAATCCGCATTTCGAGATCCGACGCGATCGCATGGGCGCGGATCATGGAGGCGGTCGGCCCCGCGGCCGCCAGCGAAGGAAACATCAGGCCCGCAATATGCGGCTGGCGTTCGTCGAACCACGAGAACATGATCTCTAGCGCGTCGCGTCCGCGCGCACGATCGAACAGCGGCGTGCCGAGCGCGGATTGCTGGGGACACCACGCACGCGCCACGGAGCCGGCGCCCCGCAAAGGCATGTCGAGAGCCGCCAGACCTACAAGTTCCTCCTGCGGGACGGGCCGCGACAGATCGGACACCAGCAGGAAGTGCGGGCGGAACGCGAGCGGAAAGTGCTGTGCGGCGGGCAGGACGAAGCCGGGCTCGAGAAAGACGTTCGGCTCCAGCGACCGCGTCACCAGATCGGCCCAGGCGTCACGACGCTTTGCGGCCGCATCCCACGCGAGCAGTTCTATTCGCGCCGGCAATCCCCGCGGCTCGCCGCGCCAAACGCGCGGGCTTGAGACGCGCGGCACGCTGGTGCGCGGCGCATCCGTAAAGCCCACACTCTCGGCCAACCAGCCGACGGAAGGCGCCATCGGTCTCCCGGGCAACGGGATGGACCATGCTGACATTCCAACTCTCCCGGCGCAGGCTGCTTCGGAACAGGCCTGTGCCAAAGGGACACAAACCTTCCGACGCAACATCCTGCTTTGGGGAACGCTTCAAGAGACGGGCCAGCGCGGGAGGTTTCGGGGGCTTGGGCGGCCGCGAGCGCCGCGCCGGTCAGCCAGTCATTTCAGCCTTGTGGTTCAACCGCAAAAGGAAAACGCGGCCATTAACCATCGTGCATGCGAGCGCCGGGACGCCTGCATCAATGCGGTCTCACGCGATTCCCGCCTCACGCCGCAAGCGCGGGCGTCCGGAAACCGGACAGTCCGGCTGCATGCGCGGGACAATCTGCAAGCCGCGCTCCCCGTCGGGCGAAGCAAGCACCAGCATGGTCCGCGACGGCAGGCCGAACGTCGGCAGAGCATTGGCGGCTTCGACCAGAAGCGCATGTGGCCGGGACTTCCCGCGCAGGGCTTCAAGAGCCCACGCGCGTAATTCCCTCTCGCCGATAGCGACCACAAATTTCCGGCCGGGATTCGCCGAACTGTTGATGACGAAACGCTGGCCGCTTGCGAGCGCCGCGCCAAGCGCCCGCATGGCGATCGGCTGAAAAGTGCTGCCGCGCAAGCGGATTTCGCCCCCCGGCCGAATCGCCGCGGCGGTTTCAAGCATCATCCGCAAGACATCGCGATGGCTGAAGCACAGCAATGCAGGTTCTCGATCCGTATCGTGACGTATGAGCGCGACGCAATCTGCATCCTCGCCAAATCGCACCTGTTCGGCGGGGCGAATGTCACGTCCCGAAAATCCCTGCAGCATCAGGTCGAGACGAGGAAAGTCAGAAGCTCCGGCGCAATCGGATTTTCCGTAGAGATAAACCAGACCTTCGAATCCATTCAGCCGGCAGGCCTCTCTTGCAATCGAATAATATCTTGCGTCTGCCAGCAGCGCCCGCGCGCCGCAGATGCGCAGGCATTCAGTCAGGTCTGCAGGAGACATGCTCGCGTCGAGCAGCGTCGTCACGACGCCGCCGCGCGCCAGCCCGGTCCAGCACGCGATGCTTTCGACGCTGTGGGGAAACAGCAGCGCCACCACGTCGCCTTTGGCGAGCCCGTTGCGGCGCGCCCAACGGGCATATTGATTGGCCCGCCGGGTCCATTGTCCAAAAGTCACCTGTCGATCATGATCGGCAAATGCGACTTGGCTTTCGTAACGCCGCGTCCATTCCGCCATGGAATTGCGCAATGAGCCGCGCGCCGCAGCCCGAACTGCGAACTCCATCCGGCGATGGCGTCGCCAGATCGTCCACGTTTCAGCCAGTCGCCGAAGCCGTTCCATGTCAGTCACTTTGCGCGCAGCGCGAGACGAGTGGTTAAATCTTTATTAGAACCTTCTCAAAGCCAAGCATGAAGGGACGTTATGGTTAACGGCACAGATGAAACGCAGACGCTGGACCTGCGAGGTCTCAAATGCCCCATGCCGGTGCTGCGCGCCCGCAAGGCGCTCGCAGCCATGAGGCCTGGCGCATTGCTGATCGTCGAGGCCACGGACCCGATGTCGGCCATCGACATTCCCCACATGGTTCACGAAACCCGCAATGCGCTTATCGGCCAGACCAGCGATCAAGGCGTGCTGCGCTTTGAAATCCGGAAAATCTGATCAGCCGAGCAGACCGCGCGTGGCCCTGGGGCTCAGCGGATTTTCCGCCATGGCGGCAGCATCGGGCTGATCAATCGCCGGTCCGCCGGCGAACAGGCCCCAAAATTTTTCCACGAAGGCCTGATCGAGATCGCGCAGGATAAAAACGATGCGGGTGGAATGATCGTCGTCCGGCCAGCGGTCGAGCCGCACGGGCGGATGAAAAACGTGCTGCACGCCATGAATCACGACGGGCCTGTCCGGGTCGTCCGAAAGACCCACAATGCCCTTTACGCGCAGCAGCGAAGGCCCGTTGGTTTCGCGCAGCATGGTCAGGAACATGTCGAAGGTCTGCGGCGAGGGTCGCGCGTCGCTGCGCAGGCAGAAAGCCCTGATCCGTGAATCGTGCCGGTTCACATCGTGCGAATTCTGCACGCCGTGGTCATCATGGTGGTGATGGTGTTCGTGTCCATGATGGCCGTGGTGATCGTGCGCCTGCGCAAAAGCTTCGGCGTTCAGCCATTTGCGCACGTCCGGCGTCTTGAGCGCTGGATCGTAGAGGCCCGTATCGAGAAGCTTGCGGGCGGTCGCCTCGCCCTTTGCGGCGTCGCGAATGCGCGCCGCCGGATTGAGGCTTGCAAGACGAGACCGCAAGGCCGCGAGTTTTTCAGGATCGGCCACCAGATCAGTCTTCGTCAGCACGAGACGATCGGCCACCGCGGCCTGCTTGACGGCCTCGACATGCGCATCCAGCGTTGCATCGCCATTGACGGCGTCCACCACGGTTACGACGCCTTCCAGCCGGAAGCGGAGCATCAGATAGGGATGCGACATGATCGTGTGCAGGACCGGCGCAGGGTCCGCCAGACCCGTCGTCTCGATCACCACGCGCTGAAACGGCGTGATGCGATTGTTGTCGCGCCGGCGCAGCACGTCTTCGAGGGTCGTCACCAGATCGCCGCGAATCGAGCAGCACAGACAGCCCGACGACATGACGATCATGTCGCCGTCGACCTTTTCGACGAACAGATGATCGAGGCCAATTTCGCCGAACTCGTTGATGAGGACGAGCGTATCGGCCAGCGCTGGATCGCGCAGCAGATTGTTCAGCAGCGTCGTCTTGCCCGCCCCCAGAAATCCGGTCAGCACCGTCAGCGGGATCGGCGGCGGCGGGCGGCGCGAAAGAACGGACGGGCTGTCGGTCATCGGGTCAACGGCGCGGCGGAGAAGAGGCCAGCACCTGCGCGGGCTTCTGCCCGCCCTGCGCTGGTTTGGAATCGGCCTGCGTCTTCGGCTTTGCGGCGGGCTTTTGTCCGGGCGCAGGTTTCTGTGTCTTCGGCTCGGGCTTGGCGATTGCTTTCGCGGGGGGCTTTTTAGCCTCGCCCTTCGGGGCGGGCTTGGCGAGCGCCGCCACAGGCTTCGAGCCCACAGGTTTGGACGCCGCAGGCTTGGCGGCGACCTTAGGCTTCCCGGGCGGCCTTGCGGCGGTGCGGACCGGCTTTTCCTTGGCGGCAAATTCCGCCGGATCGGGCGTCGGGACGCCGCGCGCCTTCGCCACCGGACCCGTGTAGCCCGGAATGCGGCCGACAAAGACGTCCACCGGCTCGAACGCCGGGCGCGGCCCGCGCAGCAATTCGGAGGCCGCCACATTCACTGTCTGGCGCGACGTATCGGCGGCGAAGAAGCTCACCGGGCTGTCATCATGAGCGACCGGCGCATTGGCGGCGATCGGAATCGCAAAATCCTCGTCATCGCCCGGCGCGCGATTCTTGCCGCATACTTCCGGCCGCATGTTGGGCGCCGCCACCGAGCCCATATAGCCCAGATTCGTGATGGAGGGCCGTCCCCAGTCGGATGAATTGAAGGCCGTCTCAAGCAGCGACATGGCCTTCAGGCTGCGGGCCTTGGCGTTGGGCGAACCCATCACGACCACCATGAGCTTGCGGCCGTTGCGGGTCGCGGTCGACACGACATTGAAGCCCGCCGCGCACGTAAAGCCTGTCTTCATGCCGTCCGCGCCCGGATAGCGTCCCAGCATTCCGTTGTGCGTCGGGATGATGTGATTGTCGATCCGCAGCGCGCCGATCCCGTAAAGCCCGCGCATCTGCGGGAAATCGCGCAGCAACGCCATGCCGACAAGCGCCATGTCGCGCGCAGAGCTGACGTGACTGGCGTCATGCAATCCGTTCGGATTGACGAAATGGGAGTCGCGCATGCCGAGGCGCGCGGCCTCCGCGTTCATCTCCCCGGCGAAATCCTCGACCGTCCCGGACACGCCTTCGGCGATCGTCACCGCAACGTCATTGGCTGATTTCACCATCAGCATCTTCAGCGCATTGTCGAGCGTGACTTCCTGCCCCGGACGAAAAGCCATCTTGGAGGGCGGCATGCGCGAGGCGCGCACGGAGACGACCATCGGGGTCTCGAGCGAGATGCGCCCCTCGCGAACAGCCTTCAGGGCCACATAGGCGGTCATCAGTTTGGTGAGGGAGGCCGGGTACCAGGGCCGCGTCGCTTCCTGCTCTTGCAGCACCGCGCCCGTTGCGGCGTCCACCACCAGCGTCGGGGCCGCCTGTGCGGCGCTCGTCAACACGGCCAGTCCTGCAGCCACGGCGGCGAAACGGGAAACGGCAAGTCTGTGCATCGAAAAATCCCGAATCGTGACGGCGGGCCGCGAGAGCCGCCGGAACTTCTACCGCGCAGCCAAAAGCTTGAAAAGGCGGCAGCCGCATTGGCGCTGGCCGCCATCGGGCGTATCGTGATTGCCTGCGGCTTTTTGATGACCTGCCGCCAAGCACAGGGGCCGCGCATGACTGCCTGCATCGTCGGCTGGTCGCATCTGCCGTTCGGAAAGCACGACGCCGAGACTGTTGAAACCCTCATCGTCAAGGCTGCCAGCGGCGCGCTCGCCCATGCGGGGATCGGGGCCGACGAGGTGGACGAGATCTTTCTCGGCCACTTCAATGCGGGGTTCAGTCCGCAGGATTTCACCGCCGCGCTGGTGCTGCAGGCCGACGAGCGGCTGCGCTTCAAGCCCGCCACGCGCCTCGAAAACGCCTGCGCGACCGGCTCCGCCGCCGTTCATGCCGCAGTGCGCGCCATTGAGGCAAAGCGCGCCCGCATCAGCCTGGTGGTCGGCGTCGAGCAGATGACGAAAACGCCGCCCGCCGAAATCGGCCGCAATCTCTTGCGCGCCTCCTATCTGGCCGAGGAAGGCGAGACGGAAGGCGGTTTTGCGGGCGTGTTCGGCAAGATCGCGCAGGCCTATTTCCAGCGTTACGGCGACCAGTCCGATGCGCTGGCGACGATTGCGGCCAAGAACCATCGCAATGGCGTCGGCAATCCCTTTGCCCAGATGCGCAAGGATCTTGGTTTCGACTTCTGCCGGCGCGAGAGCGAAAAAAATCCTTTCGTGGCCGGCCCTCTCAAGCGCACCGATTGTTCGCTCGTGTCCGATGGCGCAGCCGCAGTGGTGATCGCCGATGTCGATGCGGCCTTGTCGATGCAGCGCGCCGTCGCCTTCCGGGCGACCGCCCACGCGCAGGATTTCCTGCCCATGTCGAGACGCGACATCATCGACTTCGAAGGCTGCGCGGTCGCCTGGAAACAGGCGCTCGGCCGTGCGCGCCTGTCGATCGACGATCTCTCCTTCGTCGAAACGCATGATTGTTTCACCATCGCCGAACTCATCGAATACGAGGCGATGGGACTTGCCGAAAAGGGCAAGGGCGCGCGGGTGGCGCTCGACGGCGTGACCCAGATGGACGGACGTCTGCCGGTCAATCCGTCAGGCGGCCTGAAGGCCAAGGGCCATCCGATCGGCGCGACCGGCGTCTCGATGCATGCGCTGGCGGCCATGCAGCTTTGCGGCGAGGCAGGGGGCATTCAGGTCAAGAACGCCCGCATCGGCGGCATCTTCAACATGGGCGGCGCGGCGGTGGCCAATTATGTCAGCCTACTGGAACGGTTGAGGTAGACACAACTGGTCCCGAAGTTGCTTCGCTCTGGGTGGCCAGAGGAGGCATGCTTGATCAACCGCCGTCGTTTCGTCCTGTCGTCTCTTGCTGCCGGGCTGCTGCCCTTCGGGGCATTCGCGCAAGCGCCCAAACGGATCGGCGCGCTTTTTGCCGGGCGCATAGATGATGGCGGCTTCATGCAGGCCGGCTACACAGGGCTCATAAATTCGAAGCAGCGCTTCGGTGTCGATGTTTTCTGGACTGACGGCGTGAAACCCGAACGTCCGCTGCTCGAAGAGGCGCTCCGGAAGCTCGCGTCCGACACGCCCGCTCTCGTGGTTGCTCATGGCGGCCAGAATAACGACGCGGCCAAGTCGGTCGCGGCGGAATATCCCGATGTGATGTTCGTCGTCACGCAGGGCAATGTGACTGGCCCAAACCTCGCCAGTTATGAAGTCTTGCAGGAGGAATCGGCCTTTCTGGCCGGCATGCTCGCGGGGTTAACGACCCTGACGGGCACGGTCGGTCACATGTCGGGAATCCGGGTCGTGCCTGGACTGAAGGGCCGCGCGGCCTTCGCCAACGGCATTGCGTATGCGGCCCCCCAGGTGAAGCTGTTGACGAATTTCTCCGGCAATCAGGACGATTCCGCCTTGTCCAGGAAAGTCGCCAACGCAATGGCGGATGCGGGCGCGGACATCATCTTCACCATGCTGAATGCAGGACGAACCGGCGCGATCGAAGCGTGCCGGGAACGCAAGATTTCGCAGATCGGCAATGTCGGTGACTGGGTCGCCACCATGCCGGATGTATTCATCGCCTCGGCCATCGCCGATTCGGGTCTCGCGCTTCTGGCGGCCTGCGAAGATATCGCGGGCGGCAAGTTCACGCCGGGCAGCATCTCCAAGGTGGGCCTGTCCCGGCCCGAGGCTGTTCGACTTTCGATGGCGACGAACTTACCGGCGGATGTCCGGCAGAAGATCGATCAGGCGGCGAAGGACATCATGTCCGGCAAGCTGGCCGTTTCGACCCAGTGGGAAGGTCCGGAGTTCTCCAATCCCTGACGGTCGAAGGCTTCCCCGGCCCAAACCAAAGCACTCCGGGCCGTGCGGTTCTTCCGCAAGCGGGGAAATTGCGGCATGCGTCCGTTCCGGCTTTGACAAGACGACTGGAATGGTGAGGCTCGGCTGGCCCGGGAGCCAGACATGAATCACACTATCCGAATCGCAGCCGTGGCGCTTAGCTTGACGCCGGTCATGGCGACAGCCGCCGAAGGTCCCCCCGATTGCCGCAACGGACTGTTTCCCGAACAGGTGAAGCAGCCGGGGCTGGCGCGCATCACGCCCGGCCCGAAAGTCGATGTGCTGGGCGATTCGAACGGCTGTCCGGGCGAAGATCCCAAATGCCGCGACGGATCGGCGCTCGCGGCCGGCGAGACGGTTCTGACCGGGCTAAGCTTCGGCGACTATGTGTGCGTTTTCCGGCCCGATAACGAAGGCGGAAACGCCGGCTACGTTAAGTCTTCCCGTCTTGCGCCGCAGACCCTCAAGGCCCCGGCCGTCCGCGATTGGCTGGGCGTCTGGCGCGAGGGCGACAACGAACTGCGCCTTTCGGCCGCCAAAGGGGCCATCAAGGTGGCGGGCCGGGCCTGGTGGCCCTCCCGGAAGCCCCCGAAGGGCGCGGGCGGGCCCAACGAGGGCCGCGTCAATGGCGAGGCGAAGCCCGAGGCGCGCAGGCTTGTGGTCACCGATACGGACGATGACGATTGCGTCCTGACGCTGACGCTGGTCGGGTCCTACATGATGGCGTCAGACACCGGCTATTGCGGCGGCAATAATGTCCGCTTCAACGGCGTGTTCCGCAAACGCTGAGCCTAGTCGGGCGCGCGGGCCTCGATGGCCAGCGCATGGACGCCATCGTCCAGCTCCTGCGCCAGCATCGCGTTGATCATCCGGTGGCGGTCTATCCGGCTCTTGCCAACGAAGACGCCCGATACGATCTTGATGCGGAAGTGAGTTTCGCCGCGCGGCTCCACCCCGCCCGGATGAAAGGCGTGGCCTGCATGCTGGTGCGATTCGTCCACCACATCGAGGGAAACCGGTGAAAAGGCGGCCGTCAGCTTGGTCGTTATCCGTTCCTTAATGGTCACCGTCGAGCCTCTCCGACCAGAACCTTGAGGGCGTCCTGCGCCCTCGCCTCACGTTTACCATAGCGTCCGGCGGACGCTTGCGGTAATCTTTTCGGCCCGTTGCATGGCGGCGGGCGCATCCGGCAGACGCAGCTGGCGTTTTACAGTCGTGGTCATGAACCTGAATTCGTCTATTTTCGATCGCATTAGGGTGAAACGGCAGCCGCAGATCGAGGCGACGCCCCAGCACACGCCCTGCGATCATCCCGGCTGCAAGGGCATCGGCGACCATCGCGCGCCCATGGGGCGCATGCGCGAAGGCAAGTACTTCAACTTCTGCCTCGACCACGTCCGCGAGTACAACTCGACCTACAATTATTTCAAGGACATGAGCGACGACGACGTCGCCCGCTACCAGAAGGAAGCCATCGTCGGCCATCGTCCGACCTGGACCATGGGGGCGAAGCGCGGCAACAAGGGCTTCGAGGCCGATCCGAACGGTTTTGAAGAGCGTATGGAGATTTTCAACCGCCGCTTCCGGCGCGGGCAACCGGCGCAGGAACCCAAAAAGCCGCGCTACGGGGTCGTGGCGTTGAAATCGCTCGTCGCACTCGGTCTGGATTCTTCCGCGACTCCCGATTCGATCAAGACGAAATACAAGGAACTTGTGAAGCGCCACCACCCGGACGCCAACGGCGGCGATCGCTCCACCGAAGACAAATTGCGCGAGATCATTCAGGCCTATAAACAACTCAAATCGGCCGGTCTCGCCTGAGGCTGGTTTCCCCGAAATTTCCGGCGCCCGCCGGGAGGACCGACCGTTCGCACCGGCGGACGGAAACGGAGGATTGATGCAAAGCGATACGAAGAATGGCGGCATGCCGGACACGAAGATTTCGGTCCGCGACGTATTCGGTTTCGATTCGAAGCTGGAAGTGCCTGCCTACAGCAAGACCAGCGAGCATGTTCCGGACATGGACCCGGACTATCTGTTCGATCCGCAGACCACTCTGGCGATCCTGGCCGGGTTCGCCCGCAACCGCCGCGTGATCGTCACTGGCTATCATGGCACCGGCAAGTCGACCCATATCGAGCAGGTCGCGGCCCGTCTGAACTGGCCCTGCGTACGAATCAATCTCGACAGCCATGTCTCGCGCATCGACCTTGTCGGCAAGGACGCCATCGTCCTCAAGGAAGGCAAGCAGGTCACCGAATTCCGCGACGGCATCCTGCCATGGGCGTATCAGAACAACGTAGCGCTCGTGTTCGACGAATATGACGCCGGCCGCCCGGACGTGATGTTCGTCATCCAGCGTGTGCTGGAAGCTTCGGGCCGCCTGACGCTTCTCGACCAGAGCCGCGTGATTCGCCCGCACGGCGCATTCCGGCTGTTCGCCACCGCCAATACGGTCGGCCTTGGCGATACGTCCGGCCTCTATCACGGCACGCAGCAGATCAATCAGGCCCAGATGGACCGCTGGAACATCGTGACGGTCCTGAACTATCTGCCGCACGACAAGGAAGTCGACATCGTTCTGGCCAAGGCCCGCCACTACAAGGGCAAGGAAGGCCGCGACATCGTCAACAAGATGGTGCGCGTCGCCGACCTGACCCGCAACGCCTTCATGGCCGGCGACCTGTCGACCGTCATGTCGCCCCGCACGGTCATCACCTGGGCCGAGAACGCCGAGATCTTCGGCGATGTCGGCTTTGCGTTCCGTCTCACGTTCCTCAACAAGTGCGACGAGCTGGAGCGCGCCCTGGTGGCCGAGTTCTATCAGCGCTGCTTCGGCCAGGAATTGCCGGAAAGCGCCGTGAACATGGTGTTGAGCTGACAGCGCGCGCTCGTCGGTTGACGACGGGCGCCGTTCAGGTCGGTTGTGAACGCCGTCCGGAGAGTTAAACTCGCAAATGAGCACGCCCACCAACCGCAAGCCGGCCTCGAAAGCCGAGGCCCCGCAGGAGCCGCTCAAGCGCGCCGTCGCGTCCTGCATGCGCGCCATGGCGAAGACCCCGCAGCTTGAAGTCACCTATGCGGCGGACCGGCCCTCCCTGATCGGAACGGGCGAGACCGCCAAGGCGCGGCTGCCAGAACCCGCCCGCAAGCTGACCGCGCAGGAAATCGCCATCGTGCGCGGCCACGGCGATTCGCTGGCCTTGCGCCTCGCCTGCCACGATATCGGCGTGCACCGAAAGCTTGCTCCGCAAAGCGCGCCCGCCCGCGCAGTGTTCGAGGCTGTCGAACAGGCGCGTGTCGAGGCTATCGGGTCGCGCCGCATGGAGGGCGTGGCCAGCAATCTCACCGCCATGCTGGACGACAAGTATCATCGGGGCAATTACGCCGACGTGTCCGACCGCGCCGATGCGCCGCTCGAGGAAGCTGTCGCCATGATGGTGCGCGAGCGCCTGACGGGCCTCAAGCCTCCAGCGGCGGCGCAGAAGATCGTCGACATCTGGCGTCCGTGGATCGAGCAACGCGCCGGCAGCGATCTCGACAAGCTGGGCGATTCCATCGAGAACCAGCAGGTCTTCGGAAAATCGGTTCACAAGCTGCTGCGCTCGCTCGACATGATGGACGAGACTGCGTCCGACCATGACGACACCGGCGAGGAATCAGGCGACGACGAGTCCGATCCCAATCCGGAGGAGCAGGAGGGCGACGGCGATCAGGACGATTCGGGCGATTCCATGCAGATGGAAAAGGCCGAGGAATCCGACGAGGATATGGACGACGAAGGCGCCATGGAATCCGAGGACGCTCCGTCGGGCGAAATGCCCGAGGACGCCGACATGGGCGACGCCGACGAATCCGCCGAGAGCCGCCGCCCGCAGGGCGCGGGGCAACACGACATTCGCCTGCCCGAGTACAAGGCCTACACCCAGAAATTCGACGAGATCGTCGCCGCCGAAGATCTGTGCGAGCAGGACGAACTCGACCGTCTGCGCGCTTACCTCGACAAGCAGTTGCAGAATCTTTCCAGCGTCGTGGCGCGTCTGGCCAATCGCCTGCAGCGCCGTCTGATGGCGCAGCAGAACCGCGCGTGGGAATTCGATCTCGAAGAAGGCATGCTGGATCCGGCGCGCCTGCCGCGCGTGGTGATTGACGACATGCGCGGTCAGTTCTCGCCGCTCTCGTTCAAGCGCGAGAAGGACATGGACTTCCGCGACACGGTGGTGACGCTGCTGCTCGACAATTCGGGTTCCATGCGCGGACGCCCCATCACGGTGGCGGCGACCTGCGCGGACATTCTGGCCCGCACGCTGGAGCGTTGCGGGGTGAAGGTCGAGATTCTCGGCTTCACCACGCGCGCCTGGAAGGGCGGACAATCGCGTGAAGTCTGGCTGCAATCGGGCAAGCAGCCCAATCCGGGCCGCCTCAACGATCTGCGCCACATCATCTACAAGAGCGCCGACGCGCCGTGGCGGCGCGCGCGCCGCAACCTCGGCCTTATGATGCGCGAAGGCCTGCTGAAAGAGAACATCGACGGCGAGGCGCTGGACTGGGCGCACAAGCGACTGATGGGGCGCACCGAGCAGCGCCGCATCCTGATGATGATCTCGGACGGCGCGCCGGTGGACGACTCGACCCTGTCGGTCAATCCGGGCAATTATCTCGAACGCCATCTGCGCACGATCATCGACGAGATCGAGAACCGCTCGCCGGTTGAACTCATCGCCATCGGCATCGGCCATGACGTGACGCGCTATTACAAGCGCGCCGTGACGATCGTCGACGCCGAGGAACTCGGCGGCGCCATGACCGACAAGCTGGCGGAACTGTTCAGCGAGGATGCGGCCCCTGCGCCCATGCCGACGCGCTCCATGCAGGGCGGAAGGCAAAGAGCGGCTGCGGGGCGATAGGGCCGTCAAGGCGCGCCCTCTCCCGCGGAGGGCCGCAAGTCCGTCTTGGCTATCACAGACCGCGGAAGGGCGAAGCGACCGCCACCCCAAAAACAAAAAGTCCGGCGCAAGGCCGGACTTTTTCGATTCAGACTTGATCTCGAAGATCAGGCCGCGACAGCTTCCGCGTGCTTCTTCTCGATCGCGCGCTTCAGGGTCAGGGCGTTGCTGGACAGCTCGTCCGCGCTCGCCTTGACGAGGAAGGCGTCGAGGCCGCCGCGGTGCTCCACCGAGCGCAGCGCATGGGCGGTGACGCGCAGGCGCACCGAACGGCCGAGGGCCTCGGAGATGAGGGTGACGTTGCACAGGTTCGGCAGGAACCGTGTCTTGGTCTTGCGGTTCGAGTGGCTGACCTTGTGGCCGACCTGAACAGCCTTGCCGGTGAGATCGCAGCGGCGGGACATGTACGCTTCCTTTCGAAACTCGTTTCCGGCGAACCGGAGGGGCGAAGTGTCAGAATACCGGATGGGCGTCGCCCAAGAGCCATTCTGGCGGCAAACCATTCCGCGATAGACAAACCGCCCGGGAATTGGGATCGCGGCTGTGTAAGCGACACCCCGGCGGGTGTCAAGGATCAAGCCCTCAATCTCCTTGTCCGAAGCCTGACAATTGCTTGCCCGAGACATTGCAGGCACTATTGCCAAGCTAACGGCGAGGAGCCTGTTCATGAACAAAAATCGTCTGGAAGCCTTCAGCGACGGCGTGTTGGCCATCATCATCACCATCATGGTGTTGGAACTGAAGCCTCCCCATGACGCCAGCCCAGCGGTTCTCCTGGGCCTGTTGCCGATCTTTCTCAGCTATGTGCTCAGCTTCATCTTCGTCGGAATTTACTGGAACAACCATCACCACACATTTCATGCATGCCGGCGTGTCAGCGGGGGCGTTCTGTGGGCCAATTTACACTTGCTGTTCTGGCTTTCGCTTGTGCCCTTCACAACAGCCTGGATGGGCGAGAACCATTTCGCCCAATGGACGGTGTTTGTCTACGGACTGAACCTGCTCCTGTGCGCAATCGCCTATACGATCATGCTGCGCTTGCTGATTGCCATTGAAGGACCGGAATCAACCATCGCTCATGCGATCGGCAAGGACCGGAAAGGGTTCGCATCTCTTTGCCTTTACGTTTCCGGCCTCGCGCTGCTGTTCCTCCATCCCTATTTGGGAATGGCCTGCTATGTGGCGGTGGCATTGATCTGGCTGATCCCTGACCGACGCATCGCCCGCGCGCTTTCGCAGGAACACTGACCTGATTAACGCTCGGACCGGCGCTTGATGTTGTGCTCAACGCGGTCCGCGATGCGCTTCACCACCTCGTCCGGCAGCGAACCTGCGGTGCGCGCCCGCTCGCGCCGGGCGTAAAGCGAGCCGGTCCCGACGCCCTCGTCGGCAGATTTCTCGGTCTTCTGCTTCAGGACTTCCGGAACATTGTCGCCGCCGACGCCCGACACCGGAAACACCGTATCGGGATCGAACAGGGCCGTGCTGCGGGCGTCCTCGTCATCGCCGGAACCCGAAGATGATGCCACGAACGGACTCCCCAGGAGGCGAAGGAAGTGGTGCCGATTATCAGAATCGAACTGATGACCTACCGCTTACGAAGCGGTTGCTCTACCGGGCTGAGCTAAATCGGCAAACCGGAGATGCGGCTTGTGGGCCGCATCGCGTCGGAGACGGGTTCTCATATCCACTGCCGGTCGCCTTTGCAAGCAACCGCAGGAGATGAATGTGTCCTAGCGCGCCCGGGGGCCCGGATCGTCCGGCAAATGCGCGAGGCCGTCGACCACGGGCTTGCGGACCGGCGCCGGCACATCGGGTGCCGGGGCGGGCTGGGTGTCGGGGGCCGGCAGGGGCGCCGGGACAGGCTGGGGTTCCCGAGCAGGCGGGGATGCCGGCTCGACGGCTGCGGCCGGTTCCGGCTCCTTCGCGCGCGCAGGCTCGGGCGGCGCGGCCGGGACAAGCACCTCGACCCGGGCCTCGACCGGCTTCTCTTCCGGCTCCACGACCGGCTCCGGCTCCAGCGCGACCACCTCGGGCGGCAAGGGGGCGATGCGGGGCGCATCCGGCGTCACGGGCGCGACCGTGATGGACGCTTGCTGCAGCGTCCTCTCGGGCGGCGTCTGCCACACGAAGGCGTCGAGCTTGCCGGTCACCGGCGAGGCCGGGGCCCATGTGTCGGAGATGAATCCCTCGGCGATCCAGGCTGCGTCGCGCGGCGCGCGCGCGGCGCGGGACAGCCATTCGCGCAACTGGCCAGTCGCGCCGTTTTCGGTTTCCTCGATGTCGGCCATCAGCAGGCAGGCGCGCACCGTGGGCCGGTAGCCCGGACGGTCCTCGATCAGCGGGCGCATCGTGTCGCGCGCCTTCTGGAAATCGCGCGCTTCCAGCGCCGCACGGGACACCAGCAATCGGCTCTCGGGATGTTCGGGCGAGAAGCGCGCGAGGGTCTGGGCGCGCTTCAGGCGGTCATTGGCGGAATCGCCCGGGCGGACATCCACATAGGCGCGGCCGACGTCGGGGTGCGGGGCGAGCCGCCACGCAGCCTCGAGCGTCCTGGTCGCCTTGCGCAGATCGCCGCGCCGCGAATAAAGCCGACCGACCAGCACCGATGCGGGCACGAGTTCGGGCGCGAGCTTCAGGGCTTCGCGCGCAATGGAAAGCGCCTCGACCGGATCGCGCTCGGCGATCTCGCCCGCGATGGCGGTTTGCAAGACTGCGCGCTGACGGCGTGCGGTGTCGCGGTCGATGAGCTTGCGCTTGACGTTGCTCTCGACGGTTTCCAGCGCCTTGCGCCAGTTCTCCTGTCCGGAATGATGTTCGAGCACCGCCTGCCCCGCCCAGGGCAGCGGCGCAATGTCATGCGCCTGCGAGGCGAAATTATAGGCTGCGTCCTGATCGCCGCGGCGGCGCGCCTCGATGTGCAGTCCGCGCAGGCCGAGCACGCGCGTATCCGGCCGTTCGAGCATCTGGTGGAACGCTCGCTCCGCCGCATCGCGGTCGCCGCCCAGTTGTGCGACCTGCGCTTTCAGCAGCAGCGACAGGGGTTGCTCGCCCAGATGCTTCTCGGCCTCCCGCGCCGCCTTGCCGGCCGCGCGGACATCGCCGGCCCCGGCCGCCACCATGCCGCGCGCCAGTGCGTCATAGCCGCGCTGGCGGCGACGGGCGCGCTTCCACAGATACATCAGCGACGGAATGCGGAACACGAAGCGCAGCACGCTCCACAGGATCATCGCCGCGACCGTGAAGGCCAGCAGCGCCCCGATGCCGACAAGCAGCGACGTCTCGATCCGGTAGCCCTGCCACGTCAGGACGATGTCGCCGGGGCGTTCGGCCATCCACGCAAGGCCCATCGCCAGAGCCGCCAGCACAACAAGATAAAACAGGACACGAATCATTTTTTCACCGGCTGGCGGGTCAGTTCTTCGATTGGGCGAGACGCGAGATCGCATCCGCCTGAATGGCGAATGCGGCCTTCTCGGCCTTCACGCGCTGATCGAGCGAAGCGGCCCATGCGGCCGAAACTTTTTTCGCGGCTTCCGGCAGGCTCGCCCACGCAGAAGATGCGGCTGCAAGATCGCCGCGCTTCAGCGCCGCCTCGATGCGCGAGGCGATCGCCGTTGCACTATCGCCCGCCGTTTCATCGACAGGGCGGATCTTCACCAGCGACGTTGCGCTGCGCGTCAGCCGGTCGAGCATGCCGTCTTCCCGCGGATCGCGGTCGGTGGCGGCGATCTGCGGAACCAGCGGGGCGAAGGAGGCCGCGAGGCTCGCGGGCGTCTGTACGCCCTTTGCGGCGACGGGTTCGAGCGGCGCGAGCATCGCGCCTTCGACGCCGAGCGACTTCAGCGCGGTCAGCTCCATCGCAAAGGGCGCGCCGCGATCAAGCGCCCGAACCAGCGATTGCGCCACGACGCCAAGCGCCGCGACTCCGGCTGTGGAAAGCGTCGGCTCCACGCGCGTTTCGGTGGCTCGCGCCTCGACCTTCGGGGCCGCAACGGTCTTCTCCACGCTGGCGAGATTGTCGCGCGTGGCGGTCAGTCCCTTTTCGAGCGCCGCAATGCGGGCGTCGAGCTTCGCGACGCTGTCCTGCACGGGCGACAGATCCACCGGCGGCGGCGGCGGAGTCGGCGGAGCCGCAGGGGCGGGCTGCGCCCCATTTGCCGGAGCCGGCCGTTGCGCGGCGGCAGTGCGGGCCGCATCGGCAGCCGTCTGGGCGTTCTTCGCCGCGGTTTCAGCCGCCGCGATCCTGCGTTCGAGCGCCGCAAGCGCCTCGGCTCCTGCGCCCGCATTGGCGGGCTGGGCGGCTGCGGCGGCCGGGACCGGCCTTTGTTCCAGGGCCTTGAGGCGCGTATCCAGCGCTGCAAGCGCGGCCGGATCGGCCAGATTGGCGGTGCGCCTGTCGAGCGCCGCGAGCTTTTCCTCCAGCGTCTGCGCCCGACCCGAAAGGGCTGTGACGGCCCCGCTGTCGTCCGCGCCGCTGTACCATTGCCAGCCGGCCGATCCGCCCACCGCCAGAACCGCGCCGAGGACCAGCCCCGACAGCAGGGGCAGGCCGGCAGAACGCTTCGGCTCTTCACGGCGCGTGGCGGCTGTCTCAACCGGTTCGGGCACGGATTCGGTGGCCAGTTGATCGGCCGCCGTGACGGCTTCCTCTGCGGCCGTGGGCTGGGTCTGCGCCTCCCCGGCGTTGATTTCCTCCCTGACGGGCTCGGGTCCCTCGGCCGAAATATCCTTCGCGTCGACCGCCATGGCGTCGATCACCACTGGTTCCCGCTTTCGGTCACGGTTGGGGGTGGCGTCCGACGAACCCGCATCCGTCGGCGTAGATTTGTCCCGTCTGGTCATGCCTGCTCGCTGTATTCCGCGCAAAGTGGCGCGAACTGTCTTGAAACGCTTTGTGCGGCCGCAAGGTTAGTGCGGCCTTCGCCTTAATTTTCAACTACGGCCAATCTGTGCCGTAGGGGCGATTTATACGCCCATCCTTGCAATGGCGTCGGACAGGGCGAGAATGCGCGTCGCGATTTCGGCGTGCAATCGCTCCACCATGCGCCCGTCGAGAGAAATAGCGCCCTTTCCGGCATTCTCCGGCAGGTCAAACGCCGCGATGACCTTTTTCGAGGAGGCGATCTCGGCCTCGCTCGGCGAAAAGACCTCGTTGCAGATCGCCACCTGGCCCGGATGAATGAGGGTCTTGCCGTCCATCCCCATGTCGCGGCCCTGCTCGCATTCGGCCCTTAGCCCGTCGAGATCGTTGATGTCGCCATAGACGCCGTCGATCAGGTCGACCCCGTAGGATCGCGCCGCCAGCACGCAGGTCGAGAGCCAGGGCAGCATGGGCGCCCTGCCGGGCGTCTGCCGGGCGCGCGTCTCGCGGGCGAGGTCGTTGGTGCCCATCACCAGAACCGCCAGCCGCGAAGCCGGATCGACCGAGGTGCGGACGATCGTATCGGCGTTCAGGATCGCTTGCGGAGTTTCCATCATGGCCCACAGGCGGGTTTCTTCCGGCAGGCCGGCGTCCCGGATCGCCTTGGCGGCCATCATGATGTCGCCCGGCGAGGAGACCTTGGGAATCAGGATCGCATCGGGTCTGGTGCCGGCCAGCGCCGCCAGATCGTCCTTGCCCCAGGGGCCGATCAGCCCGTTGATCCGCACGATCAGCTCCCGCGTCCCGTAGCCGCCCGCCTTGAGGGCGGCGGCGATCTGACCGCGCGCGACGTCTTTCTGGTCTGGCGCCACGGCGTCTTCCAGATCAAGAATGAGCGCGTCCGCCGGCAGGGTCCTGGCCTTGTCCAGAGCGCGGGCGTTGGACCCGGGCATGTAAAGGACGCTGCGGCGTGGTCTCAGGGCCATGAATTTCTCCGGAAGGACGGAACGGGTCTGGTTGCGCCGCACAATAATCCCCGTTACCCGAAAAGGCTATCGTCCCATAGGATGGCGCGGCGCGTCCGCGCCGATATGCATGACAGGAGTGAGTCTGTGACATCCGAGACGCCCGCACCCATCCTGCCCGAGCGGCTGATCACGGGTTACGGGTCCTTCCTGTCCGGACGTTTCGGTCAGGAACGCGATCGCTTTCGCGACCTTTCCGAACGGGGGCAGAAGCCCAGCATCATGCTGGTGGGCTGCTGCGACTCCCGCGTCTCGCCCGAAGTGATCTTCGACGCAGGTCCGGGCGAGATCTTCGTCGTCCGCAATGTGGCGAACCTCGTTCCCCCCTATCAGCCCAACGACGACCTGCACGGCACCTCGGCCGCGCTGGAATTCGCCGTCATGGGGCTGCGGGTGGAGCATGTGGTGGTGATGGGCCATGCCCAATGCGGCGGCGTGCGCGCCTATGCGGAAGGCGAAGCCGATCCCTACCAGCGACCGCTTTCCCCCGGCGACTTCATCGGCAAGTGGATGACGCTCATCGCGCCTGCCGCACAACGCATCGGGGCGCCGACGGAACCGATCGCGGACTATACCGAGCGGCTGGCGCTTGAATCGATCCGCCAAAGTCTCGCCAACTTGCGGACATTTCCGTGTGTGAAGACGCTGGAGTCGCGGGGCCGCCTGTTCCTGCACGGCGCCTATTTCGGCGTCGCCACCGGCAAGCTTCTGGCGCTGGACGAAAAGAACGGCGAGTTCGTGCAGGTGGCAGACGAAATGCATGCAGAGGCGTTCAGGCAGCCGCGTTTCTGAGGCCCCATGATCCCGCTTTCAGTTCTCGACCTCTCCTTCGTCACGACCGGCACGCCGCCCCGCATGGCGCTGGCCAATTCGATCGATCTGGCCCGGCGCGTCGACGAGCTGGGCTATTCGCGCTACTGGCTGGCCGAACATCACAGCCTGCCGTCCGTGGCCTCGAGCGCACCCGAAATCATGATCGGGCAGATCGCGGCGGTGACGCGGAACATCCGGGTCGGGGCGGGCGGCATTATGCTCACCAATCACGCGCCCCTGATGGTCGCCGAACGTTTCAAGATGCTCGCCGCCCTGTTCCCGGACCGGATCGATCTCGGCCTCGGCCGCGCCCCCGGGACCGATCAGGTCACCGCGTACGCGCTGCGGCGCAGGCTCGAAGAGCGCAAGGGCGACGATTTCCTGGAACGCCTGCAGGAACTGATCTCGTGGGAGTCGCGCGACTTTCCCGAGAACCATCCGTTCAACAATGTCTTCGCCATGCCGTCGGATGCGCCGCTGCCGCCGATCTGGCTTCTGGGATCGAGCAACTACAGTTCCGAACTCGCCGGCATGGTGGGCGCCGGCTATGCGTTCGCGCATCATTTTTCGGATTTCGACGGCATTGCCGCCATGTTGTCCTACCGGCAGCGCTTCACGCAGGGCTGGCGGGAAACCCCCTATGCGATCCTGACCGTCGCGGCCATTGTGGCCGACACCGACGAGGAAGCCGATCGTCTCGCGTCGAGCTGGGATCTCAACTGGCTGCGCCGACGCCGCAACGAATTGCTGCCTTATCCGAGCCCCGAGGAGGCGCTCGCCTTTCCGTATTCGCCCGACGAACGCGCCCGATTGTACGAGCATCGCAAGCGCCTTTTCGTCGGCAGCCCGCAAAGCGTCGGCAGGAGCCTGCGGGCCATCGCGGACGCCACCAAGGCAGATGAACTGATGATCACCACGCCGGTCTTCGACCATGGCGCGCGCCGTCGCTCCTACGAGCTTCTGGCGAAGGAATGGGGACTGACGTCCCCGGTCGAACCCGAGAAGATGTTCGCCTGAACGGCCATTGTGACGGCGGACAAAATGCCGCACAAAGGGGGCCACAGAGGATCCCGCATTGGACGCAGCCGCCGCACCCCAGAAGCCCCGCAAGAAGCGCCCGCCGCCCAAAAGCGCCCGGGTCGAAAGGATCGAGCGCGTCACGCCCGGCCTGATGCGGATCACTTTCGGCGGACCCGAACTTCTGGCGTTTGGCCCACCCAAACCGGCAGGCCATATCAAGCTGTTCTTCCCGCCCGACGGCATGGTGTGGCCGTCTGCCGACCCGGAAGCCGCACGCCCGCCATCCCGTACCTATACGCCGCGCCGCTACGATGCGGCCCGTGGTCTCTTGGAGGTCGAATTCGTCCTGCATGGCGAGGGGCTGGCTTCGAACTGGGCGACGAATGCGCGCATCGGCGACCTGATGACGATCGGCGGGCCGGGCGGCGGCTATACGGCTCCGGCTGATGCGGACAGCTTCGTGATCGTGGCCGATGATTCAGCGATGCCGGCGGCCGGGATGGTGCTTGAATCCCTGCCGGCGGGCGCGTCCGTGACGGTGATCTGCGAGGTCACCGACAAGCTGGAAGAACATCCGCTCAGTCCGGCGGTCCCCTGCCAGACGCAATGGCTCCACCGCAATCCGGCCAATGCGGTCCCTTGCGCGCTGCTCGAAAAAGCCGTGCGCGACCTTGGTCCGCAGCCCGCCGGAACGTGCTGGTGGATCGCCTGCGAATCCGGCGCGATGCGACGCATCCGCGATCATGTTTTCGCTTATCCGGATATCGACCGTTCGCGCGTTCACACCCGCGGTTACTGGAAATCCGGGTCGTCCAATCACCCCGATCACGATTACGGCCTCGACTGAAGACGCGCGAAATCATTAACGATTGCGCGCGCTTGCGGCGGTGAACGCCTTAGAACATTTATAATCTTCAGGCGGGCTTTTTCAAAAGAGGCCCGTTTTCACGGGAGTTCTGGAAAGAAGCTTTTTTGACGCGGCGCATGATCGCTTGACGCGCCCGAAACCTTCGGCGCATCTGTCGCGTCAACAACGGCTTCAATCTGGAGGCTTTCCAAATGTCCTCGTCCCTTATCACTCGCCGCAACTTCGTCGCAGGCGGCCTCGCCGCCGGCGCTCTCGCCGCCTCCGGTCTTTCTGCGCGTGCGCAGGCCGGTTCGCTGACCCTCTACAACGGCCAGCATCGCGTCACCACCGAGGCGCTCGTGAACGCCTTCACCAAGGCGACCGGCATCAATGTCACCATGCGGCAGGGTGAGAGCTCGCAGCTCGCCAACCAGATCATCGAGGAAGGCGCGCGGTCGCCCGCCGACGTGTTCTATTCCGAGCAGAGCCCGCCGCTTGTGGCGCTTGACGAGAAGGGGCTGCTGCTGCCCGCTGACGCTTCGACCGTCTCGCAGATCCCGGCGCAATACGCTTCGCCCAACAAGACATGGGTGGGGGCCACGATGCGTGTGCGCGTCGCCGTCTACAACAAGACGATGGTGAAGCCAGCCGACCTGCCCGCGTCGATTGTCGACATGGCGACCCCTGCCTGGAAGGACAAGGTGGGGTACGTCATCCGCGACGGCTTCCAGGAGCAGATCATGGCGATCGTGAAGCTGAAGGGGCGCGACGGCGCTCTTGCGTGGCTGAAGGCCCTCAAGCAGAATGGCAAGCTCTACAACGGCAATGGCGCGGCCATGAACGCGGTCGAGGCCGGGGAGATCGCCACGGCGCTGGTGAACAATTACTACTGGTATGGGCTCGCCAAGGAACGCGGCGAAAAGAACATGAAGTCGGCGATTCATTTCTTCCAGAAGGGCGATCCGGGCGCGCTTGTGAACGTGTCGCCGATCGGCATTCTGAAGACCACCCAGAAGGCCGACCTCGCCCAGAAGTTCCTTGCCTTTGCGGTGAGCGAAGCGGGCCAGAACGCCATGCTGGCGACCTATGCGGAATATCCGGTGCGTCCGGGCGTGAAGCCGCATTTCGATCTGAAACCGCTCGACGAGATCGGCGTCGCGATCACCGCCCATGAAGTCGGCGGCGCGGCCCTCGCGTACGAGCTGCAGCGCGAAGCCGGGATTTTGTGACAGCACTCGCGCGCATCGGCGGGCGCGGGTCTTTCCCGCCCGCGCTTCTTGCCGTTGCGGCAATACCCGGGCTGCTCGTTGCCCTGCCGGTCGCCTATGCGCTGATGCGCTCCGGGGAGGCGGGCTTCGCCGGCGTCGTCAGGGAACTGACGCGCCCGATGACCCTGGAGCTTCTGTCCAACACGCTGACGCTTGCGGTCTGCGTCACGGTTCTGACTGTCATTCTGGGCATTGCGGCTGCCTGGCTGACGGAACGCTGCGACATCCCGCTGCCGGGCTTGTGGCGCGTCGTGGCCTCCGCGCCGCTCGCCATGCCGGCGCTCGTTTCTTCCTACGCCTGGTCCTCGCTCGGCCCCCAGTTTCAGGGCATGGGGGGCGCTATCGGGATCCTGACGCTGGCCTGCGTGCCGCTGGTTTACCTGCCGGTCGCGGCGGCGCTCCGAACGCTCGATCCGGGCTTCGAGGATGTGGCGCGCTCGCTGGGGCGCGGGCCGTGGTCGACGTTTTTCACCATCGTTGTGCCGCAAGCCGCGCCCGCCATGCTGGGCGGCGCGCTGCTGGTGTCCTCGCACATGCTCGCCGAATTCGGCGCGCTCGCCTTCCTGCAGGTGCAGACCTTCACGACCGCGATCTTCCAGCAATATGAAATGCAGTTCGACAATGCGACGGCGGCTTTGTTCTCCTCCGTCCTGCTGGCCATGACGGTACCGCTGGCGCTCGGCGAAATGCGGCTGCGGCACGGCCGCCGCTTCTCCCGCAGCGGCAAGGGAACCGCCCGTGACGCGCAGATCATCAAGCTCGGCTGGATGCGCATTCCGGCGGTCGCCGGTTTCGGGCTGTTCGGCGTACTGGCGATCGGGGTGCCGTTCTGGATGCTGATCTACTGGCTGTTCACCGGCACATCCGTCGGCATGGGGCTGGAACGACTCGCGCCCGCAATCGCGGGCTCGCTGAGCTATTCGCTCTCGGGCGGCCTGGTGACGACGCTACTGGCGATTCCGCTCGTGCTCGCCTCGATGCGACTGCGCGGCTGGCTGGTGACGACCGCAGAGCGGCTTCCGTATGTGATTCACGGACTGCCCGGACTGGTGGTGGCTCTGGCGCTGGTGTTTTTTGCAATCCGCTATGTGCCGCCACTTTACCAGAGCCCGGCGCTGGTGGTGATTGCCTATGTGATGCTCTACCTGCCGCTGGCCCAGTCGGCGATCCGGGCTTCGGCCGAGCTTGTGCCGCCCGAGCTTGAGGATGTCGCCCGCACGCTTGGCAAGGGTCCTTTCACGGCCTTCATGGAAGTGACCTTGCCCAATTTACTGCCGGGCGTAGGCGCGAGCCTCGCCATGGTGGTGCTGCAGCTCATGCGCGAATTGACCGCTACCCTGTTGCTGGCGCCCTCAGGTGTGGTAACGCTCGCTACAGAATTCTGGACCTACACCAATGACCGCGCCTTCGCGGCGGCCGCTCCCTTCGCGGCGGTGCTGGTGATCGTTTCGGGAGTGCCGGTGTATATCTTCACGCTCCGCACATTGAGACGCAGCTGACCATGGTGGGTCTGCGGGTTTCGGGCGTCACCAAACGCTATGGCGAGACGCCGGTCCTGCGCGGCATCGACTTCGAAATGTCGGAAGGCTCCATCGTCGCCCTGCTCGGCTCGTCCGGCAGCGGCAAGACGACTCTGCTGCGGCTGATCGCCGGTTTCGCCGATCCCGATGAAGGCACGATCCACATTGGCGACCGGCAGGTGGCGGGCCCCGGCGCATACGTGCCGACCGAGAAGCGCCATGTGGGCTATGTGCCGCAGGAAGGGGCCTTGTTTCCGCATCTGACGGTCGGCCAGAACGTCGCCTTCGGCCTGCAATATGGCCGCCGCGACCGGCTGCGCATCGAGGAAGTGCTGCGCATCACGGGCCTTACGGGCTTCGAGGATCGCTATCCGCACCAATTGTCCGGCGGCCAGCAGCAGCGCACCGCGCTGGCCCGCGCCCTCGCGCCGCGCCCCAATGTGGTGCTGCTCGACGAGCCCTTCAACGCGCTTGATCTCGACCTGCGCCGCCATATGGCGGCCGATGTGGCGAGCGCCCTGCGCAATGCGGGCGCAACCGCGATCCTCGTCACGCATGATCCGTTCGAGGCCTTCGCCAGCGCCGACCGCATCGCCGCCATGGTGCATGGCCGCATCGCCCAGATCGACGACCCCGCTTCGCTCTATCAGGACCCGCTGAACCCGCGCATTGCGCGCCTGACGGGTCCGGTGATCTTCATGGATGCGATCATCGAGGGCGAGATGGCGCAGACCCCGCTCGGGCCCATTGCGGCCGTGCTGCGCGACGGCGTCCAGAACGGCCCCGCGCAGGTCATGATCCGCCCCGAACAACTGACGGTTTCCGCAGACGGCTCAGGCCCGCGCGGAACAGTCTCGCGGGTGATCTTCAACGGCGATCATTATCTGGCGAGCGTGGAGATCGACGGACTGACGCTGCCCGTGCGGGTTCCCGGCAAGGTGTTGCCGGAAACCGGCGGCACGGTTGCCCTTGCGGTGCGCGGATCGTGCGTGGCGTTTCCGGTGGGGAGAAGGGGAAGGTGAGAGGGAGACTTACCGTTAGATGAAGCCCGCCGATATCGCGTTTTCCGAATGCTCCTGAGTTTCATGAATTGATGCGAAGAAAAGATTCGCCATTCTAGCACTACTTTGGCAGATTAGATCTGACGGCGTCGGCGAGGAGTTTCTCACAGTGGGGGCATCGCCTGGGAGGAGGCCGTGCGAAGAAGCCGAGGATGGCTTGCCTGATGGCCGGCATGGTCGGTTGCGGCGGCGGTCCCCCGACTC
>CANJNI010000031.1 GCA_947475995.1 Beijerinckiaceae bacterium | reverse complement strand
TTGCAATGGGTCGCGAGAATTCACGCGTTTGCAAGTCTGGATAATGCGACCAGTAGTATCGTAAGGTCTCTTCCGTATAATCGAAGTTCGGTTCCCCGGGACATTTTTCCGCAGTGGCCTCAATGGCTTAGAAGTGGCTCGGTTTGTTTGAACAGTTTCCATACCGCCGATAAGTGGTTTCGCGCCTTGGTTTTCCAGCCATCCGCGCTGCAGAGGTTGCTGGGACGAAGCGCGCAGCGCTCCAGATCGCCGAACTGATTGAACACGAACAGCGGATGATAACAGGTGCAGTCGTAATGCTCGTTCCAGACGCTGTTCTCCTGTTCGCCGTGAGCCGAGCTGACGCTGGGGTCCATGTCGAGCAAGATGCCTCGCGGCGGACGCTGGTCTTGACCCCGCAAAGTGATCCTCCCTGAAGTATGGCTTTATGGCCTGATGGAGGACGACGAGATGGCGAGGAAGAGACACAAGGCGGAGATCGTCAGCGAGCTTCGACAGGTGGAAGTGCTGACCGCGCAGGGCCGATCGGTGGCGGAGGCCGTACGGTCGAAAGGGGCTGGTAAGCGGCGCTGGAATTTGGAGAGAAACGGGTTGCTATTTATTTCGGTTCCGAAATAATATCTGCTCTCTGAAACTGCAGGCCTACATCAGATGTCTCGTTTCCAGCCCGGCCAATCAGGGAACCCCGCAGGTCGCCCCAAGGGGGCGCGTCACGCCACCACCTTGGCAATCGAGGCTTTGCTTGAAGGGGAAGCTGAGTCTATCTCAAGAAGGGCCATCGAAGCCGCCAAGGCTGGCGATATGATTGCGATCAAGTTGGTGTTGGATCGGATCTGCCCGCCCCGGAAATCCAGACCGGTTCAAATCGCGCTACCAAACATTTCTGACGCATCGGGCGTCGCGAGCGCGCAGCAGGCTATCCTGACAGCAGCCTGCTCGGGCGAGTTGCTCTTGGATGAGGCTCAAGCTCTCTCGGGGCTTCTGGAAGTTCGCAGAAAGGCCTTGGAAACGCAGGAGCTCGAAGTGCGGCTTTCCAGTCTGGAGGCATTGATAGGGCGTTCCCATGGTGGCCCGTAGCCTTCAGCGCCGCATGGCCAAACTACAACGATTGCGAGGCTCCTATCAGTTGCGCGTCGGACCCAGCGAGGCCCTTTTGGGGCTTCTTGCAAATTTGGACACTATGACATCGGCAGAGCGCAGTGCACTGCGCGAGTGGGTCTCTGGGCATCAAGCTAATTCGCGTGAACCTTGGGGACCAAATTGGGGACCAATAAGACAATGTGGGGGAATCTGATCTATAAAACAAGAACTTAATTAAGCGCGCTGGCGGAGACGGAGGGATTCGAACCCTCGATAGGGCTTTACAACCCTATAACGGTTTAGCAAACCGCCGCCTTCAGCCTCTCGGCCACGTCTCCGGACGTCACGGGCAAGCCGCCGTGAGCGGGTGTCATATGCCCGACCCTTCGGGGCTTGTCCAGTTCGGCGGCGAGGACGCCGGTGTTTTTAGTGGGGGGAGGCGAAAGTCGGTTTGGCGCATCGCGCTGCCGGGTGATAAGCGACCCCTTTGGCGGCGTTCGGGGACAGTTCATGCAATTGGGGGTCATTGGCTGCGGCTATGTGGGGCTGGTGACGGCCGCCTGCCTTGCCGAATTCGGCCATACGGTGACATGCGTCGACAAGGATCTGGCGCGCGTGGATGCGCTGCGGGCAGGGCAGGTGCCGATCTATGAGCCCGGCCTTGCCGAGCTGGTCGTCGAAAATGCAGGGGCCGGGCGGCTGCGCTTCACGACCCGGATGGAAGATGCGGTTGCTGGCAGCGCGGCCGTCTTCATCGCTGTCGGCACGCCTTCGCGGCCCGAGGACGGTCTTGCCGACATGTCTTATGTCTATTCCGCCGCGCGCGAGATCGCCCGGGCGCTGCGCTCCTTCACAGTGGTCATCAACAAATCCACCGTGCCGATCGGGTCCGGCGATGAAGTGGAAAAGATCATCCGCGAGGCAAACCCGGTTGCGGATTTTGCTGTCGCCTCGAACCCGGAATTTCTGCGCGAGGGAAACGCCATCGCGGACTTCCGCGAACCGGACCGCGTGATCATCGGCGCCGACGACGCGCGGGCGCGCGACGTCATGGCCGACATTTACCGGCCGCTCGGGATCGATTCCTCGCGTCTGCTGTTCATGGGCCGTCGCACCGCCGAGATCACCAAATATGCCGCCAACGCCTTTCTGGTGACGAAGATCTCGTTCATCAACGAATTCGCTGATCTCTGCGAAAAGACCGGCGCCAATGTGGAAGATGTGGCGCGCGGCATAGGCCTCGACTCGCGCATCGGCCCGAAATTCCTGAATGTGGGGCCGGGTTACGGCGGCTCGTGTTTCCCCAAGGATACGTCGGCGCTGCTGCGCTCCGCCGAAGCGATGGGGGCGCCGCTCTCCATCGTGGGCGCATCCGTCGATGCGAACGAGGGGCGCAAACTGCGCATGGCGCAGAAGATCGCCGATGCGGCGGGCGGCTCGTTGCAGGGCAGGACGGTTGCCGTGCTGGGTCTCGCCTTCAAGGCGAATACGGACGACATGCGTGGCGCGCCTTCGCTGGCCATCGTGGAAGCACTGGTACGCGCGGGCGCGCGTGTCAAAGCCTTCGACCCCGCAGCCATGGAGCAGGCGAGGCCATTGCTGCCGCAGATTGAATATTGTGCTGACGCCTATGGGTGCGCGCAGGGCGCTGACATATTGGCGATCATCACCGAATGGCCGGAATTTCGCGCCCTCGATCTTGCGCGCCTGAAGGGATTGATGGAATCCCCGGTCATCGTGGACCTGCGCAATCTCCTGAATCCGGATGCCGTCCGGCGCGCGGGTTTTGCCTATTCGAGCATCGGCAGGCCCTGAGGTTCAGGCTTCGCGCGGCCGCGGATTGAAGAGGGATTTGAATCCATCCAGCAGCCCCGGGCGCTTCTGGGTTTCGGCGAGCGCATGCAGGAATGACGTCGCCCAGCGGTCGACATTGTTGCGGGCAATCCGTTTGTACATTTTCGCGTGCCGCTCGATGCGCTCCTCGAGAGGCATTTCGAGCGCTTGGAGAATGGCTTCGGCGAAAGCGTCCGCCTCGTGCGGATTGATCAGAATGGCTGCGTCGAGTTCAGCCGCCGCGCCGGCGAATTGCGACAGGATCAGCGCGCCGGGATCGTCGGCGTCCTGCGCCGCGATGAATTCCTTGGCGACCAGATTCATGCCGTCGCGCAGCGGCGTCACGAGCCCGACGTCAGCGGCGCGATAGATGCCCGACAACGCGGTGCGCGAATAGGAGCGGTTGATGTAGCGGATCGGCGTCCATGACGCTTCGCCGTAGCGCCCGTTGATCTGTCCGACGAGCTCGTCAACCATGCGGTTGATCTCGACATATTCCTTGATTTCGCTGCGGCTGGTCGGGGCGATCTGCAGATAGGTGACGCGCCGGTGCCATTGCGGATGTGCGGCGAGAAAGCGATCGAAGCCTTCCAGCCGCTTCTGCAAACCCTTCGAATAGTCGAGGCGGTCGACGCCGACGATGAGTTTGCAGCCAGCAAGCGAATCCTTGAATTCGCACCGAAGGCGGAGCGTCCGGCGTTGCGCGCGAGCCTGTTCAGTACGGTCGTTTCGATCCCGACAGGAAAGACCCCGATGCGCGTCGTTCGGTCCTTGAACTGGTAGGTCGCGCCGTCGCGCCCGACAGTGGCGCCCTGCAATTGCAGATAGCGCGTGAAGTTTTCGCTATCGTTTTCAGTCTGGAAGCCAACCAGATCGTAGCAGGGAAGCGCGCCGAGAATCTCTTCATGACGCGGCAACGTCAGAAGGATGTCGGGCGGCGGACATGGAATGTGAAGAAAGAAGCCGATCTGGTTTTCATGTCCACGCGCGCGCAGCTCCTGCGCCAGAGGCATCAAGTGATAATCGTGCACCCAAACGATATCGTCCGGCTGGAGGATGCGCGATACGTGATCGGCGAAGATCCGGTTGACGCGCTGATAGCCGCCGAGATCGCTGTGCGAATATTCGGCGAGATCGACGCGATAGTGCAGGATCGGCCAGAGGACCCGATTGGCAAAGCCGTTGTAATATTCCTGATAGTCGGCGTTCGAGAGGTCGATCACCGCATATGTGGTGCGGTTGCGTTCGATGATCTGCGGTTCGGGTGAAGGCTCGTCAGTCGAATTGCCGCTCCAGCCGAACCAGATTCCGCTGCGCTGCTTGAGCGCCGCCTTGACGGCGACCGCCAGTCCCCCCGGCGCGGTTGCACGGCCCTGGGTGGGAACCGTGACGCGGTTCGAGATGAGAATGACACGTTGCTGCATGCGGCCCCCGATGGACGTTCCTTCTGACAGTCGCGCCGGCTCCCTGAAAACCCGGTCGAGCATCAATGGTCCGCCTCCGCTGTGTGAACGAGACTGGCGAGCCAGGCGCGCACTTCCATAGGGTTCTCGAAGGACCCCGACAGCTCCGGCCGGCTGTGTCCGACAGAATAGGCGAAGCCGTCCAGTTCAAGGGCCTTTGCAAAGGCCGGAACGTCGGTGACGTCGTCGCCGACAAAGATCGGCGTGCGTCCCGCAAAGCTCTGCTGCTGCATCAGGACTTCGATGGCCCAGCCTTTCTCCACGCTGGCTTTCTTGATTTCAACCACGCCGTGTCCATGCAGGATTGATAGCGTCGAATCCCGGGCGGCATCGACCAGACGTTCGATTTCGGTCGCCAGCGAAGGCCCGAACTGCGGCGCATTGCGGTAGTGGACGGCGTAGCCGAACGTCTTGTTCTCCGCGAGCGTGCCCGGAAACAGCTGGACGATGCGCATCACGTCCAGCCAGAGCTCCTGCGAGAGTCCGGCATCTTTCGTCTGCATGATCTGACCATCGGGCGAGAGCCGGATCTCGGCTCCATGCACACCAGCCGCCGAGAAGCGCAACGGATGAAACAGGGCGTCGATCTGCCGGACCGGGCGACCGCTGACGAATGCAATCGCGCCTTCGAAAATGTCATATGCGGTTCGAAGATCCGCCACGAGCTGGGGCGGAACATAAACGGCGTCGGGATGCGCGGCGAATTCGAGCAGGGTTCCGTCGATGTCCAGGAAGAGGCAAAGGCGCTTGCCCCGCAATTGCTTCATCACGCTTTCAATCGCCAAGTCTGACCCTCGCGCGGTGCCGGTCGCGGCAGCGATGGGCTACGACCGGCGGAGCATTAACGATGTTCTGTCAGGAATATGGCGAAGCGGTGAGCGATTCAGAGAGGGCGAAACTACGTACGGGAGTTCTGCTGACCGTTTTGGTCAAGCCAAGCTATTGATTTTGCAACGATTGATTGTTGCCCACTTGGCGACCTTCTCAATCAGGCCTATTTGTGCTTCATGTGTGCAATGCCGCAAAATCCTGAAAACCGACTGATCGAGGCTCTCAAGAAGGTCGACGCCTTCGGAGACATCGCGCCCGCCCATGTTCAGGACCCGATGACGATGGTGCTTCGCCAGAATGCGATCCAGAACGATCTGATCCGCTGGGACGATCGCCGCGCCCGCTATGTGCTCACCGGGGCCGGTCGCAACCGCATCACCGCGCGCAACCGCACGACCGCGCAGGTCCTTCATTTCCGTCGCCGCGACGTGAAAGACGCGTCGCGCTAGTCTCGCATTCTCGCGCTTGACCGTGGGCCGTTCCTAGACGGTCGGAACGTTCATGAAGCCATGCAGCGTTTCCAGCTGGGCCGCCGCGAGGTCCACCCCCGGCTGGGTGAGGCATCCCCGATCCATGGCGAATTGCAGGAACGGGGTGACAGCCGGCATCGTCACCACATCGGCTACGACGGTCGAGGATGTGAGGCCTGCCAGAACCGCAACCGGAAGCGGCAGGTTCGGGTCCCCGTTCATGCCGACCGGCGTGCCGTTGACGAGCACATCGACGCCATCCACCGACGCAATGCCGCTTTTGAGCGCAATGGACGGGAATGCCTTGCGAAGCGTCGAAAGCAGTAGATCCTGCTTCCTGGCGTCGACATCCTGAATGGCGATCTCCGCGACCCCGGCTTCGCCGAGCGAATAGGAAATGGCCGTTGCGACGCCCCCGGCGCCCACGACAGCGACGCGCTTTCCGGCCAGTTTCACGCCCTTTGAGCCCAGCGCCGCCACGAAGCCCACGCCGTCCTGCGCATCGCCGTGAAGCGTGCCGTCCTGGTCGCGGCGGATGACATTCACGGCGTTCAGCACGCGGGCGCGGTCGGTCAATGTGTCGAGATAGGGGACGAAGGCCTGCTTGTAGGGCACCGTGACCACGACGCCGCGAAAATTCAGCCAGTTGCGCATGGTTTCGACAAAGGCCTTCAGGCCCTCGGGCTTCACGTCGATGGGGATGTGGACGAAATCACGGCCTTTGGCCTCAAAGACCGGGTTCACCAGCGCGGGCATTTTCACCTGCACGATGGGCGTGCCGACGATTCCGACGATGATCGTCGTGCCTGTGATCTTCATCCTGTCCCCCCGGCTCTCTGGCCGTCTGTCGAAAAAGTCAGTTCAGGTACGATGGATAATAGGCGTCCGCAATGCGCCGATAGGCCTGCCACGCCTTTGCGCCCGCCGGACGGTTGTCACGGGGCAGGGTCTGCTTGCGCGTCTGCTCGCACATTTCGGGCGACGGAATGATGACCTCGGCGCCGGTCCTTTCGGCCATCATCTGTATTTCGCAGCTGCGCTCGAAATTCACCGTATAGGTGAAGGCGTCGGCCACGCTGCCGCCGACCACGATGGTTCCGTGATTGCGCAGCAACAGGATCATGTTGTCGGCGAGGTCGCGAATGATGCCTTCGCGCTCCTCCGTATCGCGCGAGATGCCTTCATATTCATGGAAGCCGATCTTGCCGTAGAAGCGCATGGATTCCTGACAATAGAAACGCAGTCCGTCCTTCTGGGTCGAGACCGCCACGCCCGGCACGGTGTGCAGGTGAATGGCGCAATTGACGTCCGGCCGCCCGGACATGATGGCGCTGTGGATCACATAGCCGGCCGGATTCACGATGCCGCTGGGCGCGTGGCTGAGAATGCGGCCATCCATGTGCACCTTCACGAGGCTGGACGCACAGAGTTCGCTGAACAAATAGCCGCCGGGGTTGATCAGGAAATGGTCGGGCTCGCCCGGCACGCGCGCGGACATGTGGTTGTTGATCGTTCCATTGAAGCCGAAATGCTCGATCAACCGGAAGCAGGCAGCCATCTCCTCGCGCAACTGCCATTCTTCGGGGGAAACCGCGCCCTTGAGCGACTTGAACTCGACCCGTGCGCCCATGTCGACGTGCATGCGTTTCTCTCCTGAATGGATAGGTTTCGAGCAAGAATGAAACAGCCGTGAATGGCTGGCAAGAGACGGGCGGTGTGACGTCGGGGCGCGGTACGGCGCGCGCCCGCAGCCATGGCTGCGGCTAGGCGGTCACGATGTTTTCCAGTTTCTCGCCTTTCAGGTAGCGCTCGATATTCTCGGCCATCCGGTCCAGCAACTGGTTGCGTTGGTCTGAACCCGCGCCGCCCACGTGTGGCGTGACGATGACGTTTTCGAGCGTCCAGAGCGGGCTTTCCGGCGGCAGCGGCTCGATCTCCATCACGTCGAGGCCCGCGCCCGCGATCCGGCCCTCGCGGCAAGCCTCAATGAGCGCAGCCTCCTCAATCACGTCGCCACGCGATACATTCAGAACGATGGCGGTCTTTTTCATCAGGCCAAGCCGGCGTGCGTCCACGAATCCTCTCGTCTGGCCGTCGGAGGGGGCGGCGACCATCAGCACATCGGCCTGCCGGAACGCCTCGTCGCAATCCTCGCGCGGATAGACCCGGTCGATCAGAGCATCGGGCTGGTAGGCGCGGGAGATTCCGAGGACCCGCATCCCGAACCCCTTGGCCTTGCGGGCTGTATCCTGCCCGATGGCCCCCAGGCCGAGGATCAGCATGGTTCGCCCCTTGAGCGACACCATGCCCGGAAACAGCTCCTGCTTGAGGAATTGCTTCGCCTGCCGGGCCGATTCCACCGCCCGAAGCTGGCGGGTCAGGAACAACAGCATTCCGAAAGCGTGTTCGGAGAGATTGCCGGCGCGCAGCCCCGCCACATTGGTGGCCACCACATGGGCCGGGTATCCACCGTTGCGAAGGACGCCATCAATGCCCGACGAGGTGAACTGTATCCATTTCAATGTCCTGGAGGCATGGGCTGCCTTCGAGACCGCGGCCGAAAAATCCGCGCCATTGATCAAAAGCGCCTCGGCGGCAGCGAGCCCTGCAGCCAGTTCCTCATCCGTCGAGGTCGAGACGAACTCGACGGAGGGGAACCGGTCCCTGAGCCTGCTGATGTCCGGCTTCCGTCCGTCGATGTGATAGATCACCCGCAATTCCGGTTTCCTCCTGCCATGTTGGCGGTGACCTTATCGCTCAGCCATGCGGGACGGAAGCGCAGGCCGTCAAATTGCGCCGAGCTGAAACGGAAAATATTCGCACGAGACCGCTGCTGCCGGATACTTGACTTTAGATTGAATTGCCTAGCTTTTACTCTAGCTTCCGCAGGAAGCTGGGCGGGATCGGATAAATATTTTATTGCTCCCTATAAATATATCCAATGCGCCCGCCTTTTATTAATGGTGTTCAGCAAATTTGATTCGGGGATCTGATCGAAGTCTGGTCCCGCACAAGTTCACCATGCAATCGTACTCTGCGACACCCCGGAGGCAGGCCGGGGGTTGCGGCATTGAAGGGAAAGAGAATGACAACGCGGCCTTTCGGCAGTGTCGCCTGGGGATTGGGGATCGCGCTGGCGGTTGGACTGATCTTTGCCATCTCTACCTCTGTGTTCCTCGCCGTTTCGGGTTCGCCGGTCCGCGATGTCCCGGGAGCAAACCAGCGGCTTGGACGGATCGCCATCGCGCTGGGAGATATTGCTCCGCCGGCGCTCGCGCTTGGCCGCTTCGTGGCGACAGGCCAGTCGGAGGATATGCGCGCCTATCTGACCAGCGTCGCCAGCCTTCAGACCGAGTTGCGGGCGGTGTCGACCGGATTTGCCGGAAACCCGTCGGCGATTGATCAGATAAGCCAGCTCGACCAGCAACTCGTGCGTGCAATTGCGGCGGGACGGCAGGTCCTGTCGCAGCCTGGCAGCGGTCTTCTGAACGCCGGAGGCGCGGGAAGCGTCGAACAGGTTGCGACGGCCGCGCTTTCTTCCGTGAAGGCCGGACTCGAGGACCTGCTCAAAACGGAACTTGACCGGTCGCCTGTTGTTGCTGCGCCAACGCCCCCGTCCGAAAAGCCCGAATTCCGTGTCTGGTTGGGAGGGTGGAGCGCTCTTGGCGCCGTCTTGGCCGTGCTGCTTCTCGTCACGGCCCTGCGTCCCGAAAGGGATGGAGCGGCACACGAGGCCACTGTGTCCCATCAAAACGTCCAGAGGTCGCATTCCGGGACGTCTCCCCGCAGCCCGGCGCCTCCGGATGGAGGCATGCTGGCCAATGTGGCCCGCCAGCTCGAACTCGCGCATCTGGACGGCCTGACCGGGCTGCTCAACCAGCAAGCGCTTGCGCCGACAGTGGAAAAGGCAATCGAGAGGTCGCTGCGAAAAGGCGTCACCATCGGCATGATCTATCTTGAGGTCGAGGGTTTCAAGGCGCTGCGCGAGCAACTCGGGTCCGCCATCTCGAACGCGGTCATCATCGAGGTCGGGAAGCAATTGAAGGAGACATTCCGGCGCGGCGACCAGGTGGCAAGGCTGCGGGACGGGGAATTTGCCGTCGTGGTGGCTGAGATCAGCACGCGCGACATTCTCGCCCGTCTCGAAGAGCGCGTTCACGAAGCCATCGCGGACATTCGTATCCCGGCCCTGCACGGCGCGCGGGTCAAGGCCCATATTGGTCTGGCGATGTATCCGATCGACGGATATTCGGACCGCGATCTGCTCGAAACAGCCAGAAATGCCGTGCTTTATCGCGCGACCGACGGCATGGCGCAAAAAGCCATCGCGGCTCCGCCCCCGGAAGCTCCGGCGGTCGTCGCCGCGCCGGTCCCCGTGGAGCAGCCTGCCGAACCTGCTCCCGAGACGATCGAAACCCATGTCGATGCATCGCTGGCGGAACTACACGCGCTGATCGGCAAATATCTGCAGGCCGAGCATGGGTCGGCCGACAAACAGTCTCAGGCGCAGGTCCTGATCGGCGAATTCAAGCGCAGGACCTGACAGCAACGGGTGCGATGGACGGGTCTTTATATGGCCCGGTTTTTGATAGACTGTCTTTCAGGAGGCAGTCTGAATGCGCGCCAGTATCCGATTCTATCTCGGGTCCGAACTTCACGAGATCGGTGAAGTTTCGCCGAACACGACCCTGCTGGACTGGCTGCGACTCGATCAGCGCCGGGTCGGCTCCAAGGAGGGTTGCGCGGAAGGCGACTGCGGCGCGTGCACAATTGTCGTGGGGCGATTGCGCGACGGGATGGTTCGCTATGAGGCGATCAATTCCTGCATAAGGCCTCTGCTGTCGCTCGACGGCTGTCACATCCTGACAGTGGAGCATCTGAAAGCTCCCGACGGGTCGCTTCATCCGGTCCAGCACGCGATGGTGGACCTGCACGCTTCCCAATGCGGATTCTGCACGCCCGGCTTCGTCATGTCGCTTTTCGCGATGTACCTCGAAGGCGCTCCGCCGGATATGCAGCGCATCGAGGATGCGCTCGCCGGAAACCTCTGCCGGTGCACCGGATACCGGCCCATCGTCGACGCTGCCCTGCATGTCCTGAATACGCCGCGTCAGGAAGGGATCGTCCGCGATATGGGCGTGCGTCTGGCGGCCTTGCAGGACCGGCAGGACATTGCCATCGAACATTCGTCGGGCGTCTATCGCGCGCCGGTCGATTGTGACGGGCTGGCCGACATCCTGTCTCAGCATCCCGGCGCCGTGATGGTCGCCGGCGCGACGGATGTGGCGCATCGCATCACCAAGACGCTGGAACGTTTTCCGCTGCTGGTGGATCTGGGACGAATATCTGCCTTGCGCGAGGTGACCGCCGACGAAGAGCACATCTGTTTTGGCGCAATGGCGGATCTGCAGACCGTGCGCGCAAATCTGGGGACCATCCATCCCCATCTCGATGAAGTCATGCGGCGCTTCGGCAGCGAACAGATTCGCAACGCGGGAACCATCGGCGGGAATATCGCCAATGGTTCGCCGATCGGCGATCTTCCGCCCGTGCTGATTGCGCTTGGCGCGCATCTGACGTTGCGCAGCAAGGCGGGCCGCCGCGAAATGCCGCTCGAAGCATTCTTCCTCGAATATCGCAAGCAGGACCGAAAGCCGGGCGAATACCTGGAAGCGATCAAGGTGCCCCGCCTTCCGGCCGGCGCGCTGCTGCACGTTTCGAAGATTTCCAAAAGATTCGACGAGGACATATCGTCCGTTTGCGGCGCCTTCCGGATCGTTCTCGGCGCAGACGCCAGAATCACGGAAGCGCGGCTTGCATTCGGGGGCATGGCGGGCATTCCCAAGCGCGCAGCTCATGCCGAAGCCGCCCTCACAGGCTCCGTCTGGTCGGAGAGCGCCGCGATGCAGGCTGCTGTAGAACTGGAGAAGGACTTTCAGCCGCTGACGGACATGCGGGCAAGCGCCCGCTACCGGATGACGGTGGCGAAAAACCTGCTGAGGCGTTTTGCGCTAGAAACGACGCAAGGCGTTCCGGCACGCGTCGCCGGACCTCTGAAGGCGGTGGCCCATGCTTGAGCGTCCGCACAAATCATCGTCCGCGAAGGGACATGTGACCGAACCGGTTGCGCATGAATCCGCCCACAAGCATGTAACCGGGGAAGCCGTTTACATCGACGATATTCCCGAGCCCGCCGACACATTGCATATTTGTCTTGGATTGTCGGAGCGGGCGCATGCGCGCGTCACATCACTTGACCTGTCGGCGGTGGCGGCTGCCTCCCGCGTCGTGGGCGTGCTGTCTGCTCGCGACATACCCGGCGCAAACGACGTCAGCCCCGCCGGGCTGCATGATGATCCTGTTTTTGCCGACGGACTCGTGATGTTCCACGGTCAGCCGATGTTTGCGGTGGTTGCGGAAACCCGCGAGGCGGCGCGCCTCGCGGCACGGTTCGCAAAGGCCGAGTATGAGGACTTGCCTGCCGTCCTGAATGTTGCAGATGCTCTGGCGGCCGGGTCCGATCTGGTCGTCGAAGGCATGAAACTTGAGCGCGGCGACCTGCAATCGGCGTTTGATTCCGCGCCGCGCCGCATTCGAGGTGCGATGACCATCGGCGGTCAGGATCATTTCTATCTTGAAGGGCAGATCGCGCTGGCTGTTCCGGGCGAGGATGACGACGTCACGGTTTATTCCTCCACGCAGCATCCATCGGAAGTCCAGCACATGGTGTCTCATGTGCTCGGCGTCGCGTCGCACAATGTGACGGTCGAGGTGCGGCGCATGGGCGGCGCTTTCGGCGGCAAGGAGACGCAGGGGAATCTGTTTGCGGCGATTGCGGCGCTGGCGGCGAAAAGATTCCGGCGCGCCGCGAAGCTGCGGCCTGATCGCGATGACGACATGGTCGCCACCGGAAAGCGGCACGATTTCGTTGCGCAATATGATGTGGGATTCGATGATGAAGGCCGTATTCTGGCCGCTGATTTCGACATGGCGGCGCGCTGCGGCTTTTCCGGGGATTTGTCGGGACCCGTGACGGACCGGGCGCTCTTCCACATCGACAACGCCTATTTTTATCCGGCAGTACGGGCCGTATCGCGGCCCTTGCGCACCAATACGGTTTCAAACACGGCTTTCCGGGGCTTCGGCGGACCGCAAGGCATGGCGGCGGCCGAACGCATCATCGAAGAGGTCGCCTTCGCTACGGGCCGCGATCCTCTCGACATTCGCAAGCTGAATTTTTACGGGACCGCCGACCGCCACATCACGCCCTATCATCAGACCCTCGGCGACAACATCATCGCCGAACTGGTCGGGCAATTGGAACGGACGTCCGACTATCGGGCCCGCCGCAATTCTATCCGCGAAGCCAACCAGAAGAGCCCTATCATAAGGCGCGGCATTGCGCTGACGCCGGTCAAGTTCGGCATTTCATTCACGGCGACATGGTTCAATCAGGCCGGCGCACTGGTGCATGTCTATCGCGACGGGTCGGTGCAGCTCAATCATGGCGGGACCGAGATGGGGCAGGGGCTCCACCAGAAAGTTTCGCAGATTGTTGCGCAGGAATTTGGAATCGATCTTTCGCGCATTCGCATTACCGCCACCAGCACTGGCAAGGTGCCGAACACCTCCGCGACTGCGGCCTCATCCGGAACCGATCTGAACGGTGCGGCGGCGCTTGAAGCAGCGCGCACGATCCGGCAAAGGCTCACGACATTTGCTGCGGAACGCTGGAAGGTCTCCGCCGTGAGCGTAGCGTTCAGGGACAATCATGTTGTAGCCGGCGACCAACGAATGTCCTTCGCGGATCTCGTCAACGCCGCCTATATGGCGCGCGTCCAGCTGTCTGCGACGGGCTTTTACAAGACGCCGAACATTCACTGGGACCGCGCGGCCGGTCGCGGCCATCCCTTCTATTATTTCGCCTACGGCGCTGCGGTTTCTGAAGTCGCCATCGACACGCTGACTGGTGAATATTGCGTCGAGCGGGTCGATATCCTGCACGATGTCGGGCGTTCGTTGAATCCCGCCATTGATCGCGGGCAGATCGAAGGCGGCTTCGTGCAGGGACAGGGGTGGCTCACCACGGAAGAATTGTGGTGGGACGACAAGGGGCGGCTGCGCACACATGCTCCGTCGACCTACAAGATTCCGGTTGCGTCCGATCGTCCGCGCATTTTCAACGTCGGCTTTTTCAATGCTGAAAATCCGGAGCAGACGGTTCATCGCTCCAAGGCGGTGGGAGAGCCGCCATTCATGCTGGCGTTTTCGGTGCTTCACGCCCTTTCGGACGCGGTCGCGAGTGTGGCGAATTACAAATTCTGCCCGCGTCTCGATACGCCCGCGACTCCCGAGCGCATCCTATTCGCGGTGGAAGACATGCGGGCGCGCGACGAAGGGACCGCTCCATGAGCAGCGTTGCGCAAACGGCTTTGCGCTGGATCGAGGCGGGCGTGGATTGCGCCTTTGTCGAGATCGCGGAGGCGCAGGGGTCGACGCCCCGCGAGGCCGGCGCCTTCATGGCGGTCACGCAAGAAGACTGCGTGGGCACCATCGGCGGCGGGCAGATGGAGTTTCACGCCATCGAGCGGGCGCGCGACTTGCTGCGCGATGGCCGTGCGAGCGAGAGCCTCGATCTGGCGCTCGGGCCGCATCTTGGCCAGTGTTGCGGCGGACGAGTCCTCCTGACGATTGCCCGCGCTACGGCGGCGCATGCACGGTCGTTCGCCGAAAAGGAAAACGCCGTGCGTGTGCCGGAGGTGTTCATCTTCGGCGCAGGACATACAGGGCTTGCGCTCGCACGGGCGCTTTCGCTGCTGCCCGTGCGGGTTCGTCTGGTGGATGACCGGGCCGACCTGCGGGTCAACCTGCCGGACAATGTCGCGTTTCAGCGGATCGACGATCCGGCCGAGGCATTGATGGAGGCGCCGCCTCGGTCGGCTTTCGTCATTCTGACCCATAGCCATGCGCTGGATTATCGCCTCGCCGATGCGGCCCTCAGGCGGGGAGACGCCGCTTATGTGGGGATGATCGGTTCAGCCACAAAGCTTGCGCGGTTCCGGCAATGGTACCGGGCGCGCGGCGGGGCGGAGGCGGCGCTGGCCGAACTGGTCTGCCCCATCGGGGGCAAGGCCGTGGCCGACAAGCGGCCTTCGGTCATCGCCGCGCTGACCGCAGCCGAACTCATCCACAGGTTTTTGGCCGTCGGAGCGGGGGAAAATCAGGCGAATTGCGAGGCGGGCTCGAATCGTCGCGAAAAGGCGGCGTGAATCAGGCTAAGCTGACCGCCGGATGCGCTCGCGCTGGAACGCGAGTTGCTTGGGACCAACCAAAGGTTTGGCATTTCGAGAGGGGATCACCATGAAACGGCTTCTGACTATTGCGACGGCCTTGACGCTTTCGTTGGCGGGAAGCGCCTTCGCGCAAAACACGGGCAAACTGAAGATCGGCTTCGTCTATGTCGGTCCGGTGGGCGATTTCGGTTATTCCTACCAGCATGACCAGGGTCGGCAGGCGCTCCAGAAGGCGCTGGGCGACAAGGTCGAAACGACCTTTCTGGAAAACGTTCCGGAGAACGACAGCGAGCGTTCCATCGAGCAGCTTGCCCGCACCGGTCACAAGCTGATCTTCACGACCTCGTTCGGCTTCATGGACCCGACCCTCAAGGTCGCCAAGCGCTATCCGAACGTGTTCTTCGAGCACGCGACCGGCTTCAAGCGCGACAAGAACGTCGCCACCTATTCGGCGAAATTCCATGAAGGCCGCTACATCATCGGCCAGATCGCCGGCAAGATGACGAAGACGAACACGATCGGCTACGTCGCTTCCTTCCCGATCCCTGAAGTCGTGTCGGGCATCAATGCGTTCATCCGCGGCGCGCAGACCGTCAATCCGAACATCAAGGTGAAGATCGTCTGGGCGAACACCTGGTTCGATCCCGGCAAGGAAGCCGACGCCGCCAAGGCGCTGCTGGCGCAAGGCGCGGACATCATCTCGCAGCACACGGATTCTGCGGCGCCGCTGCAGGAAGCCGAAAAGGCCGGCAAACTGGGCTTCGGTCAGGCCTCCGACATGGAGCGCTTCGCCCCGAAGGCGCAACTCACCTCCATCGTGGACGACTGGTCGACCTATTACATCTCGCGCGCCAAGCTGGTGCTTGAGAACAAGTGGACCTCCACCGACACCTGGGACGGCATCGGCGACAAGGCGGTCGTCATGGCGCCCTTCAAGAATATGCCGGACGATGTGAAGAAGATGGCGGAAGAGACCACCGCCGCCATCGCCGGCGGGAAGCTGCATCCGTTCAAGTGTCCGGTGCTGGATCAGGCCGGCAAGGACCAGTGCAAGCCCGGCGCTGCCGCACTGGAAGATGGCCAGATCCTCGGCATGAACTGGTATGTGAAGGGCATCGACGACAAGGTTCCGCAATAGGCGGACCTGAGCGTGAAAGAGACGTCATCGCATCAGCGTTTCATGCGGGAGGCAGTTCGCCTCTCGCATGAACATATGAGCGCGGGCCGCGGCGGTCCCTTCGGGGCCGTGATCGTCCGCGACGGCGTCGTGATCGGAGAAGGCTGGAATCAGGTCACCAGCACCTGCGATCCGACGGCTCATGCGGAAGTCGTGGCGATCCGCCGCGCGTGTCAGGCGCTGGGCACGCATGTGCTGAAAGGCGCCACGATCTATTCAAGCTGCGAGCCATGCCCGATGTGTCTGGCTTCCATCTATTGGGCGCGGCTCGATGCGCTTTATTTCGCCAACACGCGCATCGATGCGGCAAAAATTGGTTTCGATGACGAGTTTCTCTATCGGGAGGTCGGTTTGCCGCTCGACCGGCGAGCCATTCCGACAGTGCATCTGCCGATGAGCGAAGCCGAACAGGTTTTCGACGACTGGCTGAAGAAGCCCGACAAGATTCCGTATTGAGGTAGCCTGTGGCAAGCGCTCCGGTATCGACGCAGGAGACTGGCAGCGCGCCGCCGCTGGTCAGCCTGCGTGGACTGACGAAGCGCTTCGGGTCTTTCACGGCGAACGAATCCATCGATCTCGACCTTCATCCGGGTGAAGTCCACGCGCTGCTGGGTGAAAACGGCGCCGGCAAGTCAACGCTGGTCAAGACCATCTATGGCCTTATCCAGCCGACCTCGGGGCACATGCTCTGGAACGGGCAGGAGACTGTTGTCAGGAGTCCCGAGGAGGCGCGCGCCCTCGGCGTCGGCATGGTGTTCCAGCACTTTTCCCTGTTCGACAATCTGACCGTTGCCGAAAACATCGCTCTGGCGCTGCCCAGGTCAGAGAGGCTGGAAACGATTCCGGCGCGGATCGCCGAAGTGGCGCAGCGCTACGGCATTGTGCTGGAGCCGCAACGCCGCGTCTGGACGCTGTCGGCGGGCGAGCGGCAGCGCATCGAGATCGCACGCTGCCTCTTGCAGAATCCGAAGCTGCTCATTCTGGACGAGCCGACCTCTGTCCTAACGCCGCAGGAGGCAGAGACCCTGTTTCAAACGCTGGACCGGCTGAAGGCTGAAGGCCGGGCCATCCTCTACATTTCGCACAAGCTGGACGAGGTGAAGCGCCTGTGCGACCGCGCCACGATCCTGCGCATGGGCAAGGTGGTGGCGACCTGCGATCCGAGGCAGGAAAGCGCGCGGTCTCTGGCGGCGCTCATGGTCGGCGCTCAGGTCAAGGATGTGCAGGCTGCGAGCAATCGCGTTTTCGGCGAGCCGCGCATCGTGGTGGATCAACTTTCCATGCGCTCGCCGGAGCTTCACGGCGTTGCGCTGAAGAACATTTCGCTTTCGGTGAGCGCCGGAGAGATTCTCGGCATCGCGGGCATTGCGGGCAACGGACAGGCGGAATTGTTTGCAGCCCTGTCAGGCGAGGTTGTTGCAAACACGCCCGGCGTCATAGGGTTCAACGGCAAGGCTGCAGGTCTCGAAAACATCACGCAACGCCGTCAGCGTCAGGCAGCGTTCGTGCCCGAAGAGCGCAACGGGCATGCCGCCGCGCCGGACTTCGCATTGTCGGAAAACGTCGTCCTGTCGCGTCACGCTGACGGAAGCATGACGAGGTTCGGCCTGCTGGATTTCGGCCGCGCGCGCAGCCTCGCAGGCGAGATCATCGGGGCCTTCGATGTGCGCAAGGCGGGTCCTGATCCGGCGGCGCGCACCCTGTCTGGCGGCAATCTGCAAAAGTTCGTGGTGGGCCGCGAAATTCTGCGCAATCCTTCCGCGCTGGTGATCGACCAGCCTACATGGGGCGTTGATGCGGCGGCCGCGGCTGCGATCCGGCAGGCGATCGTCGATCTCGCCGCGAAGGGCGCTGCGGTCATCGTCATCAGTCAGGATCTCGACGAATTGTTTGAAATCTCCGACCGCATCGCTGTCATCCATCAGGGCGAATTGTCTGAGGCGCGGCCTGCGTCCGTCATCACACGTGAAGAGATCGGCCTTCTGATGGCGGGAGCGGCCCTTGCGCATTGACCTTGTTGCGCGCAACGGCCGTTCGCGTCTGGTCGAGATTGCGGCGCCTCTCGTGGCGCTCATCGCCGCCATGGCGATCGGCGGCTTGCTGGTGGCATTGCTTGGCAAGTCGCCCGTACAGGCCTTCTTCGTCTATTTCGTGGACCCGCTCATGGAGAGCTGGTCGTTGCAGGAACTTGCGGTGAAGGCGACGCCCCTCGTGATCATCGCGGTGGGGCTTTGCTTCTGCTTCCGGGCGAACCTGTGGAATATCGGCGCGGAGGGACAGTTCATCCTCGGCGGCGCGATGGGCGGATGGATCGCGCTTTTGACCCATGGCGGGGCGGGCGGCTGGTGGATCTTGCCCGCGATGCTTCTTACGGGAGCGTTGGCGGGGTTGGCCTATGCGCTCATTCCGGCGCTGCTGCGCGTGTGGCTCGGCGTCTCGGAAATCCTGACCAGCCTCATGCTCGTCTATATCGCGCAGTTCTTTCTCGACTACATGGTCCGCGGCCCGTGGCGCGACCCCAAAGGCTTCAACTTTCCGGTGACGGTGAATTTCGCCGATGCTGCGACCCTGCCGCAATTGTTCGACGGAGGACGCATGCACGCGGGCGTGCTGATCGCAATTGTCGTCGCCCTCGTGGCGGCGCTTGTCTTCAGCCGAAGCCTGTTCGGTTATGAGGTGCGGCTGGTGGGCGCTGCGCCGCGTGCGGCTCGTTTCGCGGGCTTCGACGACAGGCGCCTGACTCTCAGCGTCTTCGCAATCTCCGGAGCGCTCGCGGGTCTTGCGGGCATTGTCGAGGTGTCCGGCCAGATCGGTCAGTTGCAGCCGTCCATTTCACCGGGTTACGGCTTCACGGCGATCATCGTCGCCTTTCTCGGCCGTTTGTCTCCCATCGGCATCGTCGTGGCTGGGCTGGTTCTGGCGCTCACCTACATCGGCGGCGAATCCGCGCAGGTTGCGATGAAGCTGCCATTCTATTTGACCGGCGCGTTTCAGGGCATCCTGCTGATGTGCGTGCTGGCTGCGGATGTATTCACCCGCTACCGCCTTTCGGTGCAGTTCGGGAGAGCGGCATGAATCCCGACATCATCGAACTTGTTCTCATCACGATCGTGACGGCTGCGACTCCGCTGGTCATCGCGGGCGTCGGAGAACTCGTGGTCGAGCGGTCGGGCGTCCTCAATCTCGGCGTCGAGGGCATGATGATCGTCGGCGCAGCCATCGGCTTTGCGGCTGCGTTTCTGACAGGTTCGGCGTTGATCGGCGCGCTGGCGGCCATTGCGTCCGGGATGTTGATGTCGGCCCTGTTCGGCTTGCTGGCGATAGGCCTCGCGGCCAACCAGGTGGCGTCGGGACTGGCCCTGACCATCCTGGGCCTCGGTACGGCAGGTCTGGCGGGCGCGGGTTTTGTTGGTCAGAAGCGCGACAGCGTGCCCCATCTCTACATTCCGGGACTCAGCGATTTGCCTTTCGTCGGAAAGCTGATCTTCGGGCAAGACCCGTTCGTCTATCTGGGCGTCGCGCTGGTCGCCGGAGTCGCGTGGTTTTTGCGCCGGACGCGGGCCGGATTGACGCTGCGCGCCGTGGGTGAAAACCACGCTTCGGCCCATGCGCTCGGCATGCGGGTGCGGCGAATCCGGTTTCTGGCGGTTCTGTTCGGCGGCGCCTGTGCCGGGCTTGCGGGCGGATATCTGTCGCTGGTCTACACGCCATTCTGGTCTCCCGGCATGACGGCAGGGCGCGGGTGGATCGCACTCGCGCTGGTGGTTTTCGCCTCGTGGCGACCCTGGCGCGTCTATGCGGGCGCGCTGCTGTTCGGCGGGGCGACGGTGCTGCAGCTGCATGCTCAAGCCGCGTCCATCGGCCTGCCGGGCCAATTGCTTTCAGCGCTGCCCTATCTGGCCACGATCCTCGCGCTGGTGGTGCTGTCCGCACGCGACCGGCGCGGGTCCATCGCGCCGGGTTCGTTGGGTGCGCCTTTCGTGCCCGATCGTTGATCCGGGTCGCCGATCGCGCTCCATTCTTCAAGAATCCGCTTGCAAACCATCATGGGGCGTTATTGTTTGCCCTGATTGTTCAGCTTTTAGGCGCGCAGGTCAGGGACGTTCGATGAATCAGCCCGGCAAATGGTGGCTCGGTCTCGTGCCGCTTATCGTTCTTTGGATTTTTGCCAATGTTTTCAAAACCGAGACCATCGAATCCGATCTGCGTGTCCGCACCACGGTGGCCTCGCAGCGCGGGTCTGGAAATCTGATCGACAAGGCGACCGTGACGGCCGCCGGACGCGACATCACCATTTCGGGGTCGGCTTTCACGCCTCAGGCCCAGACCTCGGCTGTGACTGCGGCGGAATCTGTGTCCGGCGTCCGGCTTGTGGATAGCCGGATCCAGCAAATTCCGGAGCAAAAGCCCTATGGGCTCAGCGTCGCGCGCGTCGGCGGCCAGATGGTCGTGCGGGGCAATGCTCCGTTGCCCTCGGTGCGGGCGAAGCTCATCGAAATCGTGAAGGCCGCCTATCCGGGCGTCCCGGTTGCGGATGAGATTGTCTATGCGTCAGGGGCGCCTGCGGGGCTGGAGGCGTTTCTCGAATTCGGCGTCGGCGTTGTGTCCAAACTGGGCGAAGGCGCTTTTTCGCTGAGCGATACTGCGCTTTCTCTGTCTGGCGTCGCGGCGAATTCGGAAATTTATCTCAACAGCCTCACGGACCTGCGGCAATTGCCGCGTGGCGGGACGCTCGCGAAAGTCGAGATATTGCCGCCCGAGGTCAAGCCCTACGTGTTGAATGCAACCTCGGACGGACGCAGCTTGTCGCTCACGGGCCTCGCGCCGTCGACGGAGGCGCGCGACACGATCCTTGCGCGCGCGGCATCGATCTTCGGCGGCGCAGGCAACCGCAGGATGGAAATTGCACGCGGGGCTCCTGCCGGCGACTATCTTGCGCTCGTTGTTTTTACACTGACCGAACTGGCGCGACTGAACGAAGGAGCGGCGTCCATCACGGACGGCGTGCTGTCGCTGAAGGGCGTCGGCAAGGTGAACATTACGGCAGCGACGATCGGGGCCGAGCTGAAAGCGGGCCTGCCGAGCGGTTTCAGTCTGGGCCAGATCGAGATCACCGACGGGGCGATTGCACCTTTCGGCTTCAACGCCGAGAAGAAGGACGGGACGCTCGTTCTGAGCGGGCATATTCCAGACGACAAGGTGCGTGCAGACATCAAGGAGATCGTGGCGAAGAAATATTTCGACACGAAGGTCGAGGATCGACTTGCTGTTGGGCGTGGAGCTCCGGAGGGATTCGGGGCTGCCGTATCGGCCATCGTGACGGGCATGTCGCGTCTGGCGTCCGGCACGGCCAATCTCAGTGACAGGCGTGTCGCCATCAAGGGCGAGGCCTTCTATCAGAAAGCAATCGAGCCCATTCTGGCCGCGATCCGGTCTGGCCTGCCGGGAGGCTTTCAGCAGGACACCGCCAACGTCGTCGTGAAGGACCCGGGCCCCCCGCTCGAACCTGCGGCGTGTCAGCCAGCCTTCGAGGGAATTCTGAACAAGGGCCGCATTCTGTTTGAAACCGGATCGACGAAGATCGACACGGATTCGGCCGCGATCCTCGACACGCTTGTATCCGTTGCAAACCGTTGCCAGAACGCCGCCGTCGAAATCGGCGGACACACGGACTCCGTGGGCAGCGACGAAGCCAACATGAGCCTGTCGAAGCGCCGGGCCGACTCCGTACAGGCCTATCTGGTGGAAGCGGGCGTCGAGCCCACGCGGCTTTCGTCGGAAGGCTATGGAGAAGCCAGGCCGGTCGCGTCCAACGACACCGAAGAAGGCCGCGCGCAGAACCGGCGCATCGAATTTGTGGTCAAGCAGGAGCCGCGGCCATGACATATGTTCCGCTGAATTACTGGGGCTGGTTCCTGACCGCCTATATCATCGGCGTGGCTGTCGGCTATCTCACTTGGTCGCATGAGCCGCGCGCCGGTTATTTCAGCGGTTGGCTGCGCTGGTGGTCGATCGCTTTCATCATCGGGCTGGTGGCGGCGGTGATGAAATGGCTGCCGGGCCGCGCCGGACTTTACCTGGAAATAGCCGTCTGGTTCTTCCCGCTTTATATTCTCGGCTGTTTCATCGGTGGCTGGCTTCGCGTCAATTTCGCACCGGGAGAACCGGTCAATATCGCGACGACTTCCGTGTTGCGCGATTCATTGCCGGACCGGGATCTTCTGGCTCCCGCGCAACCTGCGGCCTTTGTGTCCGCATCTGCGCTGGCTTCGCTGGAAACGCCCTCGGTGCAGCCCGCAGGCCTGCCGCAACCTCCGGCAGATGCCGACCAACTCAAGTGGATTCGCGGCGTGGGCCCGCGAAACGAGGCGCTTCTGCAGGAACTCGGCATCTGGCGCTTTTCACAGATTGCCCAATGGTCCCCCGAGAACGCCGAATGGGTATCGCGTCACATCAATTTTCCCGGTCGCATTGCGCGGGAAGACTGGATCGGGCAGGCGCGTTTGCTGGCTGAAGGAAGGCGCACGGCTTATGCGAATTTCGTCGCGAGCGGGGCCATTCGTCCGGCCGCTGATGCGGACGATCCGCTGAGCGATGCCGATATTGCAATGGTGCGCGGCGATGTCGCGGCAGGGGGCGTTGCGCCAGCCGCCGGTCACGAAAACGGAAACGCCCTCGTGGCGGAAGACGTTTTGGCGACGTCTCCATCTGTAGAATCGGACGGCGCCGCCACGCAGGCGCCCGCGCAAGAGTTTGCTGCAGTTGCTCCGCCGGTGAGCGAACAGGATCGCCCGGCCGCTGCGCCCCGGCCTTTGTCCGGCAAGGGCGACGATCTGAAACTCATCAAGGGCATTGGTCCGAAGAACGAAACAATTTGCAACGATCTCGGCGTCTATCATTTCGCCCAGATCGCAGACTGGACGCCGGAGAACGCGCGCTGGTTCGGCGCGCATATGAAGTTTCCGGGCCGTATCGAGCGTGAGCAATGGATCGCTCAGGCGAAGTTGCTTGCCTATGGCATCGACACTGAACATTCGGCCGCCGTGAAAGCGGGCGACGTGGTGATCGACGAGAGGGCTGACGAACCGTTGAGCGAAGCGGAAGTCGCGCAGCTTTCCATTCTACTTCCGGCCAATGTGGACGAAGCCATTGCGAAGGTTGCTGAATCGCACAGGCCAGCCGCCCTGTCATCGCCGGAGGGCGCTGCGGACGATCTGAAGCTGATCAAGGGCGTTGGTCCGAAGAACGAAAAGATCTGCAACGATCTGGGTATTTTCCACTTTTCGCAGATGGCCGACTGGACGTCGGACAATGCCAAATGGATGGGCCGGCACATGAAGTTCCCGGGCCGCATCGAACGCGAGCAATGGATTGCGCAGGCGAAGTTGCTCGCCGCCGGAATCGACACGCCGCATTCGTTGGCCGTGAAGGCAGGCGCGCTGACGATCGATGACAGCGCCGACGCGCCGCTGAGCGAGGCGGAAGCGCAGGCGCTGGCCAGCGCCTTGCCGCAGGAAATGCCTGCCGTGGAAGGCGAGGATGCGCACGAGGGCCGGCGTCCGCTGGGCCTTGCGGATGCGCGCGGCGGAACGCCGGACGATCTCAAGCGCATCAAGGGCATCGGCAAGCAGAACGAGGCGCGCCTCCATGCGCTTGGCGTCTGGCATTTCGAGCAGATCGCCGCATGGTCGCAGGAAAACGTGAAGTGGGTCGGCAGTTATCTGGCGTTTCCGGGCCGCATCACGCGCGAGGACTGGATCAATCAGGCGCGGCAGCTCGCAACCGGTGGCGAGACGGAGTTTTCGAAACGCGTTGCTGCCGGCAAGGTGGCGACGTCGAAAGACGATGGAACGCTCGGCCAGGGCAATGTGGCCGACCTGATCAAGCATTGACCGACCGGGCGCGCCGCGTAGCAGCAGCGGTTGCTTCGCGGGCCTGACGCTCGCAATGCCGTCAGGCCGGATCGACTCCGGCCACGAAGGCGCTGATCCGGTTGATGGACGCTTCGTCCAGCAACAGGGGCGCATGACCCTGTCCGGCCACAGTGTATGTTTCCATCGCCGGATGACGGCGCGCCATTTCGTCCATCGTGGCTGTCGAGAACAGGTCCGAATTCTCGCCGCGGATGACCAGAACCGGCACGTTGCGGAGTCCCTCGAACTGCGGCCAAAGCGTCGGCAGCGGAGCCTCGACGTCAATCTGCTCCAGTGTCTTGCCAAGCCCGGGATCGTAGCGAGGCACGAGCTTGCCGTCCTTTTCCTCAAAGGTCAGACGCGCATAGGTTTCCCATTCCTGCTCCGACAGGTTGGTGAAATGGGCGCTCATCATCGTCCTGAAGAGATCGACCGCATCGGCGATCGATCGGGGCTGCGGAAGCTTGCCGACATAGCCGCGAATGCGGGCTAGCCCCTTTTGCTCGATCACCGGTCCAATATCGTTGAGTATGGCGGCGCGGATGAGAGAAGGGCGCGTGGCGGTCAGCACCATCGTGTGCAATCCGCCCCGCGAGGTGCCCAGAAACACCGCCTCATGCACGCCAGTCGCTGTCAGCGCGTCGAGGATGTCGCGGTTCTCGACCATGATGTCGTAATTGGTCCAGCTCCTGTCGTAGTCGGAGAGGCCGCGCCCGCGATAATCCAGCGCCACGACGCGGCGCGGCTTGCCGGCGGAACCATTTGCGAGCGACTGCGCGACAGCGTCGAAATCGCCCGAATTGCGCGACAGCCCTGCGAGGCAAACGACCGGCAGGGCGCTCGTTTCGCGCGGTCCATAGTCCCGCACATGCAGGCGCAGGCCGTCATGCGATGTGAAGAAACGGCTTTCGTAGGCGGGCTGATCGGACACTTTGTTTCAGGGCCTCGTCATTGCGGGCGGAGCAAAGCCATCCATGCGCCTGAAAGACTCCGGATTGCTTCGCCGCTTCGCTCCTCGCATCGACGCGGGAGCCGGGCGAGATCATAGCCCAGCGGCGCAGCGCCGCGAAATGCGGCTGCTTGAGACGTTAGTGGAAGGCTCAGAATTTTTGGGCCAGCACCCGCAGGTCAGTTCCGGCGAGGCTCGGCGACGTGTCGCCGAAACGCAGGCGATACATTTCCAGGTTTTCGGCGACGCGCTGCACATAGTTGCGCGTTTCGGTGAACGGGATCCGCTCCACCCAGTCGATCGGATCGACCTCCGGCTTGCGGGGATCGCCATAGGCGGCGATCCATTCCTTCACCCGTTTGCCGCCCGCATTATAGGCTGCGAATGTGAGGATCATCGAACCCTTGTTCTCGGTCAGGAGATCGCCCAGATGCGCCGCCCCGAGGCGTGCATTAAAGGCCGGGTCGCGGGTCATGCGCTCGAAATCGAACGGATCTCCGACGCGCTGGGCGGTGCGGCGGGCGGTGGAGGCGATCATCTGCATCAGGCCGCGCGCGCCGGCGCTGGAGACGGCGTCGGCCTGAAAGGCGCTTTCCTGCCGCGCAATTGCGTAGACGAGCGGCTTTTCGGCGGAGTTTGAAGCTGCGGTGAACTCCGGAATGCCGAACAGCGGGAAGGCTGCATCGTCCAGCGCAAAGCCGCGCTGCGTGGCGACCTTGCCGATGGCGAGCGTGGCTCGTGCGTCCCGCGAGCCGATCATCACCTGCGCCAGCGCGGCAAGCTGGTCTTCCGCCGTCACCGTGCGGGCAATGTCCATCGCAAGGCCCAGAGCCAGACGTGTATCTCCTGCCGCGATGAGACGTTCGACGACCCGAATAGCCAGCATGCGATCGTCGCCGAGCGCGACACGCGCGGGAAGCCGCAACTCGACCTGGCGCATGCCGAGGCGCGCGCGCGCTAGTTGGCCGTAATAGACATTCGGGTATTCTGCCGCAGCCGCATATTGCTTGCCGGCCTCGTCCGCATTTTCCGCGCCTTCGGCGGCGCGACCGAGCCAATAGGCGGCCCGCGAGCGGGACATCGGCGTTTCGGCCAGCGCCAGCGCTGCCGCAAACCGTGTGGCTGCGAGGGCCGGTTCGTTCAGGAAACGAAGCGCGATCCAGCCTGCATGAAACTCCGCGTCGATCTTCGATTCATTCGATTCAGCCGCATGATCGGCAGCAATCGTGTAGGCCGCTTTCGCATCGCCGATGTCGAGCAGTTTGCGCGCGAGCGCGCGTCGTTCGGTCCACCAGGCATCGCCGTCGACCAGCGAGGCGTCGCGCGGCACCCAGATCATGGCCTGTGCGGATTCGGCAACTTTGTTGTCGCGGCGCAGCTTCTGGATTTTCGCGAAGGCGAGCGAGACATCGCCGCGCAGGTTCTTCGGCAGAGCTGCGAGAAGTTTTTCGCCGGCCGGCGTTCCGACAGCCTGACGGGCGCGTTCAAGCGCCAGCGTTTCGCCGCCCGCATAGGTGGCGGCCCGCAGCGAGACTGCGTCCTTTTCGCGATAGAAGAAGCGATCCGCGCGGCAGCGATGATCGGCGCTTGTCAGCAGCGCGCCGAATTCCTTCTTGATCGAGGTTTCGAGCGAGGCGCCAAGTTCTTCCCGGCACCAGACCGATGCGACCAGCGCGGCGGCTTCCTGCTTCTTGTCGCTGGCGAGCAGGGCTCTGGCCTGCGCGAGTTTCCCGACCGGAGACACAGGCGAGCGATGTTCAAAGAAGGAGCGGACGGGCGCGAGACGGTTCTTGTCCGAAAACAGGGCCTCTTCGGCGCGACGCTCAAGCTGCATCAGGCCCGGCCAGTCCGAATGGTGATCCATGAAGGCCGAGATGCGGGAAATGCCAACCGAGCGTGCCTGCAGGCGCAGCGCGGCATATTCGAGCATCGTGCGCGTCACTTCGTTGCGGCTGGCGCGCGCCGTTTCGTCGGCCTTGGCCAAATCGCCGGCGCGCAGAGCCTTCAGGGCTTCGCGAGCTGCGTCGAGATCGGGATCGGGAGGCGGAGCGGGGGCCGCGACCTGAACCTCCGGCATGGGCGCATAGGCGTCGGGAGCGGCCTGGCTGTCGGTCTGGACCCGGGCCGCGCGTGCGGCTTCTCCCGGCATGGCCAGAGCGATGGCGTCCGCCGCCGCGTGGGAATTGACCGGCGCTTTCATGCCGGCGCCCATGTCCTTGGGGTCCAGCCAGCGCACGTCCGGGGATTTGGCGAAAATTCCAGCTGTCACGGCCTCGGTCTTGCCGGCTGTGCTGACGGAGTTTGGGTGTTGTTCGGACGTCCGGGCAAATTTCAGCGTCGGACCCGCAGTCGGCTCACCTGACTCGTGTCCGGTCTTTTCGACCGCGAGCGTCGCAACGGCAATTCCCAGAAGCCCTGCGCAGGCAGGGCGGGCGATACGCCACATGTCACTTCCCCAGTGCTGCAGACCGCCCCAGTCTGACAAGAATGCGTTTACGTCTTGCTAACCATCGCGATCCTGCCCCTTGCCCCGGCGGGGCCTTTTCGGAATCTCCCCGAAGGGCTATGGGTGATCGCGCGCAGGGCCCGTTCGGGCTGGGGCGACATAGCCGGTCAATTTCGGCAATCGTGGGGCGATGGCGGGGTCTGGAAGGTCGAAATGACGAAGGCACAGAGACTTAAGGGTTGGATGACGGCTCTGGTCACCCCTTTCAAGGACGGAAAACTGGACGAACAGGCTTTCCGCGACCTGGTGAACTGGCAGATCGAGCAGGGCATTCACGGCCTCGTTCCGGTTGGCACCACCGGCGAAAGCCCGACCCTGTCGCACGACGAGCATCGGCGCGTCGTCGAAATTTGCATTTCAGAAGCCAGGGGCCGTGTTCCGGTCGTGGCGGGGGCGGGTTCCAACAACACGCATGAGGCCGTCGAGCTTGCAAGGCACGCCGAAAAGGCGGGCGCCGACGCCGTGCTTGTCGTGACGCCCTATTATAACAAGCCCAATCAGGAGGGCATGTATCAGCACTTCAAGGCGATCAACGACGCCATCGGCATTCCGATCATCATGTACAATATCCCGCCGCGCTCGGTGATCGACATGTCGGTCGATACGATGAAGCGCCTGTTCGAACTGAAGAACATCGCGGGCGTGAAGGACGCGACCGGCAATGTAGGTCGCATCTCGCTGCAGCGTCATGCGATGGGTCCGGACTTCATCCAGCTTTCGGGCGATGACATCACGGCGCTGTCGTGCCTTGCGGCCGGGGCGCATGGCTGCATCTCCGTTGTCTCGAATGTCGCGCCGCGCGCCTGCGTCGACCTTCAGAACGCCGCCGGGAAGGGCGACTTCGCCGCAGCGCTCAAGGTGCAGGATCGCCTGACGCCTCTGCACGCGGGCGTGTTCGTAGAGGCCGGCGTGACCGGCGCGAAGTACGGATTGTCGGTGCTCGGCAAGATGCGCGAAGAGGTGCGTCTGCCGCTGGTGCCCATGACGGAGCCCAGCAAGGCGGTCGTGCGCAGCGCGATGGTTCATGCCGGACTGATCAGCGCCTGATCGCGCGCCATGCGGGGCGGTTTCAATGTACACGCCTGCGCACTTTCGCATGGATGACGAGGAGCGGTTGTTCGATTTCATCGAACGTCATCCGCTCGGACTGCTCATCACGGGCGGCGCTGCCGGTCTGCTGGCCAATCCGGTCCCCATGCTGGTGGACCGGGAAGCGCGGACGCTTCGCGGACATCTCGCGCGGGCTAATCCGATGTGGGGCGAATTTGAAACAGGCAGGCCGGTCCTGGCTGTTTTTCAGGGTCCCGATCACTATGTGACACCTGCGTGGTATGCGACCAAGCAGGAGACCGGCAAAGTTGTGCCGACGTGGAATTACATGATGGCGCAGGCGACAGGCACGGCGAGAGCGATTCACGATCCTGCATGGTTGCGGGCCCTCGTGGGCGATCTGACCGATCGCCATGAGGCCGCCCGCCCGGCGCCGTGGGCCGTGGACGATGCGCCTGCCGATTTCATCGAGGGGCAGTTGCGCGCCATTGTGGGATTTGAAATCTCCATCGCGTCGCTCACGGGCAAGTTCAAGATTTCGCAGAACCGCAGCGCGGCGGACCAGGCGGGCGTCCTGCGCGCCGTGGAAGAAGATGGCGGCGCGGGCGCGCGTGAAGTGATAGACGAAATGCGCCGCAGCGGCCGGAAGGTTTGAAGAATGGCCGCCAAGGAACCCTCCAATTTCAAGATCGCCGCAGACAACCGTCGCGCGCGGTTCGACTTCGAGATCGGCCAGACCTATGAGGCCGGCATTGCGTTGACCGGCACCGAGGTGAAGGCGCTTCGCACCGGCAAGGCCACGATTGCCGAAAGCTATGTGAGCGTCGATCGCAAGGGCGAAGTGTTTCTCATCAACGCCAATGTGCCGGAATATCTGCAGGCCAACCGCTTCAACCACGAGCCCAAGCGGCCGCGGAAACTGCTGCTGAAGATCAAGGAAATCGCCAAGCTGGCGCAGGCTGTCGAGCGCGAAGGCATGACGATCGTGCCGCTCAAGCTCTATTTCAACGCGCGCGGACGGGCGAAACTGGAAATCGCCATCGCGCGCGGCAAGCAGTTGCACGACAAGCGCGAGACCGAGAAGAATCGCGACTGGAACCGCGAAAAAGGCCGCCTGCTGCGCGAGCGCGGCTAGGCGCTTTCGTCCACGAAGGTCCGGACACTGCGGAACACGTCCTCGAACATCTGCGTGGTCAGTACGCCCGTGTTCGTGTTGTAGCGCGAGCAATGATAGCTGTCGAAAAGCCGGATCGCCTTGCCGTTTGCCTGCATGATCGTGTGCTGGGCGCCGTGTCCGAAGGGAACGCTCGAGAGTTTCTGGCCCAGGGCCCGGACCACGCTGTCATGCGCGATGCGACCGAGCGCCACGAGGGCGATGAGCTTGCGATTGGTCTCGATGGTGGGTTCCAGAAAGATGCGACAGTCCCGGATCTCGGCAGGCGTCGGCTTGTTTTCGGGAGGGACGCAGCGCACCGCATTGGTGATCATGCAGTCCTGCAGCGCCAGACCATCGTCCGGGCGCTCCTGGTAGTCGCCCTTCGCGAAACCGAACTTGAGAAGGGTGGCGAAGAGCAGGTCCCCCGCCCAATCGCCCGTGAACGGCCGCCCCGTGCGGTTCGCGCCCCGCAAACCGGGCGCGAGGCCCACCACGAGCAGGCGGGCGTCAGGCCCGCCGAAGCTCGGCACGGGAGCGTTGTGCCAGTCAGGTTCCCTGGCGCGAATCGATTCGCGGAACGCCGCCAGCCGGGGGCAGACGGGACAATCGCGGGAAGGCTGGGGAGAAGCGGGGGCCGGCTTTTTCATGGACAAGCCGGGGACCATGTTCCCGGCTCGTCGTCAAGCGTTCAGGGCGACTCTTCGTCGTCCCCCGGGGCATAGGAGGCTGAGGTCGCCGGGATGCGGCGCTCCTGGAAGCGCTGGGCCCGCTCGGCCCGCTCGGCCGGGTCGCGACCGACCTTGGCGGCCAGATGGATCAGATCGACGAACTCATCGGCCTGGCGGCGCAGTTCGTCCGCCACCATCGGCGGGTGAGTGGTGATCGTCGAAACCACCGAAACCCGGACGCCCTTGCGCTGCATCGCCTCGACGAGCGAACGGAAGTCGCCGTCGCCGGAGAACAGGACCATATGGTCGATATGCGGGGCCATCTCCATGGCGTTCACCGCAAGTTCGATGTCCATGTTGCCCTTGACCTTGCGGCGACCGAGCGAGTCGACGAATTCCTTGGTGGGCTTGGTGACGACCGCATAGCCATTATAGTCGAGCCAGTCGATCAACGGACGAATGGAAGAATATTCCTGATCTTCCACCAGAGCCGTATAATAGAATGCACGTACCAAACGACCGCGAGACTGGAATTCCTTCAGCAGGCGCTTGTAGTCAATATCGAAGCCGAGGGACTTGGCGGTCGCATATAAATTGGCGCCGTCAATGAATAGGGCAATCCGTTCACTCTCAGCCATTTTTAGCTCTTTCTGTTCCCAAAGCTCTCGTATTGCGCAACTCGGACCGGAAAATCCGCCAATGATCGACAATCACGTCATGAAATGACGCCCCGCTCTGACTGTCTTCCAAACGAAGGCGCAGCGATCACCGATATGTGTCTTGCCCGAGCCTTTGCCAAGTGCGTCACATTTGAAATGCGGGGGAGCACGAGTCAAGGCGGAATGCTCGCCGTTTCTGAATTTTCCCTTTGATTGCATAACCTTGACTGTATTGCGGCGCTCCGGACCGGGGCCGGGAAAAGCTGTGGTTGCGTTCAAGCAATTCTTTAGATGCAAATTGCAGCGTGATCGTCATGCGGATGCGACGAATCGCCCCTCGGTTGCGTTGTTTTTTGCGATCGTGTATCAGCGCCTGAATATCCCGCTCATCGCCAGATCAGGAATCGCCGCCTATGGCCCGCGTCACCGTCGAAGATTGCATCGACAAAGTCGAAAACCGTTTCGAACTCGTGCTGATGGCCGGTCACCGCGCCCGCATGATCGCTTCGGGCTCCTCCATCACCGTCGACCGCGACAATGACAAGAACCCGGTTGTCGCGTTGCGCGAAATTGCCGAGACCTCGCTGTCGCCGGAAGATCTCAAGGAAGACCTGATCCATGCGCTGCAGAAGCATGTGGAAGTGGACGAACCCGAAGCCGAAACCGTGCCGGCCCTCAACCCGCCGACGGAAGCTTCCGGCGCCGATCAGCCGGGCGATGTGCAGTTCGACCGCATGACCGAAGAAGACCTGCTGCGCGGCCTCGAAGGCCTGGTGCCGCCGGTCGAGACGGACGACGAAGCCGAGTAGTCTTTTCCCGATTTGATGCAGTTTTGAGGTTTTGTGTCCGGGCGGGCGACTTTTTCGTCCCGTCCGCACAGAACGCTTGCTTGCGTGCGCCGCAGAGCCGATATTTCAGGCAGATGGAACTGGCGGCGCGGGAATCAACAAAAACATGATGAGGCAATACGAACTTGTCGATCGTGTGCGGAAGTATAATCCGCATGCCGACGAGGTGCTGCTGAATCGTGCCTATGTCTATGCCATGAAGGCGCACGGTTCGCAGAAGCGGGCCTCTGGCGACCCATATTTTTCGCACCCGCTGGAAGTCGCCGCGATCCTGACGGACATGAAGCTCGACGACGCCACGATCGTGGCCGCCGTGCTGCACGACACGATCGAGGATACGAGCGCTACCCGGGAGGAAATCGACCAATTGTTCGGCCACGAGATCGGCCGTCTGGTCGATGGGCTGACGAAACTCAAGAAGCTCGATCTTGTCTCCAAGCGCGCCGAGCAGGCGGAAAACTTCCGCAAGCTGCTGCTCGCGATAGCGGACGACGTCAGGGTCCTGCTGGTCAAGCTCGCCGACCGCCTTCACAATATGCGGACGCTGCATTTCGTGCCGCCCGACAAACGGGCCCGCATCGCGCAGGAAACGCTCGATATCTACGCCCCGCTGGCCGGCCGCATGGGCATGCAGTCCATGCGCGACGAACTGGAGAATCTCGCTTTCCGGCATCTGATGCCCGAAGCTTTCGCGATGATCGTGTCGCGTCTGGCGGACCTGCGGCTGCGCAACGGCGAAATCATCAAGCGCATCGAACAGGAACTCATGAATGAGTTCGCCGAGCGCGGCATCACGGCGGACGTCAGCGGCCGTCAGAAAAACCCCTATTCGGTCTGGCGCAAGATGGAGCGCAAATCCATCGCCTTCGAGCAATTGTCGGACATCTTCGGGTTCCGCGTGCTCGTCAAGACCGTCGAGGATTGCTACCGGGTGCTGGGCATCGTTCATACCAAGTGGCCGATGGTGCCGGGGCGCTTCAAGGACTACATCTCGACGCCGAAGCAAAATGACTATCGCTCGCTGCACACGACGGTGGTCGGGCCGGGCCGCCAGCGCGTCGAACTGCAGGTGCGAACCGGGACCATGCACGCCATTGCCGAGCATGGCATTGCGGGTCATGCGCTCTACAAGGATGGCCGCGCCGCCGACAAGGATGCGCTGGCGCAGGAGAGCCGCGCCTATCAATGGCTGCGGCGCACCATCGAACTGCTGGGCGAGGGCGACAGTCCCGAGGAATTTCTCGAGCATACCAAGCTCGAAATGTTCCACGATCAGGTGTTCTGCTTCACCCCCAAAGGCAGGCTCATCGCACTGCCCCGAGGCGCAACTCCCATCGACTTTGCCTATGCGGTGCATACGGATGTGGGCAACAGCGCCGTAGGGGCGAAGATCAACGGCAGAATCTCTCCCTTGCTTTCCGAGCTTTCGAACGGCGATGAAGTCGAGATCGTTCGCGCCGAAGGCCAGACTCCGCCGGCCGCGTGGGAGTCCTTCGTGGTCACCGGCAAGGCGCGGGCGGCCATTCGCCGTTCCACGCGCGATGCGGTGCGCGCGCAATATGCGGGGCTGGGCAAGCAGATCATACAGCGCGCTTTCGAACGGGCTGGCAAACCCTGGTCGGAGGAGGCGCTGAGGGCGGCGCTCCCGCGTCTTGCGAGACAATCGCTGGAAGACGTGCTGGCTGCCGTCGGGCGCGGCGAGATGTTCTCGGGCGATGTGGTGAAGGCGGTTCACCCGGATTTCGTGGTGGACCGCAAGAGTCTGGCTGGACCGACTCCCGCCAAGGGGGAGAGCGGCTGGTTCGGAATCAAGAAGGCTGCGAGCCTCGTGTTCAAGGTTCCGGGCGCCGATCAGGCGGGGTCCGACCATGCGATTCCGATCCGGGGACTCAATGGCGATCTGCCGGTCCGGTTCGCACCAAACGGCGGCGCTGTTCCGGGCGACCGTATTGTCGGCATCCTGACGCCGGGCGAGGGCATCACGATCTATCCCATCCAGTCACCTGCGCTGACGGCCTTCGACGATCAGCCGGAGCGCTGGCTGGATGTGCGCTGGGACCTCGACAACGACCGGCGTGAGCTTTTTCCGGCGCAGCTTGTGGTCAGCGCGGTCAACGAGCCCGGATCGCTCGGGACGATTGCGACCGTCATCGGCGATGCAGGCGCGAACATCGACCATATTGAATTCCGCAACCATTCGCCCGACTTCCGGGACGTGGTGCTGGACCTTGAAGTGGCGGATCTCAAGCATCTGAACGCCATCGTCTCGACGCTCAGGTCGAAGAGCGTCGTCAGCAAGGTGGAGCGGGTCAACGGATAGTGATGGCGACGCTGCGGCCTCACAGGCAGGGGCGATTTCGTCGCGCACGCCGAAAGGTTATAGAGCCCCTATGGCGAAACAGCAGAAATATGGCCGCGTCTGGCGGTTCGTGACCCACTACTGGCTGCAGACGCCGCGACTGTTCGCTGCGATTCTCGTGGCGCGCGTGTCATCCACGCTGATCGACGTCGCGATCCCGTGGGCCTCGGGCGCGCTCGTCGATGAAGTCTCGAAGGGAACCGCCAATTCCGAAGCAGCCACCAGGGCGCTGATCTTCTTCATCGTCCTGACGCTGGTGTTCCAGTCCTCGCGGCAGGGCGTCACGTTCATGCTCAACCGCATGAGCGCGCGGGCCATCACGGCGATCGGACGCGACGCTTTCGGCAAGGTGCAACGCTTTTCGTCCGACTGGCACGCGAATTCCTTCGCCGGCGCAACAGTTCGCAAGATCACGCGCGGCATGGGGTCTTTCGACACGTTTACCGACACGCTGGTCTTCAATCTCATTCCCGCAGTGGTGGTGCTGGCCGGCATCACGGCAGTGTTCGGATGGCGATGGCCCATGCTGGGCGTCATCGTCTTTTCCTGCATCGTGGTCTATCTGGCGACGACCATCTCGATTTCCGTCTACTGGATCCGGCCCGCAAATGTCGTCGCGCGCGAATGGGATTCGCGCATGAACGGCGCCATCGCGGATTCGATCACGGGCAATCAGGCGGTGAAGAGCTTTGCGGCGGAATCCCGCGAGGACCAGATGTTCGCCGACGTCGCCGGACACTGGCAACGCAGCTCCATCGTCTGGTGGGACCGCGCCGCATGGGCAGGCCTGATTCAGGCTGCGCTGATGATGGTCCTGCAGGCCTCCATGCTGGGGACAGGGCTTTGGCTCTGGCAGCAGGGGCAGGCAACGCCGGGCGATATCGCCAGTCTGCTGGCCACTCAGTTTTTGATCGCCGGTTACCTGCGCGACATCTCGCAGCACGTCCGCACCGTGCAGCGCACCGTCAACGACATGGACGACGTGCTGGAATTCCGCGACACGAGCATTCAGGTCGCCGACGCGCCCGATGCGGCCCAACTCAGTGTTTCGCGCGGCGCGATATCGTTCGACCGCGTGACCTTTCGTTACAAGGGCGCCGGTGAGCCGCTGTACGACCAATTCTCACTCGACATTCCGGCTGGCCAGCGGGTTGGGCTGGTTGGACCATCGGGCGCGGGCAAGTCGACTTTCGTCAAGCTGATCCAGCGTCTCTACGATCTCGACGGCGGGAGAATCCTGATCGACGGACAGAACATTTCGCGCGTCACGCAAACATCGTTGCGCAGTTCAATCGGTCTGGTGCCGCAGGAACCGGTCCTGTTCCATCGCTCACTCACGGACAACATCGCCTATGGACGGCCGGGGGCGACGCCGGAGCAGATTCGAGAAGCAGCGAAACTCGCCCATGTGGACGAGTTCGTGGCCGGGTTGCCGAAAGGCTATCAGACGCTCGTCGGCGAGCGCGGGATCAAGCTTTCGGGCGGCGAGCGCCAGCGAGTCGCCATCGCGCGCGCCATTCTGGCCGATACGCCGATCCTGATCCTCGACGAGGCGACGTCGAGCCTTGATTCCGTGTCGGAACATTTCATCCGCGAAGCGATGGACCGGCTGACCCAGGGACGAACCACCATCGTGATCGCCCACAGGCTGTCGACGATCCAGCGGCTCGACCGGATTCTCGTGTTCGAGCATGGCAGGATCGTCGAGGACGGTTCCCATGCCGATCTGGTCGGGCGTCCGGGTGGAGTTTACCGTCATCTGCTGGAGACGCAGGTCGGCTCCACGATCACGGCTGACGCGGCGGAGTAGTTGTCGAAAAGCGGGCCGTTTTGCTTGTGCGACCGGTCGGCTTCGCCCTAAATGGCGCAACATCACCGGACGGGCAGACCATGACGCAGGACGAGGTTTTGGACGAATTCCGCGGCGCCGGGGCGCTGCTGACGGGCCATTTCATTCTCACCTCGGGACGGCGCAGCGGGACATTCCTGCAAAAGATGTTCGTCTTCCAGTATCCGGACCGGACCGAACGCCTGTGCCGGGCGCTGGCGCAGGAGGCGGAGAAGAAATTCGGCAAGATCGACATCGTGGTGGCGCCGGCGGTGGGCGGAATCGTTCCCGGATATGAGACGGCCCGGCATCTCAAGGCGAAGTCGATCTTTGTGGAGCGCGTCGACGGCAAGTTCGCGCTTCGGCGGGGCTTCGATATTCCGAAAGACGCGCGGGTGCTGGTGGTAGACGACATTCTCACCACAGGATTGTCGTATCGCGAGACAATCGAGGCGGTTCGTCCGTTTCCGGGCGAGATCGTCGGGGCGGCCTGCCTGATCGACCGTTCGGGCGGCCGCGCAGATATCGGCGTGCCCCGCGTGGCTCTGGCGACGCTGGACATTCCCGATTATGCGCCCGACGCACTTCCCCCCGAACTGGCGGCCCTGCCGGCGGTCAAGCCCGGAAGCCGGGGTCTCTGAAAGGAACCAACATGGCTTTGCCGCTGCGTCTGGGGGTCAATATCGACCATGTGGCCACGGTCCGGAATGCGCGCGGCGGCGCTGTGCCGGATCCGGTTCGGGCGGCGCAACTTGCCATTGCGGCCGGCGCGGACGGCATTACGGCTCATCTACGCGAAGATCGGCGGCACATCGTCGACGAAGATATCGCCCGGATCAAGAAGACCATCAGCAAGCCGCTGAACTTCGAGATGGCCGCCACGCCGCAGATGCTGGACATTGCGTTGCGGACCCGGCCGCACGCGGCCTGTCTGGTGCCGGAAAAACGTACGGAACGCACCACCGAAGGCGGCCTCGACGTCATCGGCGGCCATGCGCATCTGCTTCCCTTCGTGGACGAACTGAAGCGCGGCGGCATTCGGGTTTCGCTGTTCATCGAACCGTCCATCGACGCCATTGACGCGGCGGTTTCGCTGAAAGCGCCGGTCGTCGAGCTTCACACGGGCGCATGGTGTCACGCGGTCGCGGACGGCGACCAGGCCCGGGCGAGCCGCGAATTCGGCCGCATCCGGGTCGCGGCGGCGCATGCGGCGGAGCGCGGCATAGAATGCCATGCGGGCCATGGACTCGACTTCGCGACGGCGCGGAAAATTTCGGCCCTGCCGCAGATCGTCGAACTGAATATCGGGCATTTCCTCATAGGCGAGGCGATTTTCGTCGGGCTGGAGAACGCGATCGCCACCATGCGCAAGGCGATGGACGAGGGGCGCGCAGGCGTCCGGGCGGACGCGGGCGCATGATCATCGGCATGGGCACCGACATGACCGACATCCGCCGCGTTCAGGAGACGCTGGACCGTTTTGGCGACCGTTACATCCAGCGATGCTTCACCGAAATCGAGCAGAAGAAGTCCGAAAGCCGGGCAGACCGGGCGGCCTCCTATGCGAAGCGCTTCGCCGCCAAGGAAGCCTGCGCCAAGGCGCTCGGCACCGGTTTACGCAAGGGCGTATTCTGGCGGGACATGGGTGTGGTCAACCTTCGCGGCGGCAAGCCGACCATGGAGTTGACCGGGGGAGCCGCCGAACGACTCAGGGCGATGACGCCGGAAGGTCACGAGGCGGTGATTCACCTCACGATCACGGACGAATTTCCCATAGCCCAAGCTCATGTGCTGATAGAAGCCCGGCCTTTGCGCACCTAGGCAAGTCGTCGTTCCGGGCAAGCCGTCGTTTTGCCAAAGTTTCGAGGCATGAAGGGCCCGCTTGAAATGCGGACCACATCCGGGCTTGGCGGGCCGGATGACAGTCGTTATAGCTGCCCTCGTGGCGCCGCCCGGTCGCTCGCGGACCCGTCTCGGCGCATTCCCGTCCAGTCGCCCGCCTTGCCGTGCGGTCATTCGGAAGAGATATGACATGACCGAACCGGTCGGCCTCGGGTCCAAGCCTGTGACTTCCTCCAAGAAGCGCGCCGATGAAGGCGGCATTGGCGAGACCATCAAGGTCATTGTGCAGGCCCTGCTGATCGCGGTCGTGGTGCGGACGATCCTGTTCCAGCCGTTCAACATTCCGTCGGGTTCGCTCATTCCGACCCTGCTGATCGGCGACTATCTGTTCGTCTCCAAATATTCCTACGGCTATTCGAAATTCTCGATCCCGTTCAGCCCGAACGTCTTTTCCGGCCGCATTCTGGGCTCCGAGCCCAAGCGCGGCGACATAGCGGTGTTCAAGCTGCCGCGCGACGGGGAGACGGATTACATCAAGCGCGTGATCGGCATGCCGGGCGACAAGGTGCAGATGATCGCTGGCCGCCTCTACATCAACGGCCAGATGGCTCCGCGCGAGGCGGCCCCGAAGGTGCGCACGAAGAACGCCTTCGGGCACGACGCCGAAGTGCCGACCTATTATGAAACGCTCCCCGGCGGCGTGAAGCATCTGCTGATCGAGCGCGATGGCGACACCGGCTTTTTCGACAATACCAAAGTCTTCGAAGTTCCTCCCGGCCATTATTTCATGATGGGCGACAACCGCGACAATTCCACGGATTCCCGCGTCGGACCCGAGGAAGGGGGCGTGGGTTTCGTGCCGTTCGAGAATTTTGTGGGCCGGGCGGAGATCATCTTCTTCTCGATCGAGGAAGGCGAGTCGGCCTGGCAGATCTGGAAATGGCCCACCGCCGTGCGTTGGTCGAGGATTTTCCAGCCGGTGCGGTGACGTGGCGAAAGCACCCAAGAGCAACGTCGACGAACTCGAAGATCGTATCGGTCACACCTTCACGGATCGCCTGCTTCTGACGCGCGCGCTGACCCATGTCAGCGCGGTGAAAACGAGCGCCGCGCGCGCCGAAACCTATCAGCGCCTTGAGTTTCTGGGCGATCGCGTGCTCGGCCTGTCGATCTCGGCCATGCTGTTCGAGACGTTTCCGAAGGCCGACGAAGGGGAATTGTCGCGTCGTCTGGCCGAACTGGTTCGCAAGGAGACCTGCGCCGAGATCGCCGACGAATGGGGCGCGGGCCGGCACATCCGCTTCGGCGGCGGCGAGAGCCTTGATGGCGAGTCGAAGAAGGTCACCATTCTGGCCGATATCTGCGAGTCGATCATCGGCGCAGTGTTTCTCGACGGCGGCTTCGAGGCCGCGCTGGCGCTTGTGCGCCGCTCGTGGGCTGGACGCATGATGTCGCCGCGCCGTCCGTTGCGCGATTCCAAGACAGCGTTGCAGGAATGGGCGCAAGCGCGGGGACTGGCGACGCCGGTCTATCGCGAGACGCAGCGTTCGGGCCCGGCGCATGCGCCGGAGTTCACCGTCACCGTGACAGTCGAGGGTTTCGAGCCCATGCCGGCCAACGGGTCCTCCAAACGTGTGGCCGAACAATCGGCCGCCCAGTCGTTCCTAGAAAAAGAAGGCGTGATCGAGAAGAAGCCTCGCCGCCCAGCCCCGGAAGGCGAATCCATTGTCTGAGACATCATGCGGAATCGTCGCCCTGATCGGCGCGCCGAATGCGGGCAAGTCCACGCTGCTGAACCTCGTCGTAGGGGCGAAGGTTTCGATCGTCTCCCGCAAGGTGCAGACGACGCGTGCACTGGTGCGCGGCATTGCCATCGAAGGGCAGGCGCAGATCATTTTCGTCGACACGCCGGGCATCTTCGCCCCCAAGCGCCGGCTCGACCGCGCGATGGTGACGTCGGCCTGGGGCGGCGCGCATGACGCCGATGTCGTGGCGCTGCTGGTGGACGCCAAGCGCGGCATTGACGATGAAACGGCTGTGATCCTCGAAAAGCTTGGCGAGATCAGGCGTCCGAAAGTGCTGATCCTCAACAAGATCGACACGGTGGAAGCGCCGTCGCTGCTCAAGCTCGCCGCCGACATCAACGAGAAGGTTCCGTTTGCCGAAACCTTCATGGTGTCGGCCCTCAAGGGGCACGGCGTCGACAAGCTGCGTGAGAAGCTCGCCGGACTCATGAAGCCCGGTCCGTGGCTCTATCCGGAAGACCAGATTTCCGACGCGCCCTTGCGGTCGCTCGCTGCGGAAATTACTCGCGAGAAGATCTTCGAACGCCTTCACGACGAATTGCCCTACCAGATGACCGTCGAAACCGAGCAGTGGAAGGATCAGAAGGACGGTTCGGCCCGCGTGGAGCAGACGATCTATGTCACGCGCGACAGCCACAAGAAGATCGTGATCGGGCAGGGCGGCCAGATGCTCAAATCCATCGGGGCGGCCGCCCGCAAGGAAATCATGGAAGCGGCCGAGACCAAGGTGCATCTCTTCCTCTTCGTGAAGGTGCGCGAAAACTGGATCGACGATCCCGACCGCTACCGCGAAATGGGTCTCGATTTCCCGCATGACTGAGGCGGCGAGCGAGCCGTCGCGCATTGCGCGTGGAACGCCCGAATTCCGCCGCGCAGCAGCCGCCCTCGCGGCGGGAGGTTTTGCGATCTTCGCGCTGCTCTATTGTCCGCAGCCGATCATGCCCGCCTTCGTGAACGAATTCGGGATCACGCCGGCGCAATCCAGTCTCGTCCTGTCACTGCCGATGACCCTCATGGCTGTGACGATGATCGCCACGGCTTCGCTGTCAGAAGTCATCGGTCGCCGGGCAATCATGATTGCAGCGCTTGCGGGGTCGGCTGTCGCCACGATCCTTCTCGGTCTTGCGACCCAATGGTGGCAGGTCGTCCTGCTGCGCGGCCTGATGGGCGTTTCGCTTAGCGGACTTCCGGCTGTCGCCATGGCCTATCTGAGCGACGAGATGGATGGCGACGCCATCGGCCCGGCCATGGGACTTTACATCGCGGGCAGCGGGCTGGGCGGCATGGTCGGCCGTTTCGTGGTGTCGGCGATGACGGATTGGGGCTCCTGGCGGACGGGGCTTGTGGTGATGGGGCTGTTCAGCCTCACCGCCAGCGTGCTGTTCTGGTATGCGCTGCCGCTCTCCCGTCACTTCCGGCCGCAAGAGCCAAATGTTCGGGCGCTGCTCGGCGGGCTTGTGCGCGAGAGCCGGGATGCGGGCCTGCGGCTTCTGGTCATTTGCGCCTTCGTCCTGATGGGCGCCTTCGTGATGATCTACAATTATCTCGGCTTCCGCCTGCAGCTACCGCCGTTCGGGTTGAGCCAGACGGCGATCGGGTCGATCTTCATCGTCTATCTGCTCGGCAGTTTCAGTTCGGCCCGCATGGGCGCGCTGGCGACGCGGTACGGACGGCGGCGCGTGTTTCCGGCGGGCATCGGGCTGATGACGCTCGGGCTGTGCCTCACCATGTTCGACAACGTGCCGCTGATCGTCGCCGGAATGGCGGCGTTGACGGCGGGATTCTTCGGCGCGCATGCGGTTGCGGCGAGCTGGGTGGGGCTGCGCGCCTCGCCTGGAGGCCGCGCGCAGGCGGCCTCGATCTATCTGCTGTGCTATTATATGGGTTCGGCAGTGGTCGGCTGGATCGGCGGCTATGTCTGGTCGGCGGGAGAGTGGCCCTATGTGGGCGGCTTTGCATTCGGGTTGATCGGAATCGCTCTTGTCTGCGCGGCGCTGCTGGCGCGTGTGCCGCCCAGACAGCCCGATTGAGTTCATCGCGATGGAATGGCGCGATCAGGGAATCATCATCGGGATCAAGCGGTACGGCGAATCCTCCGCCATCGTCGAGATGATGACGCGCGACCACGGTCGCCACATGGGCATCGTGAAGGGCGGCCGTTCACCGCGCATGCAGACGGTCCTGCAGCCCGGGAACTCGGCGGATTGCGTCTGGCGCGCCCGGCTGGAAGAACATCTGGGAACTTATGCGATCGAGGTGACGCGTGCGCGCGCCGGCGACATCATGGGAACGCCGCTTGCCCTGCATGGCGTCAACATGCTGGGCGCGCTGCTGCGGCTTTTGCCTGAGCGTGACCCGCACCAGGCGCTTTACGAGACGCTCGACGTCCTGATCGATCATTTGGGAGAGGCGGAAATTGCGCCGGCACTCTTGGTGCGCTTTGAACTCGCCATTCTGGCCGAATTGGGCTTCGGACTGGACCTGTCCTGCTGCGCCGCAACCGGCCAGACGAACGATCTCGTCTATGTTTCGCCGAAGTCGGGCAGGGCCGTCTCCCGGGCAGCGGGCGAACCGTGGCGGGACCGGTTGCTCGCGCTGCCGGACTTCATCGCCGGCCATGCGGTCGCCAACACGCCTGCGGTCGCCGACATTCTCAACGGCTTTGCGCTGACCGGATACTTTCTTGCGCGTGATGTACTGGGGCCGCGCGGGCTGTCGCCGCCGGAATCGCGCAACGCCTATATGGCGCTGATCGCCCGCAACTGACTTACTTGTCCGTGCAGACCGCCGTGGCGATGCCGTAGCCGCTGAGCGAGGAATCCATCTCGCAGGCCGCCATCGTCTCTTCCCGCGCCGAAACGCTGCCCGAGGTGGAGACGCCGGCAAGCAGGACGCTCATCATCACAAAGCCGAGGACGAAACCGAAGAACGAGAGAATCTTTGTCATGCTACCCTGCCCCATGTGGGGCGCTCAATTGAATGTGAGCGACCGTGGCCACCATGCCGACGAATCGCACCTGTGAATGTGCGCGTCAGCACACGACTCACTCGCAATGCCCGCCTTTTAGGAGCGCGCTGCGCGAGCCGCTAGTGCAAACACGCAACACCCTTTGAAGTGCCCGGGGCCGCTTTGAAATTGCGGCTATTTTTTGCCGGAACGTTTCAAGGATTTGATTTGCAACGGCGGCATTCCGGACTTTTCGGAAATCTCGCGGTCCTGCTTCTCGATGATGTATTTGGCCGGTTGGTCGCCATCGAGGCCGCCGAGTTCGGAGGCCGGAACACGGCGGTTGGAGCGCTGCGAGCCGTCTTCGTAGGTGACGTCGAACAGGATGAACTCGCCCACCTGGACGGAGGAGGATTTCTTGGCCATTGGAATCTCGCGGGATGGAAGCCACGCGTTGCTGTCGGCTTCGGGCGGAAGGTTGGCCCCTTGCTAGACCTGTCGGACGCGGGGCGCAACGAAATCCAACGCAATCGGGGTCGGCGGTTTTGATACTGTCTCGAACAGAATCGAGCTATTGTCGAGCTATGAAAGGTCAAGAGCTTTTTCGATGGATTGCGTCTCTAATCGGGGCGCTGCTCGTCGTGCCGTTTCTCCAAGCGCCTGCTGCCAAGCTGGCGGAAAGAATTGGGTGGGACTCCGTCTTGGCCAACAGAGCCGAAAGTATTTCTTCGCTTTTCGATAGTTTGACGGGCACTGTTTGGTTGCTTCCGTCTGCGTGTTTCTCCGTTGGAATTGTTCTCACGTTGTGGGTGCAACACTATCTGCATGCGCGGTCAGACCCCGAAACAAAAAATGAAAAAGGCTTACACATAAAGGACAATGCAACATTAACGGTCATTTTTCGTAAGGGACAAGATCCGCTGGAGATTAAGTCCGAAAACATCGGCCGTTGGTATGTTGCATATTATGGGGTCACAACCGAACCGGGTGGGGGTGTTTCGGTTGCTGGCGCTTTCTTTTTCATTGTATTTGATACTCCTATATTTAATAACTATAAAAGATTATATTCAACCAATCCGGAGGTCAGAATTAATATTATGGACTACTCGAGTCGAGGCGTCGTGGTGCAAATTGCGGGGCCTGTAGTTGAAAGTTCGCTAGAAATGGCATTTGGAGCAAGCCCCATCTAATCAAACGATTGGCAGACGCTGAGAGGGACCGGCGGCTTCTCTCATGTCGGTACAAAACAAGAACTTGCCCCGACTCGCCCGATCCTCTAGGGCATCCGCATGGGCAAGATCGATCCCCCGACGCCGCCGGCCGGCGGCTCCGCTGACGTTGTGAATCTCCGGGATGCGCTGGAAGAGCGCTATCTCGCCTATGCGCTTTCGACCATCATGGGCCGCGCGCTGCCGGACGCGCGCGACGGCCTGAAGCCTGTCCATCGCCGCATTCTTTACGGAATGAATATCCTGCGGCTGGACCCGGGCACGGCTTTCAAGAAAAGCGCCAAGATCGTCGGCGACGTGATGGGTTCGTTCCATCCGCACGGCGACCAGGCGATCTATGATGCGCTGGTGCGTCTCGCGCAGGATTTTGCTTCGCGCTATCCGCTGATCGACGGGCAGGGAAACTTCGGAAACATCGACGGCGATTCCGCCGCCGCCTATCGCTACACGGAAGCCCGCATGACGGAAGTCGCCGGGCTTCTGCTGGAGGGCATCGACGAAGACGCGATTGATTTTCGCGAGAACTATTCGGGCGACCAGAAAGAGCCGATCGTCCTGCCCGCCGCCTTTCCGAACCTGCTCGCCAACGGATCGCAGGGCATCGCGGTCGGCATGGCGACATCGATTCCGCCGCACAATGTGGCCGAGCTTTGCGACGCGGCGCTTTATCTCATCTCGCATCCAAAGGCGACGTCCGACCAGCTCGTGACCTTCGTGCCGGGTCCCGATTTTCCCACCGGCGGCATCATCGTCGATACGCCGGACATGATCGCCGAGACGTATCGGACCGGACGCGGCTCCTTCCGCGTGCGGGCGCGCTGGAGCAAGGAAGAGGGCAATCGCGGCACATGGGCCGTGGTCGTCACCGAGATCCCCTATGGCGTTCAGAAGTCGCGGCTCATCGAAAAGATGGCCGAACTCATCAATGAGAAGAAACTGCCGCTCGTCGCCGACATTCGCGATGAATCTGCCGAGGACGTGCGCGTGGTGATCGAACCGCGTTCGCGCACGGTCGATCCGGCGGTGATGATGGAATCGCTGTTCCGCCTCACGGAGCTCGAAAGCCGCTTCGCGATGAACATGAACGTTCTCGTCGATGGCGTCGTGCCGCGCGTCCTCTCGCTGTCGGAGGCCCTGCGGCAATGGCTCGATCATCGCCGCGACGTACTGCTGCGCCGCTCGCGGCATCGGCTGGGCGAGATCGAGCATCGGCTTGAAGTCGTCGCCGGAATGCTGATCGTGTTCCTGCATCTGGACGAGGTCATTCGCATCATCCGCGAGGAAGACGATCCGAAGGATCGCCTCAAGGAGCGCTTCTCTCTGTCGGACGTGCAGGCGAATTACATTCTCGACACGCGGCTGCGTTCTTTGCGGCGGCTGGAAGAAATGCAGCTCAACGCCGAGCACGATGCGCTGTCGAAAGAGAAGGCAGATATCGAAACCCTGCTGGCCGACGAGGTCAAGCAGTGGAAGACCATCACCTGGCAGGTGCGCGACGTCCGCAAGAAGTTCGGTCCCGAGACGAAGCTCGGCAAGCGCCGGACAACATTCGAGACGGCGCCGGAAACCTCCGAGATCGACCTGACGGAAGCGATGATCGAGCGCGAGCCGATCACCGTGGTGGTGACCGAGAAGGGCTGGATACGCGCCCTCAAGGGCCACATGCAGGACTTGAGCAGCATCAGCTTCAAGGGCGACGACGCTTTGAAGATCTCGTTCTTTGCCGAGACGACGTCGAAGATCCTTGTCTTCGCCACCAACGGCAAGGTTTACACGCTGGAGGCCTCGAAGCTGCCGGGGGGACGCGGCCACGGGGAGCCTATCCGCCTGATGGCGGACATCGACGAGGGCGAAGACGTTTCGACCGTGATGCTGTTCCGCCCCGGCGTGAAGATGCTGCTGGCGGGCGGCGACGGGCGCGGTTTCGTGACCTCGCAGGACGAGATGCTGTCATCGACCCGCAAGGGCAGGGCGGTGCTCAACCTCGATGCGCCAACCAGGCTTGCCATCGTGGTGGAAGCCACGGGCGATCACGTCGCCACGGTGGGCGACAACCGCAAGATGCTGGTCTTCGGGCTCGACCAGATTCCCGAAATGTCGCGCGGCAAGGGCGTCCGCCTGCAACGCTACAAGGACGGCGGCATCGCAGATGCGAAGGTCTTCGCGCTCGCGGAGGGTCTTACGTGGAAGGACAGCGCCGGTCGCAACTTTACTGTCGGCAAGGCGGACCTTGCCGAGTGGATCGGCAATCGCGCCGAAGCCGGTCGCCTGCCGCCGAAGGGCTTCCCGAAGAGCAACCGGTTCGGGTGATGGAACCCTGCCGTCCTCTCGTTCGAGTGCGGTGCTGCCGGGCCTAGCCCCACAGGGCCTGTTTCAGCAGCGTCAGGCAGCAGGCGATCAACATCAGCAATGTCAGGCCGGCGCCGGCCCCGCGCTGCCATGTGTTGGCCTTATCGACGCTTATCCCGAACGGATGGATGATTCGCGCGACGAGCAGCGCTCCACCCAGAACGTGAACCCAGGTGCGTCCGCCGCCGTTGATCTCGACCGCAGCGAGAAGGATCAGCGCGAGCGGCACGTTTTCGACGAAATTCATGTGGCGGCGAATGGCTTCCAGAAGGCGCGGATCGCTGCCTTCGCCGAGAGAAATCTTCGCCGCCGAGCGCGCGCGCCCGACCATCCCGGCCAGTATGACGCCGATCAATCCCAGAAGCGCGCCGTAAAGCGCAGTGGCCTGCAATGTCATTTGTGCCTCCCCATTGTGCGCCAAGCCTAGCCGGAATGCGGCGGCTGGTCACCTGTCGCGACGCGTCGGAAAGGACTACATGTGCGCCAGCGATTCCGGCGGAAGCGCTGACGGAGGCGCGGGAGCGATGGGATTTCTGAGCAGATGGCTGGGCGGAGGAGACGTTGCGGGCAAGCCTGCGGTTCGCCGTGGCCATGCATCCGCATCCCTCCCGGACGGAATGCGGGTCTACGCCATAGGGGACATCCACGGCCGCTATGACCTGTTGATGCGGCTGGAGCAACGCATTCGGGAGGATCTGGGCGAGCGGCCGGTCCCGCGCGCGCTCACGATTTATCTCGGCGACTTTGTGGACCGTGGGCCGGATTCGCGGCGCGTGGTGGAATATCTGCGCACGGCCGGCGGCGACGGAATCGAGCGGCTTTTCCTTCGCGGCAATCACGAGGAAACCCTGCTCGAATATCTCTCGGACCCGCAGTTGATCCTGAGCTGGAAAAAGTTCGGCGGACTCGAGACGCTGTTTTCCTACGGGGTGGATGTGCGCGATCTCATGCGCGGCGAGGGCGTCGAAAAGGCCCATGCGGCGTTCAGCGCGTCATTCCCGAACGAACATCTGGATTTCATGGAAAAGCTGCCGCCGATCCTGTCGATCGGCGATTATTGTTTTGTCCATGCAGGCGTGAAGCCGGGCGTTCCTATCGACCGGCAGCGCCCGGCGGACCTCCTGTGGATTCGCGAGGAATTCCTTCACCACGAGGGGTCCTTCGGAAAGGTCGTCGTGCATGGCCATACGCCGACCGACACGCCGACGCATTTGCCGAACCGCATCAACGTGGATACCGGCGCCTATCTGACCGGCAAGCTGACGGCGGCTGTTCTGGAAGGCGAGGACGTCGCCTTCATTTCTGTGACCTGATTACTCGAACCGGTCCCAGCCGCCCATCTGCAGGCGCTCCTGCGGCAGGTAGCGGGCCTTGTAGGCCATCTTGCGCGAACCCTCGACCCAATAGCCGAGATAGAGATGAGGCAGGCCCAGTCGCCTTGCGCGTTCGACATGTTCGAGGATCATCCAGGTCCCGAGCGAGCGGTCGGCCTCGTCCGTATCGTAAAACGAATAGACCATCGACAGGCCGTCGGCCAAAATGTCCGTCAGGCACACTGCTACCAGCGGGCCGACGCCCTGACCGGTGATGAACGTATCGGGGCCGCGCCGACGATATTCGATCGCGCGGGTCTGGACGTGGGAATCCTCGACCATCATCGAGAAGTCCAGCATGCTCATGTCCGCCATCCCGCCGTCGGAATGGCGCGTGTCCAGATAGCCGCGGAACAGGGAATATTGCTCCGATGTCGCCTGCGGCGGCTGGGCCGCGCCGATCAGGTCGGCATTGCGTTCCAGCACGCGGCGCATGTTGCGGGACATTTCAAATTCGTTCACCAGCACCCGCACCGACACGCAGGCGCGGCAATTCTCGCAAGCCGGTCGATAGGCGATCGTCTGCGATCGGCGGAAGCCGCTCTCGGTGAGCGTGTCGTTGAGGCTGGCGGCCCGGCGGCCGACCAGATGCGTAAAGACCTTCCGCTCCTCCTTGCCCGGCAGGTAGGGGCAGGGGGAGGGCGCCGTCAGGTAAAACTGCGGGGCGTCTCGGGGTTCTCTCGTCACTGGCTACTCTTCACGCAATGGCCGTTCGGGGCGCAAGCGGACAGTGTGGCAATTTACCATTACCCGAAGGTTGCCGGAAAGCGGTTTTGACGCGCGGGGCCGTCACGGCCTGCGCGTCACCACCACGCCCGCCAGCATGTCATGCAGGCAGCGCTTGCCGCTGGAGAAGAGGGAGACCAGCAGCACCAGCGGCGTGAGGAACACCCAGCTGAGATAGAACAGCAGGGCATGGGCGGCGGCGTTGAGGAACGGCACGGGGGAGCCGTCCGTCATCCGCACCTCAAGGTCCATCATCCGCATGCCGGGCGTGCCCATCCGCCAGCCCGAAACGCTCATGCCGTTGTAGAGAAACGCGATGACCGGATAGAGCGGCGGGATCAGGAACCATGTCAGGCCAAATGTGATGATCCCGAGCACGAACAGGATCGCCAGCGCGCCGATGAACAGCAGCGTGATGAACATGAGGTCGATGGCGATGGCGACCATCCGGCGGGTCCTGACGCCCGCGAAAGCCGCTGCCGGAAGCTGCGGAACGTGGGCGAAATCCGCCGCGCTCCTCTGCTGACCGCCCGTGTTGCTCATCTGACCCTCCGGCGGACCGAGCCGCGCCACGGCATTATGTGGCCTCGCCCGCCGCGCGCACAAGGGATCGGAGACAACGAATCAGTCGTCCTTCTGCTTGTTTGAAATGTAGACTTCGGCCCAGCGGTCATGCAGGAAGCGCTTCTCCGGGGAGCGCTTGCCAACCAGCAGGACGAGCGGCGTCAGGAGCACAACGCTCAGGTAAAAGAACAGTGCGTGGGCGGCGGCGTTGAGGAACGGGGCCGGTCGACCGTCCTTCATGTGCATCCGGATGCCCACCATCTTCATTCCGGGCGTAGCGCCGCTGCGGGAGATGGTGAAGGCGTTGTAAAAAATCGTGATCACCGGATAGAGCGGCGGTGCATAAAGCCAGGGACGGCCCGGCGGGATGACGCCCGCCAGTCCAAGGACGAGCATCAGCGTGGCATAGATCAGGGTGATCACCAGCAGGTCGTCGAAAAAGGCGAAGACGCGACGGCGGCGCACCTCGTCGAGCGCAGCCTCGTCGAGCGTGGCTGCGGCAGGGGGAGCGGCGGGCTCAGCCGCCTTGACGGCCTCGGTGGCGCTGTTGCTCATGCCTCGCTTCCCGGGGCCTGAGTCGGCACCGTCGTTGCGCGGCGGTATGATGAGCGTCGAAGCCGTATCAGACAAGCCTAATCATCCTCAATCTGCAATCGGGTCGTTCGAGCCTTGCCGAAGTCTTGTGGCGCGCATTCCGGCGGCGGAAAGATCGCCCAGGACTTGATCGGCATGTAAGCTATCCCGAATTTCTACTGTCAGGTCGACCGAAATACTTCGGACCGGGACGTCCAGCATCAACCGTCTGTGCGAGACTTCCAGAATATTCGCGCCGGACTGGCCGATCTGCGTGGCCAGCGCGCCAAGCAGACCCGGCCGGTCCTGCATGACGATGCGAAACGACATGATGCGGCTTTCGCGCTCCAGCTCCCGCACCATGATGGAAGCCAGAAGCCGGGCGTCGATGTTGCCGCCGCACAGGACGAGGCCAACACGCTTGCCCCGGTAGGGGTCGGGGTCCGCCAGCATGGCCGCGAGGCCGGCCGCGCCTGCGCCTTCCGCCATCGTGCGCTGGTGAGTGGCGAAGCCGTTCACCGCCCTCTCGATGTCAGGCTCTTCCACCAGTGCGATGCGCGACACATGCGTCCGCACGATGGGCAGCGTGAGCCTGCCGACGTTTTTCACCGCAATGCCTTCCGCCAGCGTCGGCCCGCCGAGCGGGCGCTGCTCGTCGTGCAGCGCGTTCCAGAAAGATGGAAAAAGGGCCGCTTCGACGCCGACGATTTCGATTTCGGGTTTCAGCGCACGGGCCGCAACCGCAATGCCGCTGATAAGTCCGCCGCCGCCGATGGGGACGATCAGGACGTCAAGATCGGGAGCGTCGGCCAGCATTTCCAGCGCGATGGTCCCCTGTCCGGCAATGACATGGGGATCGTCATAGGGGTGAACCAGCGTCAGGCCTTCCGCCTGCGCAAGTTCGGCGCATCTGGTTTGCGCTTCGCTGAGCGTCTCGCCATGCAGGATGACGCGGGCGCCATGCGCTTTCGTGTTTAGCACCTTCACCATCGGCGTCAGCAGCGGCATCACGATGGTGGCGGGTATTCCAAGGCGCTTCGCGTGAAAGGCGACGGCCTGCGCATGATTGCCGGCCGACATGGCGATGACGCCTTGCTGCCGCTCGTCCCGGGTCAAAGCCGCGAGGCGCACGATGGCGCCGCGCTCCTTGAAAGCGCCCGTGACTTGCATGTTCTCGTATTTGACGAAAACGTCCGCGCCGGTCAGCGCCGACAAAGCGGGAGCGCGCAGCGTGGGCGTGCGCACGACTTGTCCTTCGACGATCGCGGCTGCGGCGCGAATGTCGTCGATGGCTACCACGAGTTTTTCGTCTGCATCGGCCAAAGCGAATCCCTGTCCGGTCAGAGAGCCGACTCAATCTTGTGCGAGGTTAGACATGAACCCGCAAAAAGACGACATTACGGGCAAATGCGATGGCAGACGCGATTCATGGCCGGACTGTTGACCCTCCTGACGGCAGGACTTTCGACGGCGGCGGATGCGGCCGGCCTGCCGCCCGGTTTCGTGCGCCTCGCCGATGTGGCTCCGCAGATCGTGCAGGATGTGCGCTATGCGGGGGCCGACAATTTCACCGGGCGGCCTGTACCGGGCTATGACGCCGCCGATTGCTGGGCGCGGCGCGAAATGGCGCAAGCTCTGGCGAAAGTCGCGCAGGATGCCGAAAGGCGGGGCTACCGGCTGGTCGCGTTCGACTGCTACAGGCCGCAGCGCGCCACGGATGCTTTCGTCAAATGGGCGCAGGATCCCGCCGATCAGGCCGCCAAGGCGCGATATTATCCGGCCATCGACAAGCTGCTGCTGTTCGAGAAGGGCTACATTGGCCGCCGCTCGTCGCATTCCGCCGGAGTAGCTGTCGATCTCGCGTTGCAGAAGCTGGATGGAAGCGCGGTGGATTTCGGGTCGCCGTTCGATCTGTTCGATCCCCGCTCGGCGAGCGCCAGCAAGGCCGTCAACGCTGCCGCGCGCGCCAACCGGGCGCTGCTGAAAGCGCTGATGGAGCCGCACGGCTTCGTCAATTATCCGCCAGAATGGTGGCATTACACGCTGAAAGGTTTCGCGGACGCGCCGCTTTACGATCTGCCCATCGTTCGCTGAAGCGCAGCACTGGCGAAGCGTCTGCTCGCTGCTTACCTTGGTTCAAAGGAGTTCCGCATGCCCTGGTCCATCACCATCGGCCGCATTGCCGGCACGGCTGTGCGGATACACATCACGTTCCTGCTGTTTCTGGTGTGGATTGGTTTTTCGGCCTACCGGACGGGTGGCAGTTCGGCGGCTGGCGAGAATCTCGCCTTCATCATCCTGCTGTTCCTGTGCGTGTTGCTGCATGAGTTCGGCCATATCCTGATGGCGCGCCGCTACGGGGTGCATACGCCCGATGTGACGCTGCTGCCGATCGGGGGCGTCGCCAATCTGGAGCGCATTCCCGAAAAACCCTCCCAGGAACTGGCGGTTGCGCTGGCGGGGCCGGCGGTGAATGTGGTGATCGCGCTGGTGCTGATGCTGATCAAGAGCGTCGCGCCGGACTGGAGTTTCGCGAAAAGGTGAGGGGCGGGGTGCGGGATTCTCAAGAAACCAAACGCAACAATCCATCCCGAAATTTTTGAAAACTAGGGTCCAGACTCATAACCAGTAGCTGACGGTGGCTGCGATACAGACGGCAGCGAGGAAGTTGGTTGCGCTTCTATCGTATCGGGTGGCGATGCGCCGGAAGTCCTTCAATCGACAGAACATGCGTTCGATCGCATTGCGGTTGCGAT
>CANJNI010000030.1 GCA_947475995.1 Beijerinckiaceae bacterium | reverse complement strand
GAGTCGGGGGACCGCCGCCGCAACCGACCATGCCGGCCATCAGGCAAGCCATCCTCGGCTTCTTCGCACGGCCTCCTCCCAGGCGATGCCCCCACTGTGAGAAACTCCTCGCCGACGCCGTCAGATCTAATCTGCCAAAGTAGTGCTAGTATGCGCAGCGGAGATTCGCATGGCTCCCGACACAGACAGGCGCATGGACGGATTGCGGCGGCTGGCCACTCATCTGGCGGAGCTGTTGCAGGCGGACCTTTCGCTCAAGCTCTGGACCGGCGAGCAGCTTCCGCTTGGCCCCGGCGCATCAGGCGATCTTTGCATCACGATCCGCACGCCGGCGGCGCTTACGCGGCTCGTGCGCAAGCCCAAATTCGTCACGCTGATCGAACTGCTCGCCTCGGGCGATCTTGAGCTTGAAGGCGGAACCTTGCTGGACTTCGCCGCACGGCGAGGGACCATCAACACGAAAGGTCTCTGGCGCAGGCTCGACAAGAGGCTGGCGTTCAGGGCGCTGGCGCCTTTCCTGTTCGGCAGCGGGCAAGCGCATTCATCAGGAACCGCCTATGCGGGGCCGATCGCCGAGAAGGTCGAACAGGGGCGCGACGATGGCGCGCTCATCCGCTTTCACTACGACCTGTCGAACGAGTTCTACGAACTCTTTCTCGATCCGGAGATGGTCTACACCTGCGCGTATTTCCCGGACGCGACCACGACGCTCGCGCAGGCGCAGCAGGCCAAGCTCGACATGATCTGCCGCAAGCTGCGGCTGCAAGAAGGCGAGCGTTTTCTGGATATCGGTTGCGGCTGGGGCGGGCTCGTGTGTCACGCCGCGCAGCATTACGGCGTCAAGGCGCATGGCGTGACGCTGGCGCAGGAACAATATGCTTTTGCGCAGGCGAAGATCGCGCGCCTCGGGATTGCTGATCGGGTCACCGTTGAACTGCGTGACTATCGCTCGCTCGATTCGCCGGAGAGTTTCGACAAGATCGCCTCAATCGGCATGTTTGAGGCTGTGGGCATCGACAACCATCATGCGTATTTTTCGCAGATGCACTGGTTGCTGCGGCCGCGAGGGCTTTACCTGCATCACTCCATCGCGCGGCCGGCGAAGCGCAACATGAAGAACTTTCGCCGCCAGCGCCCCGAATATGCAGCATTGACGCGCTACATCTTTCCGGGCGGCGAACTCGATACTGTCGGCATGTCGATCAACAATCTCGAAGCGCATGGCTTCGAGGTGCATGATGTCGAGGCGTGGCGCGAGCATTACGAGCGCACCACACGGGTCTGGACCGAAAATCTCTACGCCAACCGCCACAAGGCCGCCGAACTCGTCGGTTGGCCCAAAACGCGCCTGTGGCTGCTTTATCTCGCCGGCTGTTCCCTGTCGTTCCAGCGCTCTGCTGTCGGCATCTTCCAGACGCTGGCGTCGAAGAAGACAAAAGGCGCGAGCGGCCTGCCGCCGACCCGCGCCGATCTTTATCGCTGAAATCCTAGCGGATCGCCACGACCGGCGTGCCGACGCGCACGCGATCGAACAGGTCCACCACATCCTCGTTCAGCATGCGGATGCAGCCATAGGAAGCCGCGCTTCCGATGGAGCGTCGCATGGAGGCCGAGGTGCCGTGGATGGCGATCTCGTCGAGGTTGAGGGTCAGGGCGCGTTCGCCCATCGGGTTGCCGGGCGTCCCGCCCGGAATGAGATCCGGGATCTTCGGATTGTCTTTCTTCACCACCGCCGGGGGCATCCAGTCGGGACGCACGAACTTGCCCTTCACATAGGCGGTGCCTGTCCAGGCCTTGCCGGCCTTGCCGACTGCGACGCGATACTGGATCGCCTCGCCCTCGCCGGTCACCAGCCAGAGCTTTTTCTGGCTCAGGCTGATCACGATGGTGCCTGGCTCGTATTCCTGCGCGATCTTTGTCTGCACGAGGCCGCGCAGTTCCGCCTCCCGGCTCCCCTGCCGGGCCGGCTTGGCGTCGGCAGCAGCCGCAAACATCAGGCCGGCCACAAGGCCGGCGCTTATCACTCCAGCGCGATTCATGCTGGTAGTCCCCCGAATCAACTGCCCCAGAAATCCATTCCATCACGGGATGGTTCCAGCTTCTTAAACAACACCCCGACCCCGAGGTCTGCTGCATGTGAGCAACACCCGGCCAAAAGCCGCCGTTTCAGAGGACGCAATTGCAAGTTGCCCGAAAGCCGGGCTCCGGCGCATGATGGATGCGGGCTTTTTGGGCAGGAGTTGCGGGTTTCATGTCGGACCACGAGTCAGATCACATCTTCGTTTCCCCCGAGTGGCTGGGAGAGCGGCTCGGCCATCCGGGTCTCGTGGTCATCGACGGCTCCTGGTACCTGCCCGCCATGGGGCGGGACGCCGAGGCTGAATATCTGGCCGGGCATATTCCGGGCGCGGTCCGGTTCGACATTGATGCGGTGAGCGACAAGAGCTCCAGCCTGCCTCACATGCTGCCGTCGCCACTCGCTTTCGCGGGCGCGGTCGGGAAGCTCGGCATTTCGGAGCGCATGACCATCGTGGTCTATGACGGCGCTGGGTTGCTGGCGGCGGCGCGGGTGCGCTGGACCTTCCGGGTCTTCGGGGCCGAAGACGTGCGAATCCTCGATGGCGGACTGCCGGCGTGGAAGGCGGGTGGCCGGGACCTCGAAGCCGGTCCGGCGAGCCGCGCGCCGAAGATTTTCCACGCGAAGCTCGACCGCTCGGCGGTGGCGGCATTGGTGGATGTGCGGGAGGCGCTGACCAGCGGGTCCGCGCAGGTCATTGACGCCCGCCCTGCGGCCCGCTTCCGGGGCGAGGCGGCGGAGCCGCGTCCGGGCGTCCGCTCAGGCCATATGCCGGGCGGGATCAGCGTTCCAGCCGATCTGCTCGTCGCCAACGGACGCATGAAGCCCCCCGCAGAACTGGCGCAGATTTTCGCTGCACAGGGCGTGGACCGCAGCAAGCCCGTCATCACCAGCTGCGGGTCGGGCGTGACCGCAGCCATCCTGTCACTCGGGCTGGAACGACTCGGGACTCCCGCCAAGGCGCTTTACGACGGCTCATGGTCCGAATGGGGCGCGCGTGAGGATTGCGCAGTGGCGACCGGATGAAAGCCTGCGAGAGGGCGGCAAAGTGACCAACCCTCCCGAGAGCGAGTCCGGGCGCCTCCCGTGGGTTGATTTGGCGCGCGGGCTTGCGGCGTTTGCTGTTGCGGCCGGGCATCTGCGTTACCTCATGTTCGAGGGGCTGGAGCAGGATGACCGACTCTTCTGGCGCTTCTTCGATCTGCTCACCGCGCAGGGTCATGCGGCCGTCATCGTGTTTTTCGTACTGAGCGGATTTCTGGTTGGCGGCAGCGTCCACAACGCGATTTGCCAAAGCCATTTCTCGTGGCCGCGATACTGGATCCAAAGGCTGACTCGCCTGTGGCTCGTCCTGCTGCCGGCGCTGGCATTGACTGCGCTGCTCGACGCCCTCGGTCGCGATGTAATCGGGGGTTCGCTTTATACCGGGCTGCTCGCGAGCCCGTCGCGCGGCGGAAGCCTGCCCGATGGCGAAGCCATCGGGGCAATCTGGAGCGCCTCAACCTTTCTGGGAAATGCGCTTTTCCTTCAGCGGATCGCAGTCCCTACCTTCGGGACAAATTCTCCGCTGTGGAGCCTCTCCTACGAGTTCTGGTACTATGCGATCTTTCCTTTGGTCATGATCGCGGCGCATCGGCAACAGACGCGCACCGCACGAATGTCGTCAGCGATCCTGGCCTCCCTGATCTGCGCCGTGCTGCCGCTGAAGGTCGTCGTCTATGGCGTTTTCTGGGGTCTGGGTTATGCGGCCTTTCTTGCAGGCCGCATGAGCCATCCGGTAAAATGGCGACAATTGCGCGGGGCCTGGCTGCTCCCTTCACTCATTTTCGCTGCCGTTCTCTTCTGGCTGCCCGGCGCATTGCGGCTGACGCCTGCAATACTCGACGCCGCCACGGCAGGGTCGTTCGCACTGGTTCTATGGGCTCTTTCCGCACGCCGCATGAACAGCATTCCCGCTGCCCTGTCCCGGAGAATGGCTGATTTTTCCTACACGCTATACCTAACGCATTTTCCATTTCTCGCGCTTGTGATGACGGCCTTCAATGATGCGGAGCTTTACGTCGCAAGCTCGAAATTCCTTCTCATCTATTGTTTTATACTGACGTGCGCGCTTGCCTATGCGTGGTGCGCGTGGTGGCTGTTCGAGCGCCACACGCGCAGCGTGCAACGCCTGTTGAACCGATCCCTGTCCAAACACCGCACCGCGTGAATTCCGATCCTTGAACGCCCCCCGTGAGGGATCGAAGCTCGCCATCTCGCTTCGATCAGCCTCAGGGAGCCGTCTTGGCCGAACCGGACCACGAATTGCCGCCGGACGTGCTGGATCAAGTGCCCTCCGGCGCGCTGGCGTTGGCGGGCTTGTCGGTCGGGTTACTGCTGCTCGCATGGTTCCTGATGTATCTGTTCGTCTTCCTGCCGCGCGGTCAGGTGGGCTGAGATGGCCGCAAGGACCGAGCAGGATGTCGTAAGATCAGAATTGCGCTGGAGCATCGTGGTGGGCCTCACGGTCGGGGCCATCTCGCTCGCGATCCTGTGGGCGGGCCTCGTTCGCTTCATCAATCCGCCCAGCAACATTGAAACCATCGATCCCAATAGCGTCCACCTGTCGGCGGAATTCAACGAGGCGAATCTCGGCACGCGCGTGGAAAACGGGCAGGTCGTGACGCGAGTTGTGGCGACGCAGTTTTCCTTTGCCCCGCAATGTGTGGTGGTTCCGGCGAACCGGCAGGTGACGTTGCGCTTCACGTCGCCCGACGTCATCCATGGCATTCTGGTGACGGGCACAAACGTCAACACGATGGTGGTGCCCGGCTACGTGGCGCAGGTCCATTCCGTGTTCCGCAAGACCGGCGACCTGCTGATGCCCTGCCACGAATATTGCGGCCTCGGGCACAGCCAGATGTGGGCGACCGTAAGGGTTGTGCCCGAAGACGATTTCAAGCCCGACGCCGACGGGAGAGCGCTCTGTGAGAAGCCTTGATCGCCTGACGCTCGCGCATTTGTGGCTGTCGTTTGCGGCCTTCGCAATCGCTTGCGTGTTCGGCCTGTGGCAGATGCTGGCGCGCAGCCCCTGGCCCGCGCCATTCTTCACGCCATCGAACTATTTCCTGTCGGTCACCGCGCACGGGTCTATCATGGCCTATGTGCTCCCGACGTTCTTCATCATGGGCTTCGGGTATTTCACCGCCGAGCGCGCGCTGGATCGCAGGCTTCCGCTGCGCCGTCTCGCATGGGCGGGTTTCGGGATCGGCATCTTCGGCGTCGCGATGGCTGTGGCGACCATCCTGTCGGGCCGGGCCTCCGTGCTTTACACATTTTATCCGCCGCTCACCGGCAGCGTGTGGTTTTACATCGGCCTCGTGCTGGTGGTGGCGGCCTCGTGGATCTGGTGCGCGATCATGATCGTCGCCATGCGCGACTGGAAGCGCGCCAATCCGGGTGCCCCGGTGCCGCTGGCGATGTTCGCGACCGTCGCAAACGCCATCATGTGGCTGTGGACCACCGCAGGAGTCGGAACCGAACTGGTGTTTCAGATCATCCCTGCGGCGCTGGGCTGGACGGATTCGGTCGATGTGGGGCTGAGCCGCACGCTGTTCTCGTGGACCCTGCACGCCATCGTGTATTTCTGGCTGTTCCCGGCCTACATCGCCTTTTACACGATGGCCCCCAAGGCGGCAGGCGGGCGGCTCTACAGCGACACGATGGGGCGCGTGTCCTTTGTGTTGTTCCTGCTCTACAGCCTGCCAGTCGGAATGCATCACCTGTTCATGGACCCGGAGCATTCGACCGGGTTCAAGTTCCTGCAAATGACCCTGACCGTACTTGTCACAGTGCCGACGCTGTTCACGATCTTCACGATCTCGGCCTCGATGGAAATTGCCGGGCGGCTGCGCGGCGGCAAGGGACTGTTCGGGTGGATCGGCGCGCTTCCGTGGGAGCGCCCGATGGTGCTGGCGACGGGGCTCGCGTTCTTCATGCTGTGGTTCGGCGGCGGCGGCGGGCTCATCAACATGAGCTACGGCATGAATGCGATGGTTCACAACACATCGTGGGTGACGGCGCATTTCCATCTGATCTTCGGCGGCACGGTGGTGATCATGTACTTCGCCATCGCGTATGAAATCTGGCCCCATGTGGCAGGCTCGCCTGCAAATTCCCCTGCCCGGCAGCGTTTGCAGCTCTGGCTGTGGGCGATCGGGATGATGGTGATGACGATCCCGTGGCACTGGCTGGGATTGCTCGGCCAATGGCGGCGCGTGGCGCAATTCGATTACACCAATCCGCTGATCGCCCAGTGGGGACCCTGGGTGCTGGTTTCGGTTTTCGGCGGCGCCCTGTTGCTGGCGAGCGCTCTGCTGTTCGTGTGGAATCTTGCGCAGGCGCACCGCCGTCCGGCCTCTGCGGTTGACGCATTCAGCTTCGCGCGCGCCTTGCATGAGCATGACCGCGCGCCGCGTGTCCTCAACGGGTTCGGGGTCTGGAACGTGCTGGTGGCCGTGCTGATGCTGGCCGCCTACGGCTTTCCGATCGCGCAATTCCTGATCGACGACCGGCCCGCTGCGCTGGTGCACCGGACGAGCGGGAGGGCCCCATGAGCCCCGAAGACTCAGACCGTCTCTGGATCAGAAGCTCCATCGGTGTCGTCGTGGGGGTTCTGGCGTTCGGCATCCTGTCGGGCTTCGTGATCATGCCCGTCGTGCAGGGGGCGCAGGCGGGAATCGATCCGTGGACCGCCATCTGCCGCGCGCTCGGCATTTCGCCCGGCTCGCCTGCCGCGCAGCAGCCGAGATCAGCCGCGAGCGGCGTTCCGGTCTCGAATGTGATCTGGTCGCCGCAGGTGCTGAACACGCTGTCATCTGCGCCCGCCGATGCGGGGCGCGAGCTCGCAGTCGGGGTCTGCGCGGCCTGTCACGGCGAGTTGGGCGTCTCGACCGATCCGGCGCAATTCCCCAACATGGCCGGGCAGTCCTCGGCGGCGATCTACAAGCAATTGCACGACTACAAGAGCGGCGCGCGCATCAACGACACCATGCAATCGGTCGTGCAGGATCTGACGGACACGCAGATGGCGGAAGCAGCCGCTTATTTTGCGAGGCGCGCCCGCCCGCCGTGGGACGTGACCTGGGTGCGCACCGCAGGTCCCGAGGCGGACCGGCTGGCCCGGACGGGCGATTCAGCCCGCGGCCTGCCGGCCTGCGAATCCTGCCACAGCCCGGCTGCGGCGGGCCCGGTCGAGACGCCCGTCCTGTTCGCCCAGACGCCGCAATATCTGTCGGTCCAGATGCGGGCCTTCAAATCAGGCCAGCGCCGCAGCGATCTTTTCGGGCGGATGCGGGATGTGGCGGGCAAACTCAGCGAGCGCGAGATCGACATGCTGGCGCAATATTATTCGGAAATGCGCTGAAACAAAAAAGCCCCGCCGAAGCGGGGCTTTTTCAAAGTGCTAGCAGATCAGAGCCACGGCATCAGCGAGGCGTGGATGACGTCCTTCACGGCGCCTTCCTTGTTGCCAACCGAGCGAATGGCGAGATCCACATCCTTCAAGCCGAACTTGTGGGTCGTGATCAGGTCGAGCGGGAAGCGCTTCGACGCCAATTGCTCCAGCGCCAGTTCGCAAGCCTTGTAGGAATGGCCGCGCGCCGAATGCATGGTGATGTACTTGGTGGTCATCTTGCCGATCGGGAAGTTCGGGAATTCGGGCATTTCGCCCTGAACCACGATGCGTCCGGCCTTGGCCTTCAGGGCCTCGATGCCGAGCAGGATCGGGATCGTGCCCGCGCCGGCCGTGCAGTCGAGCACGACGTCCACGCCGAGGCCGCCCGTATATTCCATGATCTTTTCGAGCGGGTTTTCGGCGTTGACGTTGATCGTGTGGTCGGCGCCGAGCTTCTTGGCGACTTCCAGACGCGCGCCGTCCTTGGCGGTGCCGGTGATGATGATGTTCTTGGCGCCCGCCTGCTTGCAGATGACGGTCTGCGACAGTCCCTGCTGGCCGGGGCCCTGAATCAGCACCGTCGAGTTATACTGGACCTGTCCTTCGAACAGCGACCATTCGATGCCGTTCGCCATCGGGGTAACGAGGCCGGCGAGTTCGGGCGACACGCCCTTGGGCACGTGGTGAACCACCGAATTCCACGGCAGATACACATACTGGGCGAAGCCGCCGTAAAGGTGCGGTTCGCGCTTGGCGGAGGTGTAGCCGTAGCGGATCGAGTTCGGGTTGGTGCGCCAGTTGGTGTTTTCGCAGTGGCGATACTGGCCGGCGTGGCACCATTCGCACTTGCCGCACATGACGTAATGTTCGACGAAGACCAGATCGCCTTCCTTGAAGCCCTTGCGGCGGGTGAATTCGCGGCCGGCCTTGGCGATGTAGCCGATGTTCTCGTGGCCCATGATGACCGGATCGGAAGTCGGGGGATGCTCGTAGAGCTTCACGTCGGTCCCGCAGATGCCGGCCACTTCCATCTTCATCAGGGCCGCGTCCTCGGCGATTTCCGGCATCGGATATTCGAGGATCTCGGTCCGGCCCGGCGCAACGCGGGTGGCTGCCAGAACTTTATTCGACACGGCGTTTCTCCTGATGGTCGACGTTTGGATGGGCGGCACTCTAGGTATGGACCCCCAAGGGTCAAGCCAAAAATGCTGAGCCGACGCCGGAGTGGCTCCGGCATGCTGAACGCATTACATGGTGGTTCATGAACCCGGCCCCCGTTCCATGCTGAGCCTCGGCGGCTCTCCCCGCAAAGGCCCCGACCACCTCGCCGCCATCAGGCAGGTGAAGGACTGGGTGCGGGTGCGCTTCAGCCTCGACGAGGATGTGGCGATCAGCGTCTCCGAACTCGCCTGTACAACGCCGGGCTGTCCGCCGGTCGACACCGTCGTGGCGTTCTGGACTGCGCCCGAAAAGCGGCACCATTTCCGCATCTTCAAGGCGGCGCAGGACGTGACCGAGGACGACCTGCCGCCCTACTGGATGAAAGACCGGCTGGTGGTCGACGAGATCATGGGGTGTCCGTGCTGTTGATCAGCCAGCCTTGCGCGGCCTGCCGCCTTTCAATCCGTTAGTGCGTGCAGCCGCCGACTTTGCGCTCGACCGGGCAGAACCGGCCCGACTCGCCAGATAGGTGCTTGTTCCGGACAGTTCGGCCATCAGACCGGGGAGTGAGATGTCCACGTCCAGTTTTTCCCAATGGAGACCATAGCCATTGCCCAAAATTTCGGGCGTCGCGAGGTCCGCGTCGACCGCGGTCGCCAGATCTGGAACGAGGGCGGGCGGAAAGGCGAAGCTGCACCCGTTCCGGAGATCGACCACGATGCGCCGCGCCTTGCGGTCGAACCGGACCGCCGAAGCGCGCGGCTCCTCGCGGGTCGCTGCGGCTCCGCGTTCCAGCGCCAAATCTATTTGGTGGTCGGTCAACTCAGCCATGAATATCCCTCCAACGCAGCAGCAGGTCGGCCCGGTGGTCTTCGACAAGCTGAAGAGCCTTACGAACCTCGCTGCGCTTCATGCCTTCGACCCACACAAGCTCACACTCGCCGCCTGGGCCTGCCAAATTGATCTTCGCGTGCCCGTCCCCGAACACATGGACATGCGCGGGTAAGTGATCGTCCAGAAATATGATGACGCGAAAACCCGAACCGCGCAGGACTGTGACCATGAATATAACCTAACGGGTTGGGTTTTTCAAACACGGTCGGCGTCAGGCCTCCACAAACCTCTTCACCCAGATTTCCTGCGCCTTGCGGGCGTCGCGGACCATCAGGAAATAGCCCGTGAGGCCCTCGGGCAGAATCCAGCGACCGACGATCTCGGTTCCGTCGGGGGTGGCGTCGCCATCATAAACGACCGCGTGGTCCCAGCCTTCGGAGCCGTCGTATTTCTTGGTGAAGCTGACGTGCAGGGCGCGACGGTTTCCGTCGATCATCGCCGTCGGGGCGCCATGCCGCAGGCCGCCCACAAGGCAGTTTTCGTGGGTAGCGCCGCTGATGAAATTCCCTGTGTCCAGCACTGTCGCCATGAACGGCACCGGCTCCTGGATCGATTCGTAGGAATAAAGACCCTGCCAGACGCCTGTGAGGTTGATGTCGCCGCCTGATGCGCTGCCCATAAGGGTTCTCCGTGCGACGAATGCGCCGCGCCGCATCACTTAAGCGCGGCAGATGGGTTTCGCCAGTCCGGCATGAGCGTCGGCGCACTCGACGCGCACCGCTGCGCTGACTATTGTATTTCCATCACCCGCGATTGGAAAAACTGGAGGAACCCAAGGCCCATGTCGCTGCCCGAATTCACCCTCGTCACCCGCACTCAAGGCAACAACCGGGCGCTCAAGGAAGGCATCGTGAAACCCGCGACCTTCACGCCGAAAATCATCGAGGTCGATCCGCTGATCGCCGCCTTCCGCCGCATGGTGCGCGGGCTGGAGTTCGACATCTGCGAGATGGCGATCACCACCTATATCTGCGCGAAATCCTACGGAAAGCCGTTCACGGCGGTGCCGGTGCCGCTCATCCGCCAGTTCCATCACGGCGCGATCCAGATCAACAAGAATGCCGGCATCAAGTCGCCGAAGGATCTTGAAGGCAAGCGCGTGGGCGTTAGCCGCGGCTATACGGTGACGACCGGTGTGTGGGCGCGCTCCATCCTCAACGTCTATTACGGCGTGGACCTGACCAAGGTGACGTGGGTCCTGTCGGGCGACGAGCATGTGGCGGAGTTCAAGGCGCCCTCCAATGTCGTGCCGATCGAGGCCGGCAAGAAGATGGAAGACATGCTGGCTTCGGGCGAACTGGTCGCCGCCATCGGGCTCGAAATGGAGCATCCCGATGTGGTCCCGCTGATCCCGGACGCGCAGGACGCGGGTCTTGAGGCCATGAAGGCCAGCGGGCATTATCCGATCAACCATCTGGTGGTCATCAAGAACGAACTGATCGCCAAGCATCCGGGTCTGGCGACCGATGTGTTCAACGCTTTCGCGGAATCCAAGCGGCTCTATGTGGAGGACCTCCGGGCCGGGCGCATCGAGAAGCCGACCAGCGTCGACAAGCTACACAAGCGCGTCATGGACATCACCGGCAAGGACCCCCTGCCCTTCGGGATCGAGCCGAACCGCAAGGTGATCGAGGAACTCGTCGGCAATGCCTATGCGCAGGGCATCGTGAAAGAGCGGATCACCCCGGAGGACATGTTCGTCAAGGAGACTTGGGAGTTGTTAGGATAATGGCAACGGGAAAAGACGAACCCAAGGCAACATTCGTTGTGGATTGCCCGACTTGCAGAGCGAAGGTTGCAGCAATCCAGTGCGGACACGCTGAGAGGTTTTGGAGCGACGCGGATGGCCCCGGCGACCCCGAGGGGCGACGCGTTGCTGTAGGCAACTGCCCAAAGTGCCACACAATATTGGTTGGAGAACAGCGACAAATTGCCTTCGAGAATTGGGACTCGGACGAAGATGTTTGGAGCGACTTCACGCGCGTCTTCCCGGAGCCGCCCAAAACTTTTGCGAGTTGGCGAATTCCGAATGTAGTTCGAGACTCGCTTACAGAGGCAGAAAAATCTTTGCAAGCTGGTGCGAATATTGCTGGATGCGTGATGCTTGGACGAACGCTGGAGGCAATATGTCATGACGTTATCGAAAACGACGTCAATAGCACCGCGTTGCCGAGCGCGCCTTCCAGCGCAAGCAATCCAAAACGCATAATCCTAGCTCAAGGTATTCAGGCGCTCAAGGATAAGGGCGTAATAGACGAACGCCTCTACAAATGGAGCACAGAACTCCGCATAATCAGAAATTTAGCCGCCCACCCGACAGAAGTCTCGATTACGCACGCCGATGCTGAAGATTTAAAGATTTTTGTCCAAGCACTGATCGAGTACGTCTACGACCTTGCTGATCGCTACGAAGATTTTAAAATCCGGCAAGCGTTTGCCGCTCGGCGCAAGGAAAAAAATAGCAATAACTAAAGCTCTGCAGCAGTGGAGTAGAGTTGGAGCAAGAGTGTCGAGAGAAAGCGGCTGGTCCAACATAGGCGCGGCGCTGGCCAACCCCAGCTACCGCGTGTTTCAGGGCACGCGCTTCCTCTCGCAGATCGCCACCTGGGTCTACAAGGTCGCGATGGGCTGGATCGTCTGGGAACAGACGCAATCGGCCGCATGGCTGGGCGTTTTCGGCTTTCTGGACAATGCGCCCGCGCTGTTCATCATGCCCATCGCGGGTGCGATGGCCGACCGCACCGATCCGCTGAAATTCATGCGGATTACGCAGACGATCCTCCTCGCGCAATCGTTACTGCTGGCCGTGCTGGTCTGGCTCGGCTGGGCGAACCTGCCGGTGCTGATCCTGTTCGCGCTCGCCTACGGGATGGTCAATGCCGCGCAGCAGCCGGCCGGACAATCCATCCTGCCGATCCTTTTGTCACGGCAGGCGCTGACGGTGGCCTACGGGCTTAATTCGCTGTCGTACAACATCTCGCGTTTCATCGGCCCGATGATCGGCGGCATCATCATCACCCAATGGGGCACCGCGCCGGCAATCTTCTGCAACGCGGTCGGGGCGGTGATTTTTTCCGTCGGGCTGATGCGCACGCAGACGATGTTCACGATCCCGGTCATGTCGTCGCGCAAAGCCTCGACCCATATGCTGCGCGATATTCAGGACGGACTTCGCTACGCATCGCGCCACAAGGGCATCGGGCCGTCGATGGCGATCCTGTCGGCGCTTTCGGTTCTGCCTTTCACGATCGACCTCATCCTGCCGAGCCTTGCCGACGGCGTTTACAAGGAAGGCGCGAACGGGCTCGCATGGATGACATCCATGATGGGGATCGGGGCGATGACGCAGGCGCTGCTCATCGCCCGGCGCGGGCACATTACGGGCCTGACGCGCTACATCATGTGGTCAATCCTGCTGCTCGCGGCTTCGGTCGGCCTGCTGGCGGTCAGCACGCATTTCTGGATGGGGCTTTTCTGCATCTACCTGATCGGCCTCACATCATCCTCGGTCCGCGTGGCGTCGATGACGCTGCTCCAGTACGGCGTCGCGGCCGACATGCGCGGGCGCGTGGCGAGCTTCTATTCGGTTATCACCCATTCGGGCCCCGCAGTGGCCTCGCTGGCTGTGGGAATTGCGGGGGACCGGTTCGGCATTCCGCAGACGATGGCGTTCATCGCGCTGGCGACACTCGCCATCTGGGTCTGGGGCTGGAGGCGTCAGGCGCAGATCGAGGAATCGCTAGAGTGCGAACCGGCCGAGATGATTCCGGTCAAACAAACGCCGCTCGAAACGAAGCGGGCGGCGGAGTAGATTTCCAAAAGCCTTACGCGCGCTGCAGGAATTCGACGAGACGAGGAATGGTGGCCTCCTCCGTCTGGGCCGCAGGCTGAACGTCCCAATATTCCGATTTCGGCAGGCACTCGTGCAGATAGCGCGCCGCAGACGTGGCGTGCGAGGCGTCGTTGCCGGGCACGATATAGGCAGGCACATCGCAGCACAGCATGTCTTCGGCTTCCGGCCCCGGCGCGGTGTCCCGGTCGAACATGGTGCGGGCGAAGCCGGCGACGATGTTCTTGTAACGCTCGATGTCGAGCTTCGCATAATGCTCGGCAAAAGCGTCGTCATGCTGAAGCACCGACGCCCACGGACCGCCGCGCGGATCGGCCCCGAAAGCCTTTTTCCCCTCGCGGGCGAGCTTCACAACCGCCGCAAGGCCGTCGCGCTGCGCATAGCCCAGATGTTCGGCAAAACGCATATGGCTGGACAGGCGGTATTTGGCGCCGCCCACCGGCCAGTAGAGGATCATCTTGTCGACGCGCTCGGGATGCATGACGGCGAATTGGGCGACCGGCGAAACGCCCATGCAGCCGCCGATCAGATGCGCCTTCTCGACCTTCAGATGATCCAGAAGCCCGATGCCCTGACGGACGAAATGCGCATAGGTGACGCGCTCCACGCGCCCGCCCGACAGGCCGCATTCACGGCGGTCGAAGGCGATGCAGGTGAAGTGCTTCGCGAGATTTTCGAGCGGCTTGATCTTCGCGTAGATGCCCATGTTGGTCCATTTTTCGATGGTCGCATCGAAACCGCCGGGCGCATACATCAGCAGCGCCGGGCCGGAGCCATGAACTTCGTAACGTGTCGAAATGCCGTCGATGATCGCGGTCGCCATGATCGCTCCTGTCAGCCGAGGATCTGCTTGCCGGCGCGGGCGTCGGCGACGAGCGCCTTGAAGGCGTCCACGGTTCCCTGCGCGGTGTTGAAATAGGTCGGAGTCTTGCTGCCGACCCACTTCTCGCCATAGCCGAGCACCGTCTGCGCCAGCCGCACGCGGCCGTCGAGCCACGGGCCGCCGCCAAATCCGCCGATGACCGGAACCTTCACGGCCTCCACAACGGCCTTGCCGGCGACAGGGCCGGAATTGGTGAAGTCGAGCGCCACCGCGCCTGCTTCTTCGAGCATCAGGGCTTCTTCGACCAGTTTCTTCGCGGCTTCGGCTGTGGCCTGTGCGCCCGCCGAATTCTGCGAGCTGTACGGAATGCCGAAGCGGATCGCCGTCTGCGGCGTCAGGCCGAACTGCGCGAAGACCGGAATGCCGGCCTTGTTGAAGGCGCGGACGATCTCCGGAAAGTCAGCGGCGGCATCGAGCTTGATCATGTCGGCGCCGCCTTCCTTCATGATGCGGACGCCGGCCTTGAGGGCGCTGTCGAGGCCTTCCTGCAGATAGCCGTAAGGCATGTCGCAGGACACCAGAATGCGGGTCGCCGCGCGGCGCACGGCCTTGCAGCAGACGAGGATTTCGTCGAGCGTCACCTGCAGCGGATTGGTGTGGCCCCAGAGGTTCGCGCCGACGCTGTCGCCGATCGACACGAAGTCCACGCCCGCCATCTCGGCAAAGCGGGTGGTGGGATAATCCCATGCGACGACGCCGATGCTCTTCTTGCCCTCGCGCTTCATCTGCTGGAGCATCGGAATGGTGACGGCTTCCTCGGCCATGAGATTTCCTCGACTTGCGGCCCTGCAGGCCTTTGTTGCTTCCCCGCAGCCATGTTGCGGCTGGGCGCTTTCTGCACCATCGCAACGGCAGGCGCAACGGCGCAGGAAAAAGGGCCGCGCGGATGCGCGGCCCTCCATTCATCCGGTTCGGATGAGATCAGAAGCGGTAGGTCACGCCCGCGCCGATCAGCCACGGATTGAGGTTCACCTTGCCGGTCACTGCGCCGCCCGCGAGGCTGACGCTCGGCTCCATCAGGATCTTCTTCACGTCGACGTTGAAGCCCCAATGCTGGTCGAACATGTAGTCAAAGCCGATCTGGCCCGCGATGCCCCACGAGGGCTTGATGCTGGCCGGGGCGGCGCCGGGGTTCTTCACGGTGGTGTTGAAATAGGTCGTGTAGTTCACCCCGATGCCGATGTAGGGCTTGAACGCGCCGAAGTCGGTGAAGTGATATTGCAGGGTCAGCGTGGGCGGCAGGGCTGTCGTCGCCACAATGTCGCCGAGGGCCGCAATCGTGCCCTTGCCCTTGATCTCGTGCGGGGTGACGCCGAGGATCAATTCCAGCGCGATGTTCTTGGTCAGGAAGTAGCTGATATCGAGTTCGGGAACGAGCGAGTTGGTCACCGAAACCCCGTAACCGGCCGGAACGCCCGTCAGGGTCGCCTTCTGCTCCGGCATGACACCCAGCGCGCGGACGCGGATCATCCACGGGCTCTGCGAATAGGCCAGAGCCGGGGCCAGAGGCGCCTTGGTGGAGGGAAGATCGGCGGCGGCGGCCGGCAGTGCGACTGCGGAAAGCAGGATGGCCGAAAGGGCGGCCTTGAGGGTGATGTTCATATGAAGCCCCGACTGTTGTCTGAATTGGTTCTGGTCCGTACAGCGCAAGCGCTGCAGCCGTCGGGAAACTGGACCTGCGGACTGTCGGGTGTCTTGATTTTGGTCAAACCGTGACGCTTGCGCATATACCGTTTGTTAAGTGTGGCAGAAGCGTCACATTTCGGGCGACGCGGCTCAGCGGCGTGCGACCTGCAAGTCGCACCAGCTCTCGCGCGTATGCCCTGCATAAGGGCGGGCCATGTCGGCAGCCAGCATCAGGGCAGCCACATCGTCCGACGCCTCGCCCGCATAGGAAATGTCGACACGGCTCACCACGCGGCCGAAATATTTGTCCGCCGACAGGTCGGAAAGGATCACCACGCCCGAGCGCAGAAAATCCGCCAGCAGATCGCGCGCCGCTGCCGCTTTCTGCGCTTCCTCCGCGCAACGGGATTTCAGCTCCGGCGCGTCGATGCCCCGAATGCGGACCAGGGTCGAAATGTCCTGTCCGAACCAGACGTGAATTTTCGCCTCGAACGTGTCTCCGTCCACGACGCGCAGCACCTGCGCCCTATAGGGGCCCGGCAGAGCCGCGCGGCGGGTTTCAGGTGCGGCGGCGTCCCCTTGCGAGGGCCGGAGGACCGGAGACTGCGCCGAAACGCCTGCCCTTCCCCAAAGGGCAATCGCCACCACGCCCAGCCCCAAGGCGGGAATCAGCACAGTCATGGAGGCGAAGCGGCGGAACATCCCGGGAACATTGCGGCCGATTCAGTCGAATGTCAATTTATTCCTACTCGTTAAAGATGTATTAACAACCTTCTATCTCGCTCGCGCGTCCTCATCAGAAGTCGCTGATGATGCCTTTGACTTCCCAATCTCCGTAGCGGGCCGGATCGAGACCGCCGCGTCCGTTGATTTCCTTGGGAGGTTCCGAAGATTGCGCCTCACGTTGGCGACGGCGTTCCTCCGCCTCGGCCAACGCGCGTTGCGCGGCTGGAGACAACTCGCGCGGAGTTGCTTCAGAAGCGGGTTCAGACTCCGGCTTTTTTTCCGCTGGGTCCATCGGATGTTCCTGAATGGTCTTGCACAGAAGCTCTGCGGCCCCCCACATATAGGGCGCTGCGGCGCGCCGCCACCCGACGAAATGCGGGCGCAGGAAGCCGCGGAAGGAGACGACGATGAACATGATGCGCACCGCCCTGCTGCTCGCCGCAATGACCGCCCTGTTCGGGGTGGTGGGCGGTTTGCTCGGCGGTCAGAGCGGCATGATGATCGCGCTGGTGATTGCCGCCGGCACGAATCTGTTCGCCTGGTGGAACTCGGACAAGATGGCCCTGGCTGCGTCCGGCGCGCGGGAGGTCGACGCCTCGACCGCGCCCGAACTTGTCAGCATGGTTGCCGAACTCGCGCGCCGCGCCAGTCTGCCGATGCCCCGCGTTTATGTGATCGACAGCGAGCAGCCCAACGCTTTCGCGACGGGGCGCGATCCCGAACATGCGGCGGTCGCGGTCAACACCGGCCTCCTCAATATGCTCAACCGCGACGAGATCGCGGGCGTGATTGCGCATGAACTGGCGCATATCAAGAATCGCGACACGCTGATCATGACCATCACGGCGGCGCTGGCGGGCGCGATCTCGTCCATCGCCCATTGGGGCATGTTCCTTGGCGGCAACCGCGAACGCGGTGGCCTTGGCCCCATCGGGGCGATTGCGGTGGCGATCCTCGCACCCATCGCGGCGATGGTGGTGCAGATGGCGGTGAGTCGCAGCCGCGAATACGAGGCTGACCGCGCCGGCGCGGAGATAAGCGGCAACCCGATGGCGCTCGCCAGCGCGCTGGGGAAAATCTCCGGCGGAGTCGCGCATATTCCGGACGAGAACGCCGAACGCCATCCGGCGATGGCGCATATGTTCATCATCAATCCGCTCAACGGCAGCGGCATGGACAATCTGTTCTCGACGCATCCCAACGTCCAGAACCGCATCGCGGCGCTTCAGCAACTGGCGCAGCAGATGGGCGTGCAACCGCAGGCATCGCGCACGGGTTTTCCCGGAGGCGGCGGCGCCGGGCGTCGGGGGCCGTGGGGCTGAGAATCTTGCGATGAGCAACCCCCGCCTCCGAAGGTAAAATAATCCGGCGCTCTTTTTGGGACCTGATGTTTCGGAATCCTGCGGCGACGTTTAGGCTCCGATGCAAGGACAGCACCGGAGCACGCCAGATGAAGATCGCCCTCGCCTACGCGCCGACGACCTGCGCGCTTGTGCCATTCGTCAACCTGACGGAAGCAGGCGCAGAATTCGAGCCCGTGCCGATCGACACCCATCGGGGCCAGAACAGAACCGCCGAATATCTGAGGCTGAACCCGCTGCACAAGGTGCCGGTCCTGATTGTCGACGGCAGGGTTCTTACCGAGAACGTCGCGATCCAGATCTGGATCGCCAGAACATTCCCGGCGGCGCATTTGCTTCCCCCAGATGCCTGGGAAGAAGTGCAGGCCATCTCGCTGATGGCCTGGTGCGCGTCCGGCATTCACCCGCATCTGGCGCGCTACCACGGTCCAGCGAGATATTGCGGGGACGCCGATCCCGCCGCCGTGCGTGATATCGCGAAGGAGATGGTCTTCGAAAACTTTCACAAGGCCGAGGATTTGCTTCGGGATCGCGAATTCTTCTTCGATCGATTTACCGCTGTGGATTCCTACTTCTTCTGGTGTTTCCGCCGCGCCACGGAATTCTCGCTCGACCTCTCCGGCTTTCCGAACTGCGCACGACATTTTGCCGGAATCGCCGAAAGACGCAGCGTCCAAAAGGCCTTTGCCTATGAACGCGAGGTCAAAGCGCTGTTTGGCCGGACCTAGCCGGCGGTCGGGACAACCTGCGCAATCTGCCGTTCGAGATTTTCGATCAGCCCGGCGGCAAGATTCAGCGAAGAGCCGAGGGTTTGCAGGAACGCCTGTTCGCGCGGATCGTCCGGGTCAATCGCCATGCGGGCGGCCAGCCAGATCTCCGAGGCCTGTTCGGGGCCATTGGCCAGAGCGGCGATTTCATAGGCCGCCGCAGGCCGGGAGAGGGCGTCGAAAATGAACGCCTTGTCGTCGGCTGCGAGCGAGAGCCGGTTGACGTGCTCGAAGATCGCCTTGTGCTCCTCCGGACCGATATGGCCGTCCGCGTTGGCTGCGGCGATCATGGCGCGGATCAGGGCGAGTTCGAAGGGCTTGCCGTCCGCCGCCAGACGCTGAAGCTGCAACGGCGCGGGAGCGCCGGCCGATTCCTGCGCCGGTTGGCTTTGCGGGTTCTGCCAGGCCTGCCAGGCTTTCAACGCCAGCGCGCCAAGCACGGCCGCGCCGCCATAGCCGACTGCGCCGCCCGCCATCTTGCGGACCTTCTTGCTGCCGAGCAGGAGTCCAAAAAGGCCGCCGGCCGCAACGCCGCCCAGAGTTCCACCGGAAATGCCCCCGAGGCCTTGCGGCAGGAACTGGTCCTTTGCCTTGCGGGCCATGTCTGTCGCCGAGCCGGCGGCGCCGCCGCCGAGGAATTGTTCAAGAAGCTTTCCGGGGTCCATGTCGCCTTCCTTTCGATGCAGCCAGCATGTCGTGCTGCAATTGTGGCGGAACAAGAGCCAAGCCAAAGTTGTCGGCTTCCCTTGGCGGGAGGGAAAAAAGGCGATAGGCCGCAATCGGGAGGCTGACGGCGCATGAACAATCGAAGTCCCGAGCGCGCTTCGCTGCTGGGCGAGCGCGGCTTCTTGCTGATGTTCGCCACACGCGTCGCCACGACCACCGCGAACCAGATGTTCGGCGTCGCAGCGGGCTGGCATGTGTACGAGGCGACCAGCAGTCCGCTGCTCCTGGGCATGGCGGGCCTTGCGCAGTTCCTGCCGCCCCTGTGCCTGACCCTGTTCGCCGGGCAACTGGCGGATTTCCGCGACCGCCGGACGATCCTGCGCTGGTGCTATGCGGCGGAATTCGCGGTGGCGGCGAGCCTCTATTTTCTGTCCGGCCATCCGCAATTGTGGCTGACGGCGTTTTTTGCGCTGCTTTTCGCCAATGCGGTGGCGCGAACCTTTGAAGGACCCAGCCTCCAGTCGCTTCTGCCGCATCTCGTACCGCGTTCGATCCTCAGCCGGGCCGTGGCGGCGAATTCGGTGGCGGGACGCCTTTCGCAACTCATGGGGCCGGTGGCGGGCGGGTTCCTGTTCGCCCTGTCGCCGCAGGCGGTTTATGCGGCCTGTGCGCTGCTGGTGGCGATCGCCTGCCTGGCCAGCCAGTTGATGCCGCGCATCGAACCCCGCTCGCCGGATGCGGAGCGGCCCTCGCTGTTCGGCGGAATGTCCTTCATATGGCAAACGAAGCCGCTGCTCGGCGCCATGTCGCTTGATCTGGTGGCGACCCTGTTCGGAGGCGTTTCGGCTCTGCTGCCGATCTTCGCGCGCGACATACTGCACATCGGACCCATGGGATTCGGAGTCCTGCGCTCGACGCCCGCGCTGGGCGGGCTCGTGGTGGCGCTGATCCTCAGTCGTTATCCGCTCGGGCGACGCGGCGGCTGGTTCATCTTCATCGGCATGGCGACCTACGGGATCGGGACGATCCTGTTCGCCGTGTCCTACAGCGCGCCGCTGTCGATCCTGCTGATGTTCATCGTCGGCATGGGGGACATGCTGAGCGGGGTCACGCGGCAGACTCTCATTCAGGTGCTCGCCCCCGACGATACGCGCGGCCGGGTGATCGCCGTGAACGGCCTGTTCAACAATACGGCCGGGCAACTGGGCGCATTCGAATCCGGCGTGGCGGCGGAATTCCTGGGCGCACAGGGCGCGGTGATTTTCGGGGGACTTGTGGTGCTGAGCGTCACGGGACTGTGGTGGCGCTGGTTCCCGGAGCTGCGCAACATCGACTGGCGCAGGCAGGTGATCGGCAGATAGGGCGCAGGCGCGCGCCCAAAACCGGGGCTTTCAAAACAGGATGGCCGGAGCAACGCTCCGGCCATTTGTTCAGTCGCGAAGATGCTTGCGGAGCCGCCTAGCCCACATTCTCCAGAATCAGATGTCCGACCGCGGTGTTGGAGGCCGGCACAGTGTAGAAGCGGCGAACCTCTTTCACATCGTCGTCCAGCGCGCCGCGCATCACGAGCCACATCACCATCTCGATGCCCTCGGCGCCTGCCTCGCGCATATATTCGACGTGGCGGATGTCGATGGCCTTCTGGGGATCGGTCGCGAGCGCATCGAGGAAGTTCTTGTCGAATTCCGAATTGATGAACCCGGCGCGCGGTCCCGAAATCTGGTGCGACATGCCGCCGGTGCCGAAGATCACGACCTTCAGGTCTTCCGGATAGCTTTCGACGGCCTTGCGGATCGCGCGGCCCAGATTGAAGCAGCGCTTGCCGGTGGGCGGCGGGAACAGCACCACATTCACCGCCAGAGGGATGACCGGGCACGGCCATTCTTTCGGGGAGCCGAACATCAGGTTCAGCGGCACCGTGAGGCCGTGATCGACTTCCATCTTGTTGACGATGGTCAGGTCGAATTCGTCGAGAATCACCGACTGGGCGATATGGGCGGCGAGCTTTGGGTGTCCCTTGACGACCGGCACGGGGCGCGGACCCCAGCCTTCATCGGCGGGCGGGAATTCCGACGCGCAGCCGAGCGCGAAAGTCGGCACGAAATCCATCGAGAACGCCGTGGCGTGGTCGTTGAACACCACGATGCAGACATCGGGCTTGAGTTCTTCGATCCAGCGCTTCGACTCCTCGAAGCCTGAAAAGACGCGGGTCCAGTAAGGCTCCTGCGTCTTGCCCAGATCAATGGCGGCCCCGATGGCCGGCACGTGTGAGGAGCAAACTCCGGCGACGATTCTGGCCATCAGCGCTTTTCCCATTCCGATTTGCTGCGGTTGCCGTTCGGGTTGCGTCCCCCGGCGAGCATCATGGCCGCGTATTCTTCCTGCGTGGAGCCGGTCATCTTGGCGGCGACCTGCTGGAAGGAGAGCCCGTCGGTCGCGCCGAGTTTGGCGGTGAAATAGATATTGCCGCCGAGTTCCAGCATGCGGTTCCACTGGCGCTGAAGGATCGAGTCCTTCTGCTCCGGGGTCAGACTGAACTGGTCCAGGTAGGCGGATTCATTGGCCCGGAAGGCCTTGCGGTTCTCGTCCTTCAGCAGGGTCATGCAGAAGGCGTTGATGCCGTATCCCTGCCGCGAGCGTTCCTGATCAAACACGAACGTGCCGGGAATATCGTCATATTCCTTTTTGGCTTCAGTCATGGGTGCGCCTCGGTTTTGGCCCGTCCGGGCCGTTGATGCTGGAAATGGCATGACGGGGCCGCAGAGACAAGCGCCGCATCGCCGGACGGCGCAGATTGGAATGGTTGGAAGGAAGCGTAGCACCCCTTCTCCCCGTGAACGGGGAGAAGGTTGGGATGAGGGGCTAGTCAGGTAAATTCCGCGCCGATGATCAGCCCCTCACCCTGCCCTCTCCCCGCACGCGGGGAGAGGAATCGCCCCCACCCCCGCCATTCCCCGCCCCCGCCATCCGTGCTAAACGCGCGCCGTCGGGACCTTGCGTCCCCGCCGGGTCTCCGGCGTTCACCTTTTGCAGCGGGGAAACTCCATGAAGTTTTGTATTGTGGGCAACGGCGCCATGGGCGTCGCGCATCTCAAGGCCATCAACGCCATTCCGGGCATGCAGGTCACGGCGCTTCAGAGCCGCACCAAGGAAGGCACCGAGAAGACTGCCGCCGAATACAAGGTGCCGTTCGCCACGACCGACTTTCAGGCCGCCATCACCCGCAAGGATGTCGACGCCGTCATCCTGACCTCGCCCACCCAGATGCACCACGATCAGGCCGAAGCCTGCCTCAAGGCCGGCAAGCATGTCCTGATCGAAATCCCGATGACGGATTCGCTGAAGGACGCCGAGCATCTCGTGAAGCTCCAGAAGGAAACCGGCCTGGTGGCGATGGCGGGCCATGTGCGCCGCTTCAACCCCGGCCACCAGTGGGTCCACAAGCGCATCGTGTCGGGCGATCTGACGCTGCAGCAGTTGCAGGCTCACACCTATTTCTTCCGCCGCAAGAACATGAACGCACTGGGCGCGCCGCGCTCGTGGGTCGATCACCTGTTGTGGCACCATGCCTGCCACACGGTCGATATGTTCATCTACCAGACCGGCGACGTGCCGGAGCAAATCTACGGCGTCGAAGGCCCGCACCATCCCGAGCTCGGCATTGCGATGGACATGGGCATCGTGATGAAGGCCAAGAACGGCGCGATCTGCACGCTGTCGCTCTCGTTCAACAATGACGGCCCGATCGGCTCGCCGTTCCGCTACATCTGCGACAAGGGCACCTACATCGCCTTCTACGACCAGTTGAAGGACGGCCACGAGAACATGATCGACACCACGGGCGTCGATGTTTCGCAGGTCGGGTTTGAAAATCAGGATCGCGAATTCATCAAGGCGATTCAGGAAAACCGCCAGCCGAACTCGTCGGTGGAAGATGCGCTGCGCGCCATGCAGACGCTCGACCGCGTCGAACAGCAGTTCGCCAAGTTCAAGAAGTAAGACGTTTCATCGACCAAAAGAAAAGCCGTTCCGCCAAAGCGGGCCGGCTTTTTTATTTGCGCAGGAATCGACCTCAGGTCAGCAGCGGACCCCATGAGGGATCGGACGCGAACGCGGGAGTCGGTACGCCGAATTCCCCACGGCCGAACACATCGCACATGAAAACTTTCGAGCCGGACTGCCCGCCCGGATCGCGGAAGAACATCAGGTACAGGCCGTTCGGCGCCCAGGTGGGGCCTTCGTTGTGATAGCCCTCGGTGAGGATGCGCTCGCCGCTTCCGTCGGGCTTCATGACTCCGATGGCGAACGAGCCGCCCTTCTGGCGCGTGAACGCAATGAGATCGCCCTTCGGGGACCAGACGGGCGTCGAATAGCGCGCGCCTTCGCCGAACGAGATGCGCTTGCCGCTGCCGCCGCCTGCGCTCATCGTGTAGATCTGCTGGCCGCCGCCGCGATCCGACTCGAACACGAGTTGCGATCCGTCAGGCGAATAGGACGGCGAGGTGTCGATCGCCGCCGTATTGGTGAGCCGCGTGGTGGAGCGCGACCGCAGGTCCATGGCGAAGAGATTCGTGGCCGAGCCCTGCGACAGCGACATAACGATACGCTGCCCGTCGGGCGAGAAGCGCGGACTGAAGGTCATGCCGGGAAAATTTCCGACGACTTCGCGCTGGCCGCTCTCGATGTTGAGCAGATAGACCTTCGGGTCGCCTGCTCCGAAGGACATGAAGGTCACGTCCTGAGAGGACGGCGAGAAGCGCGGCGTCACCACCAGATCGTCGCCGCGCGTCAGGTAGCGCACGTTCCCGCCGTCCTGATCCATGATGGCGAGGCGCTTGCGGCGCTTCTCCTTCGGGCCGGACTCATCGACGAACACGACGCGCGTGTCGAAATGACCCTTCTCGCCCGTCACGCGCTGGAAGATCGCATCGGAAATGATATGCGCAACGCGGCGCGAATTGGCCGGGTCCGTCACATATTGCTGTCCGGCGACCTGCTGGCCATTCGCGACGTCCCACAAGCGGAACTCGGTGCGCAGACGTCCGTCCGGGGCGCGTCCCGAACGACCCGTCACGACGAATTGCGCGTTGATCATTTTCCACGAATCCATCTGTGGAGGCTGATCGGGATTGGCGATCTTCTCGACAAAGCTCTTTTGATCGACAGGTTGCAGAAAGACCGAGCGCGAGAAATTGTTGGTGATGACCTGCGTGGTCGCGGCCCCCTGCGCATCGCCCACGAACGGCGTCACCGCAATCGTAACGGGGCGGAACTGTCCGCCCGGTCGAATGTCGAGATAACGTTCCTGCGCGTGCGCGGGGCTGACAAAAGGCGCGGCGGCTGCGCCGGCGATGAGGGCGGTCGCGCGGCGGCGCGAGAGGCTGAACGTCATGGTCCGGCGATCCTGGTCATCACAGTTGAAAACGGTGTCGTTTGCATGAAGCCCGCATCATCCGGCCATCTCTTCGGGATCGAAGCGCAGGATGCGGGCCTTCCATTCATTGTAGTAAGGCGCGTATTGCGCCGGAATGCGCAGCGGGTCGCATTTCTTCACGGCGCGCAGCGCGCTTTCGGCGAGCGAACGAAGATTGGGGTCTGACGGCCTGTTCAGCAATTCCGGCTGTCCCACAAGACCGCCGCTCTGGTTGAACTGCACGCGAATCTGCGGAACGTATTTCTGGCCGCTGGTCAGTCCCAGATAATTCCAGCACTGCTTGTACTGATCCTGCATGTAGCCATCTAGCTGGCCCCAAAGCGACGGCGACATGCGCGGCGCATTCGCGGTCGGGCTGCCGAGCGCGGCGACCTGATTGACCGTGCGGCCGGTCGAGGGCCGCTGCTGCGCGGTGTCCTTCGACAAGGCCTGCGCAATGGCGCCGGCGTCGAACTTCGATTTCTCGTTCGCCTGTTCGGCGGCCTTGGCCTTTGCGGCCGCAGCGGCTTTTGCATCGGCTGCTTTCTTGGCGTCAGCCGCAGCCTTCGCGTCAGCAGCGGCCTTGTCGGCCGCCTTCTTGGCATCGGCGGCCCTGGCGTCCTCGATCTTTTTCGCTTCGAGCAGTTTGGCGAGTTGATCGACCTTCGGCTTCTCCTCCGCCTTCGGAGGCGCAGGGGTCTTGACCTCGGGCTTTGGACGTTCCGGGGGCCTGGGCGGCTCGATGGCTTCGGCCTTGGGCGGTTCGGGCGGACGCGCGACCGGCTTGGGCGGCTCAGGCGGACGCGGCGGCGGCAGGGCCGCGACGCGCTGCGGCGGTGCGGGAGCCGGTTTGGCGGGCTCGTCCGGCTCGTCTTCTTCCTCGGGCTCCTCGATGCGGCGCAAGCTGGGCGGCGGAGTCGGCACGTCGACCTTGGCTTCCTGCTTTGCGGGCGTAGGCTTCGGCTCGGGAGTATCGGCCACCTTGTCGGCCCGTGGGGGCTGCGGCTTGGCGGCGGGCGCGGTTTTCTCGCCCTGAACGATCTCGTTGAACTGCTGGTCCGTCAGCACCTCGACCGGCACGGTTTCCTGCACATTGTCGAACTGCTTTGCATCCGAAAAGCCGATCAGCGCCGCCAGCAGGATGGCGCCATGCGCCATGCCGGAAACGATTACGCCGGGTTCGGTTGCGGAAAGCTTCAGCAACGCAAACTCACTTCTTCTCCTGCTCGGTCACAAGCGCGACTTTCTTGTAGCCAACGCTGGTGATGAGCGACATGACCTCGGCCACGCGGCCGTAATTCACCTGTTTCGACCCGCGCACATAGATGCGCTCGTCAAAACCGCCTTTCGCAAGTTCGCCCAGCCGCGCAGGCAGATCCGAAATCTGCACCGGCTGGTCCATGAGCGTGATGGTCCCGCGCTCGTCGATGGAGACGCTGATCGGCTTGGTGTCGATGTTGAGCGCCGCAGCCTTTGTCTCCGGCAGATCTATCGGCACGCCAGTCGCCAGCAAGGGCGCAGCCACCATGAAGATAATGAGCAGCACCAGCATGACGTCGATGAACGGCGTCATGTTGATCTCGGCCATCGCCCCGTAACGCGGCACGCCGCGCCGTCTGCGACCACCCTTCCCGCCTGCCGAAACACTCATTCCCATCGCGCAATCTCCCGATCAGGCCGCGCGGTCGCGTTCGGTGGCGACGTGGTGATCGATCTGCCGCGACAGGATCGACGAGAATTCATCCGCGAAGGATTCCATCCGGGCCTGCGAGCGGGCCACCTTGCCCTGCAGGATGTTGTAGAAAATCAGCGCCGGAATGGCCGCGAACAGCCCGATGGCGGTGGCGAACAAAGCCTCCGCAATGCCGGGCGCAACCACCGCCAGAGACGTGTTCTTTGAGGCCGCGATGGAGCGGAAAGACGTCATGATGCCCCAGACTGTGCCGAACAGGCCCACGAACGGACCTGCCGAAGCTACCGACGCCAGAACCAGCAATTGCGATTCGAGCCGCTCCACCTCGCGGGCGATGGAGACGTCGAGCACCTTCTCGATTCGCGCCTGCAAGCCCATGAAGGCCGCGCCCGCGTTGGCGAAGGAACGCTTCCACTCGCGCATGGCGGCGACGAACAGGCTCGCCATGGCAGTCGTCGGCTTGGCCGACAGGGACTGGTAAAGTTCCTCCAGCGAATTGCCGGACCAGAACGATTCCTCGAACTTGTCCATGGCCTTGTTGGTGCGCGCCAGCAGGATGGTCTTGTTGATGATGATCGCCCAGCACCAGACGGAAGCGACCAGCAGGCCGACCATCACGAGCTTCACGACGAAATGCGCGCCCCAGAACATGCTCCAGAGCGAGACTTCGGTCGAAGCGCCAAGGGTGCCTTCCATTCTGCAACTTCCTTCGAGGTCGGGGAGCGGCCTGAGCCGGCTCCGGTTCTGTCCGCGAAATCGGTCATTTGTGGGGCTATGGAAAACCATGCCCGCCGAAGGACCGCCCGGAGGTCGAGTTAAGAACCCGTCATGGTTAACGCCGCGTTACGATCCGGAATTGGTACAACGGATCACCCTTGGGCGGAATGCCCGAGCTTGCGGCGCACCTCTGCCGGAAGCCGCCCTGCCCGGCCGCCGACCACGCAGCCGACCCGCACCTGCGCGGTGACGAGAACCTCCCCATCCCGCAAAACCCGCTGATTGAGGTCGATGGAGGCCCCGCCGACTTTCATTGGGGTGGTTTCGACGATGAGTTCATCGTCCATCCGGGCGGGCTTGAGGAAGTCGATCTCCATGCGGCGCACGACGAAGCCGAACGCTTCCCCGTGGGCAGCGCCCAGCGCCTGCCCCTGATGGACCCCCAGCGAGCGCAAAAGCTCCGTCCGGCCGCGCTCCATGAAGCGCAGGTAATTGGCGTGATAGACCGCGCCGGAAAAGTCCGTGTCCTCGTAATAGACCCGGACGGGGAAAAGGTGGGGGAAGTTCGTCACTCGTCCCCTTCCGCGAACAGCCCGAACTGGGATCCTTCGCGCCTGGGCTCCGCCAGTCCCAGATGCCGGAAGGCATTGGGGGTCAGGACGCGGCCGCGCGGGGTGCGTTGCAGGAAACCCTGCTGGAGCAGGTATGGCTCGATGATTTCCTCGATGGCGTCGCGCGGTTCCGAGAGGGCCGCCGCAATGGTTTCGATCCCCACCGGGCCGCCCCCGAAATTCACCGCCACCATTTCCAGATAGCGCCGGTCCATGATGTCGAGGCCGATCTGGTCCACGTCCAGTTGTTGCAGCGCCTTGTCGGCGACCGAGCGCGTCACCTGCGGATCGCCGTCCACGATGGCGAAGTCGCGCACCCGGCGCAGCAGGCGGCCCGCGATGCGGGGCGTTCCGCGCGCCCGGCGGGCGATTTCGTTGGCCCCGTCCGGGGTCATCGGCACGCCCAGAACCCGGGCGCCGCGCCGCACGATGCTTTCCAGCTCATCGACCGTATAAAAATTGAGCCGGATCGGAATGCCGAAACGGTCGCGCAGCGGCGTCGTCAGCAGACCCGCGCGGGTCGTGGCCCCCACCAGGGTGAATTTCGCCAGATCGATCTTCACCGAGCGAGCCGCCGGGCCTTCGCCGATGATCAGGTCGAGCTGGAAATCCTCCATCGCCGGGTAGAGAATTTCCTCCACGGCCGGATTGAGGCGGTGGATTTCGTCGATGAACAGGACGTCCCGCTCCTCCAGATTGGTGAGCTGGGCGGCCAGATCGCCCGCCTTGGCGATCACAGGCCCGGAGGTCGAGCGGAAGTTCACGCCCAGTTCGCGCGCGACGATCTGCGCCAGCGTGGTCTTGCCGAGGCCGGGTGGCCCGACGAACAGCACATGGTCCAGCGCATCCTTGCGGGACTTGGCGGCCTCGATGAAGACGCGCAGGTTTTTCCTCGCCGCCTCCTGACCGGTAAAATCCTCCAGCGACAACGGGCGCAGGGACGCATCCACGTCGTCCTCGCGCTTTTCGGGAGTAACCAGACGTCTGGGGGGCGCTGCCAAGGGGACCTGCGGTTTATCGGCGTGAATCGCCCGCAATATAGGCCCCTCCCCGGGATCAGGGAAACATGGATGATTTACGCCCGCTCAACGCGAATAAATTGCAAAGGACAGAATATTGCGCCGATTACATTTTGGTAATCGTTCGTCTCCATTGTCGACCAGCCGTCCCCGAACCGCAGCATTGCACAGGATTGCCTCCAGATGACAGGCTTGAGCCGGATCGCCGGGAAACTGCAGTCGGTCTGTATTGCGCCTTTCGTCGACCGGATGCGCCGGAATCTTCCGCTGAACGCCGAGATCGAATTTTCGGCGACGGTTCTGTTTCACATCCATCTGGTGCTGCTGGGGATGCTGCTGGCATTTCTCGCCGTATTTCTGGGCGTTGGCGCGTCCCAGATGGATTTTTCCACCCGTATCTTATTCGGACCGCTGATTGCGGCCATCATGGCGGTGATCGGCGGATCGCTCTGGTCGCTGATCAACGGCCATTTCGCGCGCGCCCGTCTCATCCTAGCCGTAGCGGTCCTGTTCGGAACGCTCGGCCCTATCCTGCTGACCGGCGGATTTCCGGAATCGGTCGCTGCGCCGATGCTGATGGTGCTGCCCGCAGTCTATTTCTGCCTGTATGGCGAACGCGCCGGGGCGCTCGCGGCCGTCATCGTGGTCGTCAGCAGCGCCGCGCAGCTCGTGGCCACGCAAATTTTTGGATTTGAGTTTCCGGACTATACATCCACGGCCAATCCGGCGCTGAATCAGGCGCTGACGCGCCTCACGTCCTTCATCATCGTGGTGCTGGCGTTCACGGTTTACAGCCGGGCCAATGCAAGGCTGCGCGCCCAACGTGACGAGGAACGCGCGCAATTGGCGGCGCTCGCCAATGAAGATCCCCTGACGAGCCTGTCCAACGCGCGCTGCCTGCACCAGCGACTCGATCAGGCCTGTGCGCGCGTCGACCGCCATGGCGGCCAGCTCGCCATGCTTTATGTCGATTTCAACGGGTTCAAGAAGATCAACGACGATCACGGCCACCAGATCGGCGACAAGGTTCTGTGCAAGATCGCCCATCGCCTGCGCCATGCCATTCGCCGCGAGGATATCGTGGCCCGGCTTGGCGGCGACGAATTCGCGATTCTGGCGGAATTCGTGAAGGACGAGAACGAGGTCGCCCAGCTGGTCGAGCGGGTGCATCAGCTCATCGCCATGCCGGTGGACGTGGAAGGCGCAGAACACACGATCACCGCGAGCGTCGGCCGTGTGATCTATCCGGCGGAAGTCGAGCACAAGCATCTCATCATCGAATATGCCGACCGGGCCATGTATCGAGCCAAGAGGCTCATGCGCACGGAGAGCGGGATCGCGCTCGAAGCCTAGCTGCCGCCAAAATCTGTTCGCCATGCCGCCCTGAATCACGCTATGCGGACCGCGGGCTCGCCCTCGGAGGTTTTGATGACGAACTGGTTGTCTGCGGTCGTGCTAGGGCTGGTGGAAGGACTGACCGAGTTCATTCCCGTCTCGTCGACCGGACACCTTCTGCTGCTGGGCCATTTCATAGGCTTCGAGAGTTCCGGCAAGACGTTCGAGATCGTCATCCAGCTCGGCGCGCTGCTGGCCATCGTGAGCATCTATTTCCGTGAATTGTGGCTGCTGTCGATCCGCTGGCCCTACGACCCGCATGCGCGGCGTTTCCTGATCGGCCTGCTGGTGGCGTTTCTGCCGGCCGCCGTCATTGGCTTTCTGGCCTATGGATTCATCAAGACGGTTCTGTTCGCCACCCCGTTGGTCGTCTGCGTGGCGCTGATCGTCGGCGGAGTGGCGCTGCTGTGGCTCGACCGGATGCCCAAGAAGCCCCGCTTCCTCGACGCCGATCTCTATCCCATGCGCGTCTATTTCATCATCGGCCTGTTCCAGTGCCTTGCCATGATCCCGGGCGTCTCGCGGTCCGGCGCAACCATCGCGGGCGGATTGCTGCTCGGCACGGACAAGCGGTCCGCAGCCGAGTTCAGCTTCTTTCTGGCGCTTCCCACCATGGGGGCGGCGGTCGCCTACGACCTTTTCAAGAACTGGCGCGTGCTCGACTTCACCGATTTCGGACTGATCGCGGTCGGTTTCGCGGTGGCGTTCGTGACGGCGCTGGCTGTGGTGCGCTTCCTGCTGGAATTTGTCAGCAAGCGCGGTTTCGCGCCCTTCGCGTGGTGGCGCATCGCGGTGGGATCTGTCGGAGCCGTAGCGCTTTTGCTGGGCTTCTGACCGGACCGCGCCGCCTTACAGCTTCTCCAGCGTGGCCTTGAGTTTCTTGAGGTCTTTCGGCAGTTCGCTCTCGAACATCAGTTCCTCGCCCGTCACAGGATGCTGAAATCCCAGCGTTGCGGCGTGCAGCGCCTGACGCGAAAAGGCGCGGAAGAAGTCCTGCAGTTTGGGCGGCAAAAGGCCGATCTTGGTCTTGAAGCCGCTGCCATAAGTCTGGTCGCCGATCAGCGGATGCCCGATATGGGCCATGTGGACACGGATCTGGTGGGTGCGTCCGGTTTCGAGGGCGCATCGAACGAGCGACGCCATCGGCTTGCCGTCGCGTTCCTTGCCGAATGGCAGTTCGAGTTCGTAATGGGTGATGGCAAGGCGACCGCGTTCCTCGTCCTGCGTCACCATCTGACGTTCGCGATTGTACTGGTGGCGTCCGAGAAACGTCTGGATCGTGCCGCGATGGCGCGGCGCGCCCCACACGAAAGCCAGATACTCGCGCGTCAACGACATGGTGCGACCGTGATCGGCGAACAAGGCCGATAATCCCTGATGCGCCGCATCGCTTTTCGCCACCACCAGAAGCCCCGACGTATCCTTGTCGATGCGATGCACGATGCCGGGCCGCAGGACCCCGCCGATGCCCGACAGCGAAGCGCCGCAATGAGCGATCAGCGCATTCACCAGCGTCCCGGTCTCGTGACCGGCCGAGGGATGCACCACGAGGCCCGCAGGCTTGTCGACCACGACGAGATGCTCATCCTCATAAGCGATGCTGAGCGGAATGTTCTCTCCAAGCGGCTCCGCAGCCGCGGGCTGAGGCACTTCGATGCTGATCTTCTGACCCGCGCGCACCTTGGAGCTCGCATCATCCGTGCGTTTGCCGTCGAGCGCCACCTGTCCGTCGTCGAGCAGAGCCTTGATGCGCGCGCGCGACAATCCTGCCGCGTTCGACAGGAACTTGTCGAGCCGCTCGGGCGTATGGCCTTCGGGAATGACGAATTCCTGCAACCCCGGCGCGACCGGCTCGCGCACCGGCGGCTTGACGACCGGCGGCGCAGGAGCAGCGTCCGGCGCTGTGTCCAGTCCCTGGATGCCCTGCTGGGCGCGGCGTTTGGCGTGCTGGTTCATTCCGGGCTTGTAGCACGGCCCGTTGCGGCGCGCGATTGTTTCAGCCGCGCTCCAGATAGGGGCGAAGGATCTCCGCCATACGTTCGGGTGTGGTGTTGTGCGGCGCCAGCGTGCGGAACTTGCCGTCCGGCCCCATCAGGTAGGTGAGCGAGGAATGATCGACCCCGTAATTCGCCGGGTCATTTGCGGGCGTATATTTGACGCGGTGCACCTTGTAGGCGCGCACGGCGGCCTCAACTTCCGCGTTGCTTCCGGTGAGGGCCAGCAGGCGCGGATGAAAGCTTTGCGCGTAGTCGCCGATGATGTCCGGCGTGTCGCGCTCGGGATCGACCGTGATGAAAAGCGGCTGCACCTTTTCGGCCAACTTCCCGAGCAGCTTCAGCGCTTCACCCATCGTGAAAAGATCGACCGGGCACACATCCGGGCAGCGCGTATAGCCGAAATAGATGAGCATGAAGCGGCCGCGAAAATCCTGATCGGTCACGCGCCGCCCGTCATGGGCGGTCAGACTGAAGGGCCCGCCGAAACGGTCTGCCAACGGATCGCGGGTCTGCGCAAGCGCTGTCGTGGCGATCGAGGCGGCGGCGAGCGCCAGGAAGGCGCGGCGCGCAATCATTGCTTGGGCGGCTCAAGGCCCTTTATGCCTTACACGCCATCTTCGGCGATGACGCGATTGGCCAGCGGGTCCTTGCGATACCATTCGTCGGACTTGCCGTTCAGGGCTTCCCAGTCGCGCTGGAAAGCCTCGGCCTTGCGCCATTCCTGCGTGGAGTTCTCGCGCAGGCGCTGCACCATCACGAAGGTGATGGCGGGATTCTCGATGAGCAATCCATCGACCTGAATGGTCTTGCCGCAGAACGGCAGAAGATCCCGCACGGCGCCGGCAAAATCCGTCGAGGCCTTGGCGGCGGCGCGCAATTTGCCGTCGTCGGTCACAAGGCCGAGCAAACGTTTGCCGCCGCCGCAATCGGGCGGGCAATCGTTCTTCAGTGTGCATGCGACATCAACCACGCGGGCGGAAAACTCGACCAGCTTCTCATGCTCGATGCCCCATGCTTCTGCTGCCTGGGCAGAAGGGGTGATCGCAAAAGCAAAGAGTGCGGAGAGGACGATCTTGCGCATGGGTCAGTTCCCGAACGGCTGGATGCCGTTGTCCTCGTGAGTGAGATTGACGACGCCCTGATCGTCGCGGACCTGCGTGACGAAGAGATATTTGGTTCCGTCGCGCTCGATCAGCTCGCCGTCGACGGTGACCTCGTGGCTCATGATCTTCACGAAGCGTGGATTGGACGCGCTCTCATCATCCTCGGCGATGCGCAGGATCATGTAGTAATTGCCGTCGGCGTCCTTGATGCTGACCGGAATGCCGCCGACCGCACACCAGACGGCGCAAAGATGATGCGCGGTCCCGGCCGCGAACATGATGCCGGTGACCGAACACCACGTATCGACGAGTTCGCCCTTCACCTGCACGCGCGCCGATTGGGCGTTCGCGGGCGCGGGCAGCATCGCGCCCAGAAGGGCGGCTCCTAACAAATATTTCAGCATGATGGGTTCACCCGGAAACGGACCATCCGGACTTGTAACAGCCAGAATGGTCAGGCTCCAGTGAAGCCTGCGTGATGACGCATGACGCGCGCATCACGCAAAAGCGATCCGGACGTGCTCAGCCCTGCTGCGGACGCGGAGCGGACCGTTGCTGCGGCCGTCCCTGCCTGGCCTGCTGGGGCGCGCCCGTTCGGGCCGCCTGCGGCGCCGCAGCGCGAGCCGGCTGCGATCCCGCAGGCCGCTTTTGCTGCGACTGACCCGGCTTGCGCGGACCGCCCTTATGGGCGCCTGCGCCCGCGCGCTGGTCGCCGCGCTTCTGCTGGCCGCGCTGATTGCGGGCGCGCGGATCGTTGTAAGGCGTCTTGGCGTTCGCTTCGGGCTGCGCGCTGATCGAAGCCTCGGGACGAGACATGCGACGATCGACCGACGGGATCGTCTGGCGCGTGGTCTTCTCGATCTGGCGCAGCAGGCCGCGCTCTTCATTGTCGCAAAACGCGATGGCTGCGCCTTCCGCTCCGGCGCGCGCCGTGCGGCCAATGCGGTGCACATAGGCTTCCGGCACATCCGGGAGCTCGAAATTCACCACATGGGTCACGCCGTCGATGTCGATACCGCGCGCCGCAATGTCGGTCGCCACAAGAACGCGCGTGCGGCCGGACTTGAACCCGTCGAGCGCGCGCTGGCGCTGACCCTGGCTCTTGTTGCCATGAATGGCGTCGGCCGTGATGCCGTTGACTGCGAGATGCTTGGCGACCTTGTCGGCGCCGCGCTTGGTGCGCGTGAAGACAAGCGAACGCTTGAAGTTGGCGTCCTTGAAAATCTCCACAAGCAAGTCGCGCTTGGCGCCTGTGTCGCAGAAGATCACCTGCTGGGCGATACGCTCGGCCGTGGTGGCGACGGGCGTCACCTGCACCTGCACGGGATCGCGCAGCATGTCGCCCGCGAGGCCGGCGATTTCCTTCGGCATGGTCGCCGAGAAGAACAGGTTCTGCCGCTCTTTCGGCAGTTTCGTGATGATCTTGCGGATCGGGACGATGAAGCCGAGATCGAGCATGTGGTCAGCTTCGTCCAGTACGACCACTTCGGTGGAGGCGAGCGAAACCTTGCCCTGCTGCAGATGATCGAGCAGACGGCCGGGCGTGGCGACCAGCACATCGAGACCGCCCGCCATGGCGGCGATCTGCGGGCCCATGCTGACGCCGCCGATGACGACCGCTACGGAAATTTTCGCAAAGCGCCCGTAGGCCCGGAAGGAATCGGCGATCTGTGTGGCGAGTTCGCGCGTCGGCGCAAGCACCAGCGCCCGCACATGGCGCGGCTGAATGGCGAAACGGTCCTTCACAAGCCGGGTGATGATCGGCAGGGCGAAAGCAGCGGTCTTGCCGGTGCCGGTCTGGGCGATGCCGAGCAGATCGCGGCCCTGAAGCAGCGAGGGAATCGACTTGGCCTGGATCGGGGTGGGAGTGTCATAGCCCTCATGCTTGAGAGCGCGCAGCAGAACCTCGGGCAGGCCGAGATCGGAAAAATGAGTCACGTGTGTCTTTCGATGCGAATCGGCCGCGCGCCAATAGCGGCGTCGGATTCAGGGGACCGGGGGGACATGCCCCGCGTATCGGGCCGTCGTCAGGAGTAGGGAACGCTCAACGGCTGGCAGACTGGACGTCTGGCTACGCGACCGGAGCGCTTCATGTTGCGATGCAACACCGGCTCAATACGCGATCGCGACCGGCGCGTCAATGTAAATCCCTGAAACGGGGTTGAGAGCCTGAGCGGGGCTCGCTCAAGGCCACCGGCCGGTGGCATCCTAGAACCGAGCAAGCAGGGGACCAAAGCCCGGCAGCTTGTCTTTAATTCCTAGCACCCGCAGCGCCTGCCAATAGGTTGCTGTGTTGATGGAAATGATCGGCAGGCCGAGCCCCGGGGCTCGCCCCGACGCTTCCAGCCAACCTCCGAGGGGGCTGGATCCTGTTCGCATAGACATCGCCTTTCGTTGCCGCGATAGGTCGGCGTCATGCAAGCGCTGTTCAAACCAATTATATTTTCGATGCGCTTCCCAGCCCGGTTCGGATGAGATCCTTGGCGAGGTCGAGTCGGTTTGCGCTGCAACGTCCCATCCACCGGTCATCCGATGATGTCCACACTTTGCATCTCACCTGCCTGTCCTGCGCCAAGACGGCGAGTCTGTTCGCTGCGCGCTCCGCGCAACTTTCGACGACACCATCAAGTCTCTTGCACATGGCGCCATCGGCGGGCGGAACGATATCCGCAAGAGTAATTGTCATCCCGTCCGCTTCGATGCGATTCGGGCCGACGATTTTCACCTCTGTGAAGTTCACGGTGCGACCGTCTGAAACCGGAGATTGAACCCGTCTGCGTGGAATTGCAGGTTCTGGCACACGCGCCTGACTCTTCTCAGCCTTGAAAGCAAAGCGCGTCTGCAAAATCATTTCGCTGCCTTCAATCAAGCCCGACATGGGCGGCATGAAGCTCGAATCATGGATCGCGTTGGTCCGCGTGCCCTTCCCGAACTGTTCCATAGTCGAGCTATGGCCTTTCGCGCCCGCCCCCAGTGGCCGGACTGCCAGATAGAAGGACGATGCAAGCACCGGTATCGCCCAAAGGGCGAGTGACAATGATTGCACTGTGCGCGTTCGCGATGATGCGATCGGAAGAAGCATCATTGGCTTCATGCTCATGCTTGCATCCCATGCCCAGCAAGATCGTGAGCGACAAAACGCCTTACAAATTCGCAACAACCTGCAAATCACTGCAACGACATTCGAATAAAAGTTGAGACAATGTAGTCACGTTAAACTCCGTTTACGCCTGAAGCGAAACATTCAGACACGATAAATCATTAATCCGCGTAAGCCGTTGATCTCGGTGCAATGCTGGTAGTGTCCGCGCACCGGTTGTCAGGGAGCGCTGTTCGCGGACCACCATGCGTCTCAGAATTTCGATCATGTTGCCGGCCGCCATCATTCTTGGCGTATCGGCCGTGCAAGCCGGACGGATCTGGCTTGACCGCCAGATGGACGATCGTCTTCGAACGATCGCGCCCTCGCCGCGTATGCCTGAATTCGGCACGTTGGTGGTCGCCGCCACACCGCTGCGTTATGGGGCTGAAATCACTGCCGCTAGCCTCAAGGAAATTCCCTGGCCGCAGCAGCAGACACCCTCGGGTTCCTTTGCGCGCATCAACGATCTGTTCGATGGAAACGCCAAGCGTGTCGCACTGTCCGCCATGGAGGCCAATGAGCCGGTGCTGTTGGCGAAAGTCTCCGGACCCAACCGCGCTGCGGCTACGGTCGTCTTTGGTCTCGCGATCATACCGATCACGGCCGCTGTCGGCCTGTCCATCGATGTCGGAAATGCTTACCTCGCGCGGACACAATTGCAGGAGGCGGTGGATTCGGCTGCACTGGCGGCGGCCCGTAATTTTCAAAGCGTCAAGGACGCCGCAACCGCAGAAGGAATCGCCAGATCCGTTTTCGCCACCATGACGCCGAGGCAATCAGGCGGACAGATTTCGGAGATTGCGGTCGATCAAGCTGGCGGCGTTACGGTGAAGGCGTCCGGCGCTGTATCGACTCCCTTCATCGCACTGGCGTCGCCGGGTTCGACCCAGATGGCGATTTCGGCCACGGCAGTCGTCATGGCTCAGGAACAGGGACTCGGCAAGGACCTGGAAGTCGCGCTGATGCTCGATGTTACGAGTTCCATGTCGTCTGGTTCGGGAACGACAGGGCTGACCAAGCTTCAAGCCATGCAATCGGCGGCGCGCGGATTGATCGACAAGACAATCACGAACAGTGCATCCAGACATACAGCCAGAGTGGCGCTCGCGCCGTTCTCGGCGGCGGTGAATGTCGGATCATACTTTCAGGCAGTGTCCGGGGCAGCCCCGAGCGGCAGCTGGACAAGCGTAGTCGAACGGGCAGGCGCTTCTGCATTCACCGACGACCCTCCACGCTCGGGCACATATTTCCCGAGCTATCAGGCGATGCACACATCGGCGCTCAGTCCGAATTCCACAATTGCCCGCATCGAACGCAATCGCACCTTCAATATTCCGACAACATCCCTCGTGGCTCCCCTGACCAGCGACAAGACGGTTCTGACAGATGCGATCGACCGCCTTTCGGCGAACGGAACCACCGGCGGGCATCTTGGAACAGCATGGGCGTGGTATCTTCTTTCGCCGAACTGGTCGGGCGTCTGGCCGTCGGGGAGCGTTCCGGCCGCGTACAGCAAGGACACATACAAGGTGGCGGTTCTGATGTCCGACTTCGACTATAACGTTTATTACAAGTCCGCCAATGGCGACATGAACGTTCAGGCAGCTGCTTTATGCACGAACATGAAGGCCGCCGGGATCGTCATTTATACGATCGGCTTTCAGGTGGACTCAAGCAACGCGCGAGCAGTGGATCTCTTCAACAACTGCGCGTCGGATGCGTCCAAGGCGATTTCGGCGCAAACAGGATCGGAGCTGATTGCGGCCTATGAGACAATCGCCAAGACGGTGCTGGATAGCGTCGCTTCCCCGATCCGGCTCGCTCGGTAAACCCTAGGGCTGTGTGGAGCCACCACATACCTGCGCAATGCTTTGCGGCGTCATCACTCGATGAGATCGTTAGCCCCCGCGCTTCACACGACGGCGAACTGCCCCATCATCCCCTGATCCTCGTGTTCGAGGATGTGACAATGTTACATAAAGGGGCGGTGGGCCGATGCGGGATGGTTGAAGCGAACGAAATTCTCCGCGTGCTCCTCGACAAGCACCACTTCTTTCCAGCCAGCCGGATGGACGGCTGGCCTGCGACCGTTGCTGGAGAGAATGCGCAAGCTCGTGGAAAGGGTGCGGCATATCGGCGGAAATGAATTCCCAGATCTCGGTCGTACCGAGCTTCGCGGTGAAGTCCAATCTGTCCATGTCATAGGACTTGCCGTTGATGCCCATGTTCATTCCCATGGCGCTCAGACGGAACGTGCGCCAGCCCGCAGCAGACTTCACATCCGGTTCGGCCAGCGTTGCAAGCGCACCGGGCAGGTGGAGGATATCCGCCTTGCTCGATGCATAGGGGCGGAAATCCATCAGGCGCCCGGACCTGGCCTGCTGCGTCATCGACATTCGCACGTTACTATGCGCCGGATCCGGATCGTTGACGAGGCTGGCGGGCTGCCCGGTTGAGAAATCCACCAGCAGTTCGTAGCGCTCGCCGGGAGCAATCAGGAGGCTTACAAGTTCGGCAGGCTTTGCTAGGAGCCCTCCGTCGCCAGCGACAGACCAGAAAGTCCGACGGTCGGAAAAGCGCAGGTTGAAGTCACGCGCATTGGCTCCGTTCAATAGACGGAGACGCACGAAGCCTGCCGGAACAATAGCGAACGGTGCGATCACGGCGTTGACCAGAAATTCATCACCCTGAAAGCCGTGCATGCGGTCCATCCGGGTTGTAGACCGGCGCGCGGGTGCGATCGAAGCGCTTGTCCTGGAGAATGATCGGCAGATCATCGACGCCGTAAGTTGACGGCAGACCCCGCTCGCGGTCGCCACCGTCAGCAATAATCATCATGCCCGCTAGCCCGCCATAGACCTGACGACCGGTCGCTCCATGCGGGCGCGGGTGGAACCATGTTGTGGCTGCTGGCTGACATATCGGCAAGGTATCGGCCCAGGTCTCTGCGGGCTTGATCTCGTTGTGCGGACCACCATCGACATGGGAGGGACTCTGGAGTCCGTGCCAGTGCAGACTGGTCACCTCACCGAGCAGGTTGCGAACCTCAAACTCCACATCGTCGCCGCTGCGGAGATGCACGACAGGGCCGAGGTATTCCGCCGAAATGCCCAGCGTAGGAACAGGCTTGCCGGCGCGAAGGAATGCCGGCCTTTTCGCAGGGTCAGCTTCAGAGCCTGGCTGATAGCGCACCAGCGACCGCCAGACCCGAGAAGGTTAGCATCCGCCGCCGCGTGACGTTGACTGGTCCGGACATATTGCGCTCCGCAATATAGGTGGTGCGCCCGAGAGGATTGCAACCCGCGGCGCAAGTGCTGATGAGCTGCATGTTGAACATCAGTGACGATGTTTCGCACCGTTCGCGTTGACGCGCTGACCGTTCATAGCCGGCCATCCATTCATGCCGGAACGCAGGCCGCCCTCTCCGAAGCCCGGCAAGCCTCGGGTCATCGATTTCTGGTTGCCATCGAACGCGGTCAGAAGCTCCTCCGCGGCAGTCGCGATGGTTTTAAACTCCTCCCGCGACTGGTCTCGCAGAGCGCTTACAAACGCGAAGCGATCGCCGGGCGTTATATGCTGCAGCGCGGCGACGTCCCTATTGTCACGGCTCGCTCTCCGGGCCTCGAACACGGCCTGCACGTTTGCTCCATACTTCGCCCAGACGGCCTCCTGATCCGGCCTGATGCCGATCCCGGCCCTGCGGCGCGCAAGCGAGGCTGGGTCGAAGGACTCCGTTCGACCAGAACCAATATTGTCCTGGGGACCACGCGAACCATTCCCTTGCTGGTCATGAGCGGGATGATTGCTGATTTCGTCATTGCGGTCACGCATCATAACGTGCATGCGACCGCCGTGCATCTGCCCCTGCCTGCCGCCCACTCCTTGTAATCCGTTGCTGATATGCGACTGCGCGAGCGCCTAGCCGCCGACCAGAATCGCGATCACGGCCGCCCCGCCGAATTACCAGTTTCTGCTCATGATACGCTCCGATGCGAACTCAACTCTCGTTCTTCGCCGGGACGCATATGAGGATTGATGTTTCACTCAGATATTTCAGGAAGCGGGACTAATGTGACAGAGTGTGTATTGCGCCGAGTTTGACAAATTCAGTCACAACTTCACCGAGCGCGGAGATTGTTCTCTACTGGCCGCAATCGAGAGTTCGCCTTGCGGTCTCGGCGCGTGTCGCACCGGTGCGACGACGCCGTGCTCTATTCCCGTGTTGCAGCTAATGCGTTAACGGGAGAAACCAGATTGATTCTTGTAGGCCGTTGCTCTTCGGGCAGGCGAGGCCGAACATCCACACGAAAAGACACTATTGCAGCTCATAAGTCTGGCGCTGATAGCTTCTGGACAAACGCTTCGAAATCAATCTCACCTTCCATTGCCAAAGAGATGGCACTCCAAGGTCCTTTCCTGTTGAAGAACCTTACTCGGCTGCTCTATAGTGCAAATTGGCATTTTCTGATTGCAGCGTGGATGAAAGGCGCAGCCAACAGGCGGGTTCATTGCGTTCGGGAATGCTACGCCGAGATCAACATCAGGAATGTCCAAATCCGGATCCGGAGCCATGATCGAGGCAAGCAGCGCCTTGGTGTAGGGGTGTCGGGGGCTAGAAAAAAGCTCTTCGCAGGCCGCCATCTCGACGATCCGCCCAAGGTACATGACGGCGACCTTGTTTGCCAAATGTTCAACGACCCCTAAATTGTGACTGATAAGGACGTATGTCAGATTGAACTCATGCTTCATGTCGATGAGCAGGTTAAGGATCTGGGACTGTACAGAGACGTCCAGCGCCGACGTGGGTTCATCACAAATGATGATCTCGGGCTTGAGGATGAGCGCGCGTGCTATCGCCACACGCTGTCGCTGGCCTCCGGAAAGCTGATTGGGATAGTTGTCATAGACTCGTGCCGGCAGTCCCACCTTGTCCATGATTTTCAAGGTTTCGCTTCGGATTGCGGCAGACGCCAGATCGCCATGGATCCACAAGGGGAGCGAAACGATGCTCCCAATTGTCTTCCTCGGGTTGAGCGACGAATAGGGATCCTGAAAGACTGCCTGCAACTTACGAGAACGGTCTGCGGCGCTACGATCCTTGTTGGGCTTGCCTTGATAGAGAATGTCGCCTGACGTGGGTTCGAGAACATTCATCAGCATTCTGGCAAGCGTGGTCTTGCCGCAACCGGATTCCCCGACCAGCGCGAGCACATCGCCCTTCTCAATATCAATAGATACGCTTCGAACCGCGCGCAGGATCTTCTTTTGACCAAAGAGTCCCGCCTTGATGAGGAAGTCTCTGGAGACGTTGCGCAACTCCATGAGTGGAGGTGTTATTGTCATTGCGGCACCGCATCAACTGTCTGCAAAGGCGCCAGTTCTTCGGGTCGAAACCGGCACCTTACGCCATGCTCATCTTCGCGAACGAACAGCGGCAGTTTGCCCTCCAGGCAGACAGGAGCTGCATATTCACAGCGATTGGCGAAACAGCATCCGGACAAATTGCCGATCAGGGATGGACCCGAGCCAGGTATCGTGCCCAGGTGCGCTCCGCGTCGCGTACGCCCGGGCACCGGGAGGCATTTGAGCAAGCCCTGCGTGTAGGGGTGCTGAGGGTTTTTCAAGACCTGTCTGGTCGTACCATACTCGACGAACTCACCCGCATACATCACCGCAACACGATCAGCTATTCTCGACACGACACCCAGATCGTGAGTGATGAAGATCATGGTCAGTCCCAACTCCTTTTGCAGGGCCGACAAAAGCTGAAGGATCTGAGCCTGCACCGTCACGTCCAGTGCCGTGGTTGGTTCGTCGGCGATAAGGAGCTTCGGCTCGCACATCAGCATCATGGCGATCATGACACGTTGGCGAAGGCCGCCTGAAAGCTGGTGGGGATATTGCTCGAGCCTGCCTGCCGAAGAGGGAATCCCTACCTTCTCAAGCCAGCTCGCGGCATGCAGCTTTGCATCCCGCGCGCTAACGTTGCGGTGCCGGCGAATGGTTTCCTCCATCTGCGTCCCGATCGTAAAGCAGGGGTTCAGCGAGGTCATAGGCTCCTGAAAGATCATCGCCATTCGATTGCCGAGAAAATCGGACTTCTCTTCGGGACTCATCGTCAAAAGGTCCCTGCCGTCGACAGATAGAAGTTCGGCGCTGCGGCTCGCTGCGGCTGGCAGCAGACCCATCAGCCCAAGCGCAGTCATGGACTTTCCCGAACCGGATTCGCCGACAATGCAGAGAACCTCTCCGGCCGTGAGCTGAAAGCTGACATTGGATACAGCATGCAACAGGCCACTACTCGTGTGGATGTCGATTCGGAGATTTTGCACGACGACATAGGCCGAAGGAGAGTTTGCCACTTAACCTCTCCCCTGTGGCGACGTGATGTCACGGAGTCCGTCACCAAGAAGATTGATGGCCAGAACCAGAAAGAGCAACGCGAAGCCGGGAATCATGACCAGCCACGGCCGAAAGAAAATGTGCTCTTTCCCTTCGGCGATCATGATGCCCCACGACGGCAGCGGTGGTTGCACTCCGACGCCAAGGAACGACAAAGACGCCTCGATCACGATTGCTGACGCCATTGTCAGCGTCAGTACGACAATAATCTGGTTCAAGACGTTGGGAAGAATCTCGGTCATCAGAATGCGCAATGAAGAACAGCCCGCCATTCTGGCGGACGTGATATAGTCCATGTCGCGTATCTGCATGGTGACGGATCGGGCCACCACCGCAAACTGGTGCCAGAGCAGCAATCCCAGAACCAGAATAACAATCTGCAGCGATCCGCCGACAAGCTGAACCACAGCCAGCGCCACGAGAATTGTCGGGATACTCAGTTTGACCGTGACGATGAACATAATGATAGCATCGACCCGGCCGCCAAAATAGCCGGCCGCAAGACCGAGACTTGTGCCCAATGCGCCGGAGATAAGCGCTGTCGAAACCCCGATCAGGATTGATATCTGTGCTCCGTACATCAGGCGGCTCAGATAGTCTCGGCCCATATGGTCCGTTCCAAGTGGAAAAGACCACGACCCTCCCGTCATCCAGAAGGGCGGCTTCAGTCGGTTGAGTAGCGCCTGTTGGTACGGATCGTGCGGAGCGAGAACCGGCGCCAGCAGCGCGACGGCCAAGACGATCGCCACCATGAGTCCACCGGACAGCACTCCATAGTGACGCATGACTTTACTGCGCGCAATAAAGATGCGCCAGCTTGCGATACTCGCCGATCCGGCTGCTTGATCTGTCATGTCAGGCTACTCTGATCCGGGGGTCAAGGTATGCGTTGATGATGTCCGACAGTGCCGAGAAGACGATGAAAAAGCCGGAGAAGATCAAGATAACCGCCTGCATCGTAGGGATATCGGAGCGCAGAATGGATTCATAGGCGAGCATCCCCAAACCATGAAGCGCAAAAACTGACTCGACCACAATCGAGCCGCCCAGCATGTGTGCGGCTTGAATTGTGGTCACAGCAACCACGGGGATCAACGCGTTGCGGAGCGCGTGCTTGAAAAATACCTGTCGGGGTCTAAGCCCCTTCGCCCAGGCAGTCCGTATGAAGTCAGCCTGCAACGTGTCGAGCATACCGGTGCGAGTGAGGCGCATGATCGCCGGCACTGCATTTGTTCCCAGAACAATCATCGGCATAACGTAGGAACTTGCCGTTGACGCGCCCGAAACCGGCAGGAGTTCCAGTTGGACTGCCAACACAATGATCAACAGGAGGCTGAACCAAAAATTGGGTATAGCCTGCCCGAGGACCGCGACAGACAATGCTACACGATCAATCCATGTGTTGGGATAGATCGCTGCGATGACCCCCAATGGCACTCCGAGGCCGATCGCAAAGGAAATCGCAAGCGCCCCCAGCTTCATGGTCACTGGCAATCGGTCCGCAATAAGTTTGCTGACGTCCAGTCCGAAGTAGGGACTGGTGCCGAGGTTTCCCTGCAAAGCACTCCCGAACCAGTTCGCGTACTGAATGTAGAGAGGCTTGTCGTAGCCGAACGCTTCGCGCAAAGCCTGGATTTTCTCGGCGGAGGCGTCCTCGCCGGCAATTGCGATGGCGGGGTCGATGGTTGCACCGAGGAGTCCGAAAGTGAGTATGGATACGCAAATCGCAACCGCAACTGCAAGCGCGAGCCGTTGAAGGAGAAACTTCAGCATTCTATGCGTTTCCCCTGCTTGCCTCGATGAGGCATTGCTTGAACAGATCAAGATATGGATGTGGCTTGCTGAACTTGTTCATGAAATATCCGACCTGAATGTGCGTCACCGGCGTCCACGGAACGAGAACAACCTCCTCGCGGAGTTGCGGATCGAGCATCAGGCTATCCGTCAACATGTAGCCGAGGCCACTGCGCACGATGCCGAGAGCAACAGACGCGCTGGACACTTCATGCGCGGGGTCGATGGACATGCCCGATCGCGCCAACTCGAGATCTGTCAGCTGCCGCAACAGCGTAGTCTCATCCAACGCGATATAGGGCATTGATCGAAGATCTTCGACACTCAGTGACTGTCGAGCCGCGAGAGCGTGCGACTTGGGCAGAAGAACTTGGATCTCCGACTTTGAGATGGCGTGGGCTTCGAAATTCTCCACCGGCAGCGGCAGGTTGGAGACCCCGATGTCATAATTGTCATGCAGAATCCGCTGTCCGAGATAGCGGCGTGGATGGACTTCCAGTTTTAACTTTACACCCGGGGCTTCCTTGATGAACGCAATAATCGCTGGAAGAATGAAACCGTTGATGAGCCGGGGATGGCAGATGATTCTGAGTGGCGCCACTGATTCAGAGTTGATCTGCTCGAACAGTGCCGGAATCGCCTTGACCGATGAAAGGATTCGCAATGCCTCCGGATAGAACATCTCTCCCGCACGTGTTGCAGTCAATCGCTTGTTGTCGCGGAAGAACAGCTTGGTCTGGTATTCGTCTTCAAGGATTTGGATCAGGCGGCTGGCGGCCGACTGGCTTAGATTCATCTTGGCGGCGGCCTTGACCAGCGTCCCCTCTTCCAGAACGCTGACGAAGACTTGAAGAGATTTGAGATTCATCGAGTCTTTGCCAATCGGTCTGCCTGATTGTGAAGGCTAGGGCCTCCGCCCGCCTGCGTCCAGAACTCTGCTCGTCGGTCGCTTATCTGATCAAACGACCGTCAGGCCCCCACGCTCCTTCTGATGTAGATTGGGCTCGTCCACGCCATATGACCGTCCTCGAAGACGATTCGGGCGAAGACTCGGCGTTCAACATCGGCATCGAGCGGCAAATTCCGGGTCAGTTCGATGCTGGATGGCAGGGATTCGTCAGGCAATCGCATGATCCGAACCGTCTTCTTCAAGCCTCCGCAGGAGACCACATGATCCTCGTCGTTCAAATCGGCGAGGTCCAGTTCGAATTTAGTGACGTTACTGGAGAACATCAGTTTGCCCGAACTTGCGTCGTCAACCCGGATGTCGACTGCATCGGCTCCGCCGGTGGTGACGCCGGACCAAGACACGTTGCTTTCGTCAGACCTCACCCTCCTGTCCGGGTTCCAGAAGTTCACTGGTGTGGCTGAAAGCACGCGAGGACCATCGAAGCGTACCTGGACGTCCCAGTTCACCATACGTCCGCGCCCCTTGTATTCGGCGCCTTCGCATTGAACCCGAAGCCTGTTGCAGCGTCGTCTCGCTTCAACCACCGGTTTGATGACTTCGATTGTCTGAAGTCCATCGCGAATGTCTATACGTTCGATTCCGCACTGTGCCGCAACCCGCAAGGAAAGGATCGCGTCCGCTCCGGCGCATTGGATGATATCGCCAATCAGCGCTTCATGTGTCGGCACCGGTCCTCCAGACCATTCTCTGGCGGCGCCATCAAGGCCACCAAGTCTTAGGTCTATGAATGGCCGACATCCCGTCGTGGCGTAATGGCGACGTTGCCGGAAGGCTCTGAACAGGGCATCACGGGTGAGTTCCGGCAGCAGGTGACATGTCAACCCGCCATAGGAGCCGAACTTGGATGCGCCCGGATAGCTGGCTCCCGGCCTGCCCTTGTGATCGTCCGATCCCCCGACGATGCCGATGCGATATCCTGCCTCGAGCGCCTCCTCGAAGATCCATTCGAAAGTGCCCCACGCAGAATGCACTTCGACAGAAGGCTCCAGCTTTGCGTCATGCGCGTATCCGACATCCGCATAGCGCCCTCCGACATGCGCCACGACCAGTGCATCTTCGTCTTTCAGACGCTCGAAAAGTTGCGACAGGTCGAGTGCATCGCCATCGGGGCGACTGTCTTCCATGATGAGCGCCCGATGGGATCGATAGATGGGTCTGCCCTCCCGGCGATACCAGACATTGTGGTCACCTCCGACAGAGGTATTGCCCGACCATTCGTAGCCGGGAAGCGCTAGAAAATTTCCGGGCTGTTCGACCGATGCGGTGATCTCGTTCAATTCGCGCCAGAATGAATCCGTAACCTGAAAGTCATTGCCTTGATGCCCGGCGATATCCACCAGCGCCTTGTCGCGCGCGAATGCAAAATAGTCTCGCGCTGAATTCGTGCCTATCGTTTCCTCGCTCTGGCCATGCAGGTCCGACCAGAAGTGTCGGAATTCTGTTTCCACCAATGACACGAGCGTATTCGACACGGCCACGGGCGTGCCCGTACCATCTTCCACCGTGATGGTGAGCTCTCCGGGAGCATCGACGCTGAGCCCATCCAACCTTACGACGCCACCAGACCCGCTCATGCTGACCGTCTGCGGCAGCCCCTGAACCGGACGTGATGCGCGCAAGTTGAAGATCGCAGGATTTCGATCTGTGGGGTTTCCCCAACGATCTTCTACCTTCACGCCAAGCGAAAACTGGTCGCCCACCGTTCGCAAGGTCGGCAGTATCGCGAAGTATGCTACCGGCGCTCCAGCAATCAGCTCGATCTTCGGCTGCCGTTCTTCCGGCAACACGACATAGTCATATGTTGCGAACGCATCCACGTGGACTCGAAATTCTTGCGTTTTTTCTACAAAAGTTTGAGTTCGATATCCGGGTCCGCCCTGGCTGCGATCACCAAAGCATACGATGATCTTGTCGCCCTCCGCCAGAAATCGCTTGCACTGTATATAGAGCGTGTGGTGCCACGGTCGAATGTTGCGGTTGCTTTCATACCAGGTGTTGACACCGGCGCCGTTCGACGTCCTGACGCTGACGTATCCGATGGCCTTCGGATTCTCCAACTGGAAGCGCGTCTGATCCGACGCAGAGCGAAATGAAACCTTGATGCTGCCGCTGTCATCGATTCCGAAGTGACCTGCTGTGTATGTCAGGGTGACCATCGCAAGTTCGCCGCATGTCTGCGGCTCAATGGCGTCAATCTTTGCACTGCCCATCAGGTCTGGTCGGAAACTGTTATGAGGCAACGTGGCTTCCTTTATGTAATTTGAAATTGGCGTCGATCAACGAGGGATGACCGGCAGGACAAGATTCGAGGGGTGTTGCTGATCGTGAAAGATCATGTTGCGCGCCGGACGCATCTCCGGGTCTGCCCAGAAATCGCGCCCTGTATTGTGATTGCGATCAAAGTTGGGAAAGTCGCTGCTCGAGACGTCCAGCCTCAGCCGATGGCCCTTTTTAAAGGCGATTCCAGTCGGATTAAGCGCGATCTCAAGTTGATAGATCTGTCCCGGCGTCATTGGCGGGGCCTTTTCGGCAAATCCGTCACGGAATTCACATCGGATGACCCCGTAAGTCACGTTGACAGCAGACCCATCGGGATAGACATCAACGAGCTTGGCGGTGAAATCTGTATCCGGCGCATCGGTGGAAACCCATAGATTCAGCCGGACCGGCCCGACAATCAGCAATTCATCAGTCAATACGTCAGTCTGGAAGACGAGAATGTCCTGACGTTCATCCAGCGGCGACTGGTGTCGCGGCTCCATCTGAACATCGCGCCCCATGAGGCTCATGACCGGGTCGCGGGGGTCGTAGACAAATGAGTCCGGAATCTCGGCGAGTGGTTTTTCCAGAGTCAGCGCACCGTCTCCGGACACGGAATTCGCCGCTCCGCCGCTGTGGAGATAGAACTCGGTATAACGTGTCCGTGCAAGCGGCCATTCGTTTTCGTTCTGCCAGCGATTGTCGCCCATGATGAAGAGTCGAACAGGAGCCGCGTTCGGCGGGGGCATGGCCTTCAACTGAAGGTCACACCAGTCCAGAAGAAGCTCTTCATACTGGACGTCCGCATCCGGTCCAAAATCCATTGGACCCTGATTGCGTCTGAGCTTTTCGATCCCGTGCCCCCAAGGGCCGATGATCAGACGGTGCTTGCCACGCAGTTCGACAGGGCCGCTCTGCTCCATCCCCTCGTATTGTTCAATGGCGCCGATGATTCGATCATACCATCCGGTCAATGTGCACGTCGGAACAATAACGTCGGGGTGAACCTCATCGAAGCCCCAGGATTCGACGGTCTGGTTCTGCATATATTGTTTCAGCTGCGGCGTCAGCGACGAGAATGCGCTGTCAGGAATGTCGCCCAACGGCAGGAACCAAATCCATTTGTAACGTTCGACATCGTACCAGCGCGCATCGATTTCGGCCCGGGTCAGCGATGGACCTCCGGCTCGTTGACGCGCGTCGGCAGCCTGTTGATACATCCAGTGGAGGCGACGGCCGGTCTCGAAAATGCCTCGCGTATTGTTCAGTATTTTTGCGGCCATACCGGAACCGAACAGCGCCGCCAGATGCGGCGGGCGCGTCGGAGCAGCAACCCAAGCAGACCACGAAGAATAGGAATGGCCCCAAATGCAGACCTTGCCGTTTGAACCCGGCAAGGTAGCGGCCCATTCAATTGAAGTGTAGCCATCTTCGGCGTCTGTGGTGGACTCACGGCCATTTCGCGCCAGGTGATATTCGCCGTCTGATCCATGCGTTCCGCGAATGTCCTGAAGAACGCAAATGTATCCATGTGCGGCCATAAACCTCGCGACCCGTTGATAGGCTGCCCGCCGCTTGTCATAAGGGGTCCTACTGATCAGGACCGGAAAGGGTCCCGCGGCGTTGGGCCGGAAGATATCGGACCGCAGGATGACCCCATCGGGCATGACGGCTTCAGCGTTCTCTTCTACGAGGACGTCCATGGGTATTCTGGCCTTTGCAAGAATGACGTGCGGTGTTTTGACGACGTCTCCTGACGTTCCAGACTTGTGCGTCAGGACATTCTCGTCACTTCCACTTTGCACGGTAGAAGTGCGGCGCACCCCCGCTGTCGGTGACCACGCTGAGGCTTTGCGACATCACAAAGTTCATGTTGTCGGAGAACAGGGGCAAGGCGTAAGCTTCGGATGCGACTTTCCGCAGGGCCTTGTGGTCAAACTCGCGTCTCACGGCTTCGTCCGATGAGCGGTTGGCCATTCTGAGCCACTCGGCGACCTCGTCATCACGAGCAAGGTCGCGTTCGGATTTGCCGAAGAATTCCGGTGTAAAATTTCCCACGTCGTCGACCTGGGATCCGATGGAACCATAGACCAAGGGCAACTCGCCCTTGTTCCACCGTTCGCGCAGCGGGGTAAGGTTTGAGTAGTTAAGTGTAGTCTTTATCCCGATCGCGTTCAGATTTCCCATGATCGCTTCAACATAGGGCCTGTCGCGCCATGCCGAGATGTTTACTGAAAAGCCGTTGGGATAACCGGCTTCCGTAAGCATGGACTTTGCTAACTTGGGATCATACTCGTACTTCTGGACGTCTGCCGGACACCCGAAATCCTGCGGAAAGCAGAAGGCGTTCAGCACTTTCGCGCCACCCTGCACCAACGCCGTGACAATGCCCTGACGATCAATGGCGTGGGATACAGCCCTTCTGACTTGCAGCTTTTTAAACGGGGAATTCTCCCCAGTCCGGCCGGCCGCATCCATGACCAGATACATCATTCGCGACGTCGGCTTGCTTTCGACCGCCAGATTGCGATTTCGTTTCAATTGTTCGGCTTGGTCGGAACTGACCATGTAGATCCAGTCGAGGCCGCCCCGCAACATCTCGGCGATCTGCGTGCCAGCCTCCGGAACAATTCTCACAACCACGTTCTCGATCGTCGCCTTGCCTTTCGGACTCTCGGAGTAATGATCCGCGAAGCGCTTAAGAGTGTACTGCTTGCCTGGTTCAATCGCCGCTACCCGATATGGGCCAGTTCCAATGGGATTCAGATTCATCGCCGCGATGCCGCTTTTGTCGTAAGTCCCGGCCGGGTAGATGGGAAATACACTGAGGAACCGGAGCGCCAGGGCGGTCGGCTCTGTCATTTTGATCCGCACCTTGTAAGGGTCGAGCTTTTCGACAGGTCCGATCCAGTCGGTTGAGGTGATGGTCCTGACCTTGTTTTGCGGGTTCCGGATCCAGTTCAGCGTGTAGACGATATCGTCAGCAGTCAGTTCGCGACCGTCGTGAAACTTCACCCCGCGGCGCAAGTCGATTTCGAGCGTTGTTTCGTCGATGAATTTGTGACCCGCGGCCAAGGCGGGACGGAGATCGCTGGTTTCCGGATCAATGTAGAAAAGCGCATCCCAGATATGGCGAGTCATTACGACAACCGAGCCGGCGCTGTCGTAATATGTGTCCAGATTGGCGATTTCAATCTGAAGAGCGGCACGCAGGGTGTCATCCGACTTGCCGGCAAAAGCTGGCGTCCCAACCGCCGCGCAAATCGTCCCCAGTATCGCGCTCGTCAGCTTCCGCATCGATAACTTCGCCAATTCAGCCTCCACATAGCCGCCCGAACTACCTGAGTCTCGGAATTGACTGTGGATGCTAGGCTTGGGACACTATTCTGGATATTAGAATAATTCGATCCATCGTTCGAAAATACGGGACAAGTTGGCACTCGCAACTTCAAGGCTTGCACCAGGCTAGGAGTTTGCGAGCAAGGACTGGCAGCAATGCCGAATTCTAAAATCAACGAAATGAAAACCTGTACCGCACGGGGCAGGTCCACAGTTCCAGAGAATTCCGCGGTTCGGAGAGCGGGAAAGCCATACCGCGGACTGGCCGGTCAACAGTACGCGAGGCAAAAGCCTGCACCGAAAGGGCTAATTCGGCATCGTCGTTTTTCAGAGAATGTAAGGTGAAAGGGTCGTGGCGGAGGGAGAGGAACCGGGAGCGAACATTCTCATCCGTGATAACGATTTGCCGTTCAAAACTCCGCGAAGAGCGGCCCGAAACCGGTCCGCTTGTCGTCAAGACGCAATTCCCTCAGCGCCTGCCAATACGTTGCTGTGTTGATGGAAATGATCGGCAGGCCGAGCCGGGCGCTTTCCTTTTCCACGAGGTCCGCCACTGCCAGATTGGTGCCGACCTGGACAATGATGTCTGGTTGCGATGCCGCGAGAATGTCCAGACCACCGCGCAGCATGGTTTCGTCAGATTCGGCGATGGCCGATCCACGCGGCCGCAACAACGAATGGATCGCCACTACCTCGTACCCATGATCCTCGAAGAAAATTCGTACCTTTGCGTCGCCCACCGGCTGATAAGGCGTCATGACCGCAAGGCGTCGCGCATCAGGCCAGCAACGCAGCGCGGCCACGCAGGCTTCAGAGCCCAGAACGACCGGAACGCCCGCAATGGCTTCGAGGTCGCCCTTGAGCTTGAGCGAGCCACGCGCGCCTCCCCAGAAGGCCGGGATTGAAATGCCCACGATGACGGCGGCGGGTCGCGCAAGCATCACGCGCTTCAACGAGCCGTAGAGATCATCCCCGACCGAGCGGATCACTTCTTCCTGGTCGGCGTCGGAGCGCAATTCGCCGTCCGGCATGTCGATCCGGGCCACATGGTTGGTGACGCCGGCAGGCCGCATCGACTCCAGCTCGGGCTGCGTGGTCGTGTTGAATGCCGGCACCAGCAGTCCAATGCGCGCGCGCCAGCCCAGACGGTCGGTCATTGCAGCAACTCCTCGATTGCGGGCCGGCCGAAGGCAGGCGCAGCCGCTGGCAATTCATTCGTCACAGCTTCCGCCGCAAGCGCCAATCCAAGCAGCCGCTCATCTGTGCCGGGCGCGCTGGCCAGCATGGCGGCGAGCGGCAAACCGTCCGGACCGATGGAGCCCGCCAGCGTTGCGAGCGGACCGAGGAACGATGACCACGGCGTCAGACAGGAAGCGTCACCGGTGGTTCCATGTCCGCGCGGAGCTGCCGCAGGCACGGGCAGCAGCAGGCAAGCGTCGAATGAAGCGAGCGAGGACCAGACGCGCGTAGCAGCAGTCGCCAGCCTGGCGCGCGCGTCATCGGCCGCAGCGTCGGAGACTTCCGAACCTTCCGCCAGAAGCTTCGCGATATTCGGCCCCATCAGGGCTGATGATTTCCGGTAAAGCTCGTGATGAGCGTTCCAGGCCTCGCGAGCCATGACCGTCCGATGATCCGCCAGTATCGCCGGACCATCAAAGAGGGGCGGAATGGTCGTGAGGCTGGCTCCATTGGCGACGAATCGCGCGCGCACCTTGGCCAGATAGGCCAGCATGGATTTGTCTGCGTCCGGATACCAAAGGTCTGCATCGGGCGCTGCAATCGCAGCGCCGTCGAGGACTGCTGCAAGCGGCTTAATGCCGAGCGCGCTCATGACCTGCGCGCAGTCGCGCTGGGTGCGGGCGATCGGCCCGACCGTGTCGAAGCTCGGCGCAAGCGGGGTGATCCCCGTCAGGGGAATGCGATTGTGCGTGGGCTTGAAAGCGGCTGCGCCGCAATAGGCGGCGGGCCGGCACAGGGAGCCGGCGGTCTGCGTTCCAAGCGCGACCGGCACGAGCCCCGCTCCTACCGCTGCTCCGGAACCGCTGCTGGACCCGCCCGGCGTACAGGCGGGATCATAAGGATTGACCGTGTCGGTCGGGTCCATCGTGGCAAGTTCGGTAGTCTTGGTCTTGCCGATGATGATCGCGCCTGCAGCACGGAGCCGTGCGACGATCTCGGCGTCCCTTTGCGCCGGAGGGGCATAGTCCATCGCCCTGCTGCCGGAGCGCGTCGGAACGCCCTGCACATCGATGATGTCTTTCACCGCCACAGGGACGCCCGCCAGCGGAAGGTCCGGCCGGGCCTTGTCGAGCGTCTCTGCCTGTAGAAGCGCCGATCCTGCTTCAACAGACACGAAGGCTTTCAGATGCCCGTCATGAAGGGCGATGCGGTCGAGCGTCGCCTGAGTGACGCGCCGCGCCGACACACGCCCGCTACGGACGGCCCCGGACAAAAGCTCGACAGGTCCCGGTCCTTCGTGCGTCACGATTTCAACCGGAAAATCGCGTCCACTTCCACCAGCGCGTTGCGCGGCAATGTGGCGACTCCGATGGATGTGCGCGCATGTTTGCCGGCTTCTCCGAAGGCGAGAACGAAAAGGTCGGATGCGCCATTGATGACAGCCGGAACGAGAGCGAAGTCCGGCGTCGCATTCACATAGCCGCGCACCGACAGGCAACGCTCGACGCGGTCCAGATCGCCGCCGCAGGCGCGTTTCAGGCAGGCCAGAAGATTGAGGCCGCAAATCCGTGCCGCTTCCTGAGCTGCTTCGAGACCGTGGTCGAGCGGGATCTTTCCGCGCAGGTGCGGCTCGCCGCCTACATCGTTTGTTGCGCCCGCCAGATAGACGGTCGTTCCATCGAGCGTGAACGGCAGATAATTTCCGGTAGCTCCCGGCGGCTCGGGCAACGTCAATCCTTGCGCAGCAAGCCGCTGCTCCACGAGCGAAGTCACGTGATCTTCTCCTTCTTCGCCAAAGCCTCGGCAATGCCGGCCCGGTGACGCACTTCCAGTCTCTGGAACAGCGCAAAGCGCAGAATGTCGGGCTTTGACATATGGCGAAAGCGCGGATGAGCCGCGATGCGCTCGAGCGCGGCCTGCTCGTCTTCAGACAGAGGAACGTCGATTCTGGTGCAGGTCGAAATAGCCTGCCTCCACGGCCAATGCGGCCGGTAGTCGCCCGCGCGGCGCAATTCGCGGTCCGCCTTGATTGTGGCGTTCGCGAAATCGGCAATCGTCCGCTGGTGGCGAAACGTCACGTCGATGAGACAGGACTGCTCCGCGGCGCTTGCTGGGCGGACTTCGATCTTCAGGCCCTTCAATTCGTAATTGTTCGTCGCGCCCAGATCGCCGCCGCAGCACACCGTCACCGCCAGTGCGTCCATCTGGGCCAGCAATTCGAGCCGGGCCCCGGCGTGCGCCACCGATCTGTCGATGCGCAAGCGACCACTGTCGATCCGTGTAGTCATGAAGGCGTTGAAGGAATCGTGGACATCATCGGGCGTCAGTTCCCATTCCCGGATAGCTTCCGCAAAGGCGTCGTGGCAATTGCTATGCGCAATTCCGGAATCGAATCCGTAATGCGCCTCATAAAGAAAGGCGCTGCATCGCGAGAAGTTCACGTCATTCGCGCCAACGTCGTCGCGAAGGATCGTGAACATCGGCCGCTCGCGCGGAGGCGCGGACCACAGATGGTCGCCGACGCGCGGGTTGATGCCATGCAGGCCGCGCGTTCGCCCGCTGTGAAATTGCTCCTTGTAATCGTGAAGATTATAGGCGTTGAAATCGAGGCACTGGCCATTGCCGGCCTGTTCCACGCAGAGAACCTGCCCGCGCTGCAACGGGATCGCGCGACCCGTCGCGGGCTCCAGTAGGAAGCTCTCGATCAAATCGCCGCTCACCGGGACCTGCCCTCATTGTCGAGCCGGCGCAATTCCGCATCGAACTCCATCAGGGAGCGGCGCGTCAGGGCGACCGGATCAAAGGCGATCTTTTCGGCTTCGCTGACGCGGCGCAGAAAATCCATCTGCTGTTCGTTCAATTCAAACGAGACGATCTGCTTGCCGCCATCGGCGCCGCCGGCAGGTTGGTGTTCGCGATCCTCGCTCATGCGTCACCCACGCTGCGCCTGCAGTCCGGCAGTCGCCTGACGGGCCACCTGCCTGCAACGGAACAGGACCATCTCGCGCCATGCGTCTTCCGGCGGGCAATACGCATCGTACATGACTTTCTTGATGCGCTGCGTCTGTTCGGCGGACCAGTCGCAATGACCGTTGTTGTGCAGCCAGTGATCCTGCGCGAGCGCTCGCTGCATGCCGCGCGGCGGCAACGTTCCAAACTCCAGCGACACGAACGTCAGTCCGTCGCCGACAAGACGGCTCCAGCCATATTGGGACATTCCCAACAAGGGCACAGTGATGGAGGTGCCCTTCAGCGGTTCGGTGAGGGAGGAGCCATACCATTCGCGGCTTCGTTGGGCGGCGTCGCTGTCTGGATCGTGACCGGCGATCAGTTCGCCATGTCCGTGCGGCCCCAGGCCGGTGTGATAATCGATGACCGCCACCTTGCGTCCGGCCAGAGCATAGTCGGCTGCGATGCGCTCGGTGAGTTGGCGCGAATAGGTCGGAGCGACGCCGCCGTAGAACAGCCCGCCCGGATGATTGTACTGGCCGCTCCCGCGCGCGGTCAGATAGGCCGCATCGCCATGCTGCAGGCGATAGTGGCCTGACCCCATGTGGTGATCCAGTTTGATGTTAGTGCATCGTCGGTCTTGGCTGCAATGCCGGGGTGAACGTCTGTGTCGCGAAAACGCGGAATGTGCAGGGTACACTTATAATAAGAAAGCAAATGTTTGCTTTTTGAAGAATGCCGTAAGCATTGTATTCCCCAACCCTGT
>CANJNI010000029.1 GCA_947475995.1 Beijerinckiaceae bacterium | reverse complement strand
GGTCGTAGGCCGTGAACGTCGCCCCGCCCGTCTCCGCCAGAACCTTCGTGATCGCCGCCGTCAAAGACGTCTTGCCATGGTCAACGTGACCAATCGTGCCAATGTTGCAGTGCGGCTTGTTCCTCGAAAACTTCTCTTTCGCCATGGTCCTGTCCTGATGACGCGCCAGCGGCGCGGGTGGGAAGCGGCGCTCCAATAAGGCCGAACGGGCCATTCTTCAAGTACCCCCACCCCCGCCCGGCCGGTGCACCATTGTGCTATGGTGGCGCTGGCCGGAAACGGCTATCGAGGTTCAAGGCGACCGACAGGACCGCCCAACGGCGTCAATTGGGGAAACGACATGAAATTACTGAAGGCCGGACTTTTCGCCGCCTCTGCCCTCTGGGCAGGCATGGCGCAGGCGCAGGACGTCATCAAGGTGGGCCTCATCGCCCCCCTGACCGGGCCGCAGGCCGCCGCCGGACAGCAGATCGTGGCTGGAGTGAAGCTCTTTCAGCAGCTTAACGGCAACAAGGCGGGTGGCAAGACCATCGAAATCCTCATCAAGGACGATGCCGCCATCCCGGATCAGACCCGCCGCCTCGCGCAGGAAATGATCGTCAACGACAAGGTCTCGATCCTCGCCGGCTTCGGCCTGACGCCGCTGGCCCTGGCGGTCGGCCCCGTCATCACGCAGGCGAAGATTCCGGCCGTCATCATGGTCGCCGCCACCGGCATGATCGTCGGCACCTCGCCCTATTTCGTGCGCGCCAGCTTCACCATGTCCCAGCTGACGGCTCCGTCGGCCCAGTGGTCGCTGGAGAACGGCGTCAAGAAGGCCGTGACTCTCGTGTCCGATTACGGTCCGGGCCTCGACGCTGCGGCCGCCTACAAGAAGCGCCTCGAAGCCGGCGGCGGCCAGGTCGTGGCCGAACTGAAGGCTCCGCTGGCGGACCCGGATTTCTCGCCCTTCCTGCAGCGCGCCAAGGATCTGAAGCCCGATGCGCTCTTCATGTTCGTGCCCGCCCCGCAGGCCGGCGCGCTCATGAAGCAGGTCGTGGATCGCGGCCTGATTGCCGACGGCATCAAGGTGATCGGCACCGGCGACGTGCTGGACGATGACCAGATCAACGGCATGGGCGATTCCGTGCTGGGCATGATCACCTCCTACAACTATTCGGTCGCGCATGAATCCGCCGAGAACAAGAAGTTCGTCGAGGAATTCCGCAAGGCCAACAACAACCGTCGCCCGAACGCGCACGCCATGGGCGGCTGGGACGGCATGCAGGCGATCTACAAGGCGATCGAGAAGAACGGCGGCAATACCGACGGCACGAAGCTGATCGAAGCCTTCAAGGGCCTGTCGTGGATGAGCCCGCGCGGCCCGGTCGCGATTGACGCCGAGACACGCGACATCGTCCAGAACATCTATGTCCGCAAGGTCGAGAAGAAGGACGGCGAACTCTACAACGTCGAGTTCAAGACCTACGAAAACCAGAAGGACGTGAAGTAACGTCCGCTCGTGCTTTGGCGCGGCGGTCCGCCGCCGCGCCCGTGAAGCCTATCAAGCCCTACCGAAGTTCCGGGTCCCACAAGGGGAGAGCAACATGAAAGCTTTAAGCACAGGATTGGTCGCGGCCACTTTGGCTCTGACCGGCGCCGCGCAGGCGCAGGATGTCATCAAGGTGGGCGTGATCGCTCCGATGACCGGCCCGCAGGCCGCATCGGGCCAGCAGATCATGGCCGGCGCCAAGCTCTATCAGCAACTCAACGGCACGAAGGTCGGCAACAAGACCATCGAGCTCATCTTCAAGGACGACACCGGCGTTCCGGACGTGACGCGCCGCCTCGCGCAGGAACTCATCGTCAACGACAAGGTCGCGGTGATCTCCGGCTTCGGCCTGACGCCGCTGGCGCTTGCGGTCGGTCCCGTCATCACGCAGGCCAAGGTGCCTGCGGTGATCATGGTGGCCGGCACCTCGATGATCGTCGGCACATCGCCCTATTTCGTGCGCGTCAGCTTCACCCTGCCGCAGAACACCGCGCCTGTCGCCCAGTGGGCGGTCGAGAACGGCGTGAAGAGCGCCGTTTCTCTCTTCTCCGATTACGGCCCCGGCCTCGATGCAGCCGCAGCGTTCAAGAAGCGGCTGGAAGCAGGCGGCGGCAAGGTGATGCAGGAGCTGAAGGCTCCGCTGGCCGATCCGGACTTTGCGCCTTTCCTGCAACGCGCCAAGGACGCCAAGCCCGACGCGCTCTTCCTCTTCGTGCCCGCCCCCACGGCCGGCGCGCTGATGAAGCAGGTTGTGGATCGCGGCATCCCGCAATCCGGCATCAAGGTGATTGGCCCGGGCGACGTGACCGATGACGACCAGCTCAACGGCATGGGCGACGGCGTGCTCGGCATGGTGACGAGCTACAACTACTCCGCCGCGCATGACTCGCCGGAGAACAAGAAGTTCGTCGAGGAGTTCAAGAAGGCCAACAACGGCCGCCGCCCGAACGTCATCGGCGTCGGCGGCTATGATGGCATCCACGCCATCTACAAGGCCATCGAGAAGAACGGCGGCAACACCGACGGCACGAAGCTGATCGAAGCCTTCAAGGGTCTCTCGTGGGTCAGCCCGCGCGGTCCGGTCTCCATCGATCCCGAGACGCGCGACATCGTCCAGAACGTCTATGTCCGCAAGGTCGAGAAGAAGGATGGCGAACTCTACAACGTCGAGTTCAAGACCTACGAGAACCAGAAAGACCCGAAGTAAGGTCTGACGGCGTCAACATGGCGTAACGGCCCCGCGCCGTTACGCCATTTTCATTTCAGGACAGGAATCCCCGATGCCCATCGCTCCCTTTCGCGCCGATCATGTCGGCAGCCTGCTGCGCCCCGCTTATCTGATCGAGGCCCGCAACAAGCACGCATTGGGAACGATCGACGCTGCGGCCTTGCGCGCCATCGAGGACCGGGCGATTTCCGAAGTTGTGCAATTGCAGGAATCCGCCGGCCTGAAAGCAATCACCGACGGAGAATTCCGCCGCGCGCACTGGCTCGTGGATTTCCTCACCGGCTTCGACGGCATCGCGGCGACGAAAAGCGACTACACGATCACCTTCAAGGGCAAGGGCGGCGAGACAGCCACCACGTCATCCATGATGGTCGTCAACGGGCCTGTGCGCCACCAGCAACCCATCATGGCAGATCATTTCGCCTATCTGAAATCGGTCGTGAAACAGACGCCAAAGCTCTGCATCCCCTCCCCCACCTACATGCACATGCGGGGCGGCCGGAAGGTGGTGGATCGGAAAGCCTAACTGGACATGGCGGGCTTCTGGAACGACATTACGGACGCCTATCGCACCGAGATTGACGCGCTGATCGCGGCGGGCTGCACCTACCTCCAGCTCGACGACGTGTCCTTCGCCAATCTGTGCGACGAAAGCATCTGCAACCAGATCGCGCAGGACGGCGAAAATCCCCGCAAGCTCCCCGAGCTTTACGCGCAGATCATCAATCGCATCGTCAGCGACCGTCCGAAAAATCTGGACGTCACCATCCACACATGCCGCGGCAATCACGCCAGCATGTGGATGGCCGAAGGCGGCTACGAGCCGGTGGCGGATGCGCTGTTCAACATCACCGATGTGAACGGCTTCTTCCTCGAATACGATACCGAGCGCGCCGGCGATTTCGCCCCGTTGCGGTTTGTCCCCAAGGGCAAGCGCGTGGTGCTGGGCCTCATCAGTTCGAAGGAGCCGGGGCTGGAATCGAAGGACGATCTGAAACGCCGGATCGACGAGGCGGCGCGCTACATGCCGCTCGACCAGATCTGCATCAGCCCGCAATGCGGCTTCGCCTCCACCGCGCAGGGCAACAAGATCACGCAGGAGATCGAGAAGCGGAAGCTCGAACTCGCCGTCGAAGTGGCGCACGAAGTCTGGGGCGATGCCTGAAAGCGCAAACAATTAACCACGGAACGCCCAACCTTCCTGATTAGCGCCGGTTAACCAGCGATTTTAAAGCAAACTTATTTCGAACAGCTCAGCTTTCCGGACGTGGTTCCATTCATTCTGGAGAGTCATATGGATTCGAAACTTTTTGCCACGACCGACGAGCCGGCTGCCCCCCAGCCTCGCAATTTCTGGATTCCGCGCTTCATGATCGCCGGTCTCGTCGTCGCCATAGGCGCCGTTGTGACGGTTCTGCACGGGTCGCTGGCAGGCTGATATGGCCGGAGCGCCCGGGCGGCGCTCCCTCCATCAGAAGAAGGCGTTGGGCGGGCGCGGCAGTCCCAGATGATCGCGCAGCATCGAGCCGCCATAGGCCTTCCGGAAAACCCCGCGCCTCTGCAGTTCGGGCACAACAAGCTCGACGAAATCGTCGAGCCCGTTCGGCGTCTGCGCCGGCATGATGTTGTAGCCGTCCGCGCCTTCGGCTTCGAGCCATTCCTGCAACGTATCTGCAACATCCTCCGGGGCGCCGATGATCTGCCGGTGGCCCTTTGAGACGAGCAGCTTTTCGTAAACCTGCTTCACCGTCAGCCCGTCGCGCCGCGCCTGCGCCAGAATGCCCACCGCGCGGCTCTGCGTCAGTTTCGCCGGATCGATATCCGGCAGCGGCCCATTCACATCGCAACCCCGCAGATCGGTTCCAAGCGTGCGCGACAGGCCCGCAATGCCGGCCTCCGGATGAATGAGCGCCTGCAACTGCTCGTATTTGTCCTGCGCCTCTTGTCTCGTGCGCGCCACGATGGGCATCACGCCCGGCATGATGAGCGCCGTCGCCGGATCGCGGCCGAAAGAAACCGCACGCGCCTTGATGTCCTTGTAGAAAGCCTGCGCTTCCGCCAGATCGCGCTGGATCGTGAAGACGACTTCGGCATGTTTCGCCGCGAGATCCTTGCCAACCTCCGATGAGCCCGCCTGCACCAGCACCGGGCGACCCTGTGGCGAGCGCGGCAATGTCAGCGGTCCTCGCACCTTGAAATGCTCGCCTTGGTGATTGAGCATGTGCAGCTGCGCCGGATCGAAAAAGACACCGTTCGGTTTGTCAATGACGACGCCGTTGTCGGCGAAGCTGTCCCACAGTCCGAGCACCACCTCGACGAATTCGTGGGCGCGCCGATAACGCGCGCCATGTTCGAGATGCGCATCGAGGCCGAAGTTGAGCGCCTCCGTGGCCGACGACGAGGTGACGATGTTCCAGGCCGCGCGGCCGCGGCTGATGTGATCGAGCGAGGAGAATTTCCTCGCCACATTGTACGGCTCGTTGAAGGATGTCGTCGCCGTCGCCGCCAGCCCGATGTTCTTCGTCACCATCGCCAGCGCCGACAAAAGCGTCAGAGGCTCGAACCGGAACGTGTCTGCGCGCTTTCCGGTCGGTGTGATGGAATAGACATCCGCGACGAACAGCATGTCGAACAGGCCGCGCTCGGCCGTCTGCGCCATCGCAATGTAGGAGCTGACGTCGAACCCGGCCGGATAGGAGTCGGGATGCCGCCAGGCCGCCAGATGATGCCCGCCGGGGGCGAAGAACAGGCCGAGTTTCATCTGGCGCATGATGTGTCTTCTTTTTGGTTCCGACGCGCAGATGGATGAAGCGAAACAGTTCGCTTTTCAAGTCTCCAGAAGATTGTCCCGATGGCTCAGTCGATCAGGTTCGGCAGTCCTGCGCCCGACATGCCGGACAAAAGGATCGCCCCGAACAGGCACACGAAGGCGGCGGCGCAAAGCTCCGCACCTTCGACCAGTCGCGCCCCCCGCCCCCCGAAAGCGCCGCCGAGACGCGACATGCCCCGGCGGACGAGCGTCGCCAGAAGGCCGATGGCGCTGGTCGTGATGGCGGTGCCGAGCGCCATGGCCAGCGCACCCGCAACGCCCTGCCAGAACAGGCCGACCGAGGACGAAAACACGAGCAGCAGGATCGCGCCCGAACAGGGGCGAATGCCGGCCGCCGCAATGACGCCGGCCGCCTCGAACCGGGAGGGAGTTTTCGCGGCGAAAGCCTGATCGCGATCCGGCTTCGCTCCATCGCCCGCGTCATGCAGCACACAGTCCGACTTCTTCCAGAGCAGATAGAGGCCGAAGACCGTCAGGCCCGCGAAACTCAGAAGTTCGATGCCGCGCGCTGCGTCTCCGAGCGTCATCGCCACGCTCGAAGCAATCACCCGGAACAGGCCGACAAGCGAGATCGCCACCAATGCCTGCAGCAGGGCGGCCCCGAGGCTCAGTCCTGCCGAACAAAGCGCCGAGCGCCGCCGCGACACCACATAGGCCGCGATGACGCCTTTGCCGTGGCCCGGTCCGGCCGCGTGGAACACCCCGTAGGCGAAGCCCACCAGCGCAAGACTCCACAGCGCCTCCTCGCCCGCTTTCAGCGCCGTGACGCTCGACGTCAGGAGCGCATAGAATTGCGCCTGCGCGGCGATGATGAAGCCGCCGAGACCACTGTAGGACGCGGGCGCTTCCCGCAGTTTCAGCCCGAACGGATTTTTGGCCGCGACGGCTGGCGCATCCGGCGTCAGCAGCCAGCCTATGACCGCCAGCAGCGCACCGACGAAAGCCAGAGCGCCCAGCAGCGCCGCAAGCCGCAGTCCGATGGCGCGCCAGCGCGACGCAGGAGCCGCAGTGGCAGGATGCGTCATGCTCATTCGCAGTCGATCCGGATCCGGTTGACGAATTTTTGCTGGTCGGACACCGAGCCGTCGAGCGCGGCCCAGAAGGCCTTCGGCACAGATCGCGTTTCCTTGAGGTTGATCATCGCGGGCCCGCTCGCGTCCGCGCGGCATCCGGCCAGCGCGGCGTCGAGTTTCACGGGCGCTTTCGGATCAAGAGAGAAATAGGCGAAGAAATTCGCGTCGAAGACCTCGGCGTCCAGCGTCTTCAGCGTCTCGCCCGCATGGTCCACCGTCAGCGTGAACCCGAAGGCGAGCGTGCCCTCCGGTGTCAGCGTCATGGCAGGGTCGGACACCGCGCCCGTGCCCGGCTTTCCGTTGACGGACACTTTCGAGAAATGCCCGAACTCGGCCAGAGCCTCCGATTGCGTCTTCGCCAGACGCGCAAGGGTGGCCGCATCGAACTGCATGATCTTCTGCTCGGCCATCGTATAGGCCGTAAAGCCCACATCCATTTTCCAGACGAATCGCAGCGCGGTCCTGTCGTCAGCGGAGCGTGAAACGTCCGCCGACAGGTTCGCCAGAATATGCGGATGCGCCTGCGCGCCCGGTGCGGCCAAAAGCGCCACACCCGCCGCCACGGCAAACAATGCCTTGCGATGCTGGTCCATGTTCCGCCTGCTGCTGTACCATCGGCTTCTGGTTCGGAGCATCGGTCCACCGGGCCGAAACGCCGCCGATCTGAAGATCATGAGCCTTTCCAATGAGGCTAGCGCGGCGGGCTTAACGGGCAGTTTTCGCAATACATACAATGCGCCCGAACTGGCGGGTCTCTGGTCGGCGCTGCGGTGAGGGATTGGAGCGGGTGAAGGGAATCGAACCCTCGTATTCAGCTTGGAAGGCTGCTGCTCTACCATTGAGCTACACCCGCGCGGGTGCTGGTATGCAACGGACGGGCGGGATTTTCAATGGCGAAAAACGGCTCTTTCGCCCGTCTGCGCCGGCCTGCCGCCTGCCTGCCGGCGCACGCGGCGCAAAGCCACGGCGCGCCCGCTTGCATCACCTGGCCGATTGCCCGAATAATGCCGGAGACATCGGGCGCGCCTCAGGGTGAAGCTCGGCAGAAACATCAAGGCCTTGGGCCGGAGGAAACGGATGGCGTCAAAGCTCGGGTACAGCGCGGCCATTGTCGGCATTGGCCGATGCATGACGAAACGGGACGACGCAGAAAAGCTGACTGCGCTGCAGCTCGGCTCCATTTCGTCGGCGCAGGCGATCCAGAAGGCCGGCATCAAGCGCTCGCAGGTCGGGGCTTTCTTCACCGGCCGCTGCCCCACGTCCTACCGCACCCTGCAATACAACCAGACGCTGCTGAACGAACTGAAGATCGCCCCGATTTTCAACACGGAAGTCACCGCCCATGGGGCGGGCGCGCTGGGCACTATTGAACTGGGCGTCCTGGCGGTCAATTCCGGCCTTTGCGATTACGCGCTTTGCGTCACCAACGAGGCCTCGGGCGTCTGGCTGAAGGACAAGGTGGGCCAGAACGCGGCCGGGGAAAGCAATCCGCAGTTCGAGGCGCCCTTCGGGCCGACCACCCCGTCCCTCTACGCGCAGGTCGCCTGCCGCTACATGCACGAATATGGCGCGACTTCGGAAATGCTCGCCAAGGTGGGCGTGGAGAGCCGCAACTGGGCCATCACGCATCCCTATGCGGCCATGCGCAATCGCGGCAAGATCACCATCGACGACGTACTCAACTCGCGAATGATCGCCTCGCCGCTGCACCTGCTCGACTGCGCCGTGAACTATCCGGGCGGCATCTCGACGGCCTTCATCATTACGCGCGCGGATCTGGCCAAGAACCACCCCAATCCCACATGGATCGCCGGGTTCGGCCAGCAGACCACCCACGAATGGATCAGCGAGCGCATGGGCGCCTACGATCTCGACCCCATCGGGGCGGAGCCCAACCTGACCAACACAGGCTGCGCGACGGCGGCGAAACAGGCCTATGAAATGTCCGGCCTGAAGCCGAAGGACATCGACATTGTCCAGACATCCGCGCCCTTCTCGTTCGTGCATCTGATGATGCTGGAGGAACTGGGCTTCTGCAAAAAGGGCGAGGGCGGCCCCTTCGTGATGGACGGCAACATCGACGCCGACGGCGGCCTGCCCTTCTGCACCATGGGCGGCTACCTGTCCTTCGGCCAGATGGCGCAGGGCCTCTACAATCTGCACGAAACCGTGGACCAGATCTGGGGACAGGCGGAAGGCCGACAGGTTCCGGATGCCGAAGTCGGACTGGTGCACGGCCACGGAGGCATTCTGGCCTCCCATTCGGTGATGATCGTTTCCAGGGAGCGCGCAGCGTGAGCGAACCAGCCATCAAACTCGAAGACTGGGCGCAAGGCATTCCGATGCGCGCCGGGCCTGTGTCGCTGGGCCTCTATCAGCCCTCGCCTGAAACGATGGAATACTGGCGCGGGATCGAGCGGCGCGAATTGATGATCCGCCATTGCGGCCATTGCAATCGCTTCTTTCACCCCAAGCGCATCGTCTGCTCCGATTGCGGATCGCCCGACCTCACGTGGAAGAAAGCAGCAGGCAACGGCAAGGTTTACAGCTTCAGCGAAATCCATCGCGCTCCCAGCGAGGCTTTCGCAAAGGGGGCGCCCTACATCAACGGAATCGTGCGGCTCGAAGAGGGCGTGCATCTTTTCACGCGCTTTATCCCCGACCCCGGCCTGGTGAAGATCGACGCACCCGCCCGGCTCGATTTTCGTGTGCTGGAATCAAACTGGCTGCTGCCGGTCTTTCTGGTCGGCTGAGGAAACACCCGGAGGGAACACACATGAAAAACGGATGGATGACGGGCCTTGTGGCCGCCGCCGCGCTGGCTTCCGGCCCTGCTCTGGCGCTCGACGATGCAATCATCGCGGCCGCCAAAAAGGAGGGGCAGGTCACCTGGTACACGACCCAGATCGTCAACCAGTTCGTCGCCCCGACTGCGGCCTATTTCGAAAAGAAATACGGCATCAAGGTGAACTATGTGCGGGCTGAAACCAACCAGGTGATGCTGCGCGTCATCAACGAGGCGAGAGCAGGCAAGGTGCAGGCCGATATCATCGACGGGACCGGCATGGCGGGTCTCGTGAAGGAAGGTCTGGTCGAGAAATGGCTACCCGAGTCCGTGAAGCGGTTTCCGAAGGAATATGTTGATCCCGATGGATTCTGGACCGCCACGAACCTTTACGTGCGCGTCGCGGGGTACAACACCAGTCTCGTAAAGCCCGAAGAAGCCCCCAAGTCCTATGACGATCTTCTCAATCCAAAATGGAAGGGCAAGATGGCCTGGGCCTACAATCCCGGCCCGACCGCAGTTCCGGGTTTCGTGGGCGTCATCCTCTCCGAATACGGACAGGAAAAGGGCATCGACTATCTCAAGAAGCTCGCCGCCCAGAACATCGCGCCTCTGAACGTTTCGGCGCGGCAAGTCGTCGACATGCTGATGGCAGGCGAATATTCCATCGGCGTCCACGTCAACAACAGCCATGTGCAGATCAGCAAGCAACAGGGCGCGCCAGTGGACTGGGTGCGGTTGCAACCCGCCATCGCGTTCTTCTCCGTCATGGGTGTGACGAAAAATTCCCCACATCCGAATGCCGGCAAGCTGCTCGCCGATTTCTTCGTGTCGACCGAGGGCCAGCAGCTATACGCGGACGCGGATTACATTCCGGTCGCCCCGGAGGTTCAGTCTCGCCTTCCGGGGATGCGGCCGGACGGCAAGGAATGGCGCGTCCACTATTTGATGCCAGACGACGTGGAAGAGAAGACCGCAGCCTGGCTGAAGATTTACAAGGACATTTTTCCGTAAATCGACACTTCAATGCGAGCGGGGACCGGGGTCCCCGCGAAGCAAACCATTCAGGGCAGCGGCCAGCCCAGATGTTCGCACACCGCGCGTCCCATCACGAGGTCCAGCACCTCGGGTGAGAGCCCCGCAGCTTCGGTGAACAAGGTGACGCCTTCGCGATAGCTGCAAGTGTGCAGCATGTGCGACAGGTCAGTCCCCCAGAAGCACCGGCTGGGACCGAACGCTTCGATGATTCCATGAATATACGGGTGCATGTCGCGGAATGGATATTCCTCGCGGCTGTGCAGCGGTGCGGATGACAGTTTCGTGGTCACGTTGGGGAATTGCGCCAGCGCGCGCGTATTCGCCAGCGCTTCGGTAGTGCGGCCTTCCCTGGCGATCCCGGTCGAAAGCCCCATGTGGTCGATGATGAGATCGAGCTTCGGGTGGCGCTTGAGCAGCTTTTCCAGCGTCGGGCGCAGATCGGCAGCGTGGACCATCAGCGGAACGCCGTAACGTTCGCAATCCTCGAACAGCCAGTCGTATCCGCCCGCAACTACCTTCTCGCGCTCGAACTTCGACAGGAAGGACTGGCGCATGCCCAGATTGCCGCGCATCTTCATCCAGCCCGGCAATTGCGAGCGTGCATCGGGGCGTTCGAGATTCAGCCGGCCCATGAACCGGAAGGTGTCCGGATAGCGATCATATGCCTCGGTGGCGTAATCGTTGCGCATGCCCTCCCAGTGCGGCGGGACGATGATCATGCGATCAACGCCTGCGCTTTTCATCTCGCCCAGCGCCTCCTCGATGCCGAGCGGCTCGGGCAATTGCGGCTCAAGCCCCGGCGTCCAGGGACGCTCCGGCGTTGCGGCTTTCCAGAGATGGACCTGTGCGTCGACAACCAGCATGCGGACGTTCCCTCATTTTGAAGGAACATAGCATGGCGGCAGCCCATGTCACAGATGGAGGGGCTTCCTCACCCCAACATCTTGAGCGCGTCCAGCGCCAGCGACATGTCCGCCACATCGCTGTTGGGAATGATCTTCTGCTGCACCTTGGTCTGCAGGTTGATCTGCTGCAGGAATGTGAGGCGCTCGTCCGGGATCGTCAGGTTCACCGCATAGGGCTGGTTGTCGCGGATGAACTGCCAGGCGCCCGCGCCCTGCTCGGCCGTGCCGTTCGCGGCCTTCATGTTCGCGGCCACATAGACGTCCTTCGACTCGGGGCTCGAAATGAAACGATAGAGCTTCGCATGCGCCGCAAGCGTCCGCACCAGCGCCTCCCGCTTGTTGCGGATCGTCGCGTCTGTCGCAAAAGAACCCTGATAGGGATATTCCGGCAGCAACTTCCACATGTCGCCGATGGAGTGAATCCTGAATTTTTCGGCCACCCCGTATGTGTCCACGTTGCACGGGCCGGCATCGATGACTCCGGCCACGATGGCCTTCAGAATGTCGGTCGTCGTGCCGACATTCACGAAGGTCACTTTCGACGGATCGACTCCGTTCTTCTGCAGCACCGCGACCATCACCTGATGCAGGATCGCCCCGATGGAGCCTGTTCCGACTGTCTTGCCTTCGAGATCCTTGAGCGACCTGATCTCGGGCTTGCCAGTGAAGATGGCGTTCGGCGCAAGCGTTCCGGCTCCGGCCAGCACTTTCATTCTGGCGCCCTTCTCGATGGCGGGCAGGACCTGACCGAACCCGGCCAGCATGCAGATATCGGTATCGCCGCCAATCAGGCTTCCGATGATCTTGCTTGTATCGGCGACGTTCACGAAAGTGGCGTCGAGACCTGCCTCTTCCAGAAAGCCTTTCTGGCGAAGGATTTCCTCCAGGGTCAGCGTGATATTGCCGCCTGCATTCACGATGGTCACCGGAATACGTTTGGACTGAGCCCGCACGATTGCGGGAGCAAACAGAAGGCCTGTCGCTGCTGCGCCGCCGATGAGGGCATGACGGCGGGAGAAAGATGGCTGCGTACTCATGCGCAAAACTCCATTGATGCCGGCTTCTGCGGCGTTGATCCGATGTGCTGACTCATGGCGTGGCTTCATCGACGGGCGGCCAGATGCGCCGTCCTGCATGGGGGGCGTGCGGCGCATGCGTCACCATGTGAAGCGGATGAGGGCCGTTCCAACGCAAGTCCGGAATGGAGGCGTTCATCCGCGCTTCGAAAAGATGATCCTCCCGGCCCATGTCGGCGAATTCATACAAAATGCCGTGCTTCGGCCAACCGACGCTCGACACGTATTTCCGCGCTCCGATGCAGCCTCTTGTCTTTTCAACCTGCCGAAAGCGATGCCGCCGGTAATAGGACGCCATTTGCCGCTCCGCTTCGGGCGACCCGATGATGAAATTACCCAGTTGCATCGCAGGCGGCGGCGAACGGTCCCGTTCGAACCGGGAGCTATCGGGTCCGTCGATCCTTTGTTCCTCAATGAAGACGGCCTCCCGCCAGTGCCGCCGCCGGCTCAGCGGCAGGGCGGCGTCGAGCCCTTCCAGCGCGGGCGAAGGAGCCAGCAACGTCTCCAGGGCGCCGGAAGTCAGCAACACGAACTGGCGGCCGGGAGGGACGGGCTCCGTCGTTTCGCGGCGGGCGGGCGTTGATCCCTCGGCGGTGGGAGCGGGCTTTTCGGCGATCCTGTAAAGTCCTGTCCAGCCGATGCCCGAAACTGCCTGCAACGCAGGCAAATGCTCGTGCTGAAGCCAGGCCAGGAATGGCTCGTCTCCCGGCCCCTCGAGGTCCCACCATTCCGCCCGCAAGGCTTGCGGCATCGCCATGTCTCCTGAGACGCCCACAATGCGCCGCAGGCCGGGCCCCGCAAGGCGGGAGCGACGGGAATGATCATCCCATTGCAAAAATGAATGTTCGACCACGCCCTTAACGGCCGCCGGAAAGCAGCATCGACCCGTCCGTAGGCTTACGGGTAATGGCTTTTGTGATGGCGGCTTCCAGTTTTTGGATTGCCGTCCCTCACCTCCGCCGGACCAACATCAGTGCCAAGGACATGATTTCGTCGCGGCGTTCGCTCAGGGCGCATGCGGGAGCATAATGGCGCAACAAGCGCCTGGGCCACGGGCGCGTGCGGATCATTCCTCTCGCGCTGCGGATCTGAGGAGGAAGGGAATGACTATTCCGAGCTTGAACACGCGCAAGACTGTCTCGCGCCGCACATTGTTCCAGACAGGCGCAGCAATCGCGGCCGCTGCGGCCTTTCCGATGCCGGCGATCTCGCAGGGAAAACCCAAGGCGAACGTGATCATCGCGGGCGGCAGCTTCTCGCTGATGCAGATCCAGCTGCTCAACGAGATGAAGCTGTTCGATAAATATGGCGTCGACGTCAATCTGGTGACCGTGTCAGACACGGCCAAGATTCTCGCGGGCCTTATCAGCGGCGATGCGGATTTTTGCGCCGGCGCGGGTTTCAGCGGGCTTTTCCCGGCCATCGAGCGCGGCGCGAAAGCGAAGATCATCGCCGGCGCCGCCCTGGCTCCGCTGAACATCATGTATTCGAGCAAGCCCGACATCAAATCCGTCAAGGATCTGCCGGGCCGCACGGTCGGCACCGGCCAGATGGGCGCCTTGCTGCACCAGCTCGCCGTGGGCATCATGAAGAAACATGGCGTGGATTACACGAAGGTTCAGTTCGCCAACGTCGGCAGCAGCGCCGACGTGTTTAAGGCTCTTGTCAGCGGCGTGATTGACGCAGGCGTCGCGCCGATCGAATTCCGCGATAGCGCCGCCAAATTCAAGCTCTACCCGCTGGCTGACGGCGAGTTCTGGAAGGAACTTCCGCTCTACGCAAATCAGGCCATGTATGCGTCGGAAAAGGCGATCAACGATCGCCGTCAGGGCGTCGTGCTGGCGCTCGCCGCCTATGGAGACATGTTCCGCTGGATGGCCGACGACAAGAACAAGCAGGCCTTCTATCGCTACTACAAGCAGGCCGTGAAGGCCGCGACTGACGAAGAGGCCACATTCCTGCAGGACTTCCTGTCCAAGCCGGGGGCGCTGGCCACCAATCTTGTGCTGAGCGAAGCGCAATTGCGCTACATTCAGGACCTCAACGTCGAGTTGGGGCAGCAAAAGGCGGTCCTGCCGTTCAGCCAGGTCGCCGACATGTCGCTCGCCGAGGAGGCGCTGAAGCTCATCAAGGGCTGAAGCGCGAATTGATCGTCACGAACATGTTTCGGCCGCCGGATCGCGAAAGCGAATGGCGGCCGAAATGTTTTTGGGACCAGAGAACAGCTGCGCGGCTAGCCGCCAGCGCTTCCCTGCGAGCGGAAGGCCCAGCCGGTCATGCGCTGCTCCAGCCAGGCGGTGACGGCGTACATCGCGATGCCCTCGATCGCCAGTACGATCAGCCCGGCGAACACCAGCGGCATCTGGAAGTTGGAGCCGGCTTGCGTCATCAGATGGCCGAGCCCGCGATTGGCCGCAATCGTCTCCGAAACGACAGCGCCGACAAAGGCGAGCGTGATCGCCACTTTCAGCGAGCCGAAGAAGTAAGGCATGGCGCGCGGTATTCCGACCTTGCGCATCACGTCGAGCTTCGATGCGCCGAGCGCGCGCAGGACGTCCTCAAGTTCCGGCTCGATGGTCGCAAGCCCGGTGGCCACATTGACCACGATGGGGAAGAACGAAATGAGGAAAGCCGTCAGGATCGCCGGTATTTCGCCAATGCCGAACCACATGACGAGGATCGGCACGACAGCGACCTTGGGGATCGAATTGAACCCGATCATCACCGGATAGAGTCCCCGATAGATCGTCCGCGACCAGCCGACCACGAGCCCGAGCAGAAGCCCGAAGCCGACCGCCATCAGAAAGCCAGCTGTGGTGGTCCACAGGGTGACAAAGGAGTTGGTCAGCAACGGCCACCAGAAGCGCACCATTGCAGCCCACACGGCGCTGGGCGCAGGCAGAATGATGTTCGGCACGCTGAAGATGCGGCAGGCGGCCTCCCAGATCGCGAACAGCGCGACAACGAAGAGCCAGGGGGCAAGTTTTTCGAGCTTGTCCGTCATGCCTTGCGCACCTCTGCGATTTTGTCGCGCAGATCGCGCACGATATCGGTGAAGGCCTTGTCGTAGCAGACGTCCAGATCGCGCGGCCGCGGGAAGGAGACGTCACGCGTTTCGATGATGCGTCCTGGGCGCGCGCTCATCACATGCACCCGGTCGGCCAGAAACGCCGCCTCGCGCAAATCGTGCGTGACGAGCACGACCGTGAACCTGAGCCGCTCCCAGATGTCGCGCAGCACGCACCACAATTCCTCGCGGGTGAAGGCGTCCAGCGCCGCAAAGGGCTCGTCAAGCATCAGCAGGGACGGCTCGTGAATAAGTGCGCGGCACAGCGAGGCGCGCTGCTGCATGCCGCCTGACAATTCCCACGGGAAACGATGGCCGAAGCCGCCGAGCCCCACAGTCGCCAGCAGATCCTCGACGCGCGCCTTGTATTCCGCTTTCCGGCTGCGGAACTGGGAGCGGTAAGGCTCGACGATTTCGAGCGGCAGCAGCAGATTGTCCGCCACCGTTCGCCACGGCAGCATGTTGGCGTTCTGGAACGCCATGCCGGCGATCTTGACGGGGCCGCTCACGGCCGCCCCGTTGACCCTCACAGCGCCCGTCGTCGGCCTGACGAGCCCGGTGACGAGCTTCATCAGCGTCGATTTTCCACAGCCCGACGGACCGACGACGGCCGCAAACTCGCCCTTTGCAACGGCCAGGTTGAGGCCTTCTACGGCGAGCACCGGACCGCCGCGCCCTGCATAGGCGAGCGAGACGTTCTCGATGTCGATCACAGCAGTCTCCTCAGAGCTTGCGCTCGGCAGCGGGCGGCAGGTACTGGGAGTCGAAAATGTCCTCGGCCTTGGGGCGCGCCTTGAACTGGTAGGTGTCGCCGATCTGGTCGATGGACTTTGCCAGGCGCGCCATGTCCACGCCGCCGACGCCGTTCGCCTTCACCCAGTCGGTGACCATGTTGTCCTTGAGGGCCATCTTCAGGCGCGCAAGTTCAATCGGCGCTTCCGCCGTCTGGTTGCGGCTCAGAACCGACTTGATCGCCTCTTCAGGGTTCTTCGCCGTGTCGATGAAGCCCTTGATGGTGGCCCGGACGAATCCGGCGACAATCTTCGGGTTCGCCTTCGCAAATTCAGGGTTCACCATGATGGCGTTGCCGTACATGGTGATGCCGAAATCGGACATCAGCATCACCGAAATGTCGTCGCCCTTCAGTTCGTTCTGCAGCAGATTGAAATAGGACGAGAAGGAGAAGCCGGTGATGGCATCAACCTTGCCCTGCGCCAGCATGGGTTCGCGCACCGGGAAGCCCACGTTTTCGATCTTCACCTTCGATCCGTCGATGCCGTTGGCCTTGGTGAAGGCCGCCCATTGGGCGAATGCGCCGTCAGCCGCCGGCGCGCCGAGAATCTTGCCTTCCAGATCCTTCGGGGACTTGATGTTCGCCTTCTTGAGGCTGACGATCGAGAAAGGCGGACGGTCATAGACCATCATGACCGAAGTGACTTTCTGGTCCGGATTTTCATCGCGGAATCGCACCAGCGAATTGATGTCGAAGAAGCCCAGCGGATAGGTGCCGGCCGCGACGCGCGCAATGCCCTGCACCGAGCCGGGACCGGAGTCGACCGTCACATCAAGACCTTCGGCCTTGTAGTAACCCTTGTCGATGGCGACGAAATAAGGCGCGGACGGACCCTCGAATTTCCAGTCGAGGGCGAATTTGACCTGGGTCTGGGCGAATGCGCTGCTGCCCGCCATCGCAAGCGCGGCGACCAATGCGCCACGGAGGAAACCTGACTTCGTCGCAAACATCGAAAATTCCCCTCGCTTTATCGTTCGGGCTCTTTAGGCCACGCTACAGAGCTAGCAAAATTCAAGCCAGTCCTCAATTCGGAACTTGGCCGTTGGACTAGTTCATTCGTCGGTGACTGCATCAACTCCGGCGCGGTCCGGCATCAATCGATCAGCCCCGGGGCGCCCCCGGCAGGGGTCTGGCCGCCGGCGCCGTTTGCGCCGCACGCGCCTGCATGAGCCGTCGCAATCCATAGACAATCGCAGCGCCAGCGATCAGCACGCCCGCCGCCACGAGAGGCCTGTAGAAGAACCACGCAAGGGCCACCAGCAGCGGCGCAACCAGCATCGTGGCCAGCAACGCCATCAGGGATGCGCCCGCACCGGCAATGTTTCCGAAAAACGGAACCACATCCGCCAGCGCTTCAAGCAGCGACAGCATCAACCTGAAACCGATGAACATCAGCAACGCGCCGACCAGCCGCAGCACCCAGGTCAGCACCTCATTGCTCTCCTGACCGTGCCTGAACATCGTTGCAGGCTCGACCGCGCCGGCCTCGACAAGAAGCACCTCATTGCCGTTCCCGGCGACCCAAGGCTTGATCGTGGACTGGCTCTGTCGACCCACCACGCTGACTGGCATGACCGGCAGGACCTCCCACATCATCCGGACGTCGCCGACGCTCGGCTGGTTCGGATCGGCGCCGACATAGACATCTCCCTGAAGAATGCGCGCCGACGGCCCCAGGCGGCTGCGAACTTGAGCGGCGGCGGAGTCCGGAACCGCGAACCTGTCGCCGCCCGGTATGGCCTGAAGAACCGGCTCCTCCAGCCGGAACGCTCCCAGCTTCGCATCGGCTGCATAGAAAGTCCGTGCGCCGGTGGCGGGCATCGGCGGATTCCGGTGATCCTGCACATTACGAAAACGAGAGGAATCGATGGCGCGGTCCGACCATTCCTTCTTGTAGGTGTAGCGCGTGACGGTTTCCTCTCCGCCCCCGAGCTTTTTCTGCGTCTCGGACTGGCTCTCTTCCTTCCACTGATACATCTCGACCTTGCGCTTCAGCCGCAGGCCATTCGCCTCGAAGTTCAGGTCCGTATCGCGAGCGGGCGCCCCGACAATCGTATTGCCCGCAACATGGATGAGCTTGCCATCGTTGGCCGCATCGATCCGGTCGGTGCTGATCGAGACCACCGACCGCGAACCTTCGCTCAGCGCCGCGGAGGTTCTCGCGGACCGGCCCTCGTTCCAGAACAGCAGAACGCCTGCGACAATCACCAGAAGCAGGCCTATGATGATCGCCTTCAGGCTTGAGACGATTTTCTCCAGCCACGATCGCGACGTCGTTTCAGTAAACGCATCTCCGCCGCCCGGAAGACCATCCATGATGTCGCCGCCTGAATCATTCTCGGGCATTCAGCCATCCCCAATACATTCTGTTGCGCCGGCATCGCGACGCCGGAAGTCTCGCGGCGGCCGGGCGTCGCGGGCTCGCAGAACCAGCATCGCCGAATCCCGACGCAAAAGGCAACAAAACGTTTCCGTCAGGAGGCAGGACGCCGCCCCTGATTCTGGACATTACATTATTGAAAAATAGGTCTCTGGCCCGATTACATGGAATGGGACGCGACGGCAGCCCGAAGCCTCAACCCCGTCCCGCGTTTCAAGCCTTTCTCCACGCCTCCAGAATGGCGCGCGTTTCAAGATCGATCGCGAAATGCAACCGCATTGTCTTGATCGAGACATCCTGCAGGTCCGTTCCATACGACGCGCAGGCATCGGCGGCGACGAACGCATTATATTCGATATGATACGCGTCCCGAACGGTGGTCTCGACGCAACATTCCGTCGTAAGCCCCGTCGCGATAATCGTATCCACGCCGCGCGCTTTCAGCATCGCGTCGAGCTGTGTGTCCTGAAACGACGAGTAGCGCCATTTCGCCATGACGATATCTCCGGGTTCGGGGGCGATGCGATACCATTCCGCGCCCCAGGTGCCTTCACGGCATACCCGCTTGCTTTCTTCGGAGCTCTTGCCCATGCGGGCGCGGCGACGGATCGCGCCCGGCGAATCCTTCGCGAGCGTCGTCTGCAGGCCGATGAAAACCACCGTCGCACCGGCCTCGCGAGCGCCACGCGCGAGATCGTCCATGCGGTCCACCGCCGCATCGACGCGCGACAGGTCGACGCCCGCCTGCCCCATGACGCCGTCCCGATGGCCGAAATCGTTCTGCACGTCGATGATGAGGAGTGCGGTCCGCCTCGGAGACAGCGCCTCGCGAAGATCAAGCGTCGGATAATTCATCAATGCCTCACGCCGCCGGAGCAATGTTCAGGGCCTTGCGAAGTCCCGGGAGAATATCCTCTCCGAATACCTTCAGGTCCTCGATGTAGTCTGGAAAGATCAGCATCATGCCTGTGAGATCGGCATATTTCACCGTATGCTCGATTTGTTGCAGAAGGCTTTTGGGAGACCCGGCAAGGACGGACGCCATGAAGCCCCTGCGGGACCGCGCAACAAACGCGCTTTCGCGGCCATCCGGCTTGATGCCGTAGCTCGCGACCATGTTGGCGATGGCTTCCTGATCAGCGCCGCTGGCGAAACTCGCCACGCGCGCTTCAGCTTCCGCGTCAGTGCCGCCCGGCACGACGATATACATGGCGAATGTCTTGAGCTTTTTTCCATATTCAGCGCCGATCTCCCTGGCGCGCTTGCTCTTGATGGCGATATCGGCCTCCGTTTCGCCGTGCACGAAACCGGCGTCCGCATATTTCGCCGTGTAGCGCAAGCCTACTTCGGAAGTGCCGGCGCAGATCAGATCCGGCCGCGGCTGAGAGATCGGCTTGGGGTCCGACATGCAATCAATCATCTTGTAGAATTGGCCGTCGTAATTGACGCGATCTTCGCTCCAGAGCTTCAGGATCACCTCGATCCATTCCTCCGCCAGAACGTAGCGCTGATCGTGAGTCAGATCTCCCCGCCAGGCGGACATCTGCTCGAACTCGCCCGCATATGCGCCCGACACGATGTTAAGACCGGCGCGACCTCCGCTGGCGTGATCCAGCGTTGTCATCATCTTCGCGACGACCGCCGGATTCTGCAGCAACGTGTGGCATGTGCCCCAGATCTTCACATTGCGGGTCACTTGCGAAAGGGCCGACATCAGCATCAGCGACTCAAGCGAGGAATCCCAGTGCTTTGTTTCGCCGCCGTAGCCGCGCCACTTCATCATGGAAAGAATGAAGTCGAATCCATAGGAATCCGCCATCATGGCGACGCGCTTGTTGAGTTCGAAACCGCCATCCACCTTGGGCGCGTTCTTCGAAATGATCCAGCCGCCCTGCGCCATCGGCATGAAGACGCCGAACATATGTTCCCTGTCTGCAAGACGCATGATTCACCTCATTCACGGAGCCCCGGAGCGGCCCATTTCAACGTTCCTTGCGCATGGCGCTTTCGTGCCAATGGCGCAACAGCAGCCAGGACAGCAGACTCGTCAGCGCGAAGATGCAGAGCCCGGTCGCCGAGATCAGGAACAGGGCTGCAAACAGGCGCGGTATCTTCAACTCGAAGCTGGCCTCCAGAATTCGATAGGCAAGACCCGACCCCTGCCCGCCGGTGCCCGCCACGAATTCCGCCACGACCGCGCCGATCAGGGACAGCCCGCCCGAAATACGAAGTCCAGAAAGAAAATACGGCATGGCGGCGGGCAGGCGCAGATATCGCAACGTGTCGAAACGCGACGCACGATAAAGCTGAAACAGGTTCGTGAGATTCTGGTCGATACTGTTCAGGCCGATCATCGTGTTCGACAGGATTGGAAAAAACGCGACGATCCATGCGCAGATCAGCAGTGCGAGGCGCACATTGTCCGCCCAGATGATGATCAGCGGCGCGATGGAGACAATAGGTGTGACCTGCAGCACGACCGCCCAGGGGAACACCGCCATTTCAAACCAGCGAAACTGGTTGAAGATGATCGCGAGCGAAACACCCAGCACGACCGCCAGACCAAGAGCCTGGAACGTAACTTTCAGGGTCGTCAGCAGCGATTGCGACAGAAGCCCCCAGTCGGCAACGACCGTCTTCAAGATCAGCAGCGGATCCGGAAGCACATAGAAGGGAATTTTGTAGGCGCGAATCGCATATTCCCAGCCGCCGAAAAGCACGACCGCAAAGAGCATGGGAGCGATCAATCTTGGCATCAACTGCCGGAATGCGCTCGCCTCTGTCTCGCGATGTGTCGCGCCGCTCATCGTCGGCTCGGCCTCAAGCCATGCGAATTCGGGAAGCTGAATGTCCTGACGTGCGTCAGCCATGTGACGTCTCCGCCAGTAGCGCCGAAATTTCCGCACATCGCTCGTGATAAAGGGGCTCGCCGCGAAAGCCCTCGTCGCGTGGATAAGGCGCTTCGACCGCCACGCGCGCATAGGCGCGGCCGGGTCGTGGCGCCATGATCAACACATGCTGCGACAGATACGTCGCCTCGTAAACCGAATGGGTCACGAACAGAACCGTGAATTCGTGTGCCTGCCAGAGCTTCAGCAAGTCCTGATTCATCTTGAAGCGCGTGATCTCGTCGAGCGCCGCGAAGGGCTCGTCCATCAGAAGCACGCGCGGTCGCTCCACAATGGCGCGGGCGATCGAAACGCGCATTTTCATGCCGCCCGACAATTCGCGCGGATAGGAGCTTTCGAATCCAGCCAGGCCGACCTGCTCCAGCGCCTCGAGCGCGCGGCTTTTGGCTTCGGCCCACGGAACTCTCGACAGGATGAGCGGGATCATCACGTTCCGCAAGGCATTCGCCCATGGAAGAAGCGTTGGTTCCTGAAAAACGAACGCAATGTCGCGCCGCCCGTCGCGCTGTTGGGATTGTCCGCCCATCCACTGTATGGCGCCGGACGTCGGCTCGTTGAGTCCGGCGATCAATTTCAGGATGGTGCTTTTGCCGCACCCTGAAGGTCCGAGCAGACTCACAAATCCATGCTGCGGAAAAGCAAAGGTGAAATCCTCCAACGCGAGCGTGCCGTTGGAGAATCTCTTCGATACATGAGCAAGGCGAACGACAGGAACCTGACGCGCATCGTTGCGCTCCCCGGTTGCAGTCGCAAGCACGCCTTCATTCATCAGACGCATGCCGGACGCTATTTCTTGCCGACGAATTGCAGCGTATAGGCCTGTTTCCAGTCGACATCGGCGGGCAGGTTGCCCGTTTCGATGTTCGACTTCGCGAAACGCGCCCAGCGTTCATCCGTCATTGCTCCGATGCCCAGCGTCAGCGCGTCGCCCGATTCCACCAGCTTCTGTTCCCGCATGGTGTTGTAATTGTAGTTGAGGTCTTCATCGCTCATCTGCGGATTGGCCGCCTTGATAGCCGCAAAGGCCGGACCCGAGTCCCCCGCAAGATAGGCCTTCCAACCTTCCATCGACGCCGCCACGAAGCGCCGCACAAGGTCCGGATTCGAGTCGATCAGCTTCCGGGATGTGTTGATGGTGTTGGCGTAATTTTCAAATCCGACGTCTGCGAGCAGGAAAGCCCTGGCGTCCACTCCCGCGCGCCGAACAGCCGCGAGGTCGGAAATGATATAGCCTTGCTGAACCGACTTCTTGTCTGCCAGAAACGTGGCGTATGAACCCGTGAACGGCCTGATTTGCTCGTCAGGATATCCGTACCTGGCTTTCAGGAACGGCCAAAAGCTGGTGCGGCTCGAAGCGCCGATGAAAGTGGGAGCGCCCTTGATATCCTCCAGCTTGTTGTAGCCGGAGTCAGGATGCACCATCAAGATCTGCGGATCTTTCTGGAACACGGCGGCAACGACCGTGAAGGGCAGTTTCTCGCGAGCGTAATGCAAGCCTGCAAAAGCGCTTGCGCTGAGGAAGTCCACGCGCCCGGCCAGCAACAGCGCTGCGCCGTCGATCTGCGGGCCGCCCGGCCGGATCTCGACCTCAAGGCCGTGCTTCTCGTAAATGCCCTTGGCCTGCGCGTAATAATAGCCGCCGTAATCGGCCTGCGGCCGCCAGCTGATCATCATCGACACTTTGTCTGCGGCAACCGCTGCTGTGCTCAACAAGGACGAAATAGCGGTAGCGATCGTCAGCGCCGCAATGTGTTTGCGAAAATGAATCATGCTTGTCTCCTCTGGCAGGGCCGATGAAACGCAAGTACTATCCGTTCCAACACGGTCCGGCATCTTGACTGGAGCCGCCCAAACTCTTGGCGAACCTCAGATTGCGCTGTCAGATTTCGCCCGCGAGACGTCTCATGAAAACAGCCCGGTCTTCGGCTTGTGACCAGCGCGGCGGAGGCCCGTAAGGCGAAGCCTCCACGGCGATCGCAAAGGCCGCAAAAGCCAATCCCGGTTGGGCAAAGAAACTGATGACGTCATCCTCGGCCTTGTCCGGATCGCTGACGGCGACCGCATGCGGAAACCCCGCTTGTGCGGCAATCCCCGCCAGGGAATAGGAGCCTGAACCCGCAAGCGACTGGCCGCCGCCTGTTTCATAACGCCCGTTGTCAAAGATCGCGATCTTGAGATTTGTTGCGCCAGAGCCGACAACCGTCAGCAGGCACCCGAGATTCATCACCAGGTCGCCATCGCCGCCAATGTAGAAAACCGGCCGCTCCGGCTGCGCAAGTGCGAGCCCCAGCGCCATCATCAGCCCCGCCCCCATCGGGTCCGAGGCGAAATAGGTCGGGTGGGGCGCGTTCTGCTCGCGCCAGGTTCGCCCGGCGCTGCCTAGGCCGCCGATGACGAGCGCATCTTCATGAAGATGTTTTTTGAGCAGACCGCCCACAAGCGCGCGCCGCAGCATCAGGCAGCTCCATCAACAAGAGCGCCGCGATGAAGCAGCAACGCAACCGGCATGCGAAACAGGGAAGCCTGCTGCCACGCCGACGCTATGACGGGGAAATCATCCGGTCCATTGATATGGTGATACGGGATGCCGACGCCCTTCAGCACCGGCTCGGTCACCCGCGCCTTGTAGGCATGGTAATACTGATTGTCGAAGGGCCCGCCGCGCATGGCAATCAACATCACCGCAGGGATCTGATGATGATAGGCGATTCCTGCCAGAACGTTGGTCGACAGAAGCAGACCGGCATTCTGCGCGACCAGCGCGCCGCGATGCCCGCCGAGCCAGGCTCCCGCACAGATTCCGAGCCCCTCGTCTTCCCGCGTGACGCGGATAAGTTTCATGGACGGATCGTCTTCGATCCCGCCGATGAGATCGCCCAGCCACGCATCCGGCAGGGTGGACACGATGTCGATGCCGCCCGAGCGCAGCGCCGCCACAATGCCGCGCGCGCAATTCTTTCCGCTGTCAGCCATTATTCCGCCGCCATGAGATTGCGCGGCGCGGAACTGCGCGCCTGCGTGAGAGCAAATGCCTGTTCGACGACGCCGATGGCAGCTTCGATCTTCCAGCCGTTGCGCTTCAGAGGATGCGCATGAGCCTCAAGCTCCAGTTCCAGCGCCCCGCGCGTATAGTTCCACGACGGCTTGCGCCCTTCCAGACGCGCCTCGCTCGCCCTTGCGCGCCAGGGGATCGGCGCAACGCCGCCCAACACGATGCGCACATCGCGCCACACCCCGCTGGAATCAATCGAAGCGCTGATGGCGCAAGAGACGATGGCGAAATCGCCCTCCCAAAGTCGCAACTTCGAGAATGCGCCTGTCCTTTGCGAAGCGCTGGCAGAAATCCGGATAGCCCGAATGATCTCGTCATTCCGCAAAACCGTCTCGCCAGGCCCCGTATAGAAGGACGACATTGGAACTATGCGATCGTCAATCTTTCCGACAATCATCGCTTCTGCGTCGAGCGCCGTCAGCACAGTCGCGAGGTCGGACGGCGTTGTGGCCTGGCAGCGATGGCCGTCGATTGCCGCATGATAGAAGCGATGGTCGCCCTCGATCGCATAGCAGGGGGCAAGGCCGCCCGCACGTTTGTAGCAGTTGAACCCGCTACGATAGAACCAGCAACGCTTGGCCTGAGCCAGATTGCCCGCGACAGTCGCCATCTCCCGCACCTGCGGATTGGCGATTGTGGCAATTGCCTCCGACAGAACCGGAAGGTCCGCCCCCAAAGCGCGCTGCAGCTTCGCCAGTGTGGTTGCTGCGCCAACCTCGATATATTCCGGCGTCCGGGTGATGCCGGATAGTTCCGGCACGGTCTTCATCGCCACCAGCGCACGCGGTTCAATCATTCTCATTCGCCGCTGCAAGTTCAGATCAGTGCCGCCCCCCAGCGGCAGAATGTCCGGCGACAGGGATGCGACCGCATCCGTCAGCTTCTGCGGGCGCAGCACAGATTCCATCGGCGCGGGATCGACGGTCGCAACCGCGATCGTGTTTCTCGTATGAAGGATCTTGAGCAATCCCATGCCGTAGAAGCGCCGCACGAGCTCAATCCACCAGCGAGACGGACGGTTCCAGATCGGGAAACGTCTGATTCTCGACTCCTTCTCCGCCAATGCATCGAGAATCTTGTCCGGAGTGATCGGCAGATCCTTGATGCGGACGCCGATGGCGTCATAGACCGCATTGGCGATTGTCGCAGCCGGTGGATTGATGCTGCACTCTCCGATGGCCTTTGCGCCGAAGGGCCCGTTCGGATCGCTGTCCCCGACGGTGTAGGGACGAATGCGCGGCAAGTCGGCGGCGCGCGGCATGGCGTAATTGATGTAGGCAGGGTTCACCATCTTGCCCTGCTCGTGGATCAGTTCCTCGCCCAGCGCCAGTCCGATTCCCATCGCGACGCCGCCGATGGTCTGGCCTTCCACAAGCGTCGGATTGATCGGCTGCCCGACATCGTGGACAGCCACATAGTCGATCACCTTCACTGCGCCGGTGCGGCGATCGACTTCCACGATGGCTGCATGAACGCCGAAATTGTAGCTCGCCGAAACATTGCCCCTGCCGGTGACCTTGTCGGCAGGCTCCATGTGCGGGTCGACGTAGGACGTCTCGACGCTCAGGACTCCCTCGACGGCTTCGTTGCTGAGTCGCGCCGCGTCGCCGAGCGGCATGGACAGTCCGGCGTCGTTCACCACACATCCATCGGCGAGTCGCAAGTCACTGCCGCCGATCTGCCCGGCCGCAATGGCCTTCAGGCGGTCTGCGGTTTCGGTGGCGCAGACGCGCACCGCATGACCCGCGAAATGCGTGCCGCGCGAACTCCAGGAGCCCATGTCGAAGGGCGTGCGATCGCTCTCCATGGTGAGCACTTCGACCCGCTCGAAGGCGACGCCCAGAATATCAGCCGCGATCTGCGCCATGATCGTGCGCTGACCAGTTCCGGCGTCCGCGCCGCCGAAGCGGACCCGCACATGCCCGTCCGGATAGACATCAATTGCTGCATCGCTTCGATTGGAGCCGGGCTCCGTGAAGGACCCGCTTGTATGGACAGCCGCCGCAACGCCAACGCCCCTTCCGGGCTTGCGGCTTGCCTTTTCGCTGATCCAGCCGATTTCGTCCCGCGCCTTCCGGAGACATGCGGCGAGGCCTGCCGTGCGCAGTCGCGCCCCCACGAGAGTGACGTCGCCCGGCTGGTTCGCATTGCGCAGGCGAAGCTCGATCGGATCGATCTTCAGCTTTTCGGCCAGCTCGTCGACCAGGCTTTCAAGCGCAAAACTCGTCTGCGTCGTCCCATATCCGCGATACTGTCCGCCCGGCGTGATCGCGGTATCGACAAGCGCACCCGCGACCTTCAGACCCTGCGGACGATACATCATCCCGAGGCCCTTGATGCCGGCCCCCATCACCGACGCGCCGCTGTGATTGAAAGCCCCGTTATCGACCTTGATGTCGCCCTCGATGGCCTGCAGCAGCCCGTCCCGGTCGGCATGAATCTTCAGGTTTATGTGAAACGGATGCCGGGTCTTGGTTGTCTCGAATTCTTCCTCGCGCACGAGACGCATGCGGACCGGGCGACCGCACTTTCGGGACAGGAGACCGACGATGGCCTCCACGTCGCAGATCTTCGACTTCGCCCCAAAGCCTCCGCCGACGCCGACCTCGTGACAGACGACCTGTTCCTTCTCCAGACCCAGAAGCTGCGAAACCTCCTTGACGATGAAGTAAGGCGCTTGCGTGGATGTCCAGACGTGCAGACGCTTTTCGTCCTCGCGCCAGTGCGCAATTGTGATCAGCGTTTCCATGCAGACATGAGCCTGCCGCTGCGTGCGGAACTTTCCGCCGACCGAAAGAGCGCTGCTTGCCAGGCCCGCCGCAAAGTCGCCCCACTCGCGCAGCACGCGGCGGGAGACATTGGGTTCATGGGTGGGACGTTCGTGCAGGGATTGATAAGGCCCGCCGAGCGACTCATCGACATTCAGCGGAGCATCGATCGGCTCATAGACCACCTTTATGGCCCGAATAGCGGCCTGCGCCTGGGCTCTCGTGTCGGCTGCAACGGCGGCCACTTCCTGCCCGATGAAACGCACCACCTGATCCGCGAACGGGGCCCTGTCGCGTTCGCCTTCGTGAATGTAGCGCGCACCCGGCGCGAAGTCGGTGACGCATGCCACGGCCTTCACACCCGGCATCATGGCGGCCTGCGATGTGTCGATCGAAAGTATCCGCGCGTGGGAATGCGGCGAGCGAAGCATCGCGCAGTCGAGCATTCCGGGCAGAGCCAGATCGCCCGAATAGACGACCTTGCCGCTGCTGCGCTGGTCCCAGTCGATGGGGCGGTGTCGGGCGCCGACATGTTTCATCGATTGTGTCCCGGTATCTTGCCGCGCCGGCGCGCCGTCGCAATGATCGCGTCGATGATGCCGGAATAACCCGTACAGCGACAGATATTGCCGGACATGGCCAGCCGCACAAACGAATCGATGGACTTGTCGTCCTTCGGCCAGTCTTCCTGCAGGAGCGCGGACGCGCGCGTGATTTGTCCGGGTGTGCAAAATCCGCACTGAAATGCGCCGCTGTCGGCAAACATCTCGCGCAGGTCGAGATTTTCCTCGGCAATCCCCTCAATTGTCCGGATTTCGCCGACTGTCTCGTCGACGAGAAGGACGCAGGACAAGAGCGGCGCCCCGTCCACAAGAACCGTGCATGCACCGCATTCGCCCCGCCCGCAGGATTCTTTCGTGCCGCGCAATCCCAGCTCGTCGCGCAGCGCATGCAACAAGGGGGTTGCAGGCGGAACGTCGACCACGGCGTCCTGTCCGTTCACGCGAAGGCGAAATTCCGCCATGGGTCAGGACGCGACGGAGAGAACGGAACTCTCCTTCTTGATCAGGTTGGCGACGATGCGGCGCGCCCGCAGACAGACGACATCGCCCGATAGATTCAGTTCAGGCGTATTTTCGACATCGCACTCGCGGTTGCGCTGAACGGCTTCGACGATGTCCTTGTCTTCCACGAAGGTCGCCTCGAATTGCACGCGCATCGTTTCGTTGAAGGCCGAGTCGTCAACCTTGAAGTTTCTGGCGTTGTGCCAGAAGTACCAGCACGTGTTGTGGGTGCGAGGCGTGATGGTTCCGTTGGACCAGAGCGCGATCCCCTTGCTGCGGTCCCCCGAGGGCGCTCCGGTGCCGACAGGCGCGCTGCCGACATCGATCAGCACCGTCGCTGGCGACACGAATTTCACGTAGAACCACCGATCGACATTGGTGGTGAATCCGCCCGCGAGTTTGTGAAGGTGCGACGGCGGCGTGTCGTACGTCCAGCGCGTGAATCCAACCCAGTCATCGCCACCCTCCACGTCTGGCCGGGCCTTGACGATCTTCGGAGTGCCGATGGTGTTACGATGCACATAGGACAGATGCGTATCGTCCAGCAGGTTGTCGAGCGCCGTCAGATAATTGCAGCCGAACTCCATCATGCCGTGCACGCAGCCGAGCGCCGGGTCAGTCATCCAGTGCAGGTCCGGGATGAGGGATTCGTCAGGCTTCGTCTGCCCCATCCAGATCCATGCATGTCCGTGACGTTCCACCACCGGGAAGGAGCGCAGATGCGCGTCAGGCGGTATCTTGTCCTGGCAAGGAATATCCACGCATTTTCCGTCGGCGGCGAACACCATGCCGTGAAACGGACATTCGATCTGGTCATCGCGGACCATGCCCAATGACAGGGGCGCTTTCCGGTGCGGACAACGGTCCGTCAGTGCCGCAATTGATCCGGCGCCGGTCCGCCAGAAAACGATTTGCCGGTCGCATAGCGTGCGGGAGAGCGGCTTTTCGGTGAATTCCTCCACGAAGCCCGCCGCATACCATTGCTCCAGCGGATAATCACGCTCGACGCCGCCGTTGCGCATGAAACCACCTCGCCACAAGCCTGATCTGACAGTAAACGTAGGATGCATGGGCGCGCGTTCTTTGCTTGCAACGCACAATTTCTTGGCCGCACCCGTCACCTGCAATTCCTCGTTCCGGCCCGATCAAGTTGCTCGCCCGCAACCCGGCTAGGATCGCCTTCGGCTCATACTCCCGAGGTCCGCCTTGTCCGAACTTCTGATCCGAAACGGCCTGCTTTTCGATCATGACATCTGCACCAGTGCGGATATTCTGATCCGCGACGGGAAGATCGCCGCCATCGGACCCAGCCTGACGACGAGCGGCCGCGTGCTGGACGCACAGGGCAAGGTCGTCATGCCCGGCTTCATCAACGCCCACACCCACTCCAATCAGGCCCTCGAAAAAGGACTTTGCGACCGGTATCCGCTCGACGCCTGGATGGTGATCGCCTCCTACGGCGGCGCAAACGCCGAACTGACCCCGCGCGATCTTTATGTTTCCGCCCAGATCGGCGCCATCGAGATGATCCGGACCGGCTCCACGTCGGTTCTCGACATGCCGCGCGTCGATCTGCGGACCTTTGAAGCCGGCAGCAACGCCATCATGCAGGCCTACATCGACATCGGCTTCCGGGCCTCGGTGGCGGTGAGCTACACCGACCAGAGTTTCCCGGCTTCGCTGCCTCTGGAACTCATCCCGAATCTGTCGGATTCCCTGCAGCCCAAGCGCACCGCCGCAGTCGCAGATGTCATCGGCCATCTGGAAAGCTTCATCGCGCGCTGGAAAGGGAAACACGCGCTCGTCACCCCGATGGTCGGGCCGTCCTCCCTGCCGCGCTGTTCGACGGAGCTGTTCGAAGCCTCCGTCGATCTCTGCCGCCGCTGCGGCGTCGGCATGCAGACGCATCTGCTTTCCGGCAAATCCCAGGTATTTGTGGGCAAGCAACGATACGGCGGCTCAACCGTCGATTTCATTCGCCGGATGGGCGGCCTTGAGGAATGGGCGACCTTCGCGCATTCCATCTGGCTGGACGATGCGGAAGTCTCGATGCTGGCGCAGTCCAATGCTGTGGCTGTGCATAATCCCGTCAGCAACATGAAACTGGGCGCGGGGCTCGCCCCGATGGTGGAATTGCGCCGACAGGGAGGACGGATCGCGCTCGGCAGCGATGGCGCCAGCAGCGCCGACAGCCAGAACATGTTCGAGACCGTGAAGGGCGCCGCAATCCTGCACCGGATCAACCACACGCCCGACCAATGGATCATGGCGGAAGACGCGCTGGACATGGTCTGGAACGGCGGCGCGGCCGCCACCCGCCAGAAAGTCGGCAAGATTGCGGTGGGCTACGAAGCCGATCTGGTCGTTCTGCATTCGCGCAACATGTTCCTTGCCCCCAAGGATCAGCTCGCGGGGCAGATCGTCCACAGTGAACTCGGCGGCTCGGTCGATTCAACCATCGTGGCCGGCGAAATCCTCATGCTGGAGGGCAAGATCGCCACGATCGACGAGGCGGCCATCCACGCGGAAGCACAGGAAATCGTCGGGCGCATCTATGCCGGCCTCCCCGAACGCATGAAGAAATTCGAGGACGTCCGGCCGATGTTCGATGAACTTGAACGGCGCGTCCATGCCGCACCGCTGCATTTCGCCCGCTTCTGCAGCTAGGGCGACTCACGTCGCATCGCCCAGTCCCGTCCCGGGATCGCGCTGATGAGGGCCTGCGCATAAGGGTGCTGCGGAGCAACCAGCACCCGGGACGGCTCGCCTTCTTCCACGACCTCGCCGCGCTGCATGATCGCGACACGGTCGCAGATCTGCGCGGCCACACGCAGGTCATGCGTGATGAACACCATGGACAGGTTGAGCTTGCGCTGAAGATCGGCCAGCAGCTTGAGAACCTGCGCCTGCACGGACACGTCGAGCGCCGAAACGGGTTCATCCGCAACCAGAATCTCGGGCTCCATCGCCAGCGCGCGCGCGAGCGCGATACGCTGCCGCTGACCGCCGGAAAACTCGTGCGGAAACCGGTCGACAGCCTCGGGATCGAGCCCCACCAGCCCGAACAGTTCACGGACTTTCGGCATCACATCGGCAAGCCGCGCGCCATGGATGACCGGACCCTGCGCAACAAGCTCGCCTACGCGCCGGCGCGGATTCAACGATGCATACGGGTCCTGAAACACCATCTGGACGCGGCGCGCTTCCTTGCGCCATTCCTGCTTCGTCAGGCGCGTAATATCTGCGCCGCCGATCTCTATGGCGCCTCCATCGGTTTCCAGCAGGCGCACGATGCAGCGCGCCAGCGTTGACTTTCCCGACCCGCTTTCGCCGACAATTCCCAGCGTCGACCCGCGCCGCAGCCGCAAGGTCACGTCTTTCAGCGCGACCGTGCGGCGCAGGCCCCGCCGGTAAGTCTTCTGCACGTTCAGGATCGACAGCGCCGCGTGGCCCTCGAGTCCATCTTCCGGCGGCGGACGATCCGGCGGCTTCAACAACGGTACCGCCGCAAGGAGCGATTTGGTATAGGCATGTTGCGGGCGGTTGAGGACATCGTCCGCCGCGCCCGTCTCCACCACTTCGCCCATCCGCATCACCGCGATGCGGTTGCCGATTTCCGCCACCACCCCGAAGTCATGGGTGATGAACAGCACTCCCATCCGGTTGCGTTGCTGCAATTCGCGGATCAGCGACAGGATCTGCGCCTGCGTTGTCACATCGAGCGCGGTTGTCGGCTCGTCTGCAATCAGGATGCGCGGCTCGAGCGCAAGCGCCATGGCGATCATCGCCCGCTGCCTCTGGCCGCCCGACAATTCGTGCGGATACACGCGGGCCGCCAGTTCCGGATCCGGCAGGTGCATGTCGGTGAGCAGTTTCACCACACGGCGGCGGATCTCCGCCTTGCCGAGATCCGTGTGAATCCGGAACGTTTCGGCGATCTGGTCGCCGACGCGCTGCAAGGGGTTGAGCGCCGTCATGGGATCCTGAAAGATCATCCCGATGCCTGCGCCGCGAACCTGCCGCAGTTCGGCAGGCGACAGTTTCGTCAGGTCGCGACCCTCGAACATCACGCGGCCCGATTCGACCTTCAGTTCGGGCGGCAGCAAGCCGAGGATGGCCGAAGCCGTAACGGATTTTCCAGAACCGCTCTCGCCGACGACGCAGAGAATTTCGTTCTCCTGCAAGGTCAGGTCGAGATTTTTGACCGCATGAGGCCGGTCTCCACGCCCGGGCAGGCGAATGCTGAGATTTTCGATGGACAGAAGCATCAGTCGCGCCTCAATCTCGGATTGAGCGCATCATTGATCCCCTGCCCGATCAGCGAAACGGACAGGACGGCGATCAGAACCGCCAGCCCCGGCATGGTTGCCACATACCACGCGGTCCGCAAGACACGTCGACCATCAGCGATCAGCTTGCCCCACGAGGCCACGTTCGGATCGGAAAGACCCAGGAAGGCCAGTGCGCTTTCGAGCAGAATGGAAAACGCCATCACGATGCTGGCGTAGACAATGACGGGCGGCAGGGCGTTGGGAAGGATTTCCCGAAAAATGATGCGCAGATCCCCCATTCCCAGAACCCGGCAGGCCTGCACGAACTCGCGCTGCCGCAGCGTCAGGAATTCGGCGCGCGTGAGGCGCGCGACTGCTGTCCATGACACCAGCCCGATCATGAAAGCCAGCAGGTCCATCCTGGCCCCGAAAATGACCACCAGCACCAGCAGCAGAATGAAATTCGGCACCGTCTGGAAGGCCTCGGTGATGCGCATCAGCGTGACATCGACCCAGCCGCCGTAATATCCCGAGATGGATCCCACCAGCACGCCAACAACGATGGCGACCAGCGTAGCCGAAATGCCGATCAGCAAGGATGTGCGGGCGCCATGAAACATCTGCGCCGCAACGTCGCGTCCGGATGAATCAGTTCCGAGCACGAAACGGGGATTGACGAAGGGCGCCTGAAGCGGACGGCCCGCGAGCGACAGAGGATCGTTCGGGTAAAGCGTTCCGGCGCTCGCGGCCATCGCCAGCACGAGCACAAGAAGGACCAATCCGATGATGCCGGCCGGCGACGTCAGGAAAAACCGCACCGTCCTCATGCGCCGGCCTCGATGCGCGGATCAATCTGCGCATAGAGAAGATCGACCGCAAAATTGATCACGATGACCAGAATGGATGACATGAACACAATGCCCAGCAACATGTTCAAATCGCGCTGCACAACAGCCTCATAGGCCAGCCTGCCAAGCCCCGGCAGCGAGAACACGCTTTCGATCGCCACAGAACCGCCGAGCATCGCGCCTGCCTGCAACCCTATGATGGTGATCATCGGCAAAAGCGCATTGCGCAGCACATGGCGATAGATGACGGCGCTTTCGCGCAGGCCCTTGGCGCGTGCGGTCCTGACGAAATCGAGCGAGAGAACTTCCAGCATCGAGGCGCGGATGACGCGAAGGTAGATGGCGAAATAGATCGTCGCGAGCGTCACTGTCGGCATGAGCAGATGGCGCGCCATGTCGAGAACCAGCCGCGGGCCGCTATAGTTTGCCGACAGATCCTGAAGGCCGCCGGACGGCAACCAGCCGAGCCAGACCGAGAACACGAGTATGCCCATCAGACCGAGCCAGAAGGAGGGCGCGGCGTAAAAGACGAGGCCCAGCAGCGAGATCAACGTATCCTGCCACCGGCCGAACTTTGTCGCCGCCGCGACGCCTACGATCGCGCCGGCAAAAAACGCCAGTGCCAGCGCCGAAACAACGAGTGCAAGCGTGGCCGGCAACCGGCTCAGGATCACGTCCAGAACCGGTTGATTGTAAGAGACCGAAAATCCGAGATCCAGCCTGACCAGCCGCCAGAGATAGACCACAAGACGAGACGCTGCATTGCCCGAGAGCCCGTATTGCTCGCGCAATTGTTCGGCGAGCGTCGCATCGGCAGTGCCCATCTGTCCAAGCAGCGCGTCGACCGCATCGCCCGGAGCGAGCTGAAGGACCAGGAACACGCCGCACAGAATGATCAACAAAACCGGTACGCTGACCGCCAGACGATGAAGCGTCAGACGTAAAAGCCGCATCAGGAAGCGATCCAGACATCCGCCCAGGAGGTGCCGGGCCAGCGCGGCGAATTGTGATCGTTGCGCAACTTGGCGGAGGCCACGGAGATGAACACCTGTTCGAGCGCCATCAGGACCGGAATTTCATCTGTCGCGAGTTTCACGAACTCACCATACATGGCCTTGCGCTTCGGAGAATCCGTCTCGACCAGCGCATCCTCGACGAGCTTGTCGAGCTTCGGCGATGTCCAGCCGAACTGGTTGCTCCACGGTGTCCCGGCAGGAACGCCGGACTGGAACCAGATTGTCGAACCGACGCCAGGATCGCCACGATAGAGATTGGTGTCCGTACAAAGCTCGAAATCCCAGTCGCGATTCACCTTCGCGATATACCCTGCTGCATCGAGCAGCTCGATGTTCACCTTAACGCCGATCTTCTGCAGCGATTGCTGGATGTAGGTCGCGAAGGCCCGAATGTCGTCAGACTGGTTCGGCATGAGACGCAAGCTCATCCGCGTCCCATCGGGGCCTTTCTTGAAACCTGCTTCGTCCAGAAGCGCTTCGGCCTTCTTGGGATCGTAAGGATATTCCTGAGCCGAACCCGGCACGAAGAAGGATGAGGTCGACGGGATCGGCCCCTTGGCGGGCTTGCCATAGCCCATCAGAAATTCTTCACAGTAGAAGTTCAGATCAACCGCATGCGCCAGCGCCCGGCGAACGCGCACATCCGCCAACTCCTTCTTCCGCGTGTTGAAGCCGATCGTGTTCAGGATCGTGTAGGCTTCGTTGCCCTTGGTGCCGACGCGGAAGCGATTGTCCTTGGCGAGGCGGACGATATCCGTGCGGGGGATCGCGGAGAAAAAGCTCGCCTGCACATCTCCGGACTCAAGCGAAGCCGTTGTGGCTGCGGCGTCGTTGATCACACGAATGATCAGCCGGTCCAGATAGGGCTGACCAGCGACCCAGTAATCAGGGTTGCGCTCCATGATCAGATTCTGACCGGGCGCATAGGATACGAACTTGAAAGGCCCGGTCCCGACCGGCGCCAGATTCGCCGGGTTTTTCAGAAGGTCGGTGCCTTCGAAAACATGCTTGGGCACAACATAGCAAAGCTCGCAAGCCGCCCGAAGCAGAAGCTCCATCGGCATCGGCTGATCATACCGGAAGACTGCCGTGTGCGGGTCCGGCGTATCGACTGCACTCAGGAACCTGTGCAGAAGCGTGCCGTAGTTCTGGTACTTCTTCCACATCTCCATCGCGCAGAACTGAACATCCGCAGACGTGAAGGGCTTCCCGTCGTGCCACTTCACACCTTCGCGCAGCTTGAAGGTAATCGTCTTGCCGTCGGCCGAACTCGACCAGCTCGTCGCCAGTTTCGGCACAGGCTGGTTGTCGACGCCCAGATCAACGAGCGGTTCGACCATCTTGCTCGTATAGATGTGGATCGCATAAGACGCCCGCATGGCTGGATTGAGCGTCCGCAGGTCCGAATAGGTCTGCACGGTCAGGACGCCGCCGCGCCGCGGCGTTTCCTGCGCGAGGGCCGCGGGGGACATGCCGCCTGCCAGAATGGTTGCGCCCGCGCCAAGTCCGAATGCGCGGCGATTGATCATCAGGTCATTCATCTCGCACCCCTTGCGGTGATGCCGCCCCATGCGGCGACGCATCTGCGTCATCCGGCAAAGTCTATGGTGCGGGTGAACTGCGACTTGACCCTTGGGGCACGATTCCTTGTTTTCCGGCCGACCCGGTGCCGGAGGGCGCAATGGTCTAAATCACGAATTCCGAACGGGTTTTGCGCCGAACGCCCGAACATTCACCGCATTGCACGTCCCGAATGCAACATGCGTTTCCACTGTGCGTGACGGCGGCTCCGAAAAGTGAAACAACTTTAGGTGCGTTGCGGGTCAAGACCAGCCTGCACCCCGGTCTAGCGTGGCGACATGTCGGAAGAGGCGCATATTCCAGTTGCACTGCACGCTGCAGCCTTCAGCGAGCAAAGCAGGTCAAGGCTCGTGGATGCCGGGAAGTTTCTCGCAGGCGCGGGCTTGCGGATCGCGACCATCGCCGGACAGCTTCTGGTCGTCTCCATCGTCATCTTCGTCGTTCTTCGCCTGATTCCGACCGACCCGCTGGCGATGATGATTCCGGCGAACGCTACGCGGGATGAAGCCGAGAGCATTCGGGCGGCTTTCGGATTCAATCGGCCGATTTACGAGCAATATCTGATGTGGCTCGGCCATGCGCTGCAGGGCGACCTTGGCAATGGCATACAGGCGCGCGAACCCGTCACCCGCCTCATCAAGACTGCCCTGCCCCTGACTCTTGAACTCGCCTTTCTCGGCCTGCTGACCGGTGTCGTGCTCGGCGCGCTGCTTGGAATTCTGACGTTTCGGGCGCGTGGAACAAGGCTTGAGCGCGTTGGCGAAGCAGTCGCGAGCCTTGCGCAATCCATCCCGGAATTCCTCTGGGGAATCGCCTTCGTGCTGATCTTCGGACTGGCGCTCAGCCTGCTGCCCTTTATCGGTCCGATGAATTCCGCCTATATCGTCCCCCGGCAAACGGGTTTTCTGATCATCGACACGCTTCTGGCCGGCCGGCTGGACGCATTTGCCGACCATCTCAAGCATATGATCATGCCCGTTGCCGCACTTGCGATGATGAAGATCGCCATGGTGATGCGTGTGCTGCGCTCCAGTCTGGTCGAAGTCTACCTGGACGAATATGTGAACGCAGCCCGTCTGCGCGGCGTCAGTGAAACTGCGATCCTCTTCCGCCACGCGCTGCGCAACGCTGCGATTCCGACTGTCACGCTGATCGGCGTTCAGGCGGCCCAGACGTTCGGCGGCACGCTGCTGATCGAGGCCATCTACAGTCTCCCCGGACTGGGCAATCTGATGATTGTCGCGATCAGAACCAATGACCTGCCTTTGATACAGGGCATCTGCCTGACTTATTGCGCAATCGTTCTGCTTGTGAACAGCCTCGTGGACCTCTCCTATTTCTGGCTCAACCCGCGCCTGAGGAGGCAATGATGTCGTCTCGCGGGCAGGCGCGCATCCTGATCGGCGGCGGAATTCTGGCCTTCATTGTCTGCGTGGCGGTGCTGGCGCCCTGGCTCGCGCCGCACAACCCGAACGATCAGGACCTGCTGCAGATGCTGGCGCCGCCGGCATGGTCGCCGGACGGAGACTGGTCGCATCCGTTGGGAACTGACAATCTCGGGCGCGATGTGCTCTCGCGCCTGATCTACGGCGCGCGCGTCGCGGCAATCGTCGGCACCATTGTTCCAATCGGCACCTGCCTGCTGGGGTCGAGCATCGCCATCGTGGCAGGTTACTATGGCGGCTATGTCGACAAGACGCTGTCGCGCATCGTCGACATCTGGATGTCGTTTCCTGCCGTCGTGCTCTCGCTGGTGTTGATGGTGGGGCTTTCCCCCGGCCTGCGCAGCGTGATCCTCGCCACCGTACTGGTGGACTGGACGCGATTCTGCCGCATCACGCGGGGCGCCATCCTCGGCCTCATGAAACTCGAGTATATTTCGGCCGCTCGCATAACGGGTGCATCGCACGTATCGATCATGTTGCGCGACCTTGTCCCCGGCGTCCTGCCTCTCATCATCACGCTGCTTTGCGTCGAGATCGGCGTCGCGGTGGTGGTCGAATCGATCCTGTCTTTTGTGGGCGTTTCGGTGGAGCCGCACATTCCCACATGGGGAGTCATGATTGCGGACGGACTCGCATCCGTTTTTCAGGCGCCCTGGTGTCTGGTTTTCCCGATGCTGGCGGTCATTCTGACCGTCATGGCCGCCAACATGATGGGCGACGGCCTGCGAATCCGCTTCGACGCCCGCATTGTGGACCGCACGCGAGCGCCCGCATGACCGATGAAGCCGGCGATCGCATCCCCCTCTTGCGCGCTGCGGGCCTCACGGTGCGTATGGGCGACATCGAAGTCCTTCGCGACATAGATTTCTCCCTGCGTCGTGGAGATATTCTCGGCATCATCGGCGAGTCCGGCGCCGGCAAGAGCATGATCGGACGAGTGATCGCCGACCAGCTACCTGACGGCTTTTCGGTCACATCCGGGATGCTTCGTTTCGGCGCGCTGGATCTTATCGGCATGCCGCCCAAAGACCATCGCCGGTTGCTCGGTCGCGAGATTGCTTTCATCCCGCAAGAGCCCATGATGGCGCTCAATCCGTCCATGACGATCGGCAGTCATTTCGAGGAGCATCTGGCCCACCTGGGGCACACGCCAAGCACAATGCGCCGGAAGACGATTGAAGCCTTGTCCGATGTCCGCATTGCAGCGCCGGAGCACGTCTACGATCAATATCCCTTCCAGCTATCCGGCGGAATGTGTCAGCGCGTGCTGATCGCCCTTGCATTCATCAGCAATCCGGACCTTGTGATCGCGGACGAGCCTACAGCTTCCCTCGATGTTACCTCGCAGGGTCACATCATCGGGCTTCTTCGCCGGATGCAGCAGAAGCACGGCACGGCTGTTCTTTTCATCACGCATCAGCTCGCACTGGCCGGGCAGATCTGCACGGAAGTCGCCGTGCTTTATGCGGGCGAAGTGGTTGAACGCGGCGCTACAAAAGCCGTTTTCACCGCCCCGCAGCATCCTTACACAATTGCCTTGAAGGCAGCCGCTCCGCTCCTCGACGGCGAATGGACGCCGCTGGCGTCACTGCGCGGACACATGCCGGGCTTGAAGGAATATCGCACGCTCGACGGCTGCCGGTTCGCACCGCGATGCGCGACAGCCTCGGACGCCTGCCGGCAAGCGACTGTTCCGTTGCGCCAAAAAAGCGACCATCTGGCTCGCTGCCTCTACGATGATGCTGAAGCCCGTGTCGAATTCCCCGAGGGGGCCGCGCGCGCTTCCCTCGGCCAATCGAAAGGCGAGCTGCTGCGGCTCGATAGCGTGTCGAAGACATTTTTCAGATCCGGGTGGTTTTCGCGAAAGCCGGGCGTCAACGCGCTCCGAAATGTCAGCCTCGAAATAGCGGCAGGCGAGTTCGTCGGCATTGTCGGCGAAAGCGGCAGCGGAAAATCGACCCTCGGCCGTCTCGCCATGGGACTTGAAGACGCAACTAACGGAACGATCCTGCTGGACGGCAAGCCCCTGGGAAGGTCCGAGGACGAGTGGGAGCGGCGCATCGCGGCGATCCAGCTCGTCTTTCAGGACCCCAGAGCCGCTCTCAACCCGCGTCGGCGCGTCGTCGACCTCGCCACGCAGGCGATACAGCCCCGCATGATGAGAGCCGATGCCCGGCGCGCCAGAGCCGAGACCCTGCTTCGATCGACAGGCCTGCCGACAGACATGCTCGACAAGGTATCGGCCGAAATGTCCGGCGGTCAGCGCCAGCGCGTCAGCATCGCCAGAGCGCTCTGCAACGCTCCGAGACTCTTGATCGCCGATGAAGTCACTTCGGGCCTCGACGTTTCCGTTCAGGCGCAGATCCTCAATCTGCTGCTGAACATCCGCAAGGAATACGGCATCGCCCTGATGATGATTTCCCACGACCTCGCGGTGGTCCGCTATTTGTGCAGCCGCGTTGTGGTGATGTGGAAGGGTGAGATCGTCGAGACCGGTCTCACCGAAGAGGTGTTCCGCAATCCCCAGCACCGCTACACCCGGGAACTGATCAGCGCCATCCCGCCCGACGACATGAACCAGCCCTGGCTTCCATTGCTCGAATTCGCCAAGGCGTCCTGACGAAAACGCCGCCCGAAGGCGGCGCTCACGTCGACTTCTCTACGATCAGTCGCAAGCCGGAAAAGGCCTCCGCGGTATTTTCACATGCACCCCCTGCCTGCCGTCGACGACTTGCGTCACGGCGAAATCGGACGCGATGCTCATCAGCGAATAGGCGTCGTCCTTCGAAAGCTTGTGTTGTTCGGTCAGGAATCGCAGCATGTCCACTGACGCATGGCGCATGGCGACGTTGAGGTCTTCATCGAAACCGTGCACGATCCAGTAGTTGGGAGTCTCCAGCAGGGGCGACGGAAATTCGAAATCCTTGTGCACGCTGATCTGGAACATCACATTGAGCGAAGCCTCGATGGCGGTGCCGCTCAACTCGCCGTCACCTTGCGAGATATGGGGATCTCCTACCGAAAACAGACCGCCTTCGACCTGGACAGGATAATACATGGTCGACCCGGCGCCGATGCGCCAGTTATCAATATTGCCGCCATGGGCGCCCGGCGGCACGCTGCTGATGCGGCCGGTGACATTTGTGGCGACTCCCGCCGTGCCCAGATGTGGCCGGCATGGAATCCGAAAGCCCTTGAGGGCTGGTTGGCGATCGCAGGCGGGACAGTGCGTGATACGCCCGGGCGTCAGGTATTTCTCCGCGACGTCATAAGCATAAAGCGCTTCCGCAGTCTGGGACGTATCGTCGATCTTGTAGATCGTCACACGTTCCTTCTCGCCCATCTCCTTGTAGAGATAGCCCCAATGCGCAGCCAGATTTGAGCCATAGCGCATGCGCGGAGTCATCTGGAGATAGCGAACTTCAAGCATGTCGCCCGGCTTCGCATCCTCGACATAGATCGGCCCGGTCATGATATGCACGCCGGGATTTCGATCCGATTCCGGAATTTCGGTGAATATCCGGGTGATTGCATCATCCATGAGCAGGTCCGGCGCATCGCCGGCATGATGGGTGATCGCTTCCGCCCAGACGAAATCGCCGCTTTTCACGCGCAACGCTGGCGCAAGCCCGGCGTCGAAATAGCCCCAATGAACCGTCTTCGGCATGGCCCGCAAATAATGCAGTTCGCCATTGACGGACTTTGCGGTCCGGGCGAAGACGTGATCCAGCATGAGGACTCCTGACATCGGAGAAGCGCCGAGTTTCCATTGTGAGGCTAGGCCCGTGACATGCGGCAAACTTGCCTGCTGGCGACCATATTTTTGCACTGCAACCCGTGCAGTCAAAAGTTGACGGGAGTTCGGACAAGTCCAGAATGATCGCCGTGGCAAAGTGATATTTCTCCGGAGAAACCAGCATGCCGTCTTCAAGCACACCGCAACCTGTTCTTTTCCTCGGCCACGGCACGCCGCTGAATGTCATCAGCGACAATGCCTATACGAGAGGCTGGGCGGAACTCGGTGCGCGTCTCAAGAAGCCATCCGCAATCCTCGCCATATCGGCGCATTGGTATGTGGAAGCGACGGCAGTCACCATGATGGCAAATCCGCCGACCATCTACGATTTCGGTTACCGTAATCTGTTCCACATCAAATATCCGGCGCCCGGAAATCCTGCGCTGGGCAAGCGGGTCGCCGAATTGCTGTCGCCCGCGAAGGTCTACGCCGATGAAAGATGGGGACTCGATCATGGAACATGGTCGGTTCTGATCAAGCTGTTTCCGCAGGCAGATGTGCCGGTCGTCCAGCTCAGTCTCGATTTTCGTCAGGCGCCGCAGTTTCACTTCGAACTTGGAAAGCGCCTGAAGGCGCTGCGTGATGAGAATGTCCTCATCGTCGCTTCAGGCAACATCGTGCACAATCTCGGGCTTGTGGTGCGGCAGGGCGAGTCTGCGCCTTTCGACTGGGCGACGCGCTTCGATGAAACGGTAAGGGACCGGGTCCTTCGACGCGACTGGCAGTCGCTGATCAACTACGAACAGCTTCCCGACGCCGCGCTTGCAGCGCCGACGCCTGACCATTATCTGCCGCTGCTCTATGCAGCGGGAGCCTCAAGCGAAGCAGACGAGATTACGTTCCCGATCGAGGGCATCGATCGCGGGAGCATGTCGATGCGCTCGATTGCGTTCGGGCTTTAGGATTTTGGCCGATCAGGCGGAAAGCGTCCAGGTCCAGGGCGCAACAAGGCCTGTGCGATAGGGAACATAGCCGACGCGCTTGGAATAGACCACCGTCGCAACGCCCTGCAGGACCGGGAACGCATAGCCTTTCTGGACCGCCCACTTGTCGAACTCGCGATAACCTGCGACGCGCTTTTCATAGACCGTCTCGGCCAGAAGCGGATCGAGCTTTTCCGAAATGTCGTCGCTTTTCCAGACCGAGAAGCGCTTCTTGGGATCGAGGATCGAGCCCGAATAGGATTCCGGATCGTCGGTCGGATTGAACCAGTTATACAGAATGGGAGCTTCCAGCTTGTCGTTGCGCGACAGCTCGCCGTACTTCGTGAACTCCATCACCGAAAGGTTGGCCTCGATGCCAACCTGCTTCCACATTTGCACCAGCGTGCGGGCGATGTCGAAGTCGTTCGGGAACGTGCCGTTGAAGGTCGTGAACTCGATCTTGGCGGGGTTGCTCGTGCTGTATCCTGACTTCGCCAGCAACGACTTGGCAAGATTGGGATCAAACGGGAAGACGAAGTTCGGATCGTTCGACGCCGACCCCTTGCCGCCCCACATGTAAAGCGGTTCGGCCTGCCCGTTGAAGAACGCTTTGGACAAAGCCTCCTTGTTGATGGCGTGGTGCATCGCGAGGCGAAGATTGGGGTCCTGGAACGGGCCCTTGTTGACCATGTGGATCATCACGACATTGCTGATCGAATGCAGATTGCCGGTAAGATTCGCCATCGCTCCGAGCCGCGCGACTTCGCGCACCGGAAGGTTATGGGCGAAATCCACCTGTCCGCTCTGGATCGCCGCGATCCGGGTTGTCGGATCCTTGACGATCTGGATTGTCACATTCCGGATTTTCGGCGCGCCGCGCCAGTAGCCATCGAACGCTTCAAGAACAATGCGTGAGTCGCGCTGATAATCAACAAGCTTGTAAGGACCCGCGCCCACCGGCGCCTTGAGGAATCCATCGAGCCCGCCAACCTTCTCATAATAGGCGCGCGGCATCACATAGCCCACGCTGGCGAGCCGTTGAGGCGCCGTCACATATTTGGAAGCGAACTTGAAGATGACCTTGTTCTTGGCCGGCGTCTCGATCGCCTCGACGATCTTGCCGAAATTGCCGGCCACCGCGAGAGTGTCGTCGGCTTTCAGACGCGTGAAGAACGAAAAATGCACGTCCTCCGCCGTCACCGGATCGCCATTGTGAAACTTCGCGTCGTCGCGCAACGTCAGTTCGAGAACCTGATTGTTGTTGTCCGTCCATTGGAAGGAGCCGAGCGAGGGAATGAGTCGCGCGTTCGTGTCGATGTCGAGGCAGGTGTCGAAAACGCATTTGTAGAGCGACTGCGTGACCGAGGTGCCGGCGTTCATCGCGTCCCACGACGACAGGTCGGACGGGAAAGCGATCGTGAGGGGCTTGGCCTGCGCTGCGGCCGAGCGCAGGACGGCGGGAGCCGCGAGCGCGGCGGCGCCCGAAGCAATCAATGAACGGCGGTTGATCATTTGCTTGTCCTTCAGGCTGTTCGATGAAACGGAATGCTTAGAAGGGCTTGTCTCCCTGCACCCAGGTGCGATGCACATGCCGGATATGGTTTTTCATATCAAAAGGCGTGCCAGTATGGAGCGTGCAGCGATTGTCCCACACAAGCACGTCGCCGGGCTGCCATTTGTGACGGTAAAGGAACGCCTCTTGCGTACAGTAGGCGATGAGTTCCCTGATCAGATCGAGGCCCTCTTCTTCCGGCATGCCGACGATTTCCTTGACCGGGCTGACCGCCAGACCCCAGATCGCCTTGCGCCCGTCCGCCGGATGAGTGCGCACAAGCGGATGGATCACGTCGGGCATCATGTCCTTTTCGGCCTGCGTCAGCTTCACGCCGCGCTTGTCCTGAAACATCTGATAGCTGAAATGAACCTGCAGCCCGTCGATCTGCCTTTTCTTTTCTTCGGGCAATTCGTTCCACGCAGAGCACAGGTCCGCCAGCAACGTGTCTGAACCGACCGGCGGGACCTCCAGCGCGTGAAGGATCGTCGAAAGCGCCGTGCGCTGGCCATACTGGAAATCCGTGTGCCAGTTCAGCCCTGCTTCCGGATTTCCGATCGGCTTTCCGTCAACGATCTTGTTCGATATGACGAACACTTCCGGAAATTCGGGCACGGTGTGTTCTTCACGGACATTGGTTTCGGGTTCTCCGAATTCCCGCGTGAACGCGACCTGCTGGGCGGGAGTCAACGACTGGCCACGGAGCAGGATCGCGCCGTTCTTGTGAAAAGTGTCCAGCACTGCGGCCATCGTGGGCCGATCCGCTTCGGTCAGATTGACGCCGAGAATTTCGACTCCGAACTTCGGCAGAAGCGGGCGGGTCTTCAACTTCACTGCTTCGACTGTCGCCATGCCCGGTCTCCATCCGTCAGGGTAACGGGACGGACCCGCTACCGGTCTCGCGCCTCACTTTATGCCGCATGTCCGGAAGCGCGCCGCTTCCATTCGGTTCGATAACGCTTCACAAGCCATGCGTTGAACTCCTGCTGGCTCTTCTCCTGCCACGAGTAGCGGCCGCGCGTCGCAAACCTTGACCGCAATCCAACCTGCACCATCGTATCGACATGCCGATCCTGCTCGAAGATCGGCTTCGAACCATCGACATTCATCTGCAGGCGTTCCTTGAAAAGCGGCTGGCTCTTGACGCCTGGCGGCACCATCCACCCGCGCTGGCTAGACATCGACTCGGGTCCATGCACGAAGAAGATGTTGTAGGTAAGGGTCTCGCTGCGTGCGACGAGAAACAGCGACGGCGGCAGGTTGATGAAGAGCATGCGGTGCCGCTCTTCAGGCGTGAGGCCCGGAAACACCGGCAGAACAGCCTTCAAGGTCGGATTGAAGGCAGCGTCCGGATGCAAGGTCTGATTGTACCGGAAATAGCCTGCCGTATTCGCCGGCAACGACGGAAACGTCGCCAGATCGCTCGGCACGATATTGTGCACCGGCCCCTGATGCAGGCGGTTGGCGTGATAGCCGTCGTTGCTGTTTTCGAAACGGACCTTCCAGTTCCAGTATTCCTTGCTGGATGGACCGGGATGTTCGGATTCTTCCGCCGTTTCGATATGGTAGTTCTTCAGGACCTCATCGATCGCCGTCAGCCGCGGTTTCAGCGGTTCGGCGTCCGGATCGAAATTCACAAAGATGAATCCAAGCCAGGTTTCAACCTTGATGCGCGGCAAGCCGTATTTGCCCTTGTCGAAATCGCAGGTCTTTTCCATAGCTGGCGCAGACAGCAGCTTGCCGTCGAGTCCATAGGCCCAGTGGTGATACGGACAAAGGAAACTGCGACGGTTGCCGCGGCCTTCGGCGACCAGCATCGCGCGATGCTGGCATACGGCTGACATGGCGTTGATCGCGCCGTCCTGCGTGCGCGCGATGACAAGCGGTTCGTCCGCGTGATCCGCCGTGAAATAGTCGCCCGGGTTGGCGATCCAGTTTTCGCGGCCGACGCACAGCCACTCATGCATGAAAATGGCTTCCTTCTCGAATTCGAAGAAAGCCGCGTCAGTATAGCATTCGGGAGGCAGCGTTTCGGCGTTGGCGACGTCGATGATCGAACTCTCGAGGTTCTCGAAAAATGCGTCGCTGAACTTCACATTCGCCATCAATATCTCCCCGGGACCTGTCGGTCCCTTCCAACCTTGTTCGCCGCGCGCCTCGCCATCTTGCCTGCAGGCGAACGATTTGTTGCGACGGCGAAATCGCTCCGGGCGGTCAACAAGTGGGGCGAGACGGATCAAGTCGCGGCCACCGCCTCTGTCTAGCATCAGACCAAGAAGGGTGCTGACGAATGCCGCTGACGATTTTTGCTGACACGGTCGGGCCGCCGGAAGTGATGAAACTGGTCCAGCATGACCCCGGGCCGCCGGGGAGCGAAGAAATACGAATTCTCCAGAACGCCATGGGGGTGAATTTCGGCGACATCCACAAGCGCCGGGGCACAGCGCCGCCCCACGCGATGGCGCAGGTGAAATTCCCCCTGACTCCCGGTCTGGAAGCTTCCGGAATCGTCGAGGCGGTCGGCGCCAATGTCCACGACCTGCGCCCCGGCGACCGCGTGGCCTATGCGGTCGCCTCCATGGTGGGCGGCTACGCGGAGTCGCGCCTGATCGATGCGCAGCTTGCGGTCAAGCTTCCAGATGACACGACAGACATCGACGTGGCGGCCGTGCTCTACAAGGGCATCACTGTCCACGGAATGATCCGCAGCTGCTATCGGGTCGAGCAGGGTCAGACGATTTTGCTTCATGCAGCGGCAGGCGGCGTCGGGTCGGTGCTTGCAAGATGGGCGTCCGGCCTCGGCGCGCGAGTCATCGGCACGGTCAGCACACGGGAAAAGGCGGCCCGCGCGCTCGCCAATGGTTGCAGCGACGCCATTGTCCTCGGAGAGGAAGACTTTGTCGCCCGCACGCGCGAACTCACCAATGGACGCGGGGTCGATGTTGTCTATGACGGGGTCGGCGAAGCGGTCTTCCGTCGCTCTCTTGAAGCAATCTGCAAATATGGAATGATGGTTTCATTCGGACACACGTCCGGAATGGTCAGTCCGCTTGACCCGGTCGAACTCCAGCATAATGGGATTTATCTCACCCGCTTCAGCGGTTCGACCTATAATTCGCGTATCGAGGATTATCGTTTCCGCGCCGGCGAAGTGATCAAGGCGATCTCGGCGGGGCTTCTCAGCGGAGCCAATCCGACGACTTATCCCTTGTCCGAAGCCGCGCGAGCGCATCGGGATATCGAGGAGCGCCGAACGCAGGGCCCGGTCGTACTCCTCGCCTGAGCCCGACAGCAATTTGTGCGAGGGTGGTCAAGAAGATCGGCCCCCGCCTTTCGATACTCCCCTGATCAAGGGGAGTCTTATGGCCAAAACCATCGTTGTTGAGAAAGTCGGCGGGCCCGACGTCATGCGCCTCGTCGAAATGGACCCCGGCAAGCCGGGTCCGGGCGAGGTTCTGCTGCGCCACACGGCCATCGGGGTAAATTTCGCCGACGTTCATTATCGTCGCGGCACGGCGCCTCCCCACGCAATGGCGAAACTTCCCATGCCGTTCACGCCCGGTCTGGAGGCGGTCGGCATTATCGAAGAGCTCGGCGCAGGCGTCGAAGGGTTCAAGGTCGGCGACAAGGTCGGCTATGCGACGGCAACCAATACGATCGGCGCTTACACGGAGGCCCGCACCTTCGAGGCCGACCGTCTTTATCACATACCGTCTGGTGTCGCGGACCTCGACGCCGCTGCGCTGATGTACCGGGGCATCACGGTTCAGGGCATGGTGCGCGCCTGCTACAAGGTCAAACCCGGAGATGTCGTTCTCCTGCAGGCTGCGGCGGGCGGTGTCGGCTCCATCGTGTCCCAGTGGTGCAAGAGCCTCGGGGCCACCGTCATCGGCACAGTCAGCCGCGACGAAAAGGTCGATTACGCCAGATCCAACGGTTGTGAACATGTGATCGTCGTGAGCCGCGAGGATTTCGTAAAGCGCACCATGGACATTACGGAAGGCCGCGGCGTCGATGTCGTCTACGACGGAGTCGGGGCGGATACGTTTCTCAAGTCGTTTGACTGCATCCGCAAATACGGCATGATGGTCTCTTTCGGACAGGCTGCGGGCATGATGGATCCGGTGGATCCCGTCATGTTGCAACATAATGCCCTGTACCTGACCAAATTCAGCGGCTCGACCTACAACGCCGAGCGAGAAGAATATCTGGCGCGCGCACAGGAAGTGCTGGCCGCCATAGGGAAGGGAACGTTACGGCCGGGACGCCCGGCCGTCTATTCGCTTGAAAATGTGGCGCAGGCTCATCGGGACTTCGAGGACCGGGGCACCATGGGGTCCCTCGTGATCAAGCTCTGACCCGTCCGGCTGGTACGCGTCCTGCATGGTTCGTGGCGTGTACCGGTTGGAGCGAAAGCTATGCTGATGTCGAGTTGGTACTTCACGACAGAGGCTTATCCGGGCGCTGACAGGTCAAGCGCCTGGTCGGAGACTCTGTCGCGGTTCTCGCTGTCGCCAAAGCGCCCGGACGGACGGCAGGAATTGCGCGGCGATGCGCGCTGGATTGTGACGCCACTCGGCATCCTGATTGCGCGCATCAGTTCGAACCCGCAGGAAATGGCCGCCCGCGTCGAAAAAACAAAGGGAGGCCTCTGGCTGGCGCTGCATCTGGAAGGGCGCGCCACGCTGCATACGCCGGACGGACCCGTCAGTCTCATGCCGGGCGACATCGCGACCGGTCCCATGCGGCCGGATTTCCAGATGACGTTCCTGTCCGATTTCCGGCAATTGTTCGTGCGTGTGCCGCAATCGGTCCTTGATGCACGCCTCATAAACATCAGCAACCTCAAGTCCGCGCGCGTCGCCGCCAACACCGGCTTCGGCCATGTCTTCGTCGGCATGCTTCAATCCGTCGCGGAAACGATCGAGGAATTCGACGCTGAACAATTCCAGCCCATTGAAATCGCCCTCACCGAATTTGTCGCCACCTGCCTGGCCAGCGAGACGCCCGCGAACTCATTGCGCGGCGCGACATCCACCCAGATGGCGATCCTCAACCGCATCTGTCAGCAAATCGAGACAAGGCTGGGCGAGCATGAGCTGAGCCGCGAGGACATTGCGGAGGCGGAAGGAATTTCTCCGCGCTATCTGCAGAAGCTTTTTGAAAACGCAGGCGAGACGTTCATTCACTATCTGCGACTGCGCCGGCTGGAGCGGTGCCGCTCGGACTTGATCAACCCGCTCTACGCGCATCTGTCGATCACCGACATCTGCTTCCGCTGGGGTTTCAACGATTCCGCCCATTTCTCAAGGACATTCCGCGAGCGCTACAACGTCTCTCCGCGCACCTACCGCAAGACCATGGGCGGCGCGATCTCCGACAAGGTGATGAACCGGATAGGCCGCGGCTGGCCGAAATCCGCCGAGAAGCTCGCGCGCGAGGCGATCGAACTGACGAGCGCCCGCGGAGAAAGCGCCATCCCGGCCTCCCACATTCGCGCCCTCGAAGGCCCGGAGCATCATTATCTTCCGGCAAACGAAAAGACGGTGCACTGGGGTTTTGTCAGCAAACATCTTCCGCCTGCCCTGACTGTCCGCTCCGGCGACGCCGTAACGGTTGAAACCCTGACCCATCATGCGAACGACGATTACGAGCGCATGGTGAAGGGTGACTCCGGCGCCGAAAGCGTGTTTCGCTGGACCAAGGACGGCAAGGCGATCGATCGCCGTGGCGCAGGACCGATGGATGCGTCCATTTACGGTCGCGGCGCCGGCGAAGGGTTCGGGGTGCATCTGTGCACCGGCCCCATCGCCGTGCAAAACGCCGAGCCCGGCGACGTCATCGAGCTGCGGATTCTCAAGATCAATCCAAGGCCGAGCGCCAACGCTGCCTACAAGGGCAAGGCTTTCGGCAGCAACGCCGCCACATGGTGGGGCTTCCATTACGACCACCTGCTGACCGAGCCCAAGAAGCGCGAGGTCGTCACCATCTATGAAGTCGATTGCTGCGGAAGCCACGCCAAGGCGACCTACAGCTTTCGCTGGACGCCCCAGAAGGATCCGTCCGGCGTCGTGCACGCCACCATCGATTATCCGGGCATCCCGGTCGATCACAGCACCATCGAGAAGAATTTCAATTTTCTGAAGGGCGTGAAGATTCCGCTACGGCCGCATTTCGGCTTCATCGGCGTCGCCCCGAAGGAAGGCGAACTCGTCGATTCGATCCCACCCTCCTATTTCGGCGGTAATCTGGACAACTGGCGCGCCGGTCAGGGCTCGACGATTTATCTGCCGGTTTCAGTGCCGGGCGCGCTCCTGTCCATCGGCGATCCTCATGCCTCGCAGGGCGATTCCGAAGTGTGCGGAACCGCCATCGAATGTTCGATGACCGGCATGTTCCAGATCGTTCTGCACAAGAAGAAGGATCTTCCGGGCAAGCCTTTCGCGGACATCAATTATCCGCTGCTCGAAACCGACCGCGAATGGGTGGTCCACGGCTTCAGCTACGCAAATTACCAGGCGGAACTCGGCGATCGGGCCCAGAGCGAGATTTACAAGAAATCTTCTCTCGATCCGGCCATGCGAGACGCCTTCCTGAAGATGCGGCGCTTCCTGATGACCAGCAAGGGACTGTCGGAAGACGAAGCGATTTCCCTGATGTCCGTCGCCGTTGATTTCGGCATCACACAGGTCGTCGATGGAAATTGGTGCGTTCACGCTTCCCTGCGCAAATCGCTTTTCGAATGCTCTGCGGTCTGACCGCGCGCTGCGGCCAATCGTCCGAAACAGTGGCAACAAATTGGGCGCTCGCAATCAAGTGATGGCGGGCCCCGCCGCCTAGCCTTCCGAAAGCTGCCGATTGTGCTGCCGGAGACAGACAGTGAAGCCGAAATTCGACGACGCCTTTTTTGCCGGAATGGACACCTCCATTCTGGACGTCAACGAAGCCCGCATGCTTCCGCCGACCATCTACACGGACAGGGACTTCTTCGAGTTCGAGAAAGACGCCATCTTCTCCCACGAATGGCTCTGCGTCGGCCGCACGCAATGGATTCCCAATACGGGCGACTATTTCACCACGTCCCACGCGGACGAGCCGATGGTGGTGGTTCGGCAGGAGGATGGATCAATCAAGGTTCTTTCCTCCGTCTGCCAGCATCGCGCCATGCTGGTGGCCGAAGGTCGCGGCAATGCGCGGCGCTTCCTGTGCCCCTACCATCACTGGTCCTACGGGCTGAACGGCTCCCTGCTGGGCGCGCCCGCCATGGAGAAGGCCTGCGACTTCCACAAGGAGGAATTCGGCCTGCCCGAATTCAAGGTGGAGCTCTGGCTGGGCTTCATCTTCGTGAACTTCGACCCGAACGCCGCACCGCTGGCGCCTCGCCTGAAGGACGTGACGGAAGCGATCAAGAACTACGATATCGAAAATGCCGAGGGCGAAATTCCCACCGACAAGACCCGCTTTCCGTGGAACTGGAAAGTGATGTTCGAGAACAACAACGACGGCTACCACGCCAACCGCCTGCACGGCGGCCCGCTGCATGACCATGTGCCCAGCAGGCTGGCGACATTCCCCGCGCTGCCGGAAGACACGGCAGGCTACTATCGCTACAACGGCACGCTGCACAAGGACGCCAGCTTCAACGCGACCCTGAAGGCGCTGCTCCCTGTCTTCCCCAAGCTCACCGACGAAGACCGCAACCGCATGGTCTTCGCCAATATCCCCCCGACATTGTCGCTCATCATCCGATCCGATATGATCGCCTATATTATTTTGCGGGCGGATGGAGTGGATCACGTGATGGCGGATCGTGGATGGCTCGTGGCCCCTGGCGCGATGCAGGACAAACTGTTTCGCGAGAAGCTGGAGGCAAACCTGCAGGTTTCCGCCTCCATCGGCTCGCAGGACCAGCACGTCGATACGCTGGTACAGGTTGGCCTGCGCTCTCGCCACGCAACGCGCGGCCGATATTCCTGGCAGGAGCAATCGCAGCGTGAATTCAACAACTGGCTGGTGAAGCGCTACCGGGCCGAGTGGAAGAAGCAAAAAGGCGCGGGCTCTCCCCCACCCCAATTGTGATCGGCGCACATGGACGCGCGCTTTCGTTCCAGCGTCGCGATTGCGGGGATCGGCTGCGTTCCGTTCAGCCGTAAGCCGCTGGAAGGAAGTCTTGCGTCTTTCGCCAACGCCTCGCTGACACAGGCCCTGCAGGACAGTGGCCTTGAAAGAAGGCAGATCGACGGCTTGCTGGTGCACATCGGGTCGCCGCGCGGACTGGACTTCGACGAAATTGCAAAGCTGCTCGCCCTGAGGCCGCGCTTTTCCTCCCAGACTTGGGCTCACGGCCGTTTTTGCGGCACGGTCCTGCAACATGCCGCCATGGCGATAGATCATGGCCTGGCGGACTACATCGTCTGCATGGGCGTCTTCGCAAACCGCCGCTTCGGCAATCACGGCGCCGCGAACTTTCCGGGCTTCGAAGAGAACATGCGCGAGGGCGGCGGTCCGCATGCGGAATCGCTGCCTGCAGGCCTTGCGCTTCCGGCTGGGGGAGCAGCCATGGCGCTACGGCGCTATCTGCACAAATTCAATGTCGACCGGGATAAACTCGCTGCGGTGCCGCTCGCGCAAAGACGTGCAGCGCAACTGAACCCTCTGGCGGTCATGCAAAAGCCGATGACGCTCGAGGATTACAGGGCGTCGCCTTTCATTGCGGACCCCATCCGGCTTTTCGACTGTTCCGCGCCGGTCGATTGCAGCGTCGCAGTCATCCTCACGTCAGCGGAACGCGCGCAGGATGGCGCCAGCAAGCCGGTGTACGTGCGCGCCTATCAGGGCATGTCGGCAGGTCCGGAGGAGTTCGTCTTCGGCGCGAGAGGTCTCGGCATCGCGCAGATCGACGAAGCCGGTTACGCGCCGCTGGGTGGCGACGAACCGGTCTTCCGCAGCGCCGGATGCAGCCCGCAGGAGATCGACACGCTTCATTGCTACGACGGCTTCTCGCCCCATGTGTGGTGGACGCTGGAGCGCTTCGGATTCGCCCCGCCGGGCGGCGCGCCGGACTGGACGCAGAATGGGCGTATCGAGATCGGCGGAGAGCTTCCGGTCAACACCAGCGGCGGCCACCTTTCCGAAGGCCATTCGAATGGATGGGGACAGACGGTTGAAATCGTCCGGCAATTGCGCGGCGAGGCGCAGGCGCGACAGATCGATGATTGCCGCCTCGCCATGTGGGCCACCACATTCGGCGACGCCATCATCTACAGCAGCGAGCGGACGTGATGATCGAGATCCGCAGCGCCCCGCTGGATCTACCCCTTGCGGCGCTGGCGGTCGCGATCAATTCCGATTCAGAGCCCGCGCAATCGGCTTTGGCGCAGGGACGCCTGACGTTCCAGCGCTGCTCGCAATGTGCGCGGTTCCGCTGCCCTGTTGCTCCGGTCTGTCCTGATTGCGGTTCCGCCGAATTCGGCTGGGACGAAGCGCCTGCGCGTGGATGCGTATTCAGCTTCGTGACGTACACGCGCGCGCCGCTTCCGATGTTCCAGCCGATCGCCCCCTATTCGGTGGCATGTGTCGACATGGGCGATGGCCTGCGCCTGATCGGCCGATGGCTTGACTCTACGCCTCCGGCAATCGGACATGCGGCCATCGCGGTCGCCGAACGCTGGACGGATGGCGGCCTCTCCATTGCATTCAGGGCCGACACATGATGCGCGCAGCAGTCCTTCACGCCACCGGCGGACCGGACAGTTTTTCAATTGAACAACGCCCCGTGCCGGCGGTTGAGCCCGGCTCTGTCCTTCTGCGCGTGCTTGCCTGCGGCGTTTCCGCCAAGGATGTGGTGGAGCGCAACGGCACCTACCGAAGGGAAATGTCCTTTCCGATCGTGCTCGGAGCAGAGATGTGCGGCGAGATCGTTGAAGTCGGCCCCGGCGTCAGGAGCGTCTCGCGCGGCGACATCGTCTGCACGAAGGCCTTCGCAAGTTGCGGCATCTGCGGCTATTGCCGGACAGGCCGCGAAACGACTTGTCTGGAACGGCGACACGTGCGCGGCGGATACGCCGAATATGCGCTCGTGGCGGAAGACGCCTGTGTCGAAGCGCCTGCGGACATTTCGCCCGAAATGGCCTGCACCCTCGGGCCCGGCGCAGGCGTGGCGCTCAATGCCGTGCGCGATACGGCGAAAGTCGCGCTGGGCGAAACCGTTCTGGTGACAGGGGCCAGCGGCGGCGTCGGCATCGCCGCAGTACAGATTTCGCGCGCCGCAGGCGCAAGCGTCATCGCCTTGACGCGCAACTCGGCGAAGGCCGCCGAACTGATTGCCGCAGGAGCGAGCAATGTCATCACAATCCCGGAGAACGGCGTTTTCTCGCCGCGCGTGCGGGATCTGACCTACGGGCTCGGCGTCGATGTTGTCATCGACACGGTTGGAAGCGCGGTCTTCCGCGAAGCTTTCGATTGCCTCGCCCTTCACGGCCGCATGGCCCTCGTGGGGCAGTTGAACGGCGATGAAGTCTCCATCAACCTCGCCCGCATCTTCTTCAAGCGCGCCGAGCTTCTGGGCGTCGGAAGCGTCAGCCGCAAGCAATTGTCGGACGCAATCGAGCTTGCGGTCGCGGGCGTCGTTCGGCCCCCGATCGCGCGCGTCCTGCCGCTGGAGCAGATTGCTGAAGCACACAGGCTCGTGGAAGCAGCCGGCGCCTTCGGCCGCATCGTCATCAAACCGTGAGGAAACAATGGCGGACGAACGTCTCAAGGAAATCTACGTCCGAAGCGTCGAGGCGCTTCGCAAGGTCGTGACCGACATGAAGATCACCGAAGACGAACTTCACGCGGCTGGAAGATACTTCAACCGGCTCGGCCAGTCCGGCATGTGTCCGAGTCTGCTCGATGTCGCTTTCGCCATGACCAGCATCGACGCAACGCGCACCGACAAGGGCGGCACGCGCCCTAATCTGGAAGGCCCCTATTACATGCGCGGCGCACCGGTGCGGCCGGACGGCGTCATGTTTGCGCCCGAAGAAGCGTCCGATGCGCCTGTGCTGAACCTCTCCGGGCGCGTCATCGACAGCCAGACCGGCAAGGGCGTCGCCGGCGCCGAGATCGACCTCTGGCATGCAGATCACAACGGCATCTACGACCGCAAGGGTTTCCGGCTGCGCGGCACAGTTCGCACCGCCGAAGATGGAAGCTACACGATCCGCACCATCGTTCCGCAGGATTATGCCGAGCACGATCATGACCCGATCGGGGAATTGTTTCACGCCATGGGCCAGACCAATCACCGAGCGGCCCATATCCACATCAAGATTCACGTCGACGGCGTGGAATGTCTGATGACGCAGATATTCATGTCCCAGTCGCCGACGCTCAACAACGATTATGTCATCGGGTCGGTCAGTGACGATCTCACTGTGAAACTCACGCCAGCAGCTGCGGTCGCCGGCGAGGGCCCGCAATTCGCCGGCACGTTTGATTTTCGCATCAGGCGTCGCCAGCAGGCTGCCGAATAGGAGACGAACATGGGAGGGGCTGCGCAACTGAGAAAGCTGCTCGCGACGGGCGATTTCATCGCCGCGCCCGGAGCCTACGACGCATTCAGCGCCCGCATCATCGAGAATGTCGGCTTCCCGGCGGTCTACCTCGGCGGCAACGCAATCGGACTGCATCTTGGCGTCGGCCAGCCCTTTGTGACGCTCACCGAAACGGTTCTGTGCATCCGCAATACTTTGGCGTCGATCGATGCGCCGCTGATCGTCGACGCCGGAGCAGGATTTGGCGAGCCCGCGCATGTCTGGCGCACGGTTCGCGAAATCGAGCGCGCCGGGGCGGCCGCGCTGCATATCGACGATCAACCCTATCCCAAGCGCGCCGGCTATCATGCGGGGCGCGGCGGCCTTGCATCCGTCGAGAGCGCGGCGGCGAAACTGAAAGTTGCGTGCGAAGCCCGGCGCGACCGCGACTTCATGATCATCGCCCGCACGGATGCCTTGCGGGTCACGAAATCGCTCGACGAGGCAGCCGCAAGGTGCCGCGTCTATTTCGAGGCGGGAGCCGAGGCGATCATGGTCCTTGATCTGCCGCCCGAACAGGTCGGGCCGCTGAAAGCGATGATCCCCGATGTTCCGTTGATCTGGTTCGTGTCGCCCGCAACGCCCGCGCTGCCGACGTCGGTCTTGAAAAGCGCCGGATTCCGCATGGCGTTTTATCCCTTCAACACCATCGCAGCCGTGGCGGATGCGGTGACGCATCTGTGGACTTCGCTGCGCGACAACGGCAGCCTCGATCAGGACCCCAGGCGCGTCGGAACCTTGCGCAATTCCGTGCAGGACCTGATCGGCATGAAGACGTACTGGGACATAGAAGCGCGCGACAGCGAGCCGGGAAAGCATTGACATGATCGTCGCGGCGCGCCCCGTCCAGTCGACCATTGCGGCGCAATTGCGCTACATCGCGACGACCACGCCGCGAGCCCCAGCGATCTTTTACGCCGGCCGCGTTACCAGCTACGCGGAGCTTTACGAACAGTCCGTGGCTGCCGCAAAGGCGCTTCTGGCAAGCGGCGTAAAGCGGGGCGACCGCGTCGGCGTCCTGATGGGCAATCAGCCCGAATGGCTCACCATGTGTTTCGGCAGCGCGCTGATCGGCGCTGTTCTGGCTCCGATGAACACCTGGTACAAGGAAACCGAGTTGCTTTGGGCCTTGCGCCACAGCGGCGCGCGGGTGCTGGTCGCGTCATCGACCTTCCTCAAGCAGGATTACGCGGGCCTGTTCGCGCGCCTCATCCCCGAACTGGCGGATTCGAAACCGGGCGAACTGAAGAGTCCGCTCGTTCCGGAACTTCAAACAATCGCCTTTCTCGCGGAGGCTCCGCGCGGCGCGTTCGCCTGGCCCCGGTTTCTGGCGCGCGGCGACGAGATATCGTCGCACGATTTTGCGTCCGCCGCCGCTGCGGTGCTGCCCACTGATCCGGCTTTCATTCTTTACACGTCGGGAAGCACGGCAGACCCGAAAGGCGTGCTTCTCGCGCAAGCACACGCTGTCGCAAACGGCTACGACATGGGTCAGCGCAGGTTTGTGAATGCCGAAGATCGCGTGTGGATCGGCACGCCTTTGTTTTACGCGCTCGGCGCCATCAATGCGCTTCAGGTCGCGCTGGCGCACGGCGCCGCGATAGTCCTGCAGGACTACTTCGAGGCGGGCCGGACCATCGAGGTGGTTCAGGCCACCGGCGCAACCGTTTATTACGGCACCGGCAACATGACGCGGGCCATTCTGGATCATCCTTCATATGAGCAGAGAAAGATCGGTTCTCTTCAGAAAGGCAACGCCGGGACCTATGCCGACTACAAGCGAATGACGCTGGTCGAAATGGGCATCCGGCTGGCGTCGGCCGCATACGGACTGACCGAATCCTACGGCAACGCCACCGTCAGCCACGCGGACGATCCGCTCGAAGCCAAGATCAACACCAACGGAACGCCATTGCCGGGCACTGAACTGATGATTGTCGACCCCGTCTCCCGCGAACCGCTCACGCAAGGCGAGACCGGCCTGATCCTGCTGCGCGGACATGTGACGCCGGGCTATTTCCAGAATCCCGAGGAGACCGCCAGGGCCATCGGGGCCGACGGCTTCTTCGATACAGGCGACCTCGGCTGGCTCGACAGCGACGGCCGTCTCATTTTTCATTCGCGCCTGAAAGAGGTCATCAAGACCGGCGGCATCAACGTGTCGCCGCTCGAACTTGAGCAGCTTCTGGCGCGCCACCCGGCGATTGCGGAAGCCTTCGTGGTCGGAGCGCCAGACAAGGTTCGCGGCGAAGTGATCGTCGCCTATGTGCAGACGAGAGGTCCGGTCAGCGAAGCAGAGGTGAAGAGCTTCGTGTCGGGTCAGGCGGCTTCGTTCAAGACGCCGCACCGGGTGTTCTTTCGCACCGAGGAACAACTCCCGCGTCTCGCCAGCGGCAAGGTCGCCAAGCATGTGCTGGCGAAAGAAGCTGCGGAAGCTATCCGCTAACTACAAGTCCGCTCCGCCTGCGGCGTAACGGTCCAGACTTCGAGAAAGATGGTGGCGGTGCCAGTCAGACCGAACCGGTCTCAGCCGTTTGGAAGCCGGCGGCGCCGGAAATTCCCTGCCGCAGGGAATTTTGCAGGGAATTTTTCCGTTTTCGACGAATCGTAGGCCCGCCTCTGGCCCCATCCGCCTGTTCGTCAGTGCAATCAATTGCAATCACCGGCCAAACTCCCCAAGGCCGCAGGGAATTGGCAAGGAACCAGATGCCGTTACCCAGCGGCCCGAAGCCTGACTGGCCGAGACCGGCCCTGCTGCCAAGCTTCAGCTTGTCGTACGGTTCCGCACCTTGCGACCGACACACTTGCTTGGGACCAAGCAAGTGTGTCGGTCGACTCGGGAAACGAGTCAAGCAGGCCGGTTCTGATCCGCGACCACCCCGCCTTTCCCGGCTTGCCCCCGGTTGGCTTCTGCTGTCTTTCCAAAGCGTGGTTTGACCCTGCCTCGCGAGTCCGACCCAGACGACGCCGCCACCGCAGTAGACCAAGGAGGGTCCGAGCGGAGAGCGTCAAAGCATGAGCGGCTTGCCAATCGGCGGCTGGTTCAGGGTCTTTGACGCACTCTTTTTGGGACCCGTTTGGATCTTGTTCCTCGAAGTCGGGACCACAGTCTCAACTCTCAGGAGCAATGCATATGGCCAGACTCGTTATCAAACGCACCATTCCCGCCCCGCCTGCCGGTCTCACGAGCGAGTTGGCCGCCGGTTCCCGTCAGCGCCGCCAGACCATGCGGGCCATGGTGGTCTTGACCCCGAAAAGTGATCCTCCCTGAAGTATGGCTTTATGGCCTGATGGAGGACTACGAGATGCCGAGGAAAAGACACAAGGCGGAGGAGATCGTCACCAAGCTTCGGCAGGTGGAAGTGCTGACCGCACAGGGCAGATCGG
>CANJNI010000028.1 GCA_947475995.1 Beijerinckiaceae bacterium | reverse complement strand
TCATAGGGTGACCTCCTTGAGTTGCCGCTTTGTGCAGAAGTGTTCGTGTCGTTCTGCATGAAAAGAACTTGCGGCAATTGATTAGAATTTGCAACAACTTGCTGACATGATGCAAGTATAAAGCATAACGCTTAACCTGTTATGTTAATAAACAAACATTAAGTCGATTTAAACCCTGCGGGTTAATCCGTATAAACGAATTATACTTGGTCGCAACAGGAATTACAGCGAAGCTTGGGAAGAGCATTAATCGAAGTGTCGCGCCCCGCACAGCGAGCCGGGCGATCTCGACGCCCCGGTCGCCCGGGAGCTCTGCAGAACGCGGGTTTGGCGGGCGCAGGAAATGGCGGCGACTACCGCTTCTCCGCTTCCCAGCGGCCGGAGCACTGGCGGCTCGGCGATTGCCACGTGCCGCGTCCGGCTTCCTGACGGATCGCGCCGACAGCGGTGAGCACGTCGGAGCCGCGCACAAGTCTTACGCTGACGCGACCGGAGGGTTCGATGCGTCCACTGGCGCTCGCCACATTGTCCTCAAGATCGGTGATGTGGCCGCCTGCAACGCCGATGTTCCACCGATAGGCCTGATCGCAGGGACCTTTCTCGGTGATCACCAGAACCGACCAACGGCCGTCGAACTTGCCGGGCCCCTGCCCGCCCCTTTGCGCATGAGCCGGTATGGCGAGGCCGCTCATAATGATCAGTGCGGTGATTAAACGTCCCGACATCACTCATCCTCCGGCTTGCGGAGAAATGCCGTCAGGGCCCGGAACGTTCCGGGCGCGCCACGGCGATCACCAGGGACGTCCGTCGCGCATCCACGCTTCCACGAGCCGTTCAGGCGCTGGCACATCCCGCCAGTGCAGGGAACGCACTTCGCCGAATTCGCGACGCAGCTTGATCCACGTGGTTCCGCCGTCCCTGCTGCGGAAAAGCTGCCCGAGATTGGTGACCGCAAAGATGAGGTCCGGGTCCGCCGGATTCGTGGCGACGCACCAGGGTGTGCTGTTCAGCGGCCCGGGGAGATTCACGTCTTCCCAGTGACGGCCCAGATCGCGGCTGCGCAGAAGCCGTCCGCCCGAGCCCGGAGGACCATTGCCGTTGGTGAGGAAAATCTGCTTCGCGTCAGCGCTCATATGTACGGCGCGGCAATACTGGAACGGATAGTCGAGTTCCTCCATCACCCAGGTCTCGCCGCCATTGGTGCTGCGATGCAGGCCCTTGTTGGTGGTGCAGAGCAATTCCTTGCCGTTCGGCCCCATGGCGACGGCGATGCCGTGAACATCTCCGGAGATCAGCCCCTGTTCCAGCTTGCGCCACGAGCGGCCGCCATCGCGGCTTTGGTAGATGCTGTCGATTTCGACGGTGGCCCAGACCATGTCCCTGTCAAACGGATCGAACAGGATCTGCGTGACGCGCGTGGGACCTGAGTTGATTCCGGAGAAATCCTTCATGCCGGGCGCAGCGCCTTGCGTCCATGTCTTCGCATTGTCGAGCGAATACCAGAGCTGCGCCGGGCAGGTTCCGGCGACAAAATGATCCGGATTACAGGGCGACTGCGTGATGGCCCAGACAAGCTTGCCATCCATCGGCGAAGGCAGATGCGTCCAGCGCTGTTCCTGTTCGCTCCAGCGATAGACGCCCATGTCGGAGCCGACTGTCAGCTTGTCCTTGTCGTCCGGGTGACTGGTGATCGACCAGATGCGCGACTCCAGATAAAGGCCCGAACTGCTGTTGGGGCGCGCCCATGTCTCCCCGAAGTCGCCGCTGAACCACAGGGATGTTCCGGCGGTTCCGACATAAAGCATGCCTGTCGTCATGGCGATCTCCTTCAGACGATCTGTCCAAAATGAACACGCCGGAACAGGGCCGAAGGGATTTCCTCATCGACGTGGAAGTCCCAGAGCTCACCCGCATTGCCTGCCTGATAGCCGTCGAGGAGGGTCTTCAATCCCGCCAGCGATTTAACGGTCGCGGCGCGAAGCCCGAAGGCCCTCGCCACGCCTTCGAGATTGCCGCGACCGTGCATGGCTTCGGACGTATCCATTCCCTGCGCCTTGAACTTGTGCGCCTCCGATGCGTAGCCGCCATCGTTCATCACGCACATGAGCAGCTTGATTCCTTGCCTGGCGATCGTCTCAAGCTCCTGAATGTGCATCATCATGCTGCCGTCGCCTTCGATCAGCAGCACCTTGCCGTCGCCCTTGCCGGCCGCGACGCCAATGGCGTCCGCGAGGCCCGAGCCGATGGCGCCGAAATCGTTGATGACGTGATAGCGGCGGCAGTCGCGGCCCGACAGATGCGTGAGGGCGATGGAGAAGAAATGCGCGCTGCCGGTGACGATCTCCCAATCCTTGGGGATCATTTCGTCGAGCGCCCGGATCGCCTCGCGCGGATCGACCACGTTCGGGCGCGGCGGGAACTTCTGCGGATCGGGCGTCTTCATGATCGTCGCAAGTTCGCCCGCGAGCGCATTGGTGCGGACGCCCTGATGCGTGTGGTTACGCTTCCTGAGCTCGCGCAAGATGGCCTGAACGGCGGCCCTTGCGTCGCTCCTGATATGGAGGTCCGCGACCCGCAAGCCCTGGAAAAGGCCGCGCGGATTGGTGTCGATCGCCACGACCCTGGCGTTCGGAAAGAGATATCCGCCTTCCGTCGTGTAGTGGCCAAGACCCGCCCCGACGCCGATGACGAGATCCGCCTCGGCCCACAATTCGCGCGCGCGCGTGGTGGCGAAAGCGCCTGCGGTGCCGATCGAAAACGGCACGTTGTCGAACTGGTCCTTGCCCAGCAGACTCGTGGCGAACAACGCTCCGATACGGTCGCCAAGTTCGATCACATCCTGCGTGGCTCCGGACCAGGCCGCGCCGCGCCCCGCCAGAATGATCGGGTTCTTCGCTGCGAGAATTTCCTCGACTGCGAGGTCGATCATGCGCGGATCGGGATGAAGCCGTTGCGGAGCGGGCAGCAAGGTCGAAGACGGACGATACTTGACCAGATGCGGAAACGGCTTGCGCTGAAAGTCCACGGGGACATTGAGAACGACCGGCTTGCGCTCGTGCTGCGCCACATAGAACGCCTCGCGCACATTATCCAGCAGCCGATCCATATTGCGAATGTTGATGTAATGCGCGCCCGTCGTGGCGGTCAGCGGACCCGGATCGAGATATTGTACGTGGAAGGAGGCGTTGGTGGGCGAGTCGCCAGCGAAGACAACAAGCGGAATGTTCCCGCGCGCCGCCATCGTGAGCGCCGTCGCAATCTGGGTGAAGCCGGGTCCACATGTCGTCGACGCAGTGCCGACCTTGCCGGTGGCGCGATAATAGCCGTCCGCCATTGCGACCGCGCAATGTTCGTGCCGCGCGTGGATCATCTCCACGTTGCGATGCGCCAGCGCATGACAGAAATACATGTTGGCGTCGCCCGAGAGGCTGAAATGTTTCTCGACGCCTTCGGCGATGAAGGCTTCGGCCAGCACCTCATAGGTCAGCTTGTCGCTCATTTGCGTTTCCCCCCGAACCATTTGAATGCGGCGGACAGCCATTGCAGGAAGGCTGCTCGCAGCAACGATCCAGCCGCGATGGGCGCTGTGGAAGTGCGGGGCGCTGCAGCCTGCATTGGCGGCTCCGGCGTAGCGTGCGCTTCGGCGTCCGGTTGTGTGTTGCGTGTCACAAGCTCGGCGATATTCGCCGCAAACTGGGCCAGCAGCGCGCGCGCTACAAAAACACCGCCGGTTTCAACAAACGACTCCAGAGGGCCCGACACTTCGAATGAGCCGTTGATGGCGAGTTGTGTGGCGTCATTTCCGGAGAGACTGATCGTGCCCGAACCGGACGCCGGGGAGGAGCCGCGCCTGTCGTTGCCACGGCCGGACACCTTGCACTGGCGGGTCGTCTCATCATATTCGACGCGCGCTTCGCCGGCAAAATGCGCCACAGTCGGACCGAACTTGATCGAGATGGTGGCCTCATAAAGCCCAGGTCCGAGTTCGCCCGTCAGCGATGCGCCCGGGATGCAGCCCGCAACAGCAGCGGCGTCGTGAAGAATGCTCCAGATCCGATCGGGCGGCGCGGCAATGTCGATCGTCTCGTTGATGCGGATCATGAATGCGGAGCCTGACGCCTGACGTAAACCCGACCGCACTATTGGCGGCATGTCCCATGCGATTCATAGATCAGTTCACGGCAGCAATGGTCTTTTGTTAGCCAGAAGCAATCGAGGCCTTCGCGTTTTCAATGGCCGTTTCGCAGCCTTCCGCGATCAATCTGGCCAAGGGATCAGCGGAAGCGCAATGTTCCGCAAGAATGCTGCATGGAAAAGCGATGCATTTCGTCGATATTCATCCGCACATCATCTCGCCGGACACAGGCAAATATCCGCGCGCACCACTCGGCGGATCGCAGTCGAAATGGTCGTCCGAACATACGATGACGTTCGAGCAGATGATCGCCGAGATGGATGAAACAGGCGTCGATCGCTCCGTGCTGGTGCAGGCAGCGACCTGCTACGGCTACGACAATTCTTATGTGGCTGACGCTGTTGCGGCGTTTCCGGACAGGCTCGGCGGCGTCTTCACTATCGACGCGGTTGCGGCCGATGCGCCGGACAAGATGAGATACTGGGTGAGGCGTGGCCTCTCGGGCGTGCGGCTTTTCACCAAGGGCAGCACGATGCCCGATCAGGCGACATGGTTTGCGGAAGAAGCTGCGTTTCCATTCTGGGAAACGGCAGGAGAGCTTGGCATTCCGGTCTGCATTACCATGAGCTGGACGGCGATTGATCGTCTGCGCATGATGCTGATGCGCTACCCGCATGTGCGGGTCATCCTCGATCATTTGTCGCGCCCGCCCATGGACGACCATCCGGTTTACGCGAAGGCGGCGTCGTTCTTTGCGCTTGCCGAACACCCAAATCTCTATCTGAAGATAACGCCGGTGAATGTGATGGAAATCGAACAGGCGCGAGCTTTCGATTTCCTGCCAAAGATCGTGCAAGCGTTCGGGGCAGACCGGATCGCATGGGGCTCCAACTATCCCTCGTCCGGGCATACGCTGCACGAGGCGTGGGAGATCAACTGGAAGGCGGCGGCTTCGCTTTCGGATTCCGATCGACGCCAGATTTTCTGCGCGACGGCCTTGTCGCTTTATCCGTCTCTGGTTCCAGCCTGAACAGGGAATTGTCCATGACCCGCAAGGCTCTTCTGGTCGTTCCGATCAACAATACGACCATGGAACCGGAGATCAATGCATGGCGGCCCGGCGAGCCGCCCGTGATGGTGGCAAAAGTCCCGCGCCCGCCACGGACATTGCTGGAAGAAGACCTTCCGGCCTATGGCGACTCGACGATCAGGTCCGTGGAGCCTTTCGTGGCGAGCGAACCTTCGATCACGCTTTATGGCTGCACGGCAGCGGGCTTCATCGGCGGACCCAGACGCAATGCCGAAATGGTCGAGCGACTGAAGGCTGCCACGCATGCGCCTGTTGTCAGCACGGCCGGGGCAATGGTGGATGTCATCCGGCGAGAAGGCCTGCGGAAGGTCACCATCGTCAGTCCCTATGTGCGCGTGGTCAACGGGTGCCTGAAAAACTATTTCGCCGCATACGACATAGAGGTGGACAATCTTGCCAGCTTCGAATGCGCCACGACCGAGCATCTGGGGCGCATCACGCAGGAAAACGTGTTCGATCTTGCCATGCGAACAGTCAAGCATGATGCGCAGGCGCTTTTCATCGCCTGTTCGCAACTGCCGACCTATGACATCCTGCCGCGCCTGCGGGACGAGCTGAAGATTCCCGTGTGGTCTTCGATCGCGGCGACCGCCTCGATTGCCGAGCAGACATCTGGATCGCCTTAACATTGAAGGTTCAAGAATGGCGATTGGAAGACTTCGGGTGCTGAACGCCAGCGGCCCCGCCGAGATGAGCCTGCTGGAACTCATCCGCCGCATGAGACTCATGGAAGACGTCGGACTCGATGTCGAATATTTGCATGCTCCAGATGGTCAGAAGGGACTGCAATTGATCCTTGATGACAAGGTCGATGTGGCGCTGCAGATCGGCTTCGGGCCTGTGCTGGCCGCCATAGAGCGCGGCGAAAGACTGAAGATGATCGCCGGCGCGAACTTGCGCGCAGTGCATTGCGTCTTCACCTCCGACCGGAACGTAACTCGCGTCGCAGATCTGGCGGGGCGCAGCATCGGGATCGGGTCCAGCGGCGCCCTGACGCATCAGTTGATGACCGCCATCCTGATGAAGTCCGGAGTCGATCCCCGGAACGTTACCTTCGTGAATATCGGCAACAGCGAAGCTGTGTTCCGGGCAGTCGTGGAGCGCCGCGTGGACGCGGGCCTCGGCGAGGTGGACAATGTTCACCAACAATCACAGTTCGGCATTCGGGCGCTGGCGGATGGCGATCTGTGGGACCAGTTGCCGCAATTTCCCAATCAGGGATCTTACGCGACGCAGCAGGCGATCGAGGAAAAGCGCGAATTGATTGTTGCGGCCCTGCTGGCTTCCGCGCGACTTTTCCGCTTCATCTGTTCGCCCGGCTCCTGGGAGACATTCTCGGCAGCGCGTGCGGCGGCGCTGCCTGACGCCGATCCGGGAGAGGCAAAGGCGCAGTGGGAATTCTACCAGCAGCGCCAGCCCTATGCGCTTGACCTGATGCTGGATGAAGCGCGCCTGACCTATATGCAGGAGGTCAATATCGCCATGGGGGCGCAGTCGAGGATCCTGCCATACGGGGAGATTGCCGACATGTCGCTGGCGCGCGAAGCCATCAGGAGGCTGGACGGCGCATCCTGATGGCTTCGCGCGGCTAAAGCGGCGCGGGCGCTCCGTCCGGCAGAGGATCATCGGCGACGTTCAGCACGAAGGCGAGCATCGAGTAATAGCCGCAGAGCCCGATGATTTCGAGGACGCCTTCGCGGCCGAAGCGTTGCGCAGCGCGCGCGAAAGCTTCATCCGCCAGCCTGCCTGTCTGCATGATTTCGGACGTCAGGTCGAACATGAGCGCCTGATCGGCGTCCATGCCGACGGGCCTGATGCCCATCGCGATTTCATCCACCAAAATCGGCGGCAGGCCCGCCTTCAACCCGATCGGAGCGTGCGCATACCATTCAAACTGGCAGGTCCAGCGCCGCGCAATCACCAGAATGGCAAGTTCGACCAACGGATGCGGGATGCTCGTGCCGTAGCGCAGGAAGCTGCCGATCTGCTGGACATGCGTGGCCAGCACCGGGTGATGCATGAGCGGCAGAAAGGGCCCGCGAACGCCGCCGCGCGGCCCCGAGGCTATGTCCTCGGCCAGCTTGCGCTGCGCCTCGCTGCGCTCCTCGGGCGCGATCGGAGGAAAACGCGGGGATTTGCTCATGCGGTTGCCTCCGGCAAGGGGACGCCAGCAGGCACAATGCAACACGCTACACATTCCAGCCGATCGGAATTGGGGGCGCGGCGATCCAAAGAGGCCTTTGCACAGGGAGCGACAAAGCGCTTCGCAGACCTTCAGGCGGCTTTCGCGGCTTCGATCTTCAGAGGCACCGACAGCGCGCCGATTTCGGGAATCTTCGCCACCAGAATGTCCCCGTTCACCTCGAAATGCGATGTGCGGGCGAGGATCTCTTCCAGCGCGATGCGCAATTCGAGGCGTGCGAGATTCATGCCCGCACATTGGTGAGGCCCGCGCCCGAAGGCCATGTGGTCGCGAATATTGGGACGGTCGAGAACGAAACTCGTCGGATCAGGGAAAATGTCCTCGTCGCGGTTGGCCGAGGCGTAAACGAGCGCGATGGCTTCGTCCTTCAGGATGGAGCGCCCGCCGAATTCCACATCGTGCCGGGATGTGCGGGCGAAGCCCCGATACGGCGTGTAAAGCCGCAGAAATTCCTCAATGGCGGCCGGGATGAGTTCCGGCTCGTTCCGCAGTTTGTGCTGCAGCTCGGGGTGACGCGACAGATGCACGCAGATGCTGCCGATCACCACGCTGGGCGCCACAATGCCGACCACCAGAACCTGACGGACCGTGCCGAGCACCAGTTCGTCATTCAGGGGTTCGCCATCGATGCGCGCGGCCAGCAGGGCCGAAGTGATGTCGACGGCGGGGTCCATGGGCTCGCGCTTGCGACGCGCAATCAGTTCGCGGGCCAGTTCATAGAGCCGCAGGCTCGTCGGCTTCATCAGTTCAAAATCGGCGGCCTCGACCGCATGAACAAAATCGGCCCCCGCGACCCGCAGGGTCTCGACCTGGTCTTCCGGGAGGTTCATCCACTCGCCGAACACCCGCACGGGCATATGCGCGCCGAAATCCTTGCAGATGTCGCCATGCCCGCGCGCCACCATGGGGTCCAGCAATTCAGCCGCGATGCGCCGGATGACAGGCTCCAGCGCGCGCATGCGTTCGGGAACAAAGAGCGGATTGAGCACGCGGCGGTACGGCGTATGCTCGGGCGGATCGAGGTGCAGGGGCGGACGGCGACCCGTGAAGGCGATCTTCGGAACAACGTTCTGAACTGAAGTGATGAACGTGTCGCTTTCCGTCGCCGCGCGTTCGACATCGCGATACTTGGTCAGGGCCCAGTAGCCGCCCAGCGCGTCCGTATGTGCCACCGGGCAGCGTTTGCGCAGGTCGTCGTAGAGCCCGAAAGCGGAATCGAATGTCTCCGGTCCCGTCGGGTCGAAGTCCTGCGGGATATGGCGCTGACCCATTCTGAAGCTCCGGTTTCGACAGGCAGCATCGCACATCGCGGGCGTGAGGGAAAAATTCCCGGCGCTCTCTGCCCGCCCCGCCGTTTTAGGCGGAGGCGCCCGCCCTGACCATTGAAATGTTATTTGCGCCGTGCAAGGATTGCGTAACCAGAAAGTATGACGCTCATCATGAGGGAGATATGCGCGTGAGGAATTTTTCGATGGCCATTGCGGTGGCGGCTGTCGGTAGTTTCATGTCCTTTGGTCCCGTAGCGGCGCAGGACGCTGGTTTTTACACAAAAGAGCAGGCGGCGCGCGGCTCCGGCCTGTTCACCGCCAATTGCGCGGAATGCCACGGTCGTCAGTTGCAGGGCGCTGAAGCGCCGGCGCTGGTGGGCAAGGACGTGATGGGAACCTTCATCACCGCACAGGGCCTCTACGACTACTTCTCGGTGGCCATGCCGCCGTCAAATCCGGGCGGTCTCGGCGAGGAATCCTATCTGGACATCCTGTCGCATATTCTGTCCGTGAACGGCGCTCCGGTCGGCGACAAGCCGCTCGCGATGGCAAATCTTGAGAAAGTCGATCTGGTGAAGGCGACCGCGGCGGTCGCAGCAGCCCCGGGAGGAGCCGCGCCCGGCGCAGCCGCAGCGCCCGGGCAGCCCGCCGCGCGGTTGCCGCAGGCCTTCACGGCCGGCCGCCCGCTGCCGACTGTCGGCACCCCGACCGCGCCCACAGCCGAGAACGCCGCTCCGAAACTGCCGCAGTCCTTCACGGCCGGCCGGCAGCTTCCCACAGTGGCGCCCAGCAACGCGCCTCTCGAGCTTCCGGGCCCGGGCGCGCGCTGAACGAGTTCTGGCAAGCAGCTGCCAGTCGGCCGCATCTTGCGGCCCTGAAATTAGGGCGAGCGAGGCTGATCTCCGCCGTCTTCTTACTTGGCTTATCGGGGAGAAACATATGAACCTGACTAGATCGACACTTTTGGCCAGTGCGGCCGTTCTGGCGATGACATCGATCGCCTCCGCACAGGCGACCCGCAAGTACACGCCCATCACGACCGAAATGCTGAACGCGCCGGCAGGCCAGGAATGGCTGTCCTGGCGCGGTTCCTACAACAACCACGGCTTCAGCACGCTGAACCAGATCAACAAGGACAACGTCAAGGATCTGGAACTGGCCTGGGCCTATCCGATGCCCGACGTCGGCCAGCAGGAAACCGCGCCGCTCATCCATGACGGCATCATGTTCATCTCGACGAACAACGCCATCGTCAACGCGCTCGACGCGAAGACCGGCGACCTGCTCTGGGAATACAAGCACGCCTTCACCGAGCTGCCGCAGAGCTGGGCCTATCAGCGCAACCAGGCTCGCCGCCAGAAGAACGGCGTGTCGCTCTATGGCGACAAGATCGTCCTCACCACTTTCGACGCCAAGATCGTCGTGCTTGAAGCCCTGACCGGCAAGAAGGTCTGGGAAAAGCAGGTGTTCGATCCCTCGAAGGGCTACAGCTACACAATCGGCGCCGTTCTGGCGAACGACACGATCTACACCGCCATCTCGGGCTGCTCGATCACCGGCACCGCCGGCGGCTGCTACATCACCGCCCACAACATGAACAACGGTGAGGAACTCTGGCGCTTCAACACGCTCGATGATCCGAACAACCCTGTCCAGCAGGCCTCGTGGGGCGGCGTTCCGCCGGAAAACCGTTGGGGCGGCACCCCGTGGGTCACGGGCGCGTTTGATGCGGCCACCAACACGCTCATCTGGGGCGTCGGCATGCCGGGACCGTATCCGGAAGTCATCCGCGGCTCCGGCCAGGGCGATACGCTGTACACGAACTCGACGCTCGCCATCGACGGCAAGACCGGCAAGCTGAAGTGGTATTACCAGCATCTGCCGCGCGACAACTGGGATCTGGACAGCCCGTTCGAGCGCGTTCTGGTTGACCAGCCGATCAACGGCCAGCCGCGCAAGCTCGTCGTCAGCACGCCGGGCAAGAACGGCATCACGTTCGCGCTCGATCGTGACAACGGCAAGTACATCTGGTCGAAGGAAACCATCTTCCAGAACGCCGTGAAGTCGATTGACCAGAACGGCAAGGTGACGCTGAACTCGGACGTCATCCCGACGGCCGTGAACCAGCAGGTCCTGATCTGCACGACCACCAACGGCGGCAAGCTGTGGCAGTCGGCTTCCTACAGCCCGCTGACGAAGGCCTTCTACATTCCGGAAAACGAAGCTTGCCAGACGCAGGCTCCGGCTGTGCAGGAGTTCACCCCCGGCAACGCCATCGGTTCGGTCAAGTCCGGCCCGAAGGTCAACCCGCGCGGCATCGACAAGCCGGGCGTGATCTTCGCCCTGAACGTCGAGGACGGTTCGGTCAAGTGGAAGTACGAGGATCGTCCGGTGCAGACCGCTTCGACCCTTGCGACCGCCGGCGGCCTGTTGTTCGCTGGCGACGCGGCGCGCAACGTGCTGGCGCTCGATCAGGACACCGGCAAGGTGCTGTGGAAGCAGCGTCTGAACGCTGCGATCGGCGGCTTCCCGGCTACCTACTCGATCGACGGCACGCAATATCTGGTCATCCCGACCGGCTTCAGCGCGACGGCTTCGGCCTCTGCGGGCCAGACCCCGGAAATCCGCCTGCCGACCGGCGCCGGCAACTCGATCTTCGTGTACAAGCTGCGCGGCAAGTAAGATCGAATTCCTGCAAGAATACGGAGGGGGCCATCGGCCCCCTCTTTGTTGTAAAGTCAGCACAAGCCGCCCGGGCGGTCTCTCATACGGTCGGATGAAGCAGACGATGCTCACGACGTTCAAAAAAGCATTTCTCGCCACGCGCACTGTGATGTGCGCCGCGCTGCTTGGCGCAATCGGAAGCCTGTCCGGCCCGATCGTGGTGGCGCAGGAGAACGGCGTCATTCCGCCGCAACTGTTCAACAATTCGCGCCGCCTGCAGGGCGACACCATCCGCTATTGCGTCGACGAATTCAGCGTCGGCGCCAAATTCGACCGCGCCGTCGCCAGCGCGATTTCGGACGCCTTGCTGGTGAAAGCCGAATTTGTCCCCGCCCCTTCAGGGTTTCCGATGGATGGCGGTGGTTATCTTGAGGAACTGCAACTCGTCATGTCGAACGAGTGCGAGGTTCTGGTTGGAATTTCGATGACGCCCGGCGCGGCGGAATCTCCCTGGCCCGACTGGGCGACGGTCACGAGGCCCTACGCGCAGGTTCCGTTCGTGGTGGCGGTGACGGATGCGAATTACAAATCGCTGGCCGACATTCCGCCCGGCAAAACTCTTGGCGCAATGGTGGGCAGTCTGGCGCTGGGTTCCGTGGTGACGTGGAACCAGCAGAATCCGCCGGAGAAGCGTTTCCGGTATCTTCCATATGGCGACCCCAACCTGCTGCTGAAACGCTTGCTCGACGGCACGTTGTCCGCAATGGTTTTGTGGCAGCCGCAACTTGCGCAGCTGATGCGCGCCAATCCGACTGCGACAAACGTCAAGACCGCATCATTCGCGCCGCTCAAGACGGTCGTCAACGGCGTCGGCAACCTCGTCTCGTCCCGCGATTCCTTCCTGCGCGCCAGCATCGATCAGGCGATTGGCCAGCTGGTTTCGGACGGTACGATCGCGCGGCTGATGAAAGAGAACGGGTACGAGGGAACGCCCGGACCCTGAGACCAAACGGCAGCAGAACTCTTCCGAGGAAAAAAGATGTCCACCGCCCAAGCCGAAATCACGCGTCCGGAGAAGGCGCTTTCGCTGGAGCAGGAACAGGCGCGCATCGCGCGGCTGATCGGACTTCTGGGCAAGGCGCGGAATGAAATTGCCCGCATCGTGCTCGGTCAGGACGAGGTGATCGAGCAGATGCTCATCGGCCTCATGAGCAATGGACATGTGCTGCTTGAAGGGCCGCCCGGAGTCGGCAAGACCTTGCTGGTGCGTACGCTCGGGACCGTCACGGGCCTGAGCTTTTCGCGTGCGCAGTTCACGCCGGATCTAATGCCGGCCGATATCAGCGGCAGCATGGTTCTGTCGCAGGAACCGGGCAGCGCCGCGCATCTCAAGTTCCAGCCCGGCCCGATTTTCACACAGCTTCTGCTGGCGGACGAAATCAACCGCGCGACGCCGCGCACGCAGTCGGCCCTGCTGGAAGCCATGCAGGAGCGCACCGTCAGCGTCGCCGGCCGGACCATGGAATTGCCGAAGCCGTTTTTCGTTCTGGCGACGCAGAATCCGTTCGAAATGGAAGGCACCTATACGCTGCCGGAAGCCCAGATCGACCGCTTCCTGCTGCAGATCGACGTGGGCTATCCGGACCAGAAGACGCTGGCCGATGTTCTCGACCTCACGACGGGCTTCGCGGCCGCGCCCGCCGACCGCCTGCTCGGGGGGGAAGATATCCTGGCGATCCATGATTTCGTGAAGGCCGTGCCGGTTCCGGCGCATGTGCGCGACGCCGTGGCGCATTTTGCAGTTTCGACGCAGCCGGGCAGTTCGCAGGCGACCGACGATGTGAAGCGCTTCATCCGCTTCGGACTAAGTCCGCGCGGCGCCCAGTCGCTGATCGTGGCCGCAAAAGCCCGAGCGCTTCTTCACGGCAAGTACAATGTCGGCTTTGATGACGTGGAGGCGATCCTGTTGCCCGCCACCCGGCATCGCCTTCAGCTCAATTTCGACGGACTGTCCAGCGGCATCGCTTTCGATACGCTGGTGCGCGATCTGTTCGGGCGCAGCAGGACGCGCGCTTGAGGCCGCCGTCCGGCCTTCTTGGCCGGTTGTCCAGATTGCGTCTGCTCGGCCGCGCGCCGGGGCGTTCGCTCCGGCAAGGCGAACGCCGGTCCACATCGAAAGGCGCAGGCCTCGAATTTGCCGGCCATCGTCCGTATCAGGAAGGCGATGATCTTCGCCATCTCGACACGCGCGTCTATGCACGCCTGCGCCAGCCCTTCATGCGCGAATTTCTCGCCGACCGGCAGTTGCGGGTGAGCCTTCTGGTGGATTCGAGCCCGTCGATGAATTTCGGCGCTCCAGCCAAGCAGCAGACTGCCCTGATGCTGGCAGGCGTGCTGGCCTATGCGGGCCTCTCGTCGGGCGATCTCGTCGATGTCGGCGTCGCGCAGGGGCGCAACATCAACTGGTCGGACACGATGCAGGGTGCGTCCCGCGCAGAGGGAATCTTTCGCTGGCTGGAAACCGGGCGCGAAGGAGGTCGCGAGGATTTCGCCGCGCAGGTGCAGGCAGCGCTGCCGCGCCTGCGCAACGCGAACATCGTGATCCTGATCGGCGACTGGTGGATCGAGTCCCCGGAAGCCGAGTTGCGCGGCCTGTTCTCGCTGCCCGGCAAGGTCCACGGCGTGCAAGTCGTCACGCCCGAGGAAGACGATCCATCACGACTGGGCAGCGGGCCGCTGCGGCTGACGGATGCCGAAACGGATTCGATGCTCGATCTCGCCGTGGACCGCGCGGTGCTGGCCGATTACGCCCATGTGCTGGAGCAGCATCGAGATGCGCTGCGGACTTTGATGACGCGCCTTGGCGGAAGTTTCACATCGCTGCGCACCGACCAGTCGCATGATGACATTGTTGCCGGACTGATGCGCGCGGGCCTTCTGGGCTGATCAGGCGCTGCGGCGCTGCGGCCAGAACGCCGACCGGTAGCGTACCAGAAGCTCGCCGCAGAACAGGGCGAAAGCCGCAAGCGCCCAGAAGATCCAGTTGGACGTCAGCAGAACTCTTGGTTGCGCCGGCCCAACCACGATATCGGACTTCTCGAGAATTCGTCCGCCGGTCGCGGCAGCCAGTAGCGAAGCGCCGTCGTCCTGCGCAAAGGCGAGATTCTGCGGATAAGATATGTGCAGCCGCGACAAATGGGTCGTCTGCCCATCTGCGACCGAGATCGTGTAGTCGCCGGGCGCCGTCACGGGCGCGACGGCTTCGTAGACGCCGGACTGCGTCTGCGCGAGCGCGACCGTCATCAGCGGCGGCGCTTCATCCCCCACCGCGCCGACGCCCGACGCGATCCGGGCGGACAATGGCAGATCGGCGCGAGGCTTGCGGAATTTGTCGAGCGCCGTGACCGCGATGGCGATTCCCTCGCGCCGACGATCGGCCCGCAGCGTCAGGCCCGCCGCGTCCCCGCCTGACAGGAAATGCGGAATGAGCTGCGACCAGAGGTTCCGGTATTCGGGAAGCTCCATCCATTGCTTCGTCCAGGGCCCATTGATCTGCGTCGTCATGGCCATGACCTTGCCGCTGCCGAATTGCCATGAGGCCACCAGCGGGGCGTCTCCGCCATCGGCCGTGCCGACCTTGAGGCTCACCTGCGCATCGGGCTTGCCGGTGGTGAGCACATAGCCTTCCACATTCGGCAGGGCGTCGGGCAATCCGTTCAGATAAGCCGGGCGCTCTCCGGCCCATTCCACCGCAGCGACGCGCTCTTCAACGGCGGAATCGGACAAAAGCATCGTCTCCTGCGCGATGATGCTCGGCAGGGCCCGGAAGTCGTTTGTCGCATGGAACGCCCCGCGCCCAAGCCGCGAGATGCCGCGCAGCACATTGTCGCCGCCGCCGGTGCCCACCGAGACCGTCGAAATCGAAATGCCTGCGGCGGTCATTTCCTCCACGAGCGGATCGAAGGGCGCGGGTGGAATCAAACCGTCGGTGAAGACGATCACATGCTTGATGGAGGATTCGGACTTCCGGATCTGGTCGAATGCGAGGTTGAGCGCCGGAAACAGATCCGTGCCGCCGCCTGGAGTCATCTGCTGCACGGCGCCGCTGATGGCGCCCATGTTGGTGACGGGCTGCAGCGGCGCAACCACACGCGCCTCGGTGTCGAAGGCGATGACGCTGACCTTGCTCTGCGGGTTGAGCAGCTTCATGGCCGACAGCGTCGCCTGTTTGGCGATGGCCAGACGATCGACATCGCCGACGGCCTGCGACATGCTGCCGGAACGATCGATGACATAGACCACAGCCGCTTCGGGGGATGGTTTTGGAACACGGCTCGACAGCGGCGAGAGCTTGTCCAGCACGGTTTCGAGATAGCCGCCGGGTCCGAAGGAACGCGCGCCGCCGAACATCAGCAACGGACGTCCATGGCGCGAGACTGCGTCGACGATCAATTGCTGCTGGATGGAATTCAGCGCCAGAGCCGGCACATCGAGCATGATGAAACCGTCATATTGCAGCCAGTCCTCGATCAGCCACGGCGCGCCCGTCGGGACCACGACCTTGGGGGCGAAGCCATGTTGCGCCAGCCCTTCGGCGAGTTCCTTGCCCGCTGACCCGGCGCTCATGATCAGGATGCGCGGCGCGGCGCGGCCGGTGACGCGCACGCCATTCGTGTTGTTCGCCGCGATCGGATCGCCTGTCGCGGTCACGCTCATCTGGTAGAGCGCATCGCCCTCGCGCGCCTTCGGGATGGTGATATCGACCGGCGTATCGCCTTCCGAGATGCGGATGTCCTGTTCGGCGATAAGTTCGCCGTCAATGCTTACCGCGATGCGCGCATCGCCCGGCCCGGCCGCCCGGACCCGGCCGGTGAGCCGGAAACTTTCCCCTGCGAAAACGGTTTGCGGCGCGTCCACCTCGGCCATGGCGACTTCGCCCGGCGGAACGGATTCGGACCTGACGATATCGATACGACGGGACTGCCCGCGCAATGCGGACGCTGCTGCCTGAAGATCTCCAGCGACGCTTTCGACCGGAGCGGCCAGCACGATGCGTCCCGCCCGGTCATGCGGCAGGGAAGCAGATGCAAGCCGCAGCGCATCCGGCAGCGAGCCCGCAGGCCCTTCGGGCGCTGGGGCGGCGGCGGATTCCCCGCTGTCCTTCACGATGCGCGGACCGCTCGCGAGAGCCACGAGGGACGGCCTGCCCGCACGCGACAACAGCCCGTCATCAGGCGCGCTGGCCACGGAGAGCTGCCGGTCGAATACAATGGCGGTGCGATCCTCGAACGCCGGCAGAGCGCCCGGCAGGCGCAGAACGGCGGCCCCCAGCATCAGCAGGATCAGGGCGCGGGAAGCCGCGAACCAGCGCGGCGCGTTGCGCCTGCGCCATGCGATGAAAGCTTCGAGGACCAGCACCGCAGCGGCCGCGCCGATGAGCCAGACCCAGAGGCTCGCTGGAGGCGGCGCGGGCGCCCGGGCGGGCGGTGGACCCGGTGGCTGCGTATCCTGCAGGGGAGCGGGATTGACGGCGAGCAATTGCCCGGACGCCGCATGACGGAAAAGACCGGCGCGCGGCGGCCGCAACGTCCCGCCCGCTTCTGGAATTTCGAGCGCCGGTATGACGCTGTCCGATTGCGCCGGCGCCAATGCGCCGCCGGACCAGCGAATGTCGTAAGCGCACGGAGCCCCGGCGATGCAGGGCTGGCGTATGCGGCCCGTGGCGACCGGGCCTGTCCATTCCAGCAGATTGTCGAGAAACTGCGCGAAGGAGGTTTGGTCGGTCCATTCGCGCGTCGGATCGAACGCGATGCGGACGTCGCGTCCATACCGGCCGGACCGCGCCTCGATCAGCGGCGTATCGCCGGCAGCCAGAATGAGATCGGACCCGGGCCAGCGTTCCCACTTGCTGGCGCGGCTCACGGCGAGATTGTTCCACACGATGCCGCGCGACAGGGCGTGCCGGCTGTTCCAGGTGGTGACGTCGCCCGGCTCGACCGCATTCGGTCTTGCGGTTGCGCCGAGCCGCGCTTCCCCGATCCATAATGTGTTTGTTTCGGGGACGCGATCGACCGTCGTCTCCGCGATGGCGACGAGCGAATAGCGCGCGACATCTCCCGGCAATGTCTCGCGCTGTTCGACATGCGCGTGGGGAAGCGACTGAAGCGCGCGCAACAGGGCCGGACGCGGCCTGCCAACAACGAGGATCTGCTGCTGCGCAACAGCAGCATCGACCACAAAGCGACTTTCGTTGTCGCCCGCATTGGAATCGCCCGACAGGCGCGCAGTCAGGATGCCGCCGCCGATCACCGCAAGGTCCTGGCTGAACGTCGCCGAACTTTCGCCCCGCGCCGCCTTCAGGGGAATGCTGGCCAGCAGGAGAGGCACGCCCGAACCTTCGCTGCGGAATGAGACTTCCAGCGTCGTGTCGGCCTGTCCGCCCTCAAAGCGCGCGCGACCGGTCAAACGCAGCTTGTCCGACCCGTCGACAGGAGCCAGCCGCGCTTCCAGCGCCGCGTTGGGGCCCGAGGGTCCCGCACGCCATTCGGAGGCGGGCACGTCGGCGAGCGCCGGCAGGCGGGACGCAATGGAACCTCCGCGGTCTGACGTCAGCCAGACCAGTTCCTCGACATCTCCGGGACGGCGCACGCCGGCGATCAGGCGCCCGACGCCGTTCCAGTCGATCGCTCCATCGGTCCCGACAAGACGATGGCCGACCTCTCCATAAAGGTCGCGGTCCGCAAGCCGCCGGGCAAGCAGGACATCTGCGACCGGACCGGCAACGATCAGGCTGACTCGCGGACCATCGGGGTCCATGTCGGCGCGCAGCGCAGACGCCAGATGCTCGCGGGCGGTGTCGAACAGGGTCGCCGCGCCGTCGCGCGCCTGCATTCCGGCGCTGGCGTCGAGCACATAAATCCGGTGATGCGGAGCGGCTGCGTCGGGACCAAAAAGGGGCCGGGCAAGCGCGGCGGCGAGCAGGAGCAACGCCCCCATCTGCAACAGCACCTGCAGCGTGAACAGCGGCCTGGTGTGAGGCGAAACAGCCTGCCCCTTGGCGGCCTGCACGCGGGCCCACAGAATCAGGCTCGGAACGCGCAGATCGCGGCGGCGTTCGCGCTTGTGCAAAAGCGGGATCGCGGCGGCCAGAACCGCCAGCGCCAGAAAGAGCGGCGCGATGAAAACCAGACCGCTCACCTATGGGCCTCCGTCCTCATTATGGACGAAGACGCGCGAGAACATCTCCTGGTCGCGCAGCGAGGGCGTATCGCGGGACACCGGCGCGGGCTCGCCCCGGCGCGCCGTTGCAAGGCCGGGCGCGGTTTCATCCCCGGCTGCGACTGCATCCTTCGATGGATTCATCTGCATGCGAATACGCTTGCCCTGCCGGTATTGATCGGGCGGCAGCAAGACCTGCTCCGGCCCCTGGGCAATCTCCGCAGCGGCAGGCTGGTTGGGGTCGTTCAGGTCCTGCGTTCCCTGCCCGGCGACCCGGCTCGCGCCCGCGCCGGATTGGGTCGCGCCGCCGGCCAGCACAGCCGTCGCGCCGTTCAGGTCCGTCGGATCGGCGTCTTCACGTTCGCCCAGCGTGGGAGGCGAACCGCCCATGCTGCCGGCCTTGGCTTCGCCAGCCGCATTCGCGTTCGCGCCTTCCTTCGGCACGTTCTGCCCCTGAAGGCGGAACTCGCCCGGATCTCCCGAGGTGCGGATTTCGCCAGCCTTCATCGGAACTACAGAGTTATTGCGGTTGGGGTCCCGCTCGCCGAAGGTTTCGGGGATCAACTCCTCGCCGCCACCGCCGTTTGGCAGCTCGACTGGTCGCGAACCATTGGCCTTGCCGGCGAGTTGGGCCAGATTGCGATCCTTGGCGAGATCATAGCGATCATCCGCATTGGCGGTTGTGCGCAGCCACAGGGGCGCGCTTTTTCCATATGCGAGACGCGCATGATCCAGCAGCCCTTCGACCGCCTTGTTCAATTCAAGGCTGTCGGCGCCCGGATCGGCGTTGCGGGCGAGTTCCTTCACGGCCTCGGCCACAGCCGCCAGATAGGGGTCCTGACGCTTTTCGGCATCCTCGCGGAGGACTTCAGCGACAGCCTGAAGATTTTCCCGCAATGTCTCGCGGTCGCCTGCCTCCGCGGCAGGCTCAGCAACCTGCAGGGCCGGCGCCGGAATCAGGGACTGGTTCCGGACCGCCAGGGCCAGAAAGCCGAATTGCACGATGAACGCCAGCACGAGGCCGCGCGTCACAAGCGGCTGGAGCCGTGACGGCTGCACTTTCCGGGCGTGAAGCGAGGCATCCCGAGCCAGATTCATGTAGATCGCGGCGCTCGGGCCGACGGTCGCCGGACGCGCATCAAGAAACGCGCTGAGGCGCTCGCCGAGCCCGAACTTTTCATCGGCTTGCCGGGCGAGCGCCGGTAGCGCCGGTAGCGCCGGCGCATCCCCGAAGGCAAGCGCGATGCCCGCAACAAAGACAAGGCCAGCCGACAGAAGGCCCACATAAAGCCAGTCAGCCGGCAATTGCGACGGGAAAACCAGCGCCGGTGGAAGCAGCAGGGCAGCCCAGAGGGCCGCCAGCGTCCAGCAGACCACGAGAGCAGCCCGGCGCATCATCATATTGCGGCGCGCTTCCCGCAGCGGCGAGATAATGTCGGCGATGTAATTCTCGGCCATGTTCAACATCGCATTGCGCCCGATTCAAGCGGCGTCCCGCTCATCGCGCCAGCGCGCCTCTCCCTGTTGCGATGCTAGTTTATCTGGCTATCGCGCGCCACCACCGGATGCAATGCGGGACGCAAGTTTTATTGAAGCGGCTGCGCCCGTCATCGCGCTTGCATCCGGGCGCATTCCTGCAATATTGCGCCGCAGACAAGGGCTTGTCGAAGACCCATCAGGGCGCGCGGCATTAAGGTTGGCATCCATGGCGTTGGAGGGAACGACGTCGCCCATGCAGGCGATTGGCGTTGAAGTTGCCGGGCTGACAAAACGCTACGGCAGCGTGCTTGCGCTCGACCATGTGAGCTTTGACGTCAAGGCCGGAGAATTGTTCGCGCTGCTGGGTCCCAACGGAGCCGGCAAGACCACGCTCCTGCACATTCTCTGCACCATCCTGTCGCCCGACGAGGGGACAGCCCGCATCGCGGGCGCGGATGTGGTGCGCAATCCGCTGCGGGCGCGCCGCCGCCTCGGAGTGGTGTTTCAGGAGCCCAGCCTCGACGACCGGCTGACGCTTTACGAAAATCTCGAGTTCCACGGACTCGTCTACGGCGTTCCGGCTGCGCTGCGCCGTCAACGCATCGACGAAATGCTGGCTGTGGTGGAGCTGTCGGAATGGCGGGACCGGCTGGTCCGCACGCTGTCGGTCGGCATGAAAAGACGGCTGGAAATTGCCCGCGCGCTTGTCCACGATTCCCGCGTCCTGTTTCTCGACGAGCCGACTGTCGGCCTCGATGCGCAGTCGCGCGCCCGCATCTGGCGGTATCTTCACCAGCTCCGCCTGCAGCGGCAACTGACGCTGATCGTCACCACGCATTACATCGAGGAAGTCGAGCAGGCTGACCGGGTTGCGGTGATCGACGGCGGCAAGCTGCTTGCGCTCGACTCGCCCGGCTCCCTGAAGCTTGCGCATGGCCACGAGGTGCTGGAAGTCACTCCGCTCGATGGGGCGGTCGAAAACGAGCTTCTCGAAAAGTTCGCCATGAACATTGTCCGCACGCAGGACGGCGTGATGACGATCCGGGTCGATGGTCCCGATTTCGTCGAGAATTTCCTCGCCCGCTATGGCAGCCGCATCCGCTCGATGTCGCGCAAGGAGCCGAGTCTGGAAAGCGTGTTCCTGTCGCTGACCGGCCGCACCATCCGCGATCAGGGTTCAACGGCGCGCGATCGCACATTGGCCTTCGGCAAACAGGGGGGAGAGCACACACGATGAGCGTCTCGACCGTGGAAGATCAGGACGAGAGCGAATCCGCCGCCCTGTTGCGCGTCATCGTCGGCGGCGTTTACGCCATCTGGCTGCGGGAGGTGAAACGGGCCCTGCGCGACCGGGGCCAGTTGTTCGGCGGCTTCAGCCGACCGATCCTGTGGGTCATCATCATGGGAGTCGGCCTCAATCCGTATTTCCGCGGCGAGGTCTATGGCGAAGTGCGCTTTGTGGTGCCCTACACCTATCTGCAGTTCATCTTCCCGGCCGTGATCGCGCTCAACATCCTCTACACATCCGTGCAGGCCGCAGTGTCGGTGATCTGGGACCGCGAGTTCGGCTTCCTGCGAGAGGTGCTGGTGTCGCCCATGCCGCGCCCGATGATCCTGTTCGCCAAGGTGCTCGGCGGCGCGACGGTTGCGATGTTCCACGGCTCCATGGCGATCCTGCTGTCCTACTTCGCCGATGTGCCGATTTCGACGGGCGATATCCTGAGTGGACTGGGACTGATGTTCCTGATGGCGTTCGGCCTGACATCGCTGGGCGTCATCATCGCCAATCGCATCCGCAGCTTCGAGGGCTTCGGGGTCTTCTCCAATGCGGTGATCCTGCCGCTCTATTTCACGTCCAGCTCCGTATTCCCGCTAGACCCTGCCCTGACGGCGGCGCAAACCCGCGTCGTCTATCCGGACTGGCTGGTGCGCGTCGTCGAGCTTAATCCGCTCACCTATGCGGTCGACGCGCTGCGCGGCAACTTCATCCACTTCTATCAATTCGATCCGCGCATCGGGCCGCTCGTTCTGCTGGCGATGGCGGTCGGCTTCTTCACGATCGCGCTGATCGAATTCCGGCGCAACTGACCTCGATCAGGAAAACGCATTGGCCAGAGGGTTAAAATCCGACCTCATCGCCCTGGGCGTCATGGTGGCGCTGCTCGGCGGCGCGAGCATGCTGCAGCCCGATACATCGCTGCAGCTTGTGGAGCGTTCGGGCGTGCTGCGTGTTTGCGTTCCGCAGAGCTTTCCGCCGCTGGTCAATGACAACCGCACCAATCCGGGCTTTGACATCAGCATTCTGGAAGAAATCGCAAAGCGCTCGAACCTCCGGCTCAGCACCAATGTCAGCGCCACGATGGGGCGCGACTTCAATCCGGCGAACTGGCGGATCACGCGCGCGCAATGCGAAGTGGTCGCCGGCGGCGTGGTCACGTCCGTCATGACGCGGTCATTTCTCGAAACGATCGATACCGGAATCGAGAACGGCTGGGTGATGATTTCAAAAGGCGCAGCCCCCGCCAAGGGCGCCAGAATCGGAGTCTATCCGGGCTTTGCGGGCCTGGACCGCCTGAAACTCAGCACCTATCTGCGCGACTCCGGCTACCAGATCGCGCTCGCCTCATCGCCGGAGGCCGTCGTTCAAGAACTGAAGGCAGGCCAGTACGACGCAGCCGTCGCCAGCAGCCTCGATGCGCTGCAGGTCGTCAGCGCATCGCCCGGCTATTCGACGAACTGGCTGCCCGAAAGTCTCGGCCGGTTTGCATTCGGCCTCGGACTCTGGAAAGGCGACGTAACGCTGAAGCGCCGCGTGCTTTCCGCCTGGCGCGCAATGCAGCAGGACGGCTTCGTGGCGCAACAGAGAGCGCGCTACGGGCTCATCGAAATGCCGAAGACCGCAGGTCTCTAGAAGGAACCAGAAACGTGTTTGCCTTCATCGACCTGACGCTCTGGCAAGTCCTGACGCGCCTCATGGCCTTCATCATCCTTGTCAGCGTCCATGGCTTTACGGTGGCGGCGCTGATCAAATGGACCGGCGACCCGACGCCCGTCTATGCAGGGCGCCGCACGTTCGAACCGTTTCGGAACATGTCGCTGATCGGGGTAGTCGGCGCGGTCCTGTTCAAGCTCGGCTGGATATTGCCCCTGCCGTTTGACGCCGCGCATGCGCGCGCCCGGCGCGGCAAGATCGCGATCGTGGTGCTGGGCAGCCTCGCGGTGATGCTTGCGCTCGTACCTCTCATCTCGCTGATGCGTCCCCATGTGGTGACGATCTTCCCGCTGCTGACCGCCCAGATGCTGCTGGGCGTTCTGGACACCACCCAGGACTTCGCCATCTGGTTTGCCGCCTTCAACATTCTGCCGATCCCGCCCCTGACGGGCTTTTTGCTGCTCGCAGCCTTTGCTCCGAAGGCCGCGTCGGCGATCAACCAGAAGCCCAAGATCGCAGAACTGATTGTGCTGATTCTTGTGTGGACCGGCGTCGCCCGCATGGTGGTGGGGCCGCTCAATGCGTGGCTGCGGACGTTCATCACTTATTGAGCCGGTTTTCGCACGGCGTGTGCGGGCTGGCGCGGACCGGCGCACCAAAAAAATCCGTCGGAAGAATTTGACCTGCGAACGGCAAGCACTTCCCTGCACAGCTTTCTAACTTCACAATGCAGCTATGCTTTTTACGCATGACTTGTTGGAGTGGGCGAAATAATCTGCTGCGCGTGAAGACCGCATTTTCAGAGAACTAACCCTCGCCAAGGCGACCCGGAAGGCTTCGGCTCGAACCAAGCATCGCGGATGCGCTTTTTGCATACCTGCCAGAGTGCACACCTTTTTGTGCATGACCTTTCTAAAATAATGCGTGTTTTCCGGCGCAACATTGGAATTGACGCATCGCGGAGCCAGTGCAACTCTGACGCCGCGTGGACTAGGCCGCACCAACAAACGATGAAACGGCCGTATGGAGGAATTACCGATGAAAGTCTTTGCTGGGACCGGGACGCTTGCGGGCGCCCTGTTGTTGGCGACCGCTATGTCGCCGCTGCATGCAGCCGACATGACGATGGAACGAGCCCTCAAGGCCGATTCCGAACCGCAGAACTGGATTCTGCATCACCAGAACTACGAAGGGCATCGCTATTCGCGCCTGAAAGAGATCAACACCGAAAACGTGAAGAACCTCAAGATCGCCTACACGGTGGCGCTCGGAGGCTATCAGAGCGGCGGCCGTTATCCGCACGGCAACCTTGAAGGAACTCCGCTCGTCGACGACGGCATCATGTATGTCACGGACGGCTGGGGTTCGGTCTATGCGATCAACGCCAAGCCGGACATCCGCAAGACCCGCATTCTGTGGAAAATGGATCCCGGCACCGACCGCGCCTGGGCTGGCGACGTCGCCTGCTGCGGCGTCAACAACCGCGGCGTTGCGCTGTGGAAGGACAAGGTTGTCTCGATCGGCCTCGACGGACGCATGTTCCTGATCAACAAGGCCACCGGCGAAATGATCTGGGAGCTCAAGGTCGCCGAACCGGCGGTCGGCGAGACTCTCACGCTGGCCCCGCTGGTCATCCGCGACACTGCGATTGTCGGCGCTGCGGGCGGCGAATTCGGCATTCGCGGCTGGTACGACGGCACGAACCTGAACACCGGCAAGCAGGCATGGCGCACCTACACGATTCCGGGCCCGGGCGAACCCGGCCATGAGACGTGGAAGGACGGCAAGAACCGCTACCTGCACGGCGGCGCTTCTGCATGGGTCACCCCGACCTATGACGCTCCGCTCGATCTGCTCTACGCCGGCGTCGGCAACGCGGGTCCGGACTATGATCCCGAGTTCCGTCCGGGCGACAACAAGTGGGCCGCTTCGGTCATCGCCATGCAGCCCAACGACGGCAAGATCAAGTGGGGCTTCCAGTACACCCCGAACGATCCTTACGACTACGACGAAATTTCGGAGCATCCGATCGTTCGCGCGAAGATCAATGGTCAGGACCGCACGCTCGTCACTCATGGCGCGCGTAACGGGTTCTACTATGTGCTCGACGCCGCCAACGGTTCGTTCGTGGCCGGCAAGCAATATGTCGACAAGCTGACCTGGACGACGGGCCTCGACCCGAAGACCGGCCTGCCGCTCGAATACGACGCCAAGAAGGATGTGCAGTCCTACGTCGCCAACATGACGCCGTCGCGCGCCCGTCCGACCACGGACGTCAAGTGCCCGACGACAACCGGCGGCAAGAACTGGGAGCCGTCGGCCTACAACCCCGACTTCAACCTGATGTACATCCCGTCGGCGGAAGGCTGTAACAAGCTTGTCTCGCTCGTCCAGGCCGACTTCGTCGACCAGGGCGGCACGGTGAAGCCGCGCGATCGCTTCACGGGCGGTTCGGGTCAGAACGCGGGCCGTCTCGGCGGTTCGATCAAGGCGCTTGATCCGATCACCGGCGAAAAGAAGGCTGGCATTGCTCTCGACTATCCGAACTGGTCGGGACTTCTGGCCACGGCCGGCGGTCTTGTGTTCGCGGGCGCTCCGGACGGCGACTTCTCGGCCTATGATGGCAAGACCCTGAAGGAAGTCTTCAACTTCAGCACGGGTTGCGGCATCAATGCTCCCCCGGTCACCTATACGGCCGGCGGCAAGCAGTACGTGGCCGTCCTGATTGGTTCGCTGCAGAAGGCAGCGGTTCTGCAGGACGCTCCGGAACTGAAGGTCACCGCGACCTGCTCGACACTGTATGTGTTCACGCTCTGATTAACTGAGCGGACTCCCTTCCCCCGAGGAGGGACCGGCGTAGCCTTGCGGCTACGCCGGTTTTTTTGTTGCGCCCGCAGTGAAACCACAGCCGCGTCACAGCGTTTTGCAAAGCTCTCATGAGGTTTGCGTTGCGTAAGACACCGGACGATCTCTCGCTGTATCGCGCCAAGCGTGATTTTTCGAAAACCGCCGAACCGAGCGGCGAAAGCCCGGTCGCGGCTTCGCCGCGCAACAGGTTCGTCATCCAGAAGCACGACGCGACTCGGCTTCACTATGACTTCCGGCTCGAACTCGACGGCGTCTTCAAGTCATGGGCGGTGACCCGCGGGCCTTCGCTCGACCCCGCCGACAAACGTCTGGCGGTGGAAGTCGAAGATCATCCGCTGGACTACGGCGATTTCGAAGGAACGATCCCGAAAGGCCAGTATGGCGGCGGAACCGTGCAGCTTTGGGATCGCGGCTACTGGGAGCCGCTGGAAACGCAGTCGCCCCAGGCAGCGCTCGCCAAGGGCGAACTCAAATTTTCCCTCGAGGGCGGGCGCCTGCATGGCAGCTGGGTGCTCGTGCGGCTGAAGCACGATCGACAGGCGACGCGAGGCAAGAAGCCGCCCCGCAACAACTGGCTTCTGATCAAGCATCGCGACGAACATGCGGCGCCCGGCGAAGGCGAGACCATTTTGGCGCAGGACCGTTCCATAGCGTCAGGCCGCGCGATGGCGGATATTGCGGCCGGCAAAGGAAAGGCGCCGAAGCCGTTCATGCTCGCAAACTCGCGCACCGCCAAGGCTGACGCGGTATGGCAGAGCAAGCCCGCCGCGCGTTCTCCGGCGCGCAAAATCGGCACCCATGCGGAGCCCGCCGCAAAGCGTAGCGCAAAGCCCCTTTCGATTCCGCCTTTCGTGGCTCCGCAATTATGCGAGAGCGTCGAACGCCCGCCATCCGGCAAGGATTGGGTGCACGAAATCAAGTTCGACGGCTATCGCGTTCAGCTGCGGGTCGACGATCATGTGGCGACCATCAAGACCCGCAAGGGTCTGGACTGGACGGCGAAATTCGCCGCCATAGCCGCAGACGCAGCGCCATTGGCCGATTGCATGATCGACGGGGAAATCGTCGCGCTGGACGATCACGGCGCGCCGGATTTCGCAGCCCTGCAGGCGGCGCTCTCGGAAGGCCAAACGGATAACCTCGTCCTGTTTGCATTCGATCTGCTGTTCGCAGAGAGCGCGGACTTCCGAAACAGCCCGCTTGAGGAGCGCAAGGCGGAACTTCGCAAGCGCCTGACATCGAGCGTGAAATCGCCCCGCATACGCTATGTCGAACATTTCGAGACCGGCGGCGATGCGGTGCTTCAATCCGCCTGCAAGCTGTCGCTGGAAGGCATTGTGTCGAAGCGGCGCGACGCGCCTTATGCATCCGGCCGCAGCGGGGCCTGGACCAAGGCCAAATGCCGCGCCGGCCATGAGGTGGTGATCGGCGGCTGGTCGACGACAGCAGGAAAGTTTCGTTCGCTGCTCGTCGGCGTCTATCGCGGCGATCATTTCGTCTATGTGGGCCGCGTCGGCACCGGCTATGGCGAAGCCAAGGTCAAGGCCCTTCTGCCCCGCCTGAAGGAAAAGGCCGCCGCACCATCGCCCTTCTCGGGCATAGGCGCACCGAAAAAGGAAGCCGGGGTTCATTGGGTAAAGCCGGAGCTTGTGGCCGAAATCGAATTTGCCGGCTGGACCGGCGACGGCATGGTGCGGCAAGCGGCCTTCAAGGGGTTGCGGGAAGACAAACCGGCGCGCGAGGTCGAAGCCGAGAAGCCTGCAAGACCTTCCGCAACGCCTGTGGCGCAACCGTCGGTCACGTTCGGCAAGGTCAAGGCCGCCGTGATGGATGTGGCCATCTCCAACGCAGACAAGGAGCTGTGGCCGCATGCGGAGGATGCAAAGCCCGTCACCAAGCTCGACCTCGCAACCTATTTCGAAACTGTCGGCGACTGGATGCTGCCGCACATCAAGGGTCGCCCCTGCTCGATCATTCGCGCACCGGACGGCATCGACGCCGAACAATTCTTCCAGCGACACGCCACGCGGGGCACGTCGAACCTGCTGAATCTCGTTACGGTGTTCGGCGACAAGAAGCCCTATCTGCAAATCGACCGCAAGGAAGGGCTCGCAGCGGTCGCGCAGATCGCCGGGATCGAACTGCATCCCTGGAATTGCCAGCCGGGTGAGCCGGAAACGCCGGGGCGGCTGGTGTTCGACCTCGATCCCGGACCGGATGTGTCGTTCGCTCAGGTCGTGGCGGGCGCGCTCGAAATGAAACAGAGGCTCGAGACGCTCGGGCTCGCCGCGTTTTGCAAGACCACAGGCGGCAAGGGGCTGCACGTCGTGACGCCGCTCGCGCGCGACAAAAAGGGCAAGCTCGACTGGCCGGCCGCAAAGGACTTTGCGCGGCGCGTCTGCGTTGCGATGGCGCGCGACAATCCCGACGCCTATCTGGTGAACATGGCGAAGCGTCTGCGCGAGGGGCGCATTTTCCTCGACTATCTGCGCAATGACCGGATGGCGACCGCCGTGGCGCCGCTGTCGCCGCGCGCGCGCCCGGGGGCGCATGTGTCGATGCCGCTGACATGGTCGCAGGTAAAAAAGGATCTCGATCCGGCGCGCTACACGATCCGCACCACGCCCGCGCTTCTGAAGAAGAGCAAAGCCTGGGCCGACTATTGCGACGCCGAGCGACCGCTGGCCGAAGCGATCAGGCTGCTGGACAAGCAGGGGTAGACATGGCGCCGCGTGCGAACTGGAAAGGCTTTCTGAAGATCGCCGAAGTGACCTGCGGGGTAGCGCTCTACACGGCAGCATCGACTTCGGAACGCATCGCGTTTCATACGATCGACCGGTCGACCGGTAATCGCGTGCGGCGGTTGTTCGTCGACAGCGAGACCGGCGACGTTGTCGAGCGCGACGAGCAGGTCAAGGGATACGAGGTCGATTCCGGCCAATACGTGATTCTGGAGCCCGACGAGATCGCGGCTGCCATTCCGAACAGCGACAAGACGCTGGATGTCGAGGCTTTCGTACGTTGTGAGGACATCGACAACGTCTATTTCGACAAACCGTACTATCTGGCTCCCTCCGACGCTCATGCGACGGAAGCCTTCGGGCTGATCCGCGACGGTCTCCGAGAGATGAAGGCGGCGGCGCTGGCGCAGACGTTGCTGTTCAGGCGCATGCGGACGCTGCTGATCCGCCCGCACAGGCAGGGTCTGATCGCCACCACATTGAACTTCGATTACGAAGTGCGCTCGGCTCGCGATGCGTTTCGGGATATTCCGGACATGAAGATCAAGGGTGAGATGCTGCAGCTCGCGCAGCATATCATCGACACCAAGGCGGGGACTTTCGATCCCTCCAAGTTCGACGACCGCTACGAGGCCGCACTGGCGGATCTGGTCACGGCCAAGATGGAAGGCAAGGCCATCACGCCCCGCAAGCCCGCCGCCGCCGGCAAGGTGGTCGATCTCATGGCCGCGTTGCGGGAAAGCGCAGGGGTCGCCAAAAAGGCGGCCCGCAAGTCCCCCGCCAGGAAGGCCGCGCCGGCAAAAGGCAAGCCCGCGCGTCGAAAGGCGAGCTAGGACTTACGCTTTGAACCTCCTTCGCCAAGGCTTTTGCGCAAGGCGTCCATGATGTCGATGACGTTATCAGGACGTTCCGCCGGCTTCGGCTTCCTGGCGGGCTTGCGCTTGTGATCGCGTTTGGATTCGATGATTTCAAGGAGACGATCCTGAATCGGGTCATCGACCATGCTGTGCGTCCAGTCCCGCGTGCGCTCCTTGATGAGCGTCTTGACGAGGCCCGACAGTTTGGGCGAACGCTCCGGCTCCGGTATCTTTTCGAAATAGGCTTCCTCATCGCGCACCTCGTCGCCGTAGCGCAAGGTCCAGAGCACGATCCCCTTGTCGCGCGGCTCGAGCATGACGGCGCGCTCGCGGCGGTACATCACGAGGCGTGAAATTCCCACGACCTGCGAAGCCGCCATCGCATCGCGGATAACGCAAAAGGCTTCTTCTCCGACCGGATCGTCCGGCATCAGATAATGCGGCTTGTCGAACCAGATCCACTCGATGCTGTCGCGCGGCGCGAATGTCTCGATGTCGATCGTGCGGGTGCTGTCCAGCGCGACCGCATCCAGTTCCTCATCTTCAAGCAGGACAAAATCGCCTTCGCCGCGCTCGTATGCTTTCGCCTCGTTTGTATCCTTCACCGGCTTAAGGGTTTCGGCATCGACGTACTGGCTCATCACGCGGTTGCCGGTGCGTCTGTTGAGCGTATGGAAGCGCACCTTGGCGCTCTCGGTCGTTGCCGGCTGCATCGCGACCGGACAGGTGACGAGCGAAAGTTTCAGATAGCCTTTCCAGAATGCAGGACCTGCCATGCGGTTTCCTCCAACTTCGAGAAACGCCTGCGCTGCAGCGACGTTCCTACGCTCAAGGCGTCTCGCGCTTCATGGACATTCTATGACAATTCCGTCCGTCAGGCTTTGCGGACAAGCGAAAGATTCCGTTCTCACGCGCTGCTTGGCAAGAGGAACAGCCACATAAAACGCTCGTTATGCTCTGCCCGGCGGCGCAAAAATGCATTTTGGCCCCCGGGATCTCAACAAGAGGATCCTCGATGAAGGACGCCAAGCAATCGGACGCGACGGCGAAGGGAAAGACAGCAGAAGGCGACAAGCCCCAAGCTTCCGAAGCAACGGGAGACGCGGAGGCCTTGCTCAAGGCCGATCACCGCAAGGTCGAAAAGATTTTCGACGATTACGAAAACGCGACAGACGGGAATCAGAAATCCAGCCTCGCCAGGCAGGCGTGCACCGAACTCGTGGTGCATTCCATGCTGGAGGAAGAGATCTTCTATCCTGCCTGCCGGGAAAAGAACGTCGAGGACGACGCGCTCGACGAAGCTCAGGTCGAACATGACGGCGTCAAGGTGCTGATCGCCGAACTGCTCAACGGCAAACCCGACGATGAGTACTATGACGCAAAGGTCAAGGTGCTTTCCGAATACGTCAAGCACCACGTTGGCGAAGAGGAAAACGCCACGGAAGGCATCTTCGCCAAGGCGAAGAAGGCGGGCGTCGACATGAAGGCGCTCGGCGCACGCATGGCGGAACGCAAGAAGGAACTCATGCAGGACACCGAGTCCCTTCTGGCGCGGCCGCCGCAGCCGAAGTCGCTGACCGCCAGACAAGCTCCCAACCGCAACCGCAAGGAGGACGACAGCATGGCTCGTAATTCCAATGATCGCGAACGCGACGAATATGGTCGCTTCATGAGTGATGACGATGATCGCGGCGGCGGCCGTTCGCGCGGGGGATATTCGTCGCGCAGCCGTTACGAAGACGACGACGATGACCGCCGTTCCTCGCGAGGCCGCAACAATGCGAACGAGCGCGAGCGCGACGAATACGGCCGCTTCATGAGCGACGACGACGATCGCGGCGGCTCGCGCGGCCGCAGCAGCGGTCGGTACGACGATGACGATGATCGCCGCTCGTCGCGCGGCGGCGGCAACGGCGGCCGGGGCGGCTGGTTCGGAGATTCCGAAGGCCATGCCGAGGCTGCTCGCCGTGGCTGGGAAGAACGCAGCGGCGGACGCAGTGGCGGCGGCAATGGTGGCGGCGGCAGCCGTTCCTCGTCGCGCAGCCGGGACGACGACGATGATGATCGTCGGTCCTCCCGCGGCGGCGGCAGCGGCGGTGGTCGTGGCCACGGCGGCTGGTTCGGGGATTCGGAAGGCCATTCCCGCGCCGCCCGTCGCGGCTGGGAAGACCGCTAGCGCTGAAGGCTTTTGAACCGACGAACGGCCCGGGCGGATCACCGCCCGGGCTTTTTGCATGGAAGCAATCGGGCATTTGAATTGCTTGGAGGGATCGGGGCGTATAAGTTCGCCCCTGAACCATCGGAGCCCGATCATGCAGGCTGAATGTGGACGGCTCACGACGCAACCGCCGGCCGGAGTGCTGTAGCGCATATGCTCCGGTTCTGGCTCGTCAAGCTTCTGCGCGCCTCCATCACCCTCTGGCTGGTGGTGACGGCGGTTTTCATCGTTCTGCGAACTTCGGGCGATCCTGTTCAGTCGCTCCTGCCGCCCGATGCGCGGCAAGAGGAGATTGAACAGTTCCGCGAGGCCTGGGGTCTCGACCGGCCGCTCACCGAGCAGTACGCCCAATATATCGTCAATGTTGCGACCGGCGACTTCGGGAAGTCCTATCGCGACGGACGGCAGGTTTCGACCATCATCGCCGAGCGTGTTCCGTGGACGCTGATGCTCGGCCTCACCTCTTATGCGGTGGCGGTGCTGCTGGGAGTTCCGCTGGGGATCTGGGCCGCGATCAGGCGCAACACATTCGTTGACCGGCTGATCATGAGCTTCGCAGTCATGGGATTTGCGTTGCCGAATTTCTTCTTCGGCATCCTGCTCATCCTGCTTTTCTCATTGAGCCTGCGGATGTTGCCGAGTTCCGGCACCGGAACCTGGATGCACATGATCATGCCGGCCGCCACGCTGGGGCTTGCGACAGCAGGGGCGCTGGCGCGCTTCACCCGATCCGCGATGCTGGAAGTGCTCGGCAAGGTTTACCTGCGCGCCGCAGCCGCAAAAGGCGTGTCGTTCCGCGACCGCATCCTGCGCCATGCCGTGCCGAATGCAGCCATACCGGTCGTGACGGTGATGGGGCTCAATCTCGGCCATCTGGTCGGCGGGGCCATCGTGGTTGAAACGGTTTTCGCGTGGCCGGGCGTCGGGCGCCTGCTGGTGTCCTCCGTCTCGTCGCGCGATCTGGCGGTGGTTCAGGCGCTGGTTCTGATGATCGCCTGCACGATGGTGGCGGCCAACCTGATCGTCGATCTGCTCTATGGCGTGCTCGACCCGCGCATCCGCATCGCCGCGAAGGACTGACATGCGCCGTCCTCCGCTACTGGTCCTTTTCGCGATGCTGTTTCTGGCCTTCGTGGCATTCGTGGCCATCGCCGGCAATGTGTTCAGCCCCTATGCGCATACGGACCAGAATCTTCTGGCGCGCCTCAAGCCGCCGAGCTTTCTAGGCGGCGATCCGCGTTATCTGCTCGGCACCGACCGGCTGGGTCGCGATATGGTGGCGCGGCTGGTTTATGGTCTGCGCATGTCCGTCATGGTGGCCGTCATGGGCACCGTGCTGGGCGCGACCGTCGGCATTGCGCTGGGCTTCGTGGCGGCGCATTTTCGCGGCTTCGTGGAAGAGACCATCATGGCGGTGGTGGACTTTCAGGCCTCCCTGCCCTTCATCCTGATCGCTCTCACGCTGCTGGCCTTCTTCGGCAACAGCATGACGCTGTTCATCATCCTGATGGGGCTGCAGGGCTGGGAGAACTATGCGCGCCTCACGCGCGGCGTGGTGCTGTCGGCCGCAAGCCAGCCCTATGCGCAAGCCGTGCGGGCGCTCGGCTCCAGCCCCCTGCGCCTCTACTGGAAACATATTTTGCCAAATGTGGCCTCGGCGCTGATCGTCCAATTGACACTCAATTTCCCGCAGATTGTACTCATCGAAACGGCGCTGAGCTTCCTCGGCCTCGGCATCCAGCCGCCGATGACGAGTCTGGGACAAATTCTCGGCGACGGCCGCGACTACCTGTCGAATGCCTGGTGGATCGCGGTCTGGCCCGGCACGATCATCTTCCTGACGACGCTGTCGATGAGCATCGTCGGAGACGCCTTACGCGACTATCTCGACCCCACGCTGAAACGGCAACGGGTCTGACCCACGGAGCAAGCGATGCTTTCAAGACGCGATTTCAGCAAGCTCACCATCGGAACGGCGCTGGCGAGCGGCATTCCACATACGGCGTCCGCACAGGGACGCCCGACGCTCACCATCGCGGTGGACAATCTCTGGTCGACCATGTCGCCGATCAACGGCATTTCGACGACCTCGCTGCGCATTTTCCCGAACTTTTACGAACGCCTGATCGAGCGCGATTACATCAACGATCCGAATGGCCTCGTGCTGAAGCCGAAGATCGCCACCAAGTGGGAGCAAAAGGGCAAGGTCTGGCATCTGGACATTCGTCAGGGGGTGAAATTCCATAATGGCGAGGAAGTGACCGCGGAAGACGTGGCGTTCACGCTCGGCGCTGATCGCCTGTGGGGTCCCAAGCCCTTCGAGCCGCGCGGCAAGACCTTCACGGAAGGCTTCAAGCGCGTCGAGGCCACCGGCAAATATACGGTCGAGATCGAGACCGAGAACGTCGACAACAACATCCCCGGCAAGCTGTGCGGCTATATCGGGCTGGTGGTGCCGAAGAAATATTACCTGGAAGTCGGCGTCGACAAGTTCGGCCAGATGCCGATCGGCGCCGGGCCATACAAGGTCAACACGTTCCGCTCGGCGGAAGTGATGATCCTCGACGCCTTCGACGATTACTGGGGCGAGAAGGCTCCGGCGCAGCGGCTGATCTGGAAGATCGTGCCGGAATATTCGGCGCGTCTGGCGGGCCTCGTGTCGGGCGAGTTCGACTTCATCGTCAACATCCCGACAGATCAGGTTGCGACCCTCAAGAGCTACAAGAACGTCAACTACGTCAGCCGCATGGCCGACAATTATCCGGCCCTCGCCTTCAACACGCGGCCGGACCCGGTCGACAATCCGCTGGTCGACGTGAACCTGCGCTACGCGATGGTGCAGGGCGTCAACATGCCGGAAGTCGTCAAGGCTTTGTTCGGCGACGAGACCATGCACCCCGCCGTGCCGTTCAACTTCCCTGAATACGGCAAGTTCTACGACCCGAACGCCAAGCCCCGCATGGTCTATGATCCACAGAAGGCCAAGGATCTCGTCAAGAAGACCAAATACGACGGGCAGCCGCTGCGCTGGCACATCACGCGCAGCTTCTATCCGAACTACGAGCCCGCTGCCGAAATCATGATCGAGCAATGGCGTGAGATCGGCGTGAACGTTCAGGCGATTATCCTGGACAATTTCGATCTGGTCTATCGCCGTCCGTTCCATCTGATGAACATGTCGATGACGTCGAGCTTCATTCCGGGCGACCCCTACCAGCCGCTCTGGCTCGACTGGGGTCCGACGGCCTCGCGCTCCACCGCAAGCTGGAAGACCTGGGACCCGTCGCCGAAGTTCAACGAGATCGGCGCAGCCTTCTCGAAGGCTTCGGATTTCGAGGAACGCAAGCGGCTCTATCTCGCACTCTCCGCAGAGTGGCAGGACATCACGCCCGGCCTCTACATGTGGAAGAGCGTCTATAACTGGGCGCATCGCTCCGGCATCAAGTTCCAGCCGGTCGGCGACAGCGACATGCGCATGCACGGCGATTATCTGAAGCTGTCGTAACGCCCGAACCGTCATTGCGAGCGAGCATTGCTTCGCTTCGCTCGCAATGACTTCAGGTTTGCTGAACTGCCCGGGAACGAACTTTGAAACACGCCCTCAAGGACATGACATGGATCGAGTTCCGCGAACGTCTCGCGGATCGGCCTGTCATGTTGCTGCCGCTTGGCTCACAGGAAGAGCAAGGCCCGCACGCCCCGATGGGCGACTACATGCTGACCGAGCGCATCGCGCATCTGGCGGCCGAGAAGTCGGGAGCGATCGCGGCCCCCATCATGCCCTTCGGGTATGCGGATTTCTTCAAGACGGTGCCGGGCGGCATCCAGCTCCGCGCCAGCACCTTCACGGCGATTCTCGACGACATGGCGTCGGCGTTTCTTGAGCACGGCATTGAACGGCTCGTCATCTTCAACGGACATTCCAGCAATGCGCCGCTGATCGACCAGACCGTCCGGCTCATCAAGAAGCGCACGGGCGTTTCGATTCCGGCATTGCATATCTGGCGCATTCTTCCGGCGTCGCTCTGGAAAGACGCGCTCGGCGACACAGCCAACGCCGCAAAGGGACACGGCGGAGATCCGCTGACCTCCGTCTACAAGCATCTTTATCCCGAATTGCTGCGGCCCGATCTGATTTCGAAATCTCCGAAGAAGAGCGCTTTCGGCATGGCCACGGACGGCGTGCAGGGCGCGACGTACAAAGGTGCGCCCATAGCCATGCCGCTCGACGTGACGGACGTCACCGACAACGGCATCATCAGCGGCGACCCAACCCTTGCAACGGCGGAGGCCGGCCGTTTCATCACCGAATGGCTGGTGAACTTCACTGCGGATTTCGTGGCGCACTGGCGCTCGTGCGATCCTCGCAACATCAATGATGCGGGCGGCGCATGACGGCCGAACCTGTTCTGAGCATCCGCAATCTGTCGGTCTCGCTGCCGCCCGGCAGCGACAGGCCTCATGCGGTGAAGAACGTTTCATTCGACCTGCAACAGGGTGAAATCCTCTGCGTGGTGGGTGAGTCCGGTTCAGGAAAGTCCGTCACTGCCCAAGCCATCATGGGCCTGTTGCCGGGAAATCTGCGCACCGACGAAGGCGCGATCCTGTTTGGCGGCAACGACATTCTGAAGGCGTCCGGAAGCGAACGCCGCGACATCACCGGCCGGCAGATCGCCATGATCTTTCAGGAGCCGACGGCGGCGCTTAACCCGGTGTTTCGCGTCGGCGATCTGGTGGCCGAGACATTCCGCATTCACACCAATCTGGGCGCGTCCGAAATTCGCCAGAAGGTGCTGGATCTGTTTCGCGAAGTGCGGTTGCCGGAGCCCGAGCAGATCTACAACAATTATCCGCACCAGCTTTCCGGCGGCCAGTGCCAGCGCGTGATGATTGCCACGGCGCTTGCGTTACAGCCCAAAGTGCTGATCGCCGACGAGCCGACGACGGCGCTCGACGTCACCACGCAGGCGCAGATCTTGAAGCTGCTGCTCGACCTTCGCCGCGAGCATGGGACGTCGATTATTTTCATCACGCATGATTTCGGCGTGGTGGCCGAAGTCGCCGACCGCGTGGCGGTGATGCGCTATGGCGAAGTGATGGAGATCGGCACGCACACGCAGGTGCTGCAAAACCCTCAGAACGACTATACAAAGCGCCTCATTGCGGCGGTGCCGAAGCTCGCTGCGGGCGCGCCTCGCGACATCACCGGTTCTCTCGTTCTTGAGGCGACCAACATCCGCAAGACCTTCAAGTCGGGAGGCAACTGGTTTCAGCGCGGGCGCTCGGTCCATGCAGTGAATGATGTGAGCGTCACATTGCGGCGCGGCGAGACGCTGGGACTCGTCGGAGAATCCGGCTCGGGCAAGTCAACGCTGGCCCAGTGCATCATCCGGCTGATTGATCCCAATTCGGGCGAGATCAATATCGAGGGCGTGCGCTTTTCCGACCTCGGAAAAGCGGCTCTGCGCAAGGCGCGCGCGAAGATCCAGATCGTGTTTCAGGACCCCTATAGCGCACTCGATCCGCGCCAGAAAATCGGCGAGGCCATTGCGGAAGGCCCGGTCATTCACGGGATGAAGGAGAGCGAGGCGCGCGCGCGGGCCCGCTCGCTGCTGGCAGATGTCGGCCTCGATCCCGAAGCGTTTGACCGTTACCCGCACGAATTTTCCGGCGGCCAGCGGCAGCGCATCTGCATCGCACGCGCGCTGGCGCTTGATCCGTTGCTGCTGATTGCCGATGAGGCTGTGTCGGCGCTGGATGTTTCGATTCAGGCGCAGATACTGGAATTGCTGGCGCGGCTGCAAAAGGAGCGCGCCTTTGCGATGCTGTTCATCACGCACGATCTGCGTGTGGCGAGTGAAATCTGCGACCGCATCGCGGTGATGCGGCATGGAAAGATCGTCGAGGAAGCTGTGCCGGCTGATTTGCTGCTCCACCCGCAGCAAGATTACACGCGCGAACTTCTGGCCGCCGTGCCCGGCGCGCATCATCGACCGCAGGCTTGAGGATCAACGATGCAAAAGTATGACGTTCGTCAGATGCCCGAGCCATTGCCGCCCGCCATCGTCGAAAAGCTGATGAAGGTGGAAACCGCCACCATCGGGCACTTTCGGCATCATGGTTTCATGCACCATTCGATGCGTCCGCTGCTCGACCGCAAGGTTGTGGGTTGCGCCGTGACGATCGCGATTCCGGGCGCGGATTCCACGCTGCTGCATCATGCGCTGGGGCTGGCGCGACCGGGCGATTTCTTCATCATCGACAGGCTGGGTGACGAGCGTCACGCCTGCTGGGGCGGCGGCGTCTCGCGCGCCGCAATGGCCGCAGGAATCGTGGGGGCAGCGCTCGATGGCCCCTGTACGGACCCGGGCGAAATTCGCGAAGGCGGCTTTCCATTGTGGTGCCGGGGCGTCTCGCCGATCACCACGCGCATTTATGATCTCGGCGGTGCGATGAACGTGCCGGTCGCCTGTGCGGGCGCGGCTGTATCGCCAGGCGATATCGTCATCGCGGATGATTCAGGCGTGGTGGTCATCGGGCGGCACGAGGCGGACGCCATCGCGGATCATGCGCTGGAACGGCAGGCGCGCGGTGAGAAAACGCAGGTCCGCGTTCGATCCGGCGAAAAGCTCGGCGACATTTCCGGCGCGACCGCAAAGGTTCTGGCGGCGCTGGCGCAGGGGTGAGGCGCGCACAACGCGGGACGAGAAACAAGAAGCCTCGCCCTGCGGAAGCCGCGAAGCATTATCCCGAAGGGCGGGCCTCGAATCCAGCCGGACCCAGGTCAGGTCAAATCCACGGACGCTGGGCGGAATTGCCTTGCTCGAAAGCGGCAATCTTGGGCGCCTTCACCAGCGTGAGGCCGATATCGTCGAGGCCTTCGAGCAGGCACTGCTTGCGGAACTGGTCGATCTCGAACTTCACGACGCCGCCGTCCGGGCCGTAAATCTCCTGCTTCTCCAGATCAACCGTGATGGTGGCGTTGGCGCCGCGCTCGGCGTCGTCCATCAGCTTGCCGAGGTCTTCCGCCGAAACCTTGGCCGGCAGAATGCCGTTCTGGAAGCAGTTGTTGTAGAAAATATCCGCGAAGCTGGTCGAGATGACGACCCGGAAGCCATAGTCCTTCAAGGCCCAGGGGGCGTGTTCGCGCGAGGACCCGCAACCAAAGTTGTCGCCCGCGACCAGAATGGTCGCCTTGCGATAGGCGGGCTTGTTCAGCACGAAATCGGGATTCTCGGAGCCGTCGGGCTTGAAGCGCAGTTCCGAAAACAGGCCCGTGCCGAGTCCCGTACGCTTGATGGTCTTCAGGTACTGCTTCGGGATGATCATATCGGTGTCGATATTGGTGATCGCGAGCGGGGCCGCGACGCCGGTAAATTTCTTGAACTTGTCCATGATCGTTCCCGTAACGAGCAGAGGACGGCGGGAGACCCGCCGCCATTTCGGCCCTGTCTTTGCGTCCTCCGGCCGTTCAGGTCAAGCGCCTGCGTCTCAGGCGATGGCGGCGACCGCCCTGCGGGCCAGAACGCCGACCAGATGCGCCCGATATTCAGCGCTGGCGTGCATGTCGGTGAGCAGTTCCAGGGCGTCCGGGTTCAGGCCTTCCAGCGCACCGGGCGTGAACGAGGCCCCCAGGGCCTTCTCCATGGCATCCAGCCGGAAGGCGCTCGGCCCTGCCCCGGTGACGGCGACCCGGACCGCATCCCCGAAATCGGCCACCATGACGCCCGCGACCGCATAGCCGGACGCCGGATGGCGGAATTTCTGGTAGGCGGCCCGCTTCGGGAGTAGGAACCGGATGGCGGTGATGATCTCGCCGGGCTCCAGCGCGGTTTCGAACAGGCCGGTGAAGAAGTCGTCCGCCCCGATTTCACGACGGTCGGTGATGACCGTCGCATCCAGCCCGACCACGCCTGCCGGATAGTCGGCCGCCGGGTCCGCATTGGCGACGGATCCGCCTATCGTGCCGCGGTGGCGCACGGCCGGATCGCCGATCTGTCCGGCGAGCGACGCCAGCGCCGGTATGGCCTCGCGGACAACCGGCGACGTCGCCACATCGGCATGGCAGGTCATGGCGCCGATCACGAGCCCATTGCCCTCGCGCCGGACGCCTTTCAGGGCCGCAATGCGGCCGAGGTCCACCAGATCCGTCGGGGTCGCCAGACGCTGCTTGAGCGTGGGAATGAGCGTCATTCCGCCGGCAAGGAGCTTGGCGTCCTCGCGCTCCGCCAGGACGCGGGCGGCGGCGGCGATGTCGGTCGGGCGATGATAATCAAAATTGCGCATGGTCAGCTCCGCGCTCCCTGCGAGGCCGCATCCACGATGGCTTCCACGATGCCCTGATAGCCCGTGCAGCGGCAGATGTTGCCTTCGAGTTCATGCCGCACCGTCTGCTCATCCGCGCCCGGAATGCGGCGCACGATGTCTGCGCCCATCATCACCATGCCGGGCGTGCAGAAGCCGCATTGCAGGCCGTGATGTTCACGGAACGCAGCCTGCACCGGATGCAGGGTTCCGTCGGGCGCTGCCAGTCCCTCGATGGTGAGCACGCTGGACCCATCCGCCTGCACGGCGAAGATCGTGCAGCTTTTCACCGCCTTGCCGTCAAGATGCACGATACAGCATCCGCATTGCGTGGTGTCGCATCCCACATGGGTGCCGGTGAGGCGCAGATGATCGCGCAGGAAATCGGCGAGCAGAACATTGGGCTCAACGTCGCGCGCAATGCTTTGCCCATTGACCGTCAGGGTGATGTTCACTTTCAATATCCTCGGATTCAGGCGGCGCGGGGCTTGGCGGAATGAATGGCCCGCCAGACGCGCTCGGGCGTCAGCGGCATGTCGATGTGCTTCACCCCATAGGGCTTCAGCGCATCGCAGACGGCGGACACGAAGGCGGGCGGCGCGCCGCATGCGCCCGCTTCTCCCGCGCCCTTGACGCCGATCTCATTCGTCTTGCACGGCTGTGTTTCGTCGAAATGCGCCTCGATATGGCTGAAGTGGTGGGCGCGCGGCATGCCGTAATCCATGAAGGAGCCCGTGAGCAATTGCCCGGACTCGTCGTAGACGGCGTCTTCTGTGAGCGCCTGACCGATGCCCTGTGCGACGCCGCCGTAAACCTGCCCGTGCACCAGGAGCGGATTGAGCACCACGCCGCAATCGTCCACGGCCGTATATTTCACGATCTGGACGGTGCCGAGTTCGGGATCGACTTCCACTTCCACAATGTGACAGCCGTTGGGGAAGTTCATCAGATCGGCTTCGCGCTCGAACAGATTGCTCTCGTCGAGGCCGGGCTTCTCGCCTTCGGGAAGCTTCGAGGGATCGGCTGCGGCCCGGGCAACTTCCTCGATTGTCACGCTCGACACGCCGACGCGGAACAGACCTTCCTCGAAGATCACGTCCTCAGCATTCGCCTGCATGAGGTGGGCGGCGATGCGCTTGCCCTTGAGGATGATCTGTCCGCACGAGCGACGCACCGCAACGCCGCCCATCATGGATGAGCGGGAGCCAAAGGTGCCGACGCCGCCCGGCGGGGTCGTATCCGTATCGCCCTGCACGAACTTGATGCGCTCGAACGGCACGCCCAGATAATCGTTCACCATCTGCGCATAGACGGTTTCGTGGCCTTGCCCGTGCGAGAACGTTCCGGCGAAAACCGTCGCGGCGCCATCTGCGCCGAGCTTCACGCGCATTTCTTCGGTCGGACGCCCGCCTGCCTGTTCGACGAAACTCGCAATGCCGATGCCGCGCAGCAGGCCGCGCTTTTCGCTTTCTGCGCGGCGCGCCTGAAAACCGTCCCAGTCGGCGGCTTTCAGGGTCTCTTCCATCACGCCGACAAAATCGCCGGAGTCGTAGACGAAATTCATCTGCGTCCGGTAGGGAAGCTTCGACAGCGGAATGAGATTGCGGCGACGTATTTCATCGCGCGTGAGGCCGCATTCCTGCGCCGCCGCATCCATGAGGCGTTCCATGATGTAATTGGCTTCGGGGCGACCCGCGCCCCTGTAGGTGTCGGTCGGCACCGTGTTGGTGTAAACCGGCTTCACGCTGAAATAGAATTTCTCGATGTCGTAGCCGGTCGGGATGATGCGGCCGCCGCCGTCGATCGGCAGGCGCGGGCCGTTGTCGCCGCAATAGGCGCCGACATTCACGATGGTTTCGAGGCGGAGCGCCAGAATGCGCCCGTTTGCATCGAGCCCCATGACGCAATGGTTCACCTGATCGCGTCCATGGTGATCGGACACGAATGTTTCCGAACGGTCTCCTCGCCACTTCACCGGGCGCCCGGTCTTCCTAGCCGCAAAGGCGACGGCTGCGGTTTCCGGATAACGCTTGCTGCGAATGCCGAAACCGCCGCCGACATCGTCGGAAATGACGCGCAGCTTCTCTTTCGGAATGCCCAGAAGCTGAGCGAACGAAGCCTGCGCCGGACGCACGCCCTGCGTAGGCGACCAGAGCGTGATGCGATCATCGGCCGGATCATAAGCGGCCACTGCGCAACGCGGCTCCATGGGCGCAACGATCAGCCGGTTGTTGACCAGATCGACCGTCACCTTGTGCGGAGCAGCCGCGATGATCGCGTCGATCTCGTCCGGCGCGCGGTTTTCCCAATGGACGGAAACATTGCTGCCATGTTCGGAATAGATGACAGGCGCATCGGGCTCGGCGGCGCGCGCCGTCGCGGTGACGCAGGGCAGTTCCTCGAAATCGAGGGCGACGAGCTCGGCTGCGGCTTTCGCCTCCTCAAGGCTTTCGGCCAGAACCAGAACGAGCGGCTCGCCCATATAGCGCGCAAAATCCACCGGCATGATGCGGCGTTCCGGCTTGAACATCGGCTTGCCTTCGCGCGACGTGAAGTTCATGTCGGCCGAGATCGGCTTCACGCCGCCGTCCCGGAGATCCGCGCCGGTCAGCACATGGGTCACGCCGGGCGATTCCAGCGCGGCTGATGTATCGATGGACAGAATTTTCGCATTGGCGTGCGGGGATCGCACAAAGACCGCCCATTGCTGGTCTTCGAGATGCACGTCGTCCGTATATCGACCCTTGCCGGTCAGAAGGCGAACATCCTCCTTGCGACGCACCGGCTGCCCGATTCCGAACTGTCCCATACCGTCTCCATCTGCGACGAAAGTCGTGGCGTGGAGATACGCGGGCGAGCGCCGGGAGGCAAGATGCAGTGCGCCCGAAACGGGGCGCGCTGCGTTGCCTCACAGAAGCATGGCTACTTTGCGGGCTTCAATTGCCGGATATAGGCCACAAGCGCGTCCATGTCGGCGTCGGTGATGTTCTTGTAATAGTCGAACGCCATCAGCCGGACGAGCTTGCTGCCGTCGGGCCGCACGCCATCCTTGATCGCAGCCTTGAGAGCCGCATCGCTCCAGAGCGAAACGCCATCGGGAAGTCCGGACGTCAGATTGGCGGATCGCACGACGCCCCCGCCCGGCGCGTCGAACACGTTGCCCCCCGCCCCGAGGCGGCTCATGTCGTTGCGGCCTTCCACGAGCGGCGTATGGCAATCCATGCAATGGCCGAGGGCGGTCGCCAGATAGCCCCCATAGGCAGCCTTGTCTGTATGCGGAACGTCGGCGACGGTCGTGACGGGCGGACCATAGGAGGGCGGCAAGGGAATCTTGTAGGTCGATTTGGGACTCTTGTTCGAAACCGGCTTCACCTGCCGGAGATAGGCCACGATGGCTTTCGCATCATTGTCCGAAATGTCCCGATAAAACGCGATGGGCATCGGCGGGCCGATGATGCTGCCATCGGGACGCTTGCCGTTGCGAATGGCGTCTATGATCTGCGCATCGGTCCATTTCCCGATTCCGGTGTCCGGATCGGGTGTGATGTTTGACGGGACCGCGCTGAAAATGGGAGCTTCGATGGCCGCGCCGCCGGAGAGTTCGCGACCGGCCAGCGGCTTGCCATCGGGGCCCTTCGGGGTATGACAATTGCCGCAGGCGACGATGGAATTCATCAGATAGGCGCCGCGATCGACGAGCGCGTCGGCTTTCGCCGGGACAGCCGCCAGAACCGCAAAGCTCAACGCGCAGCCTGACAATAGCGACAATGTGGACCGACTCATCTTTTCCTCCCCGGCTTTCTGCGCACGGTATCCGGCAGGATGACGTGCAAATCCATCTCAAACAAGCGGCTTTCAGCCTGTATGCAATCAGGAATCCGAAGCATGTGCGCCATCGCACATGGCTCGGCGGTTGACTTGATGACTGAAAATTTTCATCTTCACGTTAAAGAAAATGCATCCGGGACGGGAACGTGGAGAAATTCCTCAAGAAGAAATTTGCAATCGTCGGATTGGGGCTCATTCCCGGACGATTTCCCGAGCATACGCAGCGAACCCTGCAGGCCGAAGCGGCCCATCTTGCAATCGAGGACGCGGGACTGAAACCTTCGCAGGTGAACGGCGCGATTGATTTGCAGCTTGCGCCGGGCTCCGGCACGCCGCCCGTGGAGACCGATGCGTTTCCACGCATTCTGGGCCTGCCGACGCGCATGTTCTTCCAGATCGGGCGCGGCGGAACAGCCGGCATCATGGGCATCATGGCGGCTTCGAAGTTTCTCGAAGTCGGCATGGCGGATTATGTGGTCCTGTCCTACGGGGCCAAGGACTGGTCGCGCTCGCGTGGTCCGCAGAAGACCGGCATCCGGTCGATCGAAAAGGCCGGACACTGGGGCAAACCGTTCGGCGATATGGCGGCCGTCAGCCATCACACGTTCTTCGCCTCCCGGCATATGCACGAATACGGCACGCGGCCGGAGGCCTTCGGGGAGATTGCGGTGGCGCAGCGCGCCTGGGCGCAGCTCAATCCGCAGGCGCAGATGTATGGCCGCCCGCTCACGCTCGATGATTACATGAACTCGCCGATGGTGATCGATCCCTACCGGACACTTGATATGTGCCTTATCAACGACGGTGGCATGGCGTTCGTCCTGACGACGGCGGAGCGCGCAAGAGACCTGCGCAAGAAGCCTGTCTATGTTTACGGAGTCGGCACCGGCGAAGCCATGGAACGGCTCTGGTGGGAGAAGGCGAACTACACGCAGCTTGCCGTGCAGAGCGCGAAGGAGATCGCTTTCCGCGAAGCCGACATTTCCATCGAGGATGTCGACTTCGCGGGCCTCTATGATTGCTTCACCGCCGAGGTTCTGTTTCAGGTCGAGGACTATGGCTGGTGCCGCAAGGGCGAGGGTGGCGACTTCGTCGCCAACGGCGGAATCGGCCCGGGCGGCAAGGCGAACATCAACACGAGCGGCGGCTTGCTGTCGGCCTATTATTTCGGCGAACTCACGCATATCGCCGAGGCCATCACCCAGCTTCGCGGCGAGGCCGGCGCAAGGCAGGTGAAGGACGCGCGCATCGGCATGGCGACCGGCCATGGCGGCGAAATTCTCGCGCCCGGCATGTGCTCCACCCACGCAACGCTCGTTCTCGGCCGCGACTGACAAGAGACACGCCATGTCTGTTCCCACACGCCCCAAACCCAACATCACCGAAAGCATCCGTCCGTTCTGGGACGGAGTGGCGGAAAAGAAATTCCTGCTGATGCGTTGCCAGACATGCAGCGCATGGTACTGGCCGGCCGCATATTGCCGGTTTCACGAGAACAAGCCGTTCTACGGGAACATGCGCTGGGAAGAGGCGTCAGGACGCGGCATGGTGTTTGCCTTCAACATCCATCGCCGCCCGATGCATCCGGCCTTCGAGGTTCCCTACGTCTATGCGCTGATCGAACTGGATGAAGGGCCGATGTTCGGCACGAACATCGTCGATTGCGCGCCAGACGACGTGAGGATCGGCATGCCGGTGGAAATCACGTTCCGTGAGTTCGAGGAGACGGGCGTGCTGCCGCAGTTCCGGCCGTTCGCCTGCGAGGCGGTCTGATCAGGCTCAGCGAACGCCGAGCATCAAGCTCAGGGGCGCGGCCAGTGGTTCGACGACCTTGCGAGCCAGGCCGCTGGCCATCAGCACGATCAAAAGACCCGCGCCAGGCAGATAGAATCGGGCCGCGAGTTGCGCGCCATTCTCCGCAGCCATCCGCCAGAGCGCCGATGCGGCCAACGGTGGAACCGGGACAAGGTTGATGATTGCGAACCAGACGCACATGCGTCCCGCTTCCTGAAGGAACATCTGAACATTCTGCGCCGCCAGTTCGCCCGGAATGCGCAGCGCCGGCCCCTGCAACAACTGCAGGGCAGCGCCCAATAGGGCAACGCCCGCCAGGCTCGCACCGACACATAACGCCAGACCCACGCGTCCGCCCCGCAGCCGTGCAGGATCGACATCCATGGGCCGCGCCCAGCCCATCAGGAACAGAACCCCGGCCAGAAGACCGATCAGGTCCAGATGCCCGAAGGGGCTGATCGTCAGTCGCCCGTCGTGGCGAGGTCCGTCGTCGCCCAAAAGTCTTGCGACAGACGCCAGCAGGCAGCCGTATACGGCGACAATCAGCAGCATGGCTCCAAGTCGCACAATCACCTGCTGCAAGGTCAGTTCGTACACGGCCCACCTCCCGGGCCGAAACTAGAGAGCCGCGCGGCGCGGCGCAACAAGCCCGGCCATTGACAGCCTCGCGCGGGTTCTGGACATTCAGATTGGTCAGAGCCGATGGAACACGAAATCGCCAATCATCCCCTTGAGCGGATTGTCTGCACCCTGGCCGCCGCCCGCAGGCGGATTCAGGCGCGACGACTCATGGCCGCCCTGATGGCGACCGCGACCACGGCCATTGTCGGCTGGCTCGCTATCGGCTTCTTTGCATCCAGTGACACTGCGCGCCTCGCGCGATGGATGTTCGGCCTGTGGCTGGCGTGTTCTACGGCGGCGGCCTTCGTGGCGATCGAACTTGCGCCGCCGCTCCAGAAGCTTGCGCAGATCGCCGACCGGCAGTTCGGTCTCAAGGAGCGACTGAGCACGGCTTTCGAACTGAGCAATCGGACGCAGCGCGGTCTCATTGCGTCGGCGCTCCTGCGCGATGCAGCCAGCATCGAAGCTCGCATTCGCATCACGGAATTGGCCCCGCTCGCGCCGCGCGACTGGCGCCTGCCGGCGATGCTGTTCGTCGCGGCTGCACTGGCGTTCGGCACGCAGGCGCAACGGCGCGCGCCTGCGCCACCACAGATGCAGGCCGCCACTTCCGTTCCGGATACCTACAAACCCGATGCGCTCGAAATGCTCGCTGCAAATATCGAGAAAGACGCTACCGAGCGGCAGGACCCTTATCTGAAAGCGGTGGCGCAGCAACTCCGAAAGATCGCCGCCGAAACTGCGGCAACTTCCGCGACGGATTCGGCTGCCCGGAATGTCGAAGCCGCCATCGAACACGCCGCCAATGCCTATCGGGATGATGCGCCGAAATGGCTCGCGGGACAGATCGGCGCCGGCCTGCGCGAGCAACTGAGGAACTTCGCGGCGAATGCTCGGCAGCCCGCCGCAGCAGAGCAGCCCGCCTCTCAGACCGCTCCTGCGCAGCCGCAAGCCACGACGGCTTCCTCCACACAAGCGGGCGGCGCCGCGCAGAGCGGACCTCGGCCGGCCGCATCCACGCCGGGCGCAGCGGAGTCGGCGCTCGCAGACGCATCGGAAAACAGCTTTGCGGATGGCGACTATCAATTATCGCCGGAGGATCAGGCCAGGCTGAACCGCGAACGCGAGATCGCCTTGCAACAGCGCCAGTCGTCGCCGGGCGCAGGCCAGCCTGTCAGCGGGGCGCAGGAGGCCGGCAAGGGCGGCAACATGGCAGGCGAGGGCGTCCAGTCCGCGCAAGCCGCCGAAGGCGCGATTTTGCAGCGGCAAACAGCTGATGAAGTCGCTTTGCAATCGGCCGAACCGGGCGTCGGCCGCACCATCCGGATGGACATCGTGCCCGAGGCCGGCGCACGCGCCGCCGCGCCCGCAGGGGAAACACGCGGCGCATGGGTCGCGTCCACGGAGACTCCGGTTGCACGCGATGCGTCGCGGCTGGAACATCCGGAAGCCGCGCGACGCTTCTTCACGCCCGTGCAGGGCGAAGCCTCTGCGCGAGCGGCGCGTTGACATTCCTGCATCCCGAATGGCTTTGGGGCCTGCTGACGTCGCTGTTCGTGGCGTATCTGCATATGCGAAGGCGTACGCTGATCATCACGCCGAGCGTGCAGATCTGGCGGTCGATCCAGCATGGCGCGCAGAATCGCAGCCGCCTGCAGTTTCCGCGACCCGGATCGGAATTGCTGCTTCAGCTCGCCTGCATTGCGGCCGTTTTCACTGCGCTTGCCGAACCCACCTGGAGCGGCGACGCCCGATCGTCGCATCGCGTGTTCATTATCGATCTTCAACGCGGCGCAGATCCCGGAGCCAACGCGAGGCTGGATGAGGCCCTGCAACATGTCCGCAGCGCGCTTGCAGCGCGACCGCCCGTGGACAGCGACCGTGTGTCTATCATCGCCGCTTCTGCGGATGCGTCCCCGCTCGCAGCCAGATGGAGCCGCGCTGATCGGCTCGAGGCGGTGCTTTCGGGACTGCGACCGGAAGAAGCTGCACCGGACTGGAGGAGCGTCGCGCGTCAGGCGCGCGCCGTCCTGAACAGCGGCGAGCGAACGCAGGTCGTTGTGTTGAGCGATCAAGCTTTGGACGACGCGATTCTTGAATTGGAATCCGCGAATGTCGAGCTTCAGGTCCGGTCCTCTCAGAAGATCCCTCCCGCGACAGCGCGCATTTCCGATCTGACCGCCACGCCCGTCGGCGCAACGCCTTTTCGAAAATGGCGCGTGAGAGGCGTGCTGGATGGCGCCGCGTCGACATCTGTCGCAGTCTCGTTTCAGCCCGAAGGAGCCGCAAGTTTTCTGGACTGGACCACGCTGGAGGCCGAACCGGGCGGTCGCTTTTCCGCCGAGGTTGCCTTGCCGGGCGCTGGCATCCTTAGCGTAAGAACGCTTGATGCGCCGACCTCCCGGAGCTTCCTGACGCTGCGGGATAGCCCGAGGCGCGTTCGAGTGGCGATGGTCGGCGCTGAAGATGAGGCCGTTGTGCGCGCCCTTCGAGCCGTCGAGCAGGTGGAGATGACCACTCTCACGGCCTTGCCCGCGAGACCGGCGGATTTCGATCTGGTGGTCGCCAACAACGTTGTTCTGCCGCGGCATCCGGGGATCAACACTGTGTGGATCGGCGCGGCCCGGCTGCAGACCGAGGCAGAGCCCCGACGCGTCGATCAGCCCGACGTGACAATGTGGGATGATGATCATGTTCTCTCGGCCGGACTCGCATGGCGGCTGGTGAAGATCGCGTCGGGACTGTCATTCGCCGGCAGGGCGGGAGATCGCGTTTTGCTGGGCTCGGGAGCCACGCCGCTGATCATTGTTCGGAACGGCCCCGCCGGGATTGACGTGCGGCTTGCATTCGAGACCGCCCGCAGCAACTGGCCGGAGCTTTCTGGATTTCCGGAATTCATCGCGCGGATCGTAACGAAACTGAACATTCCATCGTCGCAGACCTGCGTGGCCGGCCGCAGTTGCGCGGTCGAGCGCAGGCTCATCGGTCCGGCAACGAAACTGTTCGATCCGGATGGAAGGGAAGTCGTGCTGCCGCAGGTCCGGCTGCTGAAGGCAACGAGCGACGACCCATGGTTCCCGGCGGACATGGAGAGCGCTTTCCTGCCGCTGCGGTCGGGTCTTTACAGACTCGTTGCGGCGGATGGAGCATATCCGATTGCAGTCAACCCCGGCCCCGCGCCAGCCTGGATGGCCGCACAGCCAGTCGAGTCGGCAAGCCTCGATGCGCCGTGGCGCTGGTTTGCGGCGGCGGCTGTTCTGCTCCTGTTGGTCGAGCTTGCAAACGCGCGCTATGGCCAGAAGCGAATCGTGACCGCCGATCTCTTCCACCGAACCGGTTTCAAGGCGAAGCAGCGTCGTTCCATGATCGCTATTCGCGCACTGTCTCTCGCCGCTGTTGCTCTGGCGCTGGCGCAGGCGCTCGCGCCGGCTTTCCTGCCCGGTTCGAGCAGGATTTTCATCGGCGACACAGAGCCGGGCGGCGGCTCGGTCGTGGCCGGGCCCGATCCGGTGCTGATGCAGGATGTCGAAGGCGGCCGCCACCATCGCCCTGAGGACTCCATCAGGGCGGCCGATCTTGAAGAAGCGGTGGGACTCGCGACCGCCATGGTCTCGTCGCCCCGCGGCTCGATCATCGTGAGTGAACAAGCTCCGCAATCGCGCGGTGAAGTTGCTGCTTCCCTGCGGCGTTTCGCCAACCCGGCCGTGCGCCTGATGACCGTGCCGGAGCAGATCACGAAGCCTGTGTTGGAAATCCGTCATCTCGCTGCACCCGCGAAGGTGCGCGCCGGAGATCGCTTCGTCCTCACCACGATCCTCGCAAGCCGCGAGTCGCAGGAAGCGGCGATCAAGATTCTGCGGAACGGCGTACTTCTGTCTGAACAGCGCCTGAAACTCGAGAGCGGCGATCATCGCATCGAGACTGTCATTCCCGAGGTGCGGGAGGGTCGCGCGTTCTATTCTGTCGAAGCGCAGACCGGTTCGCTTACGCAGGGCGACGGCGTGTTTGTCACCGCAAGCCCTGCTCCGCGCATTGCGATCGTCACGCCGGACGCCGCGCGGGAAGAAGCGGCCCGCGTGGCGGAGGCGCTGCGGATACAATCTATCGAATCGCGCATCATTCCGGCAAGAAACGCGCCCTGGTCGTTGAAGGACTGGCTCGTCTATGACGGCGTCATTCTGGTCAACCTTCCGGCCGTCGATCTCGACACGCGCCAGCAGGAAATGATCGAGACCACGGTCAGTCGATACGGTCGTGGGCTGCTGATCCTTGGCGGCGAAAATGCCTTCGGACCCGGCGGCTATTTTGGAACACCGCTGGAACGCATGTCGCCGCTCTCGGCGCGCATCCCCACCGAAGCGCCTCAGGCCGCCATGGTCTTCGTGCTGGACCGCTCCGGCAGCATGACGCAATCGGTCGGAGACGGAACACGTCTGGATATCGCCAAGAGCGCCACCGTCTCGGCCATCGAACTGTTGCATGAGGAAAGCGACATATCGATCGTGACATTCGATTCCGAAGCGCAAGCTATTCTGCCGCTTCAAAAGAAGAACATGGATGCAGTGCGGCGGGCGCTCGCGCCGCTGACGCCGGGCGGCGGCACGTCCATTTATCCCGGTCTCGTCGAGGCGGAGCGACAACTCATCGGGAACGAGTCCAGGATCAAGCACGTCGTGGTGATGACAGACGGGTTGACGCAGCCCGGAGATTTTCAGGGCGTCATTGGTCGGCTGCGGGCCATGGGCGCTACAGTGTCCGGCCTTGCCATCGGATCGAGCGCCGATCCTGCAACCGTGCAGGACATAGCCCGCATGGGCGGCGGCTCCTTTCATGGAACTGCAGACTTCCAGGCCCTGCCGGGCATTCTTGCGCGAGAGGCCATGTCGCTGTCCGGAGAAGGCGTGAAGGAGCGCGCCGCGCAACCGCAATGGAACGACCGTACGGCTGCATTTCTGGACGGAGTGCAGGCCAGCCCCGCTCCCGTCGCGGGTTATGTGCTGACCACCGCCAAGCCGGAGGCAAAGCTGCACCTGTCCATTTCGGAGGCGGACGGAACGGCGACGCCGTTGCTGGCGTCCTGGGCTTATGGACAGGGGCAGGTGGCGGCGCTCGCGACGCACGGCGCGGGGCCATGGACGGCCGACTGGCAGACGCGCGAAGACTTTCCACTTTTCATTGCGCAAACGGTCCGGGCTTCGACACGCGGCGCGCACGGGACGGGGCTGCAATTGTCGTTGGTGCGCAACCGCGACGACATTCGTGTCGAACTGGAGGCTACCGGCGCCGACGGAAAGCCGCTCACGGCTGCAGAAATCCCCGCCACGATAAATTTCGAACTGCCGAATGGATCTGCTGCAAGCCAATCCACATTGGCTTTGAAGATGATCGCGCCAGGCCGTTTTGCGGCGGCGTTCATTGCCGACGGGCCGGGGAATGTGCTCGCATCGGTCGAACTGGAGTCACAAAGGGCGGAAGCAGCTTTGCACATCGAAGCGCCTGCACTCCTGTCGCCCAGGAGCCGCCAGCCCGAATTGCTGAAGGTCATGGCGCTGGCCACCGGAGGCGCTGTGATGAGCCGGCAGCAGGCGCAGGAAATGGCAGGCGAGCGGGAAATATCCTTTTCGCCCCAGTGGCGATTCTGGCTATTGCTGGCGCTGGTCCTTTTCCTTTTCGACCTGACGCTACGTCATGCGCCCGGCTTATTGCGCTTGCGGCGGTAGGCTGAACTTGCGCCGCAGTTTTTCAAGCGTTCCATCGCGGACGAGCGCATCGATTGCGGAATCGAGTTGTGCGCGCAGATAGGATTCGTTGGACCGCAAGGCGATGCCGAAGTCGATTGTGGCGACTGTGAACGGGAAACCATTCAGCACCGACAGTCCAAGCTTTTGCGGCCCGCCCTGGCCGCCGAGGTAAAGCGCCGGCTCCCAGATCATCGCGGCCTGCAGGGTTCCGTCGCGAAGCCGGTCGACCAGATAGAGATTATGCGGATAAGGCAGGCGGCGCAGCGACGCTCCGGATGTGGACAGAAACACCCTGAACGCGGAATCGGGGCTGCTTCCCATCCATGTGCCGACCGAACTGGAGGCCGGCAGGTCCGCAAGCGCCCGAACGTCCTTGCGGGTGGTCACGATGCGAAACGCCGTGCTGTGATAAGGTCGTGTCGGCTGCAGCCAATCCGGCGTGTCGTCGGGACTGATGGAGAAACCGAGAAACGCATCGCAGCGCCTGTTCATGAAAATGAACAGGTCTTCTTCCGTCACGTCCATCCGGTAGTCGAGCGGATAGGGATCGGTCGGGGTTTTGACCTCGAAGAACTCGGGCTCCAGAAAAAGCGCGCCCGCAATTTCGCGCCCGATTTCCCGATCGAATTCGACCAGAACGCTGGACATGTTGAGACAGTAGCGGATCCGGTCGCCGGTCGATAAACGCTTGTTCGTCAGGAAGTCCTGCGGAACAAGCGCATTCTGCGAGAAGGCCGCCTGCGGGAGCATCGACGCAAACGCGAGCGTCCCGATGATCACGGCTGCTCGCTTCAGGAAGCTCCGCATCTGGCTGCTCCACAAACAATCGGGCGACGCTGCTTTCGCCGCGCCGCCCGCTTCAAGGTTCCGCCAGACTTGTTACGGCAGCGCGAAGACAAACAATGAGTTGCCGCCGGTGCCGGGCTTCAGTTCCGGAGTGACGCTGAGGATCTGGCGACCGGTGACGCCAGGCGAACCAACCGGCACTGCGACATACTGCTTGCCGTCCACCGCATAGGTCACCGGGAAGCCTGCGGCAGGGGCCGCCAGGATGGTCTCGAACAGCACCTTGCCGGTTTCATCGTCGAAGACGCGCAGGCGACGGTTGAGATCGCCGGCGATCACGAGGCCGCCGCCGGTCGCTACCGTTGACCACATGCCGGCGCGGTTCTCGAACTTCCAGCCCTGCTTGCCTGTCTCGGCATTGATGGCGAAGACGTTGCCGGCATTCTTGGCGTCAGGCAGCATGATGGTGCGGTGACGCATCGCGGCGCCGTCTGCGGCGGTCGGGTTTGCGATCACGTTGGTCTCCACGCTGCAGGAGTTCTGCAGCGGGTAGTACATCATGTTGGTGCGCGGGCTGTAGGAGCCTTCCTGCCAGTCCTTGCCGCCATAGATGCCGGGGCAGATGGTGAATTCCTGACGCAGTTGCGTGAACAGGATGTCCGGATTGGTGATGCCGCGACCGGTCTTCCAGTCGAAGTCCTTGTAGACGTTCTGCGGAACGGTCTCGCGCACCCAGAGCAATTCGCCGGTCTGACGGTCCATCGTGTGGATCGTGGCCGTCTTGCCCGGCGTACCGGTCATGACCTTGCGCTTTTCGCCCGGCTTAAGGCTGGGGTTGATCCACTTCACCTCGTCCTTGTTCGGCGTCACGGCAGTGTCGACCAGCAGCCGCACGAACACGTTGTCGAGGTCCCAATGGTCGCGCAGATGCTGCACATACCAGGTGATCTTGCCGCTGTCGGCGTTCAGGGCCAGCGTCGAGGACTGGTAGAGATATTCCCAGTCTTTCTTCACCGGATCGTTCAGGTGGAACTTGGAATAGGGAGCGGTCGTGGAAGTGCCGAAGAACACCAGATTGGTTTCCGGGTCGTAGGTCGGCACCATCCATGAGCCCAGATGCAGTCGGCTTTCGTAGGGCGTGTCGCCCCATGTGTCGAAGCCCGGCTCGCCCGGCTGGGGAATCGTATAGAAGCGCCACAGCTCTTCGCCGTTCTGGGCGCTGTGAGCGGATACGAAACAGGCCTTCGGTCCACCCTTGGGCGAGCAGCGACGGCCGGAAAAGATCTTGCCGTTGGCGATAAGCGGACCGCCCGACTGGCGCGTGCTGAGCGTCTTGTAATCGGCCACAAGGATCTCATAGGCGACCTTGCCGGTCTTGGCGTCGAGCGCCACCACATAGCCGTCTGCCGAGGTCAGGATGACATTGTTGCCGTAAAGACCGAGCGTGCGCGTGACGTCCGCCAGTCCGTCGTACTTGTCGATATCGGCCGGCAATTCGCGGCGATATTCCCAGATAAGGTCGCCATTGCGGGCGTCGAGCGCCTGCACGACATTTCCTGCGTTCGGCAGGAACATGATGCCGTCGTGGACGATCGGCGTGCCTTCCTGCGCGCCGGGCTCCATGGCGCGCGACCAGGCCATGCGCAGATTTCCGACATTCTGCTTGTTGATCTGGTCGAGCGGGCTGTAGCCCCAGCCGTTGAAGGTGCGGCGGAACATCGGCCAGTCGTTGGGGCTGGGATCAGCCAGCATCTTGTCGGTGACCGGCGTATAGTTCGCCATGGGCGCGGTCTGGGCGATCGCGACGCTCCCGAGCGACACGGTCAATGCGGCTGCAAGAGCCAGTTTGGAGACGGACATTCTGGCTATTTCCTCTCTGGGTGGATTATGTTCCGGGCTTTCCGAACAACGTGAAGCGGCGGTTGATCAGGCGCTAACCTCATGTCATTTTCGACGAACGGATAAGACCCGTCAAGCTGACGGGTATGGTGGGCCATCGGGGAGGACAGTTTTGGCGGCGAGATCGGTTCTGGTTTTCACTGTGTTCATGCTGGCCTCTGCGGCCGGCGCGCAGAACGCGCCAAAATCCGTCTGGGATGGGGTTTACTCCCTTGAACAGGCTGATCGCGGCAAGGCCACCTACGACCGTTTCTGCTCCGTGTGTCATGGCTCCGGACTGACCGGCTCGCCCGGCGGTCCGCCGCTGCTCGGATCGGACTTCGCCTATACGTTCGGGGATCAGCCGGTCGCCGAACTCGTCCAGTTCATCAAACTGCGGATGCCGGTCGAAAATCCGGATTCGCTCAGTCCCCAGCAGGCCACCAACATCGCCGCACATATCCTGCGCGGCAACGGCTTTCCGGCAGGGCCGAAAGATCTGTCGACAGACTTTGACGCCCAGGCGGATATCGTCATCAAGATCAAGCAGTGATGCTGGAATGACGGCGGTGGAGACTCATTTGAACACTCCCGACGCATCGCGCGGTCTGCCGCCGGAACTCGCCAACCTGCTGGCCAACCTGCAACGCGCGCGACGCGAGATCGGCAAGGCGGTGATCGGCCAGAATGCGGTGATCGAGCAATTGCTGATCGCGCTTATCTGCGAAGGGCATGTTTTGCTCGAAGGCGCGCCGGGAGTTGGCAAGACGCTGCTGGTGCGCACGCTGGGCGCAGCTACAGGGCTGAGCTTTTCGCGCATCCAGTTCACGCCCGACCTGATGCCTGCGGATGTGACGGGCGCGCTCGCGCTCGTGCCGGATGAACAGGGGCGTTCACGCCTGCAGTTTCAGCCGGGCCCGGTTTTCACGCAGCTACTGCTGGCGGATGAGATCAATCGCGCCACGCCGAAGACCCAATCGTCGCTGCTCGAGGCCATGCAGGAGCGCATGGTGACGGCGGGCGGCCGCACGATGGCGCTGCCGCGTCCTTTCTTCGTGCTGGCCACACAAAACCCGCTCGAAATGGACGGCACCTATCAGTTGCCGGAAGCGCAAATCGACCGTTTCTTGTTCAAGACCATCGTGGAATTTCCCGGCGAGGACGAACTCGACCGCATTCTCGATCTCACCACCGGTCATGCGACCGAGACGGTTGCGCAGGTTTTGACCGCTGAAGACATCCTGCAAGGCCAGTCGCTGGTGCGCGATGTTCCGGTCGCGTCGCATGTACGCCGCGCGGTCGCGCGCTTCGTGCGCGCCACGCAGCCATCTCTGGCCGAGGCCGGCAAGGATGTGCGCAAATATGTTCGTTTCGGGATCAGTCCGCGCGGCGCACAGTCGCTGCTGCTCGCCGCCAAGGGCCACGCGCTTCTGAACGGCCGCTTCAACGTGAGCTTCGAGGATTTGGGCGAAGTCCTGATGCCGTCGCTGCGCCATCGCTTCCAGCTTAATTTCGAGGCGGAAGCGGATGGAATCGATGCGCAGAAGATGCTGACCAGACTGTTCGACGCCACGGTGCGGAGCGCCGTATGACGCCGCCCCCGGCGCTGCTGAATGCTCTGCGCCGCTCGCGTCTTTCCATCCGCCATGCGGTCCCGTCCACGGGCGTGGGCGAACGGCGCTCGCAGCAGAAGGGCTCGGGACTCGAATTCGCCGACTACCGCGAATATCAGCCGGGCGACGATGTGCGACATCTCGATCCGCATCTGCATGCGCGCCACGGCGGCTATTTCACCCGGCAATACGCAGTAGACCAGCAGGTGCCGGTGACGATCGTGCTCGACGCCAGCGCGTCGATGCAATCGGGCGAGCCGGACAAGTTCGCCTTCGGGCGCGATCTGGCCGCAGCAGTCGCCTTCGTGGCTCTGGCGGGGGGCGATGCGGCGCAGATCGTCGGCTGCGTGAATGGGGAAACATCGCTTTCACCGCGCGTGCAGGGCGTGGATCGTGCGCCGGTTCTGTTTCGCTGGATCGATGCGCTTGAGCCCGCAGGCGGCGGGTTCGGCAGGCTGCTGCCGGGTATCGAGCGCAAGCTGAAGCCGCGCAGCCTCACTTTCCTGATCAGCGATTTCTGGCTCGACGATCCCGAGCGCGACCTGAAAGGCCTTGGCGGCTCGGGTTGCGAATTCATTGCGCTCCATTTGCTGAGCCCGCAGGAATGCGATCCGGCGCATCTGGCGCAGGGCCAGTCCTGTCTGGTGGACGCCGAGAGCGGCGAAGAGGTCGAGATGAACCTCGATTCCGGCGCGCTGGATCGCTACGCCCGAGCCCTCGCCGCATGGCGCGAAACCCTGCGGGGGGCGTTCGGTCGCCTGCATGGCCGCTATCTGCCGGTGCGCAGCGACGCGAGCCTCGAAAAGCTGCTGCTGCGCGACTGGCGCAGCATGGGGCTTCTGGCATAGCGGCCCCGCCCTGCGCCCGATGACGCCGGGCGGTCTTTCTGCTATGCGGGGGCCATGGAAAACGTTCATCGCCTCGACGAATCCCGTCCGGTTCACGACATCATGCTGGCGCTTGGCCGCGACGCCCGCGCCGCCGCCCATGCGCTCGGCCTGGCGCCGACGGAACAGAAGAACCGCGCCCTCGCCGAGGCCGCCCGGGTGCTGCGCGCCCGCGCCGCTGACGTGATCGCCGCCAACGCGAAGGACATGGCGGCCGGCGAAGCCTCCGGCATGACCAGGGCCAATCTCGACCGGCTGATGCTCAATGAAGCCCGTATCGAGGCGATGGCGCGCGGCCTTGAAGACATTGCGGCTCTGCCGGACCCGGTCGGGCGCGTGCTGGCCAGTTTCGTGCGCCCGAACGGCTTGCAGATCGAGCGCGTTTCCACGCCGCTCGGGGTGATCGGGGTGATCTACGAGAGCCGTCCCAACGTGACGGCCGATGCGGGTGCGCTGTGCCTCAAGGCCGGCAACGCCGCCATCCTGCGCGGCGGTTCGGACTCGTTCCATTCGTCGGGCGCGATCCATGCCTGTCTGGTCGAGGGTCTGCGGGCCGCAGGCCTGCCTGACGCGGCGATCTCCCGCGTGCCGGTGCGTGACCGCGCCGCCGTGGGCGAAATGCTGAAAGGGCTGGCGGGCAATCTCGACGTCATCGTGCCGCGCGGCGGCAAGAGCCTCGTGGCCCGCGTGCAGGATGAGGCGCGCGTGCCGGTCTTCGCGCATCTGGAAGGCATCGTGCATGTCTATGTTGATCGCGCCGCCGATCTCGACATGGCGAAAGCGATTCTGCTCAATGCGAAACTGCGCCGCACCGGCATTTGCGGCGCTGCCGAGACTTTGCTGGTGGATCGCTCTGTCGCCGCGACACATCTGAAGCCGCTGGTGTCGATGCTGATCGACGCCGGCTGCGAGGTGCGGGGCGACGAAGCCACGCGCGCTGCAGATGCGCGCGCAACGCCCGCCACGGAAGATGACTGGCGCACCGAATATCTCGAAAGCATCATCTCGGCGAAAGTCGTCGACGGCCTCGACGCCGCCATCGCGCATATCGAAACCTACGGGTCGCATCATACGGACTGCATCATCACGCAGGATGAGGCTGCTGCGGAAAGGTTCATGCGCGAAGTGGATTCAGCCATCGTGCTGCACAATGCCTCGACGCAATTCGCCGATGGCGGCGAATTTGGCTTCGGGGCCGAGATCGGCATCGCGACGGGCCGGATGCATGCGCGCGGCCCGGTGGGGCTCGAGCAATTGACCTCGTTCAAATACCGCGTCCACGGAAACGGGCAGACAAGGCCGTAAGGAATTTCCATGACACACGAAGAACTCGTCGCCGAAGCGCACCGCCTGCTTGCCGAAAAGGCCACGCCGGACATGGCGGTGGACGAGCGGGACGATCTGCTCGAACGCATCATGATGGGCCTGCTGGACCGCAAGGTCGCGAAACCCTTCTTCGGCCGCATCGGCGAAATCGGCGCGGGCGACTGGAAGTCGGTTCCGGGCCGCTACCTGATGCATGACGAGCCGCGCCTGCCGCCGATGCCGGAGAAGCCGACCCTCATCGATTATTTCGAGCGGCGCATCCTGCTGGTTCATCGCGGGGGCCAGCATCTGCTGCAAAGCGCCCGGCTGGCGCAAAAAAATGGCTTGCCCGAAAAGCTCGTGCTCGGCTGCCTGCTGCACGACATTGCCGTGGTGGCGCATATTCGCTCCGACCACGGCTATTACGGCGCGCAGCTGATCGAACCTTATGTGGACGAGGAAACCGCCTGGGCGGTGCGCTACCATCAGGCGCTGCGGTTCTTCCCCGAGCCGCAGCTCGGCTATGAATATCCCGAACTCTACACGCGTGCTTTCGGCGAGGATTACGTGCCGCCCGCCTATATCCAGCGCGCCGCCGACCATGCGCGCAATCACAAATGGTACATGTCGGCCCGGCTGATCACCATGAACGATCTTTATTCGTTCGATCCGTCCGTCAGCGTCAACGTCCGCGATTTCGAGGACATCATCGGCCGCCACTTCAAGCAGCCCGAAGAGGGGCTGGGGTTCGACAATTCGCCCTCGTCCCATATGTGGCGGAGCATCATCTGGCCGAATAACTTCCTGTGAAGGCTCGACAGCGGGGCCGGAGGCGGCCATTTTGCTCGACATGAGCACAAGGGCCGATCCGGCGTTTCATCCCCTCCCGCGCCATCCTCTTCCGAGATTTGCGCCGGGCCTGCGCATCGGGCTGTTCGGCGGCTCGTTCAACCCGCCCCACGAGGGGCACCGGCTGGCGAGCCTGATCGCCCTGAAGCGCCTTCGGCTCGACGCCGTCTGGTGGCTGGTGACGCCCGGCAATCCGCTGAAGGACACGCGCGCCCTGCCGCCGCTGGAAGCCCGCATGGCGGCGGCCCGCGAGGTCGCCGACGACCCGCGCATTCTGGTCACCGGCATCGAGGCCCGCATCGGCACCCGCTATACCTACGACACCGTGCGCTGGCTGACGCAGCGCTGCGCGGGCGTGGATTTCGTCTGGCTGATGGGGGCGGACAATCTGGCGGGCTTTCATCGCTGGCAGAAATGGCGCGAGATAGCGCAGCTTGTGCCGATTGCGGTGATCGACCGGCCCGCCTCGACCCTCAAGGCCGCTCACAGCCGGGCCGCCGTCTGGCTGGCCCCCAACCGCTACGACGAGGCCGATGCGAGCCTGCTGCCGGGGGCGAAAACGCCCGCCTTCGCGTTCCTGCACGGGCGGCGCTCCGGCCAATCCTCGACCGCCCTGCGGGCTGCGGGGCAGACCGGTTCCGCCTCCACAGGCGGCGCTCGCTACCCCGCACGGTAAGCTTGCGGCGCGCCGCCGCCCCGCGTATAGACACCCTGCGCAACGCGCCCGCTCCCTTCGTCTAGCGGTCCAGGACGTCGCCCTCTCACGGCGAAAACAGGGGTTCGATTCCCCTAGGGAGCGCCAGTAAAATCAATCAGTTATGATCTTTTGACTGCTCGCGCCGGGCTTTCGTGCCCAACATGTGCCTAATACGCGTGGGCGAACCGTGCCGAATGTCGGCGAACGACAGTGCACAGTTGGTGCATCAGTTTGGCGGTCATGCCATGATGAGGACGACCCTAGTTGTGGTGTGGCTTCGCGCCCGGGCTTCTTCAAGATGCCGACTGTCAGCAAGGTTTCGTGAG